>NZ_LT549890.1:0-600000 GCF_900079115.1 Saccharolobus solfataricus
ACAAAAATATATTATAAGACGTGGTATGAAAAATAATGCTGGATATTCTGCTAATAACGTTAAGTGGTATAGTATCCTCGTGGACTGTGTATAATGGTATATTATCAATACTCGGGGTAACGTGGAAACCGTTCGAGAGCAAAAATCATAGTGGAATAACATTTAGTCTGATAGTTCCAGTCAAAAATGAGGAAAGAGTGCTTCCTAGATTATTAGATCGGCTCGTAAATCTAGAATATGACAAGTCTAAATATGAAATAATAGTAGTAGAAGATGGTTCTACTGATAGAACCTTCCAAATTTGTAAAGAGTACGAGATAAAGTATAACAACCTTATAAGATGCTATAGTCTTCCGAGAGCTAACGTACCGAATGGGAAAAGTAGAGCGTTAAATTTTGCCTTAAGGATTAGTAAGGGAGAAATTATAGGTATATTCGATGGAGATACAGTACCAAGATTAGATATTTTGGAGTACGTTGAACCAAAATTTGAGGATATTACCGTTGGTGCAGTTCAAGGAAAATTAGTTCCAATAAATGTGAGGGAAAGTGTAACAAGTAGATTAGCTGCTATTGAGGAATTAATATATGAATATTCAATAGCTGGAAGAGCTAAAGTTGGGCTCTTTGTACCAATTGAAGGAACTTGTTCTTTCATAAGGAAAAGTATAATTATGGAGTTAGGCGGATGGAATGAATATTCTCTCACTGAAGATCTAGATATTAGCCTCAAAATCGTTAATAAAGGCTGTAAGATCGTTTATTCTCCCACAACTATTAGTTGGAGGGAAGTTCCAGTTAGCTTGAGGGTTTTAATTAGGCAAAGATTAAGATGGTATAGAGGGCATTTAGAAGTGCAATTAGGCAAACTTAGAAAGATCGATTTAAGAATAATAGACGGTATACTAATAGTGCTTACGCCATTCTTTATGGTCTTAAATCTGGTGAATTACTCTCTAGTATTAGTATACTCTTCTTCCCTATACATTGTCGCAGCAAGCTTAGTTTCTTTAGCCTCTCTGCTTTCATTATTACTTATAATCTTAATAGCAAGGAGACATATGATAGAGTATTTCTATATGATTCCTTCGTTCGTTTATATGAACTTTATTGTCGCACTAAACTTCACTGCAATATTTTTAGAGTTAATAAGAGCACCTAGAGTGTGGGTAAAAACTGAAAGAAGTGCCAAGGTTACGGGGGAGGTCATGGGATGATAACTGAATTTTTACTTAAAAAGAAATTAGAAGAACATTTAAGCCATGTAAAGGAAGAGAATACGATATATGTAACAGATTTAGTAAGATGCCCCAGAAGAGTAAGATATGAGAGTGAATACAAGGAGCTTGCAATCTCTCAGGTTTACGCGCCTTCAGCTATTTTAGGGGACATATTGCATCTCGGTCTTGAAAGCGTATTAAAAGGGAACTTTAATGCAGAAACTGAAGTTGAAACTCTGAGAGAAATTAACGTCGGAGGTAAAGTTTATAAAATTAAAGGAAGAGCCGATGCAATAATTAGAAATGACAACGGGAAGAGTATTGTAATTGAGATAAAAACTTCTAGAAGTGATAAAGGATTACCTCTAATTCATCATAAAATGCAGCTACAGATATATTTATGGTTATTTAGTGCAGAAAAAGGTATACTAGTTTACATAACTCCAGATAGGATAGCTGAGTATGAAATAAACGAACCTTTAGATGAAGCAACAATAGTAAGACTTGCAGAGGATACAATAATGTTACAAAACTCACCTAGATTCAACTGGGAATGTAAATATTGCATATTTTCCGTCATTTGCCCAGCTAAACTAACCTAAAATTAAAATCTCTCATCGATATAATTAAATTGTGCACACTAGACCAGTAGTTGCCACAATAGCTGGGAGTGACAGTGGAGGAGGTGCTGGATTACAGGCTGATCTAAAGACGTTTAGCGCATTAGGAGTTTTTGGTACAACAATAATAACCGGTTTAACAGCACAGAATACAAGAACAGTTACAAAAGTATTAGAGATACCATTAGATTTCATTGAAGCTCAGTTTGATGCGGTTTGCCTAGATTTACATCCAACTCACGCCAAAACTGGAATGTTAGCTTCTGGTAAAGTGGTAGAACTTGTACTGAGAAAAATTAGAGAGTATAACATAAAACTAGTTTTAGATCCAGTGATGGTTGCGAAATCTGGATCATTATTGGTAACAGAGGATATCTCGGAGCAAATAAAAAAGGCGATGAAGGAGGCCATAATATCTACTCCAAACAGATATGAAGCTGAGATAATAAATAAGACAAAGATTAATAGTCAAGATGATGTTATAAAAGCGGCAAGGGAAATTTATTCTAAGTATGGGAATGTTGTAGTTAAAGGATTTAATGGAGTAGATTACGCCATAATTGACGGAGAAGAAATAGAGTTAAAAGGTGATTACATCAGTACTAAAAATACACATGGTAGTGGAGACGTATTTTCTGCCTCCATAACTGCATATCTTGCCTTGGGATACAAACTTAAAGATGCATTAATAAGAGCTAAAAAATTCGCTACAATGACAGTCAAATACGGTTTGGACTTAGGAGGAGGATATGGACCAGTAGATCCCTTTGCCCCTATAGAGTCCATAGTGAAGAGAGAAGAAGGAAGAAATCAGCTAGAAAACTTACTTTGGTACTTAGAGTCTAATCTTAACGTTATACTTAAACTAATTAACGATACCTCGAAAGTAAATGTGGCATATATGACAAAGTATAATGATGTATTAAGTTTAGCTGGAGGATTAATAAAATATTTGGACAAGCTGAAGATTGATGGACCGATACTTAATAATGTAAATAACGAGATAACTAGAATCATGAGAGAAACACCAGATGAGAAAATAGGAATATTATTGCCATTTACTGATAAAATATTAGACGCTGCGGAAAAAGGTAAAATAAAATTAAATAAAAGTGGTATTAATGGGGACGCAATACTACGAGATAATATGGTATTAATTATAGCCAAGGATAAGGATGAGTTAATAAGAAAGTTAAAAGAGGTAGCTATAGGTTGATAATCGTAGTAGGAAGTTACAACGTTGATGTAATATTGAAAGTTAATAAAATACCTGAAATTGGAGAAACTGTAATAGCTGATGAATTATACATAACGCATGGAGGTAAAGGCTCAAATCAGGCAGTATCAGCTTCAAGATTAGGAAGCCATGTTAAAATAATCGTTGCAGTGGGAGATGATAAACATGGAACTGATGCGATCGAATTTTGGAAATCAGAAAATATTGACGTATCTAAAGTGAAAGTAAAGAGTGGTATAAACACTGGAACTGCATATATATTCGTTGACAAGAAAGGAAGAAATATCATTGTTGTAAACAGAGGTGCAAATTACTATTTGTCAGAAGACGATTTAAATAATAGCCTCGAGGGTGACATATTATTAATGCAATTGGAAATAAGGGAAAGTGTAGTTAAAAAGGCAGCAAAGGAGTTTAACGGAATAAAAATACTTAATCCCGCCCCAGCTAACCTTAAAGATACTGAAATTTTGTCATTAGTAGATATTATAACACCTAATGAAATAGAGTTCAAAGAGTTAGTAAATACTGACGATTTCGAATATGGTTTAAATCTATTGCTAAAGAAAGTAAAAAAGGCGGTGATAGTTACGCTAGGGGAAAGAGGAGCACTTCTGGCAACTAGAGACGGAAAAAAGGTACTTATACCAGCTCCTAAAGTAAATGTTATCGATGAAACGGGAGCTGGTGACGTATTTAATGCAGCGCTTTCCGTGTATTTAGAAAAGGGGTATGACCTTGAGACTGCAGTTGAATATGCGAATAAGGTTGCAGCGCTTTCCGTAACTAAGATAGGAGCTTTAGGACCAAAATTAGATGAGGTGGTGAGATTTCTTGAAGAAATCGACAAAGCGTAAAATGAAAAGTGATAGAAAAGAAGAGGAACATTGCATAGCAGGATTTTGTGATCTAGATTTTGTAGATATAACGGAGCGAGAGGATCTATGAAAATTACCTTTATTGGAACTGGAGCTGGTTCTAGTCTAGGGCTAAAAAGGGTTAAGTCCAGTATATTAATTAACGATAAAGTACTTCTTGACTTAGGTCCTGGGGCTGAGTTAAGATTAGAAGATCTAAGAATACATCCGAAAGCTCTCTTTATTACTCATTTGCATATTGATCATTTCAGTGGAGTTTTTGACTATTTAGTCCAGAGGAAAATAAGACAAATCCCCGAATTAGTAATCTATTCTCCCAAAGGCTTTTCAGAAGTCCTAAACATATACACTAGAATAGGAAATAATATTTCGGCTAAAATATATGAAAGCGACTTACCCAGCGGTAAAATTGACGAAATGGAAATATATTCGATTCAAGCTTGTCACTCGATTTATGCCGTTAGCTACATTATAAGCGATGGAAATACGAGAGTATTATATACTGGTGATACTAAAGAACCTTGTAATGCTATACTAGAAAACATAAAAGATGTTGATTTGATCATTCATGAAACAACTTGTGTAGATGACTGTAGTATTTGGGGACATACTTCAATAAAACAAATATTTGAGTTATTTAGCAATAAGAGAATTTTTGCTACACACATTCCGGCCGAAATTGAAGAAAAAATAATAAGCCTTGCTAATAATAAAATAAATATTGCTTTTGACGGGTTGTCATTAAATGTGTAGAATTTTGGCTTTTCATACTAAGGGCGAAATTTCAAAAGAATACGTAAATGCATTAATAAGGGCAAGTAGAAATGATATTTTCTCTAAATATGGAAGTCATCCAGATGGATGGGGTCTAAGTATATTTCTCAAGAGAAATGATAAATGGAAGGTAATTTATTATAGATCAGAAGATCCAATATATGAGGATCCTAACATCAGTTATCTAATTGATATTGCCAAGGGAGAGGACATAGTTGGAGTTATTCATGCAAGAAAAGCCGGTAGGAAATTTCTTACCGGACTATCTCACGCTCATCCCTATTACATGCGAGCAAACATCTATGATCTCTACTTTGCTCATAATGGTTCAGTTAGTAGAACAAGCTTTAAAGATAGCAATAGACCATTCACAGATAGCTATCTAATTCTAGAAGAGATTAAGACTTTAATAGAGAGTAATATGTCTCCATTTGACGCGTATGCAATAACTCTAGATAAACTGAAGGACTGTTCTACGAGCTTAAATTCAAGTTTGATTTATTACAATAAGAAGGAAGGACCCTCTATTCTAATTGGATATTATTATAATAGGAATAGATTATCAAAAGAGACTAATGAAGAGTATTACAAGCTATATACAGACAATAAAAGATACATCTTTTCATCAACAATAAAATATTATCTAGGAGTAGATGCAGAGGAACTTATAATGGGAAGTATTATACATCTTTAAGAGGTATAAATTCTTAAGCATGAAGATTATAATATTTATTTATGAAGGAGAGTCTCATAGAAGCAAAAGTTATGGATTATGGTAAACTAAAGGACATTCAAAAGGAAATTTTATATTACAAGCTCTATGTTGACGCATTGAAAAAGAAAGGGATTAAGGAAAAAGTGGACCCACCCCCTACCTTGCCCAAATCTATTGTATCTTCAGTGCTCACTGGAGGAATCCCTAGAGATGGCCCACTACAGATAGAATTAGTTAGTAATGATGTAGTAAAGATAAAGGAGTATAACACTTTAGTAAAAATACAGAGTGATTCTAGGCTACCGTTATATGCCATAGTAGAGTACAGGGATACTGATATAAGGGTTTATTTAGCTTATCGAGAGAATCCTAGCATAGTTGGATTAGACCTAGGCTTACGGCATCTAATAACAATTGTTGCAATAAAAGATACCAAACCATGGAAAGTGAGATTCTTTGATGAGCCTAAACTTATGGAGAAATTTGCAAATTTCTTAAGTGAAAATCAAGGAATTATTAAGTTAGAAGAAATGAAGAGTAACGCTAAAAGAATTATTTACGAAGCTGTAAGCTTTATTGAAGATTTAGAACCAAAAGTAGTTGCGATGGAGAATTTGGAATATTTTGAGACCAAAACGGGTAAAGGATTAAGAGCTTTACAGAATATGCTAGAGAACGAAATACGAAGAAGAGGTATTAGATATAGAAAAATAGACCCATATAACACATCAAGGGTATGTGCAAAGTGTGGATACAAGAAAGGTGAAATATTAGGCTCGCTATTTGTATGTCCAGCATGTGGATATAAAGCGGATAGAGATTATAACGCAGCATATAATATAGCACTAAAATGTTATTACACTTGCTAATACTAAATACTCCAATAATTCCTCAAAATATTCTTCTCTTCACTCAGATAATTCATAAATCTGGATCTCACCGAATCGTTTGACTGATATTTTTTATACTCCATTTTTATGTTTGCAAATCCTTCTAAAAACGCCTTTAAACCTTTTATTAAACCTTTATCGTAGCCCCCCTCTAAAACTGCATACTTTTTAGTGAATTTATTACTGAGTACTCCAAAACTATAGAATGTGTATTCAGTAGCGTTCACTGATGCTAGACCGTCGCCCATGTAAGAGTCAAATCCAGCAGAATAAGCGATAACTGCTGGTTTGAAGTCATCTAAAATTGCCTGGATAATTGGAATTAATTCCTCATATAAATCGTCACTACCTAAAGGAGGAATTAGTAAGTTAATCTTCGTCCCTTCTGCATCTTTCTCGCCTATCATATCTGGGAAACCGTTTCCAGGATAGATAGTTCTAGGATCTTGATGCACATCAATATGCAAAATATCTGGATCATCATAAAAAATCTCTTGAGTGCCATTGCCGTAATGCACATCAAAATCAATAATTGCAACTCTCTTTAGCTTGTACTTCTTAATGGGATATGCTACATTATTAAAAATGCAAAAACCTAGGGTAGGAGCACCAAACGCTCTACCGTTAACTCCAGCGTGATGACCAGGTGGCCTAACTAATGCAAAACCATTAGTCTCAAATGCCTCTAATGCACCACCCATTGCATAAAGTGCGGACTCATAGGTGTACCTATTAGTATAAGTATCTTCGTCTAAGTTCTCTTCTAATTTGGAGTGTTTTTCAACTAATTTAACGTAATCTTCCGAATGTATTATTTGTGGATCATCAACTTTAATAGGTTTTTTGAACTTAACCTTAAGTTGATTAATTGCAGATAATGCCTTGTCTATTCTACTGGGATTCTCAACGTGATACCCCTTTGGAGCATGATACTTGTATATATCATCATAAACAATAGTTATCATTTAGCCTATCTTTTTATAACACGTCTATTTAAGTTTAAAACATGAATCGAATACAGAGAGTACAAAAAGAATTGGAGAGAGCTAATGCAGATTACTTAATAACTGGCACTACTAGCAATATGTACTATTTAATAGGATTTTCTGAGGAACAAATGGAAAGGCCACTTTTACTTTTCATTACCAGAGACGATTATTTTCTACTTGTACCAAAACTTTATGAGGAGCAATTAAAGCAATTTCCGCTTATCGTCTACAGAGACGGAGAGGATCCTTACTCCAAGCTAAATTTGAAGGAAAATTCTAATGTTTTAATTGACGATACAACCTTCTCGCTATTTACTATAGAAATACTAAATAGATTCAAACCTGGAAGAATAGGCAGAGCCTCACGTATATTGGGAAAGCTTAGACAAGTAAAGGATGATGAGGAATTAGAAAAAATGGAGAAAGGTGTTAAGAAAGCGGAACAACTTATTTTAGAATTTGTATCGAACATAAAGGAAAATATGACAGAGTGCCAAATAGAGAGAAAATTAAAGAGTTTCTTGATCGAAGAGGCGGGTAATATATCGTTTGATCCAATAGTAACCTCCGGTCCTAACTCTTCTATGCCTCACTTAAGATGTAGTGATAAAAAGGTAAAACGAGGTGAGGCAATAGTTATAGATTATGGGATAAAGCATGATGGCTACTCTACTGACACCACAAGAGTGTTCTCCTTAGGTAAACCTAATGATCCTTTAATTTTAGAAATTGTCGAAATTGTTAAAACTGCGAATGAAGAGGCTGAAAAGCATGTAAGAGAAGGTATGAGAGCAAAGGAAATTGACTATTTTGCTAGAGAAGTCATAACTAATAAAGGGTATGGGGACTATTTTATTCACAGAACTGGACATGGTATAGGAATCGACGTTCATGAAGATCCATATATTTCGCCGGATAACGATGATGTAATAGAGCAAAATATGGTGTTTACTATAGAGCCTGGAATTTATCTACCAGGCAAATTTGGGATAAGGATAGAAGACGAAGTAGTAGTAAAAAAAGGTTATGGGAAAACACTAAACATGTTACAAAAAGAATTATACATTATATAATTTCGGCCATAATTTTTTAATTTCAGAATTTCTCTTCAAATGGTAATATTACATCTATGGTCGTTCTTAGTACTATAAAGAACGGAAGAAGGAAAACACTTAAAAGCATTTAGATATATCTTTTTGAAGGTGATTTCGGTGAAAAAGAGTTTGATAATATTACTTTTTGTAATATTATCTCCTATAACATATTTAACATTACCACTATCCTCACAATCCACTCCTATTCAAGGATATGCGACAAGTAGTGAGTTGATAACACCCGGCGAAATTGAGGTACCAATAACCTTTCATTTGATTAACTTAGGTCAAACCTTAACTGAGGTTACAATAACCCCTGCAGATACTTATCCGTTTTACCTTTACCCCTATAATAATGGAACTGAACTTACACACATACCCTTGTGGAATCAAGGACAGACAGTAAATGTTACTTACTTGTTTGATATAGCTAGTACTGCTAAGACTGGTACATATACTGATGTAGTTGTAGTTCAAGGTATCACTACCTCTGGTACCCAAGTAACTTATGATGTTTTAGTACCAGTAGTAATAGCTGGCTATGTTAATTTCTCCGCATCATCAGTATGGGGAACAACATCAAACCCAATGGTAGTAGGACCAGGAGAAAACAACATCCCACTAACAATAATACTACAAAACTTAGGTAATTCGTTAGTCACCAATATAACATTAGAACTAAACTCACAGTTTCCAGTTGGATTCCTACAAAATAACGCTACAATTTCCGCAATACCAGCAGGATATTATGGAGAGGTAACTGTAATGACTTCAGTATATCCTAATGCAACTGAAGGTTTGTATTACATCAAGCTAAATGTAATATACTATCATAATGCGACTACTACAGTATTAGTACCTATTGATATAGGATCATCTAATCAAGTGTCACTAGAGGACGCATGGGGTACACCATCAGACCCGATGGTAGCTGCGCCTGGTGAAACTTTACTTCCCCTCACTATTTACGTAAAGAATCTTGGCGAGAACCTACTATCCAATGTCATGTTAATATTGCAATCTCACTATCCAATTCAATTCCTCCAAAATTACACAATGATAGGTTTCGTACCAGCTGGAGGTTATAATTACGTTACAGTAGTAGCAAACGTCTATAAGAACGTAACACCTGGAGTATATTACGTACCAATAACCTTAGTGGCATACGATGGAGGGTTCATGCAGACTTTTGAAATGCCAGTCTACGTTTTAGGCTATGTTAATTTCTCCGCATCATCAGTATGGGGAACAACATCAAACCCAATGGTAGTAGGACCAGGAGAAAACAACATCCCACTAACAATAATACTACAAAACTCTGGGATAGTTACTGTAACTAACGCAACCTTGTTCCTACAATCACAGTATCCGGTACAGTTTCTACAGAACAATGTAACCCTTGGGAACGTCCCAGCCGGCTATCCTATACCAGTAACAGTACTAGCAAACGTTTATCCTAACGTAACAAATACCGGTGTTTACTACATAACCGCAAAAGTGATGTATTACGATGGTGTGATACAATATGTAAAGGTCCCAATATATATAGAGTCACTAAATCAAGTTTCGGTAGAGGGTATATGGGGTTCTTTATCTAATCCAATACTGGTAGCTCCGGGTGAGAACAATGTACCACTAACGCTAGTGATAAAGAATCTTGGTGAAAACCTACTATCAAACGTAAGCCTAATATTGCAATCTCATTATCCGATACAATTCCTCCAGCAAAACGCCTCCGTTGGTTTCGTTCCCGCTGGTAGCTACAATTACGTAACAGTGACGGCCAACGTGTTTCCAAATGCAACTCCAGGAGTATACTACATACCAGCAACCCTAGTGGCTTATGGTGGATTTAAGGAAAACATAATGATAACTGTTGATATCCTAGGATATGTTACAATACAAGCTCAAAGCTTGTGGGGAGAAGTAACATCCCCAATAACGGTCTCCTCAGGTGAGACTGATGTACCTTTAACGGTTTTACTCAAAAACACTGGTGACGTTAATATTCTTAATGCTACCCTAGTTTTCCAGAACGTAGAGTATCCATTAATCTTCCATCAGGCCACTGCACAAATCGGTATTGTACCAGCTGGTCAAGAGAATTATGCAACAGTTACTGTAAGTGTGTTTCCAAATGCAACTCCAGGAGTATACTACATACCAGCAACTCTATATTACTTCAATCATCAAACCACAATAACAGTTCCAATAACAATTTATTCACCTAATATTTCAGTAAATTTAGTAACTATTCCACCTCAAGTATTTCCTAGCTATTATGATGTTAGATTATTGGTAATTTTAACAAACTTTGGAGGTGGTATAGCGGAAAACGCTAACGTGAGCATTCAATCACCATTCCAAGTTATATCTTCTAATCCACTACACTTAGGAGCACTACCAGTGGGAGTCCCCATCAATGCCACATTTCTTATTAATGTTCCAAATAATACAGTGCCTAAAATCTACATTGTAAACATTACTATTAACTATGATGGTGGAAAAGAAACGTATCAATATCCATTACAGATATATCCCAAGGCTAATCTGATAGTAGTAGGAGTTTCTTATCCTTCACTAAGTGCAGGAGACAGCAACGTGCCAATTACAATAACTCTTAAAAACGCTGGAAATTCGACAGCTAAGAACGTTATAGTTAGGCTAGGAACTTCCAATCTAATATATCCTCATGTGAGTTCATCAAACCCATTGCAAGCATTAACAGCATCTGAGGTATTCGCTGGAGATATTGCACCCGGACAAGCAATAAATGTAACTTTTGTAGTCGATGTAAGTGGTGGAGCGTCTGCTGGAACTTACCCATTAGCAATTGCTTTGATATGGAATCAAACTGGTGCACTATTTCCATTTGAGCAGTCTGATACATTCTACGTAACAATATCTCCTCCATTCTATGAACAGTTCTTTAAATCACCTATTGGCATAATAACAATTATAGTAATAATAGTTATAATTATAGTGATTGCTGCCGTACTCCTAAGAGTAAGAAATAAAAGAAGATAAAAATATCTTTAAAATTATGATAAGAGCTTTTCTACTTTTAACATTGTTTTTTAGACCAATTTATTCGGAGTTAGCCTTAGTCCTCTCTTTAATACTCATACTATTAATACTTCTTCTTTCTTCTTTATCCTTATTAATAAAAATCTTAAGGCTACTGAAAAATATATATTAAACTAGAAACTAAAGAAAACATGTTAGGGTAAAATCTGTAATTTAATGATGCTGTTAATTTTACATAGGTTGAAAATAATGAAGTTAAATGGTTTATCGTTAGAATACGATAGAGCATTTGACTTAACAAGACTTTGAATGTAAGTTAGAAGATCTTTTAATAACTGCTTTGTGGACTTGTTAATTTTCGCATAGGGTTAAGAGGTCTTGCAAACATAAACTGTACATATGATCACTAATTGAAACAAAGATAATAGTAAGCTTAATGAAAAATATCCAACATATCAATTAAGCGTTTAACAATCATTTCTTTATGTAGAAGAAGTGGATTTTCTTTAGATCTAGCATTGATATATATTATCGTTATACATAATATAGAATTTTTAATTAAAAATTAAAAATATAAAAATATAATTATCATAAACCTATAATATATGCAAGCTTGCGATAGCTTAGAGGAAAAATTATAAGTTTCTAAGAGTTTCTCTGAAAATGTATATGATCCTAGAATTACTTAACATAATTGGTATAATTGCATTTACAATTTCTGGTTCTCTTAAGGGAACTAATAAGGGACTAGATATTTTTGGTGTTGTAACTCTAGGTGTAATAACTAGTTATGCCGGAGGTATAATTGCAGATATCTTACTGGGCATATATCCACCACAGATACTAAAGGAATTGAATTACCTACTACTAAGTGTAGGTATTTCCATTTTCGTCTTTTACTTCTATAAATGGTTACAGACTAATCCTATAAAGATGATAATTGCGATAAGTGATGCAGTAGGACTTTCAACTTTTGCTACATTAGGTGCATCATTAGCTTACTCTTATGGGTTAAATCCAATATCAGTTGGATTAATTGCGGCTATTGTTGGCACTGGTGGAGGTGTGATAAGAGATGTTCTTGTAAACGAAATTCCTATGGTACTTACAAAGGAAATATATGCTACTGCAGCCCTTCTTAGTGGATTTATATACTATTTCACTACTCCTTATTTACATCATGATAGTTTATTTGTAGCTTTTCTGGGTTCATTTTTATTGAGAATACTTTCAATAAAATACAATTTTAATTTACCTAAAAGGGAAGACAACAAAAGCTAATCCTTGCTATCTCTTTATATAGTAGAAATATCTCCCTCTTCTGCCTACCTTATTTTCCTTAATAAGTTGGGACAACGCATTGTAAACTTCTGGGGCAGGGTACGGTATATATTTCAATAAGTCATTAAATGTTATCCACTCCCTATCCTTTATTATTTTTTCTACAGACTGTTTAACATCTTCCATATATATTATAATATAACTAAATGTAAAATAAGTTTGTGTTAAAAAGGTTTGTAGATGTGTTATAAGATAATTTTATATTTATGGTCAATCTTTTACCACTGCATTGTTATTATACTTTAAGCCTACCAAAAAAGAAAGAGATATAAACGTTGCTTTGGAAATTGTATCTGAGTTATTCGCTTCGAGAATTGGTAAACTAATGGGTTTGCCTATTCTAGAAGTGTCTTTAATAAAACATGGGGATGAAATAGGATTATTAATGGATTATTTACCGGATAAAGCTACAGAGCAGAATATATATAATTTAGATGAAATCAAGATGAGTTTAGCATTTGAAGAATGGATTCTAAACATAGATTTAAAAGAGGATCATGTACTATCAAAGAACGGAAAGGGATTCATCATTGATCATGGACATTCATTGTCTGCTTGGAAACCATTATACTATATAATACAAATCATAGATAAAAAGGTAAGTAGATTTAATTTGTGGGCTAGTGAGGATGATTTTAGAGATGGAATAGAACTGTTATCGTCAATAGATCATAATACTATATCTGAAATTCTTAAGGAAAGCTTCTCCGAGGTAGTTGAGAGTAATTTCTGCAAATTATTTACTAGGGAAGTTGCTGCCGAGTACATGGACTTGAATATTAAGATTTTGGAAAAAAGAATGAAATATCTGAAAGATGGTAAGATTTTATTTACCTATAATTATAGGCAATAGAAATATAGCAAACATTAGATTAAAAAATACAATTATAGTTATTATTGTATATAGCTTATTTCTCTCTGACGCAAACTGCGCAATCCCTAATAACACTCTAAGTACGGGGGTAGCTATTAGAACCATTAAGCCTAAGTATATATAATCTAAACCGTATAGCTTAGGCAGTCCACTAAATATTTCAGAGGGTTTGAAAATTGAACTATTAACAATTGAATTTGAACTTGATATCTGAGTGATAGTAAAGCCGTTTGAACCATTATTCACAAATAGTAGAGCAACTCCGAAAATTATTATTATTGCACTAATTATTACGCCTATTCTTAACGTATTACCTATAATATTGTTAAAGTCCATATCCGAACCCCCTTAGTATCATTTGAATTCCTAGAAAGATGAGAATTGCAGTAAAAATGTACCTTATAGTTTTATTTGTAACTCTAACTAATATTTTAGTCCCAACAAACGCACCAATTAAAACACCCAATGCAGTACCTGCTGCCAAAAATGGCTGTATGTATCCGAATATCCAGTAAATTGAGCTCCCAGTTGCAGCTGTCACGCCAATCATGAAGTTACTAGTAGTAGTACTAACTTTCATCGGTAAGTTCATAGCCCAATCCATACCTAAAACCTTGAGCGCACCGGAACCTATTCCCAACAAACCAGAGATGAAACCAGCAAAGAACATAATTATTTCACCTAACCACCATCTAACACCATGATATTCAACCTCTTGTTTTAGGACTGTATCGTAATATTTCCCATAGAGCTCAAAAACTCTAGTTGTCCAATCTGGCTTAATGGGTTTAGGAAGTTCAAATTTAGACTTAGCAAGTTGTACATAAACCTGGGAAAGTAAGACAATTCCAAAGACAATGTATACTATAAATTCCAAGTGATGAGCGTAAATATAGGCCACTGTTAAGGCTCCAGCTATAGAGCCTGTTGTAGTAGCTATTTCAAGTCCCATTCCTATTTTGACGTTAGTTATTCTATCCTTAACGTAAGCACTTGCTGCACCACTAGAGGTTGCTATGGTTGAGATTAGACTAGCTCCAGAAGCATAGGCAATAGGCACATTTAGATATAATGTATAAATTGGTACTAAAAACGTGGCTCCACCTAAACCGGTTAAAGCGCCTAGTATACCTGAAAGAGCACTTATTAGCACAACTGTAACAAAAAATTCTATTGGCGTCAACATAAAATATACTACTAACTAAATGGTTATTAAAGTATTCTATCACTCTTCATCATATTCAACTGGATCTTTAAGTCCATTGATCCTAAACGCCATCTTCCTCATATAACAAGGCCCACATTTCCCACAATGTTTTTGCCCACCTTCATAACAGCTCCAGGTCAAATGTAGTGGGGCACCAATTTCGTATCCCAGCTTTACTATTTCGTGCTTTACTAAATTACCAACTGGCATTAATATCTCAATTCTCTTGTTTGGACCAGTTGCATATGGGCTTAACTTATTTAACATCCTTATGAATTCCATCTCGTTATCTGGATAAGCTCCAGCTTCCTCTAAATTTATTCCAGATGCTATGGCATCATATCCATAGGCTTCGGCAATTGCTAATGAAACAGAGAAGAAAATTAGATTTCTTGCAGGAACCCATTCATGTGCAAACTCTGCTCCTTCTTCTCCTTTCCTATCCTTAACTATCTCTCCTCCTCCCTTTATTAACGTGGCATGACCTATTATTTTGAATAAATCTGTATTTATTTCAAGCAGTGGTATTTGCAAATATTCGGCAATTTTCCTCACGGCCTCTCTTTCCTTTTCCTCAGCCTTATGGTGGTAATTAAAGTGTATTAGAGTAACTTCATGACCTTCTCTTAGAAGTTTAGTTGCTGCTACAGTGGAATCTAACCCACCACTTGCCACAACAAGTACCCTATACTTCTTTCTTTTTTCCATGATAGGCAACGTAGTTATTAGTTTATTCGAAGTGACCATTACTACCGAATATGGTTCCAATTTAGTTATATTTACTGGGTCGAATGGTTTTGCATCAAAATATTCGTCAAGAGATGTAAAGAATAGGGACTCCAACGAGTGGTCATAAGCCATGTATAATGGCTTAAAGTTCTGAGCTAGAAATATTCTATCAGGGTTTTTCTTATCTCCTATAACCAAAGCAAAACTTCCTTTGATTTGCTCTAATATTCCCTTTAGTGCTTCAAGATTACCGTCCCACGTCTTGTCCAAAAGTAGTGGAAGAATTGCACTATCTATCTTAGTTTTTCTTTTTAATTCATATTTTTTCTCTAATTCTAAATCATTTGCGATTATTCCATTATGAGTTACAATATATCTGTCTCCAATAAAAGGTTGAATGTCGTCCTCAGTTTTCTGTCTAACGTATTCAGTAGTGGGTTCTGCCCTATTATTAGCTATGACAACCCTAGAGTCTTCATCTAAAATGCCGTATAGTAATTCCTCTTTTTCTGAGGGCTTTCCTATGGATTTTCTTACTTTTACTGTACCATCCTTTTGAATTACAACAATACCAAAACTGTCCCTACCCCTATCTTCTGCCTTTTTGAGGATACTAGCTAATTTCAGCTCAACTTTCTCAAAATTTTTAGGGTTTAATATGAGGACTCCAGATACACTGCACACTTGTTTATACCTTTATAACTTACCTAAAAATCTGTCTAAACTCTAATTTTATCATAATTAGGTCTTCTTCTAAATTTTCGCCATCGACCATGGAGAATCCATATTTAGACGCTATGAAGGGAATGCTTTCTAATGTGTCTTCTGTTGTCACAAACGTAACAATATCTCCTAATTTACATTTGTCTTTCTGTTTAGATAGAAATGTCTCTACATCTTTTGTACTATTAAGGATATCCACCATACTTTTAACCTACATGAAATAGTTAATAAAATTGTGGAGATTCTAAGTGAAGTAAATGACAAGCTAAAAACGTTTAACGCTAAGATAGCTCACGTTCATACAGAAACTTTTCTGGAACCGGAATATGGACCATCCATAAACGAAATAGATATTGATGATAAGCTAAAGAAATCTATTATAGAATATGGAATAGAGAGATTATATAAATATCAATATGATGCATACCGAAAAATAAAAAATAAGGAAAACGTCATGATCATATCAGGTACTGGAACCGGTAAAACTGAAGCATTTTTAATCCCAATTCTAGACCTAGCATTAAAGGGCGAAAGAAGTGTTTTAGTTTATCCTACAAAAGCTCTAGCAAGGGATCAACTTACTAGAGTTTACAAATTAGCAAGAGAATTAGGATTGAATGTTGGGATTTTCGATGGAGATACACCGGAAAAAGAGAGAGAAAGATTGTATAGAAATCCTCCTCACATACTAATAACTAATCCAGATATGATACATTTAGGCCTAGCTTTAAGTACTAGATTCAGGTTTTTGTTAAGAACTGCTGATCATTTTATATTTGATGAAGTTCATGTATATGAAGGCGTTTTAGGTGCTCATATAAGAAATCTAGCTGATAGAATCAAGGAATTTAAGAACGATATTCATATAGTAGCGTCAAGTGCCACAGTAGGCGCTACAAAATACTTGTTTGAGGAGCTGTTCGGGGTTGAGGGGGAAATAATAGAGGGGATAAGAAGAAGAAAAGGAATCGCAATACATAGCATTATTGATAGTGGTAATTCTAGTAGGTGGACGTTGGCTGCTTATTTGGCGGCAGTTCTAGTTAAAAATGGGCTAAAAGTACTAGTGTTTACTGATTCTCAACAGATGGCAGAGTTAGTAGCTAAGATAGCTGATAGATTTAGAGTAAATCTAGAGGTGCATAGAGCAGGTTTAATTGCAGAAGAAAGGATAAAAGTAGAGGAGAAGCTAAGAAATGGAGAATTGGATGGAGTAGTGGCCACACCTACTTTAGAGCTAGGAATAGACATAGGAACCATTGATGCAGTAATAATGGCAGAGAATCCACCAAGTTATACTAAATACGTTCAGAGAGCTGGGAGAGCAGGGAGAAGGAATAACGCTGGTTTAGTATTTACAATCTTAGGAGATGATCCTATAGATAGTTACTATCTTAGGCACCCAGAGGAGTTCTTTACCAGAAAAATACAAGCATTAACATTTGATCCTACAAACATAGAAGTAATTAAAATTCATGCTTTAGCATATTTGGCTGAAAAATATAGAGTAAAGTTGAATAATTTACCTCCTCTTTGGAAAAAAGCATATGAGATATTAGCTACCGAAAGCAGAGCTAAAATTGTAGGTAGTTATGTCTTAGCTACTCCAGAAACTAAAAAATATGT
The DNA here is from genome assembly GCF_900079115.1 of Saccharolobus solfataricus. Classification (NCBI taxonomy): domain Archaea; kingdom Thermoproteati; phylum Thermoproteota; class Thermoprotei; order Sulfolobales; family Sulfolobaceae; genus Saccharolobus; species Saccharolobus solfataricus. The sequence goes on from NZ_LT549890.1 coordinate 17,945, forward strand.
TGCCACAACCTCTCTTAGGAGTGTAGGCCCCATAGTAAGAATATATGAAGATAAGAAGAAAATCGGCGAAAGAGAACTGCCTGCGGCATTGCATGACCTATATCCAAATGCAGTATATTTGATTTCAAAGAAGACTTACATTATAGAGGAATTTGATATTGACAGATTAATAGCAAAGGTAAGAAAAGTTAATAGTGAGTTATCGTATTACACTAAACCCCTTTATTCAATGGATCTATTGGAGTTTAATAAAAAAGATGAGAGAGAAGTATACGGAGAAAAAGTGGAATATGGGGACATGAAATTAGTCATGAGAGTGGAAGGTTATGTAACTTATGATGTATATTCTAAAAGGGGGAAAAATGAGTACTTTTATGAAAACCCTATTTCATTTACATATAATACGAAGGGGCTTCTAATATACCACCCATTAATAGATGACTTCACTCTCATAGATCATATGGAGACCTACCATGCAACCGAGCACGTATTAATATCTGCAGCCAGAGTTGCCGCAGGAGCGTCGTTAACTGACTTGGGAGGAATAAGCTATCCTAGTGGACACGTTGTAATATACGACTCCTCCATAGGAGGAAGCGGAGTTTCTAAATTATTATTTGAAAGATTGGAGCAAGCTTACGAAGTTGCATTAGATATAGTTAAGAGTTGCAATTGTGAGGATGGTTGTCCTAATTGTGTATACAGTCCATATTGTGGTAATAATAATAAATATTTATCTAGGAAAAAATCGTTAAGATTAATAGACGGGTTAATAAAGGGTACAATAAAAGGAGTAAACAAGGATAGAGAGGGAAACCCAATTGCATAATAACTTTTACAGAATATTAAAGCCAACAAAAGTAGGCAATGTTGAGGTAAAGAACGTAATAAAATACTCAGAAGGTATATCTATCTTACCAAATGCCGTACCTAGATATGAATACTTTAGGGGATTAGAGGGTGAGAATGTAATTGATTTCATTGATTATAAGGGTGTAGATGACTTAGGTGACAAGCTACGAGTAAAGGCTGGTACTAAATGGAGTGAAGTTCTGGAAAAATATAAAGTAGAATTTTGGTCTAATGCGGATTTTTCTATTGGAGGGTCTGTATTCTTTAATGACCCAATTACAGGCTTTAATGAATTTGGAAAGATAAATGGGAGAGTTGAAGTTGATGCCTACTTGGATGGCAAATATTACTCTGGACGATATAAGGGTGGAATTGTAATACATGTCTATTTGAAAAAAGAGGAAAAGGAAATAGTGTATAAAAGGTTATATGGAAACTTATCCGAATTAATTTCTATTATAAAAAGTTGGTATACTTCAAGAATACCAGTATTTAGGGAAGTTAGTCTAGTAAAGAAAGATAAGGAGAGTTATATACTGGTATCATATCCCAAAACAAGAGAAGTACTGCTACAGGGTTTATTAAGCGAGTTTAACGAAGAAAGTTCACCTATTGTTGAGAAGATAGAGTATGAGTATTGGTATCTAGGTTACTCACCTCTAAACACAATTGATAGTATAATTAATCTTGCAAAAGAATCTCAGCTGTCGGTAATACGATTTAGAAAGGATGAAATCGCTTATTCAATTTACTCTAATAAGCGACTAGAGTCTATAAGAAACACTCTAGAGTATTCTACCATAGAGGGAGAAGGCTTATTCAATGGATGCATTCTATGCGGTAAATGTGTTAGTGTTTGCCCTTACGGTAAACAAACTAATGACGTATTCCATACTCCTCTTGGTTTCTATTCAATCACATATTTTGAGAAAGAGAACGATCTGGCTAATTGTCACATGTGTGGTTTATGTGAACAAGTTTGTCCTGTAAGATTAGATATCACTAATGAATTAAGAAAAGCTACAAAAATTAATCAAATATCCCCTAAGAATCTACTCAGAAGTATTAACAGCGATCTAAGTAGTGTTCTGATAATAACATCTTTATCAGAAGAACTTAATGATCAAATAATTAAGTCTCTTATATACTTAATTAAAAAAGGTAAGAGAGTAGGTATATTTTACCTAGCAGAAGACTTTTCGAAAATAGTGAAGAATGAGTTTAGTTTAGAGGGATTGTTAAAATTTAAAGAAATTTATACCATAACACCTGAAGAATATTTCTATTTACAGAAACTAAAGAAAAGGACTGTAATAGATATATACAATATACAATTATTAGCAATGAACGACTTAAAAATGAATAAAGATAACCTTCATATACCATGCTTGTTAGGGAGTGAGTTAAACGAGTCAAATTTTACTTGCACCAATGTGTTTCTTAATATCCTTAATAATAAGGATAATATTAATAGGACAATTGATAAAAAAGTTACACTATGCCCATTAACTGCAAGGGAATTAAATATTAAAACACCGTTAGATTTAGTTGAAATAAACTTAGATGAAAATTATATTAGCGATTTTTACAAAAAGCTTGAGATCGGTACTAAAGATTTAGGAGAAGATATTGAGGAAGATTTAGGTTGGTACAAGGATATTGAGGATAGAATAGTAGATGAAGTATACTCTACACTAATAGATGGAATAATTAAAGGCGAGAACATAGAGAACTTAGTTCTACTGTATTTCAAACTAAATAGTATGGACTTAACCAAAAATATTAAAGAGATCTTAATGGATAAGTTAACTAAAATTATTTTCTCCTAACAATATAAAGCAGATGGCCAATTTCTGGTAATATCAATTCCTTCATAGCTAATCTTACAGCGTCAGGTGAACCGGGCAACAGGAAAATTACCTTGTCGTTTATTATTCCAGCAGTAGCTTTTGTCAAATATGATGCGGATTTAACTTCAGGATCATTATAGCTCACCAGTCTAAATACATCGGAAAAACCCTCGATTTCTCTATCGAATATTCTTCTTATAGTCTCTACTGTGACATCACTCTGCGTATAACCAGTACCGCCTGTTGATATAATTACGTCAGTTTGGGAATTATCTAAGGCGTTTGCAAAAGCTTTAAGTATTTTTACTTTCTCATCCGGCACTAATTCGTAACCTATTATATTATAGTTCGATTGTATAATTAACTGTTTTATAATATCCCCGGACTCATCTATTAAAGGTTCCTTTCTCACTAATTTCTCATATCTAGAAGTACTTATTGTAATTACGTAAAAGTTTATATTAGTAGGAGCGTGTTGCCTATGTTGTTTATGAGCTGACATAAGATTATTCAATCTTCAAAATGATTTTAACTTTACTATTTCAGCTATATCTAAATCCATATCGTTAAATTCATCCCTCACCAGAATCTTTCCTTTAATAAAAATTTCCATATTAGGTAATAGTTCTGTAAATCTAGTCCTAAAACTAGTTAAAATATACTCGTTGCCATGATTGTCAGTTACAAGATACTTTACTGGAATAGTAAATGGTTTAATTGATTTTAAAATTCTCACATATCCTTCAAATTCCTTTACTTCCCTAACTGGACCAAATTTTTCACATTGGACAATTTTAAATGTATATCCTCGCCCTTCAAAAATGCCTTCTAAAATCCTTTTACTTTTTAAAATCTTAAATGAAGAATAGTCTAGAGTCTCTATTTCAGACTCTTCGACAGTGGATAACGGTTTAGTGATCCCCTTTTTTCTTAACTCCTCTAAGACGTAATAATGTTCTGGTTTGAAGCTCAAGAAGTCCATATCATTACCCTTGCCTAAATACAAATAGCTCCCAGTAATTCCTACATCTCCATTAAAAAAGCGCAGGAATTCTCTTACTCTGTTATTGAATATCTTAGCATTGAATGGATCTAAGATTTCACTTTCGTTTAGGGGAACTAAAGGTACATTAAATCCTATCTCATCAACATATTTTAATAAATTGCTAAATTTAGTTCTTACTACTTCTAACGCATCATTTAACCTCTTGATCTTTACCCCATTGAATAATCTAGGTATTGCAACAGCATACCCATCTGGATGATAGCATCCTTTAATGCTCCATATTACATCTCTATATTTTAGAAAATAACCCTCAACTATCATACTCTTAGTTAACTTTTTAATAACTATGACTTATCAACATTACGATTTGAAGGTCATTATAGTCGGAGGAGGAATAGTAGGTAGTTCGATTTATAGATTGTTAAAGAAAAATGGAATTGAAGTACAATTAATTGATCCTAAAGTAAAAAGACCATTTCCAAGTCTAATCCATTCTTTGTTGTTAAAGGGAAAAGATATTGAATTAGCTAAATTGTCTTTAAATTTTTATAAAAAATTTAACATCCCTTATTACCCTTTTAAATCATACACTTTAGGTAAAATCAACTCTTCAATAATAGACTCGTGGATCTCTGCCGGAGTTAATATTAACGTAAAATATGTAAATTGGATAAATGACCAGGCCATTGAGGCCATTGGCGGAGATGGATTAGTGTCCATCGGAAGTTTAATAAACAGTACAGAAAAGATTATATATCAGTCCAATATTGTCATCGACAAGGGTAAGGGATTTGTTAAAATTAATAATAAACTATATGAAAGCGATTTGATAATTCTCTCTGCTGGAGCGTGGAGTAAATATTTAATTAACGTTAAGCTCCCTGTAAAGACTTACTATTGTTGGGCTTCACTATTTTTAAGTAAAAAGAAAGAGGTAGGATCTAATATAATATATGATTACGTTAATAACTTCTATTCTAGACCAGTTATAGGGCTTGGATTTCCGTTAGCTATTATGGGAGATGGAAAAGCTATAGAAACTACTCCTTTACAGCAAAATATCTGTATAGAAGATAAGAATGAAGTTTCCGCTAGAATTTCCAGGAGGCTAGGTGAAGTCAAGGAGTTATATACTTCTGGTAGTTTTTGTGAAGCCACGCCAGACATGAGACCAGCATATGGAAAAATAGCTGAAAATGTATATTTTATAGGTGGATTTAACGGTTATGGAGCTGAGGTAGGGCCAGGGTTAGCTCATGTCCTTGTAGAGGAGATTTTATCTAAAAAAGAAGATACTTATTTTACGGAATATAGACTAGAAAGGCTTAATGGGTATGATGGCAATTTCGAAATAGGGCAAGAACCTCATGAGTTATAGATTCTTAAATGAGCTTTTATCGTTTCATCCTCACTTATGGATAGCTTGCTAATTTCTAAATGAGACCTCTGCTTATCTCTACATTTTATGCAATCGTATAGTATCCACGCTCCTAAAAATTCGTCACCATAATAATATTTAATTCCTCTCCATCCCTCTTTGATAAGCAAACTATCGGCTACTTTCTCATTCGTAGTTGGAAATGCCACCATTTTCTCTAATTTTATGTAATACGGAGAGTAATTCTTGAAATATTTTGCGTGTATAAGTACTGAAAATGGTGTGTAAAATTCATCTATATCACTTACCTTAACTATTTGTACAATGTTATTATTGTCAACGTATATCGCTACGTTTCTATAATCTTGGAACAGATCTTCCAGAAATGACCAAGGGGAAGGTTGTGATCCTAATAGCCATGATATCATAGTTAGTAGACTTTTTAACTGGAAAATAAAAAATTATTTCGAAAATGATGAAGTGACGGTTTTCTGAGTTGTGAAGACCATTCCCCTCACTGAGGCAGATATTATATGAGATCCAAATTGATGTTTATTAGTGATCTAGAAAAATTAGCTAAAAGACTAGAGGAATTGTATGGAGATATAGAACTAGATGATATAGTACAAAGACTAATAGATTTTTATGAATTAGGATTCACAAATATTAACCACTCCAGTCTACAATTAATATTATCTGCTTACTTCAAGAGTCTAGGCTATAGAGTATTCGTGGAGTATGAGAAGAAAGGAAAACTACTTGATCTCTACGTTAGTGATGAAGATATGGGAATAGAAGTAGAATATGGTTATATACCCAATTCAGATGCCATAGATGCTGAAGAGTATCTATTAAGTAGAATTTCACTAAAAATTCTGAGGTATAGTAGTTTATCATCGAAGTTCTATATTGCAGTGCCCTCTTTTTATATGCCACCTATCCCCGAGGAATTAACAGCTGACGTAAAAGATAAAGCAAAACTGAGGAGAGTAATTGAAATAATTAGAAAATTTTATAAAATTAATGATGTAACTTTTAATGATGTAAAATTAGCTAAAATTAATGGTATAATATCTGTAGATATTAGCAACTTAAGTATAAGTGTAATCGATATTAGAAAGTATAAACAGCTAAAGGACTCTTACAAATAGATAAAGAAATAGAAACGATAAAAACGGCACAGAAATATTATCATCGATATACGGTAATAGTTCAGCAACGGTAGCAAGGATTCCGGCTATTAAACCAGGTATATTTAATACAAAGTAGCCTACTGTAGCGCAGAATATTAACATTCCCATTGATCCCCAAAGTCCTTTAACTCTCCTCTTATACACAAAATTTCTTATTATTCCGGTTATGCCATCACCAAAAGACATGAAGATTAAGGGAAGAACAGCAACGTAAATTAGATCAGTGCTAGTCCAATAATTGGGATCTAAAATAAACATTACTAATAAAACAGTCCCAAAGGAGAACGCGAAGAACACTTCCCCTAAATTTTCCTTATCCATAAACCAACTCATCTCTTTCCTTAGCACTCTTATGGTTATCAAATACGCCATAATGAGATAAGATGTAATTATTGGAACTAAGGGAGAGTTAAAAACAAATGGAGATAGTACTGCTACAATCCCCCCTCCTAACATGTGTATTGCCTTTCTAGTTACATATGCTCCGAATTTTTTTGAGATTAACTTAGAAATGTACAGAACAACAATCGCCACCCATATACTTAGCGCTATTCCCCAAGCGATATCGCTAATAGTTATTAACATCCACCATAATTCTCAATGAATCCTTTAAAAATTAATCCACAATAATCAAATTATGCAATTATACAAATACTCATTAAAGGACGGATATTTGGTTCCAAATGAAAATGGTGATGTTACAGTATTCGTGGAAGGAAATTTTATCTCAATAACTGATAAAAACGGTAATAAGATAGAAGGCGCTAGATTTAAGTATCTAGGGAATGAATACCTCCTCTTAGAAAAACTTAGGTATTTGGCGAAGTTAGTTAACGTAGATGTAGATGAGGATGTTCTTTTGGCTCACCCTACATTAAGAAATAGAACACTTGCAATAAACAAACTTATGGGCGAACTATTTGAAGTTTTCATTTATAATCTCTTGCTAGCAAAGGACTATAAGGTAAAAAGACAATTTGAAATTTATCCTTCGCTTCGTAAATTCACTCATACTAGATGGCATAATAGGCCCGACTTTATAGTAGAAGACAAGCTCGTAATTGAGGCCAAAATTCACAAAAATGATTACCTACAGACTCTAGAGTACTCTAAATATTTCAAGTACGGTATGGCAGTATTTCCATTTACTGGAGAGTGTAGAGTACCTAAAGGTTGGATTTGTATATTTAACACCACAAAGGATCAGTCTAGATTCTACTCTCTTCTTGAAGATTTATTATCTAGAGTTAAGTAATTGCCATATGGAAATTGGCACTCCCTTATTTGAAGGTTCGAAGAAAATCCTTCTACTTGGAAGTGGAGAGTTAGGAAAGGAAATGGCTATTGAGGCACAAAGAATGGGATTAGAAGTTGTTGCTTTAGATAGATACGATCTAGCTCCTGCCATGCACGTTGCTCACAGAAAGTATGTAGTAGATATGATGAATCCAAACGCTATTAAGGCAGTAGTGAAAAGGGAAAGACCAGATGCGATTATAGCTGAAATAGAGGCAATTAATACAGACGCATTAATTGAACTTGAAAGCAACGGCTTTAGAGTGGTTCCTAATGCAAATGCAGTAAAAGCTTGCATGAATAGAATTGAATTAAGAAGATTTGCTGCAGAAAAACTTAAACTTCCAACTACGAAATACGCATTTGCCGAAAATGAAGAAGAGGTAAAACGAGCTTGTAAGGATATTGGTTTTCCTTGTCTGATTAAACCGGAGATGAGCTCTAGTGGGCATGGCCATGTATTAGTCAATAAAATCGAGAATGTAGAGGAAGCTTATAGAGAGTCTATATCTCACGCTAGAGGTAAGAGTAGAAGAGTCATTGTAGAAGAGTTCGTAAAAATAGATACTGAGCTAACAGTATTAACGTATAGATATCATTCGAATTCTGATAGCATAATAACTAAGACCATTGAACCAATAGAACATAAGAGACCAAGCTATTATTATGTTGAGTCATGGCATCCTTCTAATGTAAGCCAAGGAGTGAAAGAGACTGCTAGGGGAATCGCACAAAAGGTTGCAGAAGAACTAGGAGGTCTAGGAATATATGGTGTTGAAATAATAGTTAGTGGAAATAGAATTCTCTTTAGCGAAGTAGCGCCCAGACCCCATGATACTGGATTAGTTACATTAGCTAGTAGCGATATAAATGAATTCCAAATTCATGTTAGAAGTGCAATAGGCTTGCCGACTCCAGAAGTTAAGTTAGTTTCCCCAGCGGCCTCTCATGTGATTTTAGCACAAACAGAAAATGTTTGGGGACCTAAATTTCTAAACATAGAGAAGGCAATGGAGATTCCGGGCGTACAAGTTAGGTTGTTCGGAAAACCTGTTACATACGAGAAGAGAAGAATGGGTGTAGTATTGGCAACTGGAAATAGTGTAGAAGAGGCGTTAGAAAAAGTTAGAAAGGCATCTTCAATAATATTAGTTAAGTGAATGTATCTTCTTTATTAGACTTATAGTGTTTCTTATTTTCTCCATAACAAACTGCGACGATTTAGTTGAGAAGGAGTCATGAAGAGTTTCATATTCTAAGTCGTATATTCCAGCTATCTCGGCTATTGAAATTGTCCAAATTCTGGCAGTCGCATCGTAATTATATCCACCCCCACCTAACATTATGAGCCTACCATTAGAATATTCGTGAACTAGGCGATGGATCTTGGTTACCACATCTAAATAGCCATGGGTAGATAATTTTAACTCAACTAAAGGGTCGTTAAAATGAGAATCACCACCTGCTACAAGAATAATTAGTTCTGGCTTATATCTTTCTATAGCGGGGACTACTATTTCGTCGAAGGCTAAGAGATAACCATCATCTCCAGTACCAGGTGGAAGAGGGATATTGATAGTATACCCTTCCCCTTTCCCTAGCCCGATCTCGTTCACATCCCCGGTACCCGGGAAGAAATTAGGATGAAACATGTGTAAAGAAATTTTCAAAATATTATTATCATCAATTAATAGCTCTTGTGTACCATCAGCGTGATGACCATCTATATCAACTATGGCTATTCTTGAAAAGAAACTCTCCCCTAATTTAGATATTAGAGCCACATCGTTAAAAACGCAAAAACCAGCTGCTCTATTCCTCTTTGCATGATGAAAACCTCCACCAATATTGATAGTGTGGTTAAATTCTCCACTTTTTATTAACTCTAATGCCTTTACACTACCACTTACTCTGATTAATGCCGCCTCATATATACCCTTAAACGCTGGAGTATCTCCGTCATCCAAATAGCCTTGACCCTCCTTACTTTTATATTTTACAAATTCTATATATTCTTTGGAGTGTACCAGCTGAAGAGCCTCTTCTGGAATCGACTTGGGTTCAACTAGTGTGATGAAATGAAATGCACCTCTTTCTTCTAGGAGCCTTTTAGTCATGCTTTCTCTCAGGGATTTAAATGGATGATAGTCTGGGAACGAATAGTTATAATATTCGTCTGTCCATATAAAAGCCGTTTTGTGCAAAGTATATCACTACTTTTTTATTTTTCAATTTAAAATACTTATCTAGTATGATAGATAACACACTCATCACAAAGCCGAGTTATGTTGCGCATAGTATGGATAAATTGAGCGATATTATTTCTAAGATGAAAGAAAACAAGATGTGGACTGTACCCGTTATCAAGGATAGGAAATTAATAGGTTTGATCTCTTATAAAGATCTTCTTTCTAGAAGGGTGAGTCTAGAGACTAAAGCGATAAACATTATGAGTCCCAGTGTTACTGTACAAATTGATGAGGATATTAATAGATTAATTGCAAAATTCTATACTACTAAGGCTAGAGTAATACCAGTCATAAATGAGAAGCGGGAATTTATTGGTTTAGTAACAAGGGAGTCATTACTCTCGTATTTGCTGAAAGCAAACGAAATCCCAGAAAATAGGACTGCAAGAGAATACATGACCTCTCCAGCTACATCAATAGACGAAAACGATTCTATAGCCAGGGCAAGATGGTTAATGATAAGAGATAATATAAGCAGACTGCCAGCAACTAAAGAGTATAGACTAACTGGAATCATAAGTGCAAGAGACATAGTTGATGCTTTGTACAGTGTAAGTGGAAGGAAAAGAGAGTCGATAATGAAAGATGAAGAAAGGGTTATGGCGATGCCAGTTAAAGAAATTATGAAGTACCCGGTTATAACGGCAAATGGAAAAGACTCACTGACGGATGTAGTAGAGAAACTACTTAAATTTAGAATCTCTGGAATGCCCGTTATGGAAGGCGATAGATTAAGCGGTGTAATAAGCGGATTAGATATTATTAAGGCAGTAGCTGAAAAAATGCAACTATCAATACCCATTGAAGCTAAAATACCTCAAGAGCTAAAATCCAACTTAGAGTTTAAGGCAAACATAGATGACATACTTGAAAGATATTTAAGTAAAATAGAAAGGTTAACCGAAGTTATAAACTTTAAGGTATCGTTTAAGGAAGAAATGAGGAGTAGTACGGGAAATAAAAAACTATATACTGCAATGGTAAGGGTAACTACTAAAATAGGTGATTATGTAGCTAGGGATACAGATTGGGAACCCGTAGTTGCGTTAAAGAATGCTGTAGAAAAAATAGAGGAAAGAATATTAAGAAAACTAAGAAAAATAGAAGAGAGTAACAAAAAAGGGATTAAGGCAGAAGAGGCTTGAAAATTGGAGTAGTGCAACCTTTAGAAGTTAAGTCAGCAATTTTACTAGCTGAAAAAGCATTAAAGGAGGGAGCAGAGCTAGTACTATTACCAGAAAAATGGACAAGAAATATAGATGATGTACCACTGCTTGAATTTCAGAAATTAGCTAAAAGATACACCGCTTATATCTTACCTGGAGCATTTGAAGATGGAGTATCAGTAATCACTCCAATAATTGATGATAGTGGAAACCTAAAAGGAATAGCGAAGAAAATTCACCTATTTAATGAAGAAAGAGTGAGACTCATTCCAGGTAATGAAGCAGTCCTCTTTACCTATAGAGGAATAAGGTTCGGAATCTCAATATGCTATGATATAGACTTCCCTGAAGTGGTCAGAGAATTATTTTCTAAAGGAGCCGAGATAATATTGGTACCCTCAAAAATAAGAAGCAATGGTTTAGATATTTGGAATGAATTCCTTAGGATAAGAGTCTTGGAAAATAGGATAGGAATAGTAAACGCAAACGTATACAATCCACCAGATTTCCCTGGAAGAAGTGTGGCTATCGTTCCGGAACAGAGACAAGATGGTATTGTTATACCTAAAGTAGTAGGAGAATTAGGAAGTGAAGAAAGTTATATGATAGTTGATATAGACCCGTTAAAATACATGTATCTACGAGGAGATAGATTAAAAGAGTACGTCAAATTTACAGTTAAGGAATTATAAGGGAATTTTATAAGCTAGACCTTCCGCTATTTCCTCCTTTAAAATCCTTTTGAACTTATAATCGTAATATAGTTCAAGCTTAAATCTAGGATGCAAAGTATCCCCCATAACTACCCTATCACCAGAAACCTTTCCGTTAATTATCCTAAAATCAAGACTTTCCCCTTCCCTAATTACCAAAACTTCATTTTCATAAGGCAAAACATTCATAGAAACTAGAGAAGGAATTAGATAATAACTACTTGGTAATGTTAAATTTAATAAAACCTCCTTATTAGATGATATTATTTTACTAACGACATTTGCATCAGTAAATATATTCCTTTTCCTGTTATGCGACTTAATTTTACCGTTTTCGAATTCTATAACAATATCTTCCTCTTCTCTTGAGGCTACATGATCCTCTAACTCTTGAAAACTCCTATATGCCATAAAAGTAAACCTTACGACTCCCTTCATTATTAAAGCCTTAGGAGGTATAGTAGAATTATCGATAAATTTAACCTTCGTCTCTTTACTAATTGGAATTGCATAATATGGATAATATGCGAAATCGTCTTCCTTAATGCCTAAAGTTTTTGACGCATTCTTTACAAATAGGGTTCTATCAAATTTGTAATCTTCGTATATATTCTTGACTTTAGACTCCAGACTCTTCACTACGTTAGAAATTATCTCATTTTCAAAATATGCATGAATAGCAAAAACTAAACTTAACTTGCTTGCATATTCTTTCGTTAATTCTAAAATTTTTGTAAGATTATCGTATTTTGATAGAAGTTTAAGTGAATCCATCATCAATACTACTTTCTATAACCTAAAATACTTAACGAGACTCAGAAAACGTTAAAATCTTTGAGAAAAGGTAATTTTCGAAAACCTAGACCTTTCTACAATACTTAGTTAAAAAAAATGATGATGAGCGCGCCCTTATCGGATCATGTGAAGAATACCACCGGCACTGATTCTTTCCAGAATTTCTTTTCTAGCAATTAATCTTATCTTATTAACGTCCCAAATTTTCTCTATGATTTCCATACTTTTTTTCTTAAAATTTTTACTTACGAATATTCTACTCTCTAGACCCTTAGACTCTAGTAAGTCTTCTGGATCATAACCTTTGTTACTAATTCTTAAAATTATTTTACCTCCATCACAATTAATACAAACTCCATCAATTCCGTATCTCGAAATTGGATATAATTTATGCCTAGGTGAATAGACTTTACCAGAAGGCATTACGTTATAAACAGCATCTAATCCCATCCTTAAGAATGCCGCACATAAATTCTTACCAATTATTGGAAGATCCTCATAAAGGAACGCTATGTAGGCTGAAGCTATCTCTAAGTCATCTACACCTCTTCCCAATAGTATTTTTTTAAATTCATCAGAATAAATTATTGCACTATAGAGCTTCTCAAACATACTTATACTTTTTAAAAATCTAGCATATAAATATTATCATTATAATATGGTGGACTCGTCAGTATTATCATGTAGAATTCCTTATTAAACGTTATAGATAGAAGAGTCTAGACATGATAGTCACAGTAATAAATCAGAAAGGAGGAGTAGGCAAAACAACGACTTCAGTAAATTTATCTTACTATTTAAGCAAGGAAAAGAAGACAGGATTGCTCGATTTGGACCCGGAAGGAGGAGCGACCATATCTTATGGAATGAAAAGAGAACTTAAAGAGCTCCCATTAGGCGAAAAAAGTGTAAATATCTTTAATGTGGAAGTGTTTCCAGCACACATTGGACTGTTAAAGTTAGAATTGAATGGAGATGTAGAAGAAATTAGTAACAAAATTAAGGAAATAGGGAAACAGTTCGATTTCCTCGTTATAGATACTCCACCAAATCTGGGTACGTTAGCAATATCAGCAATGTTGGTTGCTGACAGAATAGTTTCACCGGTAACACCACAACCCTTAGCACTAGAGGCAATAAAGAATCTCGACTCTAGATTAAAGAGTATAGGGAAGAACGCTTATTCTTTTACAAATTTTTCAAAAAAGGTAGTTAAGCTAGATAATCTATCATCAGTAAAATTCACAGAAATTACAATACCACCCTCTAGATTATTCATTGAAGCTTCTAGACTAGGAGTTCCAGCGTTAAGATATGAGGAAGTTAGAATAAAGAAACCTAAGCTAGCTAACTATTATCAGCAATTAGCAAAGGTGATTAGTGAATGAGTGAATTAGATTTCCTATTGAAGAAGAAAAGAAAAAGTGAGGACGAAGAGAAAATCATTAATAATAACGAGAATGCAAAAAAAGAGGAAATTACAAATGAAGAGGAAAAAATTAAGAACGATATGTTGAAGTATATTGAGAAAGATCCAAAAATAGGTGTATGGAGTTATCCCGCATTTTTAGTTCTTCAATACCTCTATCATACAGTTCCGGGATTTAAAATGAGTAGAACAGCCAAGGAAGCGTTAGAAAAGGGATTGAAAGAAATGTACCCTACACTATTTACCATTGCAGAAAAAATTGCAAAAGAGAGATTTAAAGAGTAATATCTGGTAATATTTCTAGGAAGTATTACTAATCAGGTTTAAATGCTAGAGATTATATTTATCTGTAACTGTTAAGGTGATTAGAATGGACATATGTGTAAAGGCTAGAAACGATGAAGAAGCTACAAGGGCTCTACAATTAAATTACAATTGTGTTGTGTACAGTAGACCTTTAAATAATATATTAACATTTATACCAGATCAATATATATCTGATATAAATATTAATAATGAACGTACCGTTGTAATCACAGATAGTTTAGAATTAATTAATACACTAAAAAGTAGAAATCTCAAAATTGCGTATAGAGTTAATAAGCCTTATATGAATATTTTGATATATGATTATTTTGTACTAGAGTTTATACCAAAAAATATTAGAGATCTGAGATTCTACAAAGGTAAAGTTTATATAGATAATATCGATAATTTAGATATATATAGTAAATTGGAAAACTTAAAGATATCAGGAGTATTCACCAATAACTTAGATTTTATAGTAAATCTCAAAAAATTAGGATTATATAAAAATAGGATTATATAAAAGGGAGATTTTAAGTCTAGAGAGTGTCACTCTTGACTGAAGAAAGACGAGTATAGAGCGAGGAGTTAGCGGACTTTAAAACCGCGTTGAGTTACAAAAATATATGCATAGATAGCGTTTAGGCATTGAGGAGGCCAAAATTTTGAGGTTACCATGAGTAATACCTTATAATACTAAATCTAATTATACCACTTTCCATTTTAGGGAATACTACCAGTACTAGCGTTAAATAGTAATCGGAAAATTTGCTAAATATAATATCACGTAGTCACCCTATAGAATTGCTTCTCTATGAAATTAGTAACAATGAACGGTGACTAGAGGATCTAGAATATGTGAAAATTTTATATTAGTAGAGTTAAATTATTACTTAGGAATGCACAGTTTATCATAGTTAATAAAAAAGCTATATAGTAATAATTATGTCTACGATGCTAAAAGATCTAATATACCATGAAAGAGATAAGATAAAAAATCATACTAAGTCAACGATCGATAGTTTCAACATAGACTCTCTTCTCTTAAACGTGAATTTTTAACATGAAAAAGGGAATATCATCAATCCTAGGTGCAATTATATTAATACAAATAGTAGTATCCTCTGTGGGATTAATTCTTTACTTAACTTCATTAAACGCTAAAATGTCTAACATAGCATACTCACAAATATATGAAGAACTTCAAAACGCACCTATATCTGTAATTCCCACTTACCAAGGACCAATGATAATCTCAACCAGCTCATCTCACATGGCAATAACATATATAATATATCCTAATGGGAAAATAATTCACACAAACATTCCACTAACACAGAACGGAGTATATATAAATTTCGATAATAATCCTTGGAGCGTAATAGTACTTAATGATGGAAATTGGTATAACATCTCTGCAAATGATAGACTAGTAAGTCCTAATACTACAGCACTAGGAGGGATTAGATTATATGAACCATACAGTTACACAATAAATCAAGGGAAAATTAACTTAAGCTATCTAGCTACCCCACCTATATATGGTAAAAATCTAGATCCTGCAAATTGGAACCTATTATCAGAAAGTCCAGCTTCATATACACCTTATGGAATTCAAAATTCACTAATACTTATTCCAGAAAATGGTTCAATTCCAATTATAGCAAATTTGTCCTCTGGATTGCAATACTTTGATATAGCAATCCCTTATAATAATCGTGTTTTTGTAGGTGTAGCAGCTGGGGCTACACCCGGAATATGGTATACTACGAACTCACCCCAATTCTCCTATTATCTGCCCTTAGAGTTTAGTGTGTCATACCAAGCGGATTACATAGTACCAGTTTATAACGCAACGTTTGAATATTCCACGTGGATAGATGGTGCCAGATATTATGTAACTCTAAGTTACGTGACATATAATATGATATACTTCATGAAACAAAATAATTATACAATAAAAACTCGAAATGGTGAAATACAACTGCTAAGCTATAAGTTTATAGGCTATCTTATGGCATCTAAAATAGACTACGGCTCTGTTGAGTTTGGTATATGGAGCTTTCCCACTGGTACATCAATAACTGATATACCAATTCCAGGCTATAACAACTATACATTATATTCTGGAGTAATGATAAACGCTTCGTATACCGCATTTAATGAGTCTGGTGTAGTTCCACCCTCAGCTCTTATACTACCATTACAAGGAGGTAATGGATATCTGAATAGCACAAATATAACTGAAGAGAGTTTAGTAAATGTTGAAATGATGATAAGTGGTGGCAACTTAGACTATAATTCTAACGGTACCCCGATACCTAATGTCATGAATTATACTTACTTCTGGTATTTCATAAATCCTCAAATAAAAAAATCCAATAGCGTTAACCTACTTATCTCCATTACACCTAATTCACAAGTAACTGTAGCTCTAAGAGATAGTGGAGGGTTTATATATCCAGACTATTCTTATATTGCGTACTCTTTAGCCGAAAAATACTCAGTTACACACAATTATGTGGGATTAAACGGAGGGCCTCCACTTACCGTGATTATAGACGACGTGTCTGGAACATTAATTAATGGCAGTAATCAAGGATATTTACCATTAGGTTATCCGGTAGTAAACGCTAATTATAAATATACGATAATCCCAGGTGACTATGTACAATACACTGAGACTGCTACATATCAATACTTCAAAACTATTAACTTACAAATCAACTATAATTTACCATTTATAATAATAGTCCCAGAGGATGTCTACTATCCTTACTTTGCTGTGTAAGCTGTTTAAGATAAACCGTAAAGTTTATACATTTTCATGATAATTTTTTACAGTAAAGTACTAGCAAATGGGGTAAATATCCCGACGAGCTAGCGGTGAAAAATGCTAAAGATGTGCGGGTGTTCTATATAGGTTTGTCCGTAACTTCGGTAAAGCCTAAGAACAGAGGATTAATGTTAACAATCATGAAATCCTATGAAGCCCAAACTCCTAACAGAATTAATTATTAATTTTTTGTTGTAATATTTTACATGTGATCTCAAAGTTTAGCTTTCAAAGGCTTAAGAAGGGCGCCCTAAAATACTTGGTATTAGAGTCCTTAAATGAGAGGCCAATGAGAACGTATGAAATCATCAAGACTATAGAGAAGAAATTCGAAGGTTCTTATAGACCTAGCACAGGGTCAGTATACCCAGTTCTAAAAAGCCTTGTAGAAAAAAACTTAGTAGAAGTGAAAGTCGAAAATAATAAGAAAATTTACATTATAACAGAGAAGGGGAAAAATGAGCTGCAGGAAATCAAGAATAAATCACTTAAACTTCTAGGTGATAATACGAAATTCTCAAGACAAATATTACAAGAATTATTACAAATCGCATTTTACTTATATGATAATAGATCAAAAATAGATGAAAATAATATACAAAAGATCATAGAATACTTAAGGAATTGTAGAAACCAATTAAAGAATGTCTTGTGAAATATATTTGAGTAATTCTAGAGATTTATTTACAACAGTGACTGGATCTCGATCTAGAATGAAGAGTGAAGGCTCTTTACCATAATCACCTAAATCCACAATATAATTAGGAACCTTAGACAACTTACGAATACACGAATCAACCATAAAGTTCATAGTACTATGCTCCCTATATTTTACCTCTTTAGGCTCCGAAGACCTATCGAATATACAAAGATCTTGAGACGGTAATTTCTCAATAACTTCTCTATAATACTTTAAGTTTATTGCACTTCTTATATTTCTATCATGCTTCATTACAGTTAAAATCACCCTTGCCACATGATCAGATGCTCCAAACGCTGGCAGCATACAGTATATTACTTTTTTAAATGCTGTAGTTAACCTGCCTGGAATTGCTGCAACATCATTAGCATCGGCTGCATTAGATACTGCATATCCAATATTAGTTCTAACTTCTGGAATAAGTAGATAAGCCCTTTCATTAGATACAAAAATATCTACTGCCTCCTTAAGTCTTTTTAAAACATATTCTCTTTCACTTTCATCTTGCATAGAAAATAAATAGTATCTTGGCTTATAATATTTTCAACGATCATAGACATAGTTATACTTCGTCAGACTTTAAAGAGCAAGATTTATATTTCATGAGTAATACTAAATTGTTATGCCGAAATCCAGAATGCACGGTATAAGGCTCAACAAGAAACAAGAGGAAGAGAGGAGGATTAACGCTGTAAAAGATGTGAGGAACGGGATGAGTATAAAGGACGTTGCCAAGAAGTATGACGTCTCCATCTTTACCGTGTACAAGTGGTTGAGGAAAGGTGACCTGAGCGCTAAGCCGAGGAAGGGACCCACGAAACTGAAGGACGAGGAAAAGCTCGTCCGAATCTTAGAAAAGAGCCCAAGAGATTTCGGCTTGAACTACGATTTCTGGACCTTGAAGCTCATAGCGTATATACTTGACAAGGAATTTGGGATAAAGTACAACCCGAGGAGTTTAAGCCCAGTCCTCAAGAAATTAGGCTTCAAGTACAAGAAAGGAAAGAGAACTTACGTTAGAGACGATAACGCTGTAGAAAGGTGGGTGAAGGAACAAGGGGAGAAGCTTTTAAAAAAATAAGAGAAGGGTACAAGGTACACATCTTCGATGAGTCGTACGTGTCCTACATAAACAAGGGTAAAGGCTGGATGAAGGTCGGAGGAGGGATAAAGGTCAACCCTAAGAGGAAGAGGTTTGCAGTAGTAGGCGGGATAACGATTAGTAAAGAGGGAATAACTTTCTCCTATTCGACATACAAGAAGCCCTCGCTGAACTCAAAAGATATTATACTCTACTTGAGGAAGGTAATAAAGGACGAGAAGACCGTGATAGTGATGGATAATGCTAGAATACACGGTAATGAAGTGAGGGAATTCCTTGAGGAAAATGGGGTGGAGTTTGTTTATCTGCCGCCTTACTCTCCGGATAAGAGTCCGGCGGAGGGGCCGTGGGCAGTCCTCAAGAAAAGGCTCTACTCGAAGATTTACACGGACTTCGAGACCTTAATGTGGGATGCAACGAGGTTCCTACGCTCCATATCCAAGAGAGTAAATGACCTTACGTATAGTGTGAAGAGGTGCGGTGAACCTTGGACGTCAATACTGAGTGAAGTTTTCTTGCCCTTTAAAGTCTGACGAAGTATAATAGTTTCCTTAAGTCCACGAAAGTTATCTACTCTGTTTGTAATCATATTTAACACATCGTTAAATGTAAATCCCGAATATGTGGCGAAAAACGCAAGACGTGAGAGTGTCCGGAATGTAATTATCTGAACGAATAGATAAACAGAATGATAAATATTAATATTGCCAGAAGGGTAGGACCTGGATCACCGAGAAAAACTTTATAATGGAAAAATATCAAGACGAGAGGATTTACCTATCGCGCATAGCGTTGTCTGATCGCGAGGAGGTGCGTCTCAGAGCTGAACGGCTCTACGTTCTGGAGGAGTCCTCCGTTGGATCGCGAGGAATATCTTGATGTTGTAGATCACTCCCAGGACGTGAAGGAAGACGTCGTTCCTCCAGGTCGTGGTCCCGTAGGGCCTCCAGAACGCGTTCAGGTAGGTGCCGAAGAACTCCACGTGGGCCCTCAGGGTAGTGAAGGGCTTCTCCCGCGCTATGAGCTGTGTCGGGGAGGGAGAGAATCCCCTGTCCGCGATCTTAATCCCCTTGAGCGGTGACTTGAACCTCTTGTCCGAGAAGTTGGCTGGCTTCACCGTGATGGACCTCATGAAGAGGGAGACGGAGATCACGGCCACGGCCTTAAGCCCGTAGTGCGAGACCCCTCTCTTCTTGGTCCACCTTCCCTCGAACCTCCTCTTGGTTCTCCCCAGGGAGAGCAGCTTCCCGGCCCTCTCCAAGTTACCTTCCCTCCTCTCCAGCTCCGCCTTCTCCCGAAAGGTCTCCACGCTCCTCTTCCCAGGAGGTAAGTCCAGTAGGAAGGAGTCCACTAGCCACGCCATGAAGTCCACGAGATGCGCGCTCGCAGGGAGGTAACTGGGTAGGCACTTCTCCTCAAGCTTGAAGGAAATCTCCAACAACTTCTTCCTCACCCCGTACAACCTGCCCACGAAGTCGTGCAGCGTTACTACTTCCAGTAAGTCTATAGTCTAGTATTATTTTATAAAATATTATTGAAAATAATTCCATTGTATTGGCCTTAATGAATACATAAAGCTTATCAACTTGATTAATTGATTCCTTGTTATCACTATTTATAAGAAACTTATTAATGAATTATAAAGTATAACAAATTTCTGGAAACAGTAGTGCTCTTCCCCACCTTCCTCCCCACGAACCAGGCCACGACCACGTTCACGTTGACCATTTTCACCGCGTCCCTATAGGAGCAGGAGTAGAGCACCATGACGATTAACAACTTCAGGTAAACCAGCGCGCCCTCGCCCAGAACCCTCTCCAAATCCATGGCGTCCAGCACGGGCTTGATCTCCGTTAACCATTTTTCCCTCCACGGCATATCCTCTATTGGGGGAAGAGGGTAGTACATCAAGTTTGGTATGTGTCTTAATGTTCTTGCCATGGTACTACCCTCTACTCCCATAACTTAAGTGTTACTCCAATTTAATCCAAGATAATGCTAAAAATCAATTTATTCTTGTCAATAAAAATTCAATTTTTTACATTCCGGACACTCTCACGTGCATTTTCTAAACATCACTTCATGTGTATTGACTGGTTCTTACCTAGAGATTGGAGAGGGGAAAGTTATTATTTCCAGATAAATTTTTGAATAATCCTTCCTTTTCAATGTTTTTAATGAAAAAACTTTTACAGAATCATTTGCGTTTTCTCGTAACTTGGTGAAACCTAAATCAAAGGGTTATATCAAAAATTATTATATTATTATATTATAAATAATATTAAAAACCTAAGTGAGGACAAGCTCTTTTTACTTACCACCTACATTGTAAAATAACTTCTCTCCTTAAGGACCATTAATTCCTACCTTATAACTTCGAGAAGCAGTCCCTATCTTTCTATTTATCCGATTTCTTTCTCATGTTAAAGGAGAAGATTTCTGGCCATATCATTTTAAGAGATTAACATTTATCTTTAAGGTATTAGCGTAAGTTGCCTCTTTTTTCATATAATATAGACTAAACTAAATAAACCTAATAAACTGAAAGAGTTACAAACCTTGTTAAAATAACCCTATAAAGAGTTTATAAGAAAAATATTTAAGTTAACAAGAAGCTTTTAATAGTTAGAGTTGAGTGATATGGGATTAAAAGATGTTATTGTAGATATTTTCCAACTTGACAAAGATTGGACTACAAGAATTGTTATGGGAATGTTAGTTTTAGGTGTAATATGGGGCTTATTAGGTGTTATTGATTCATTAATGGTTAGATTAGTTGAGGCTTCGTGGGGACTTTCGGCTGTCTTACCTTTAACTCCTCAAGAATATTTCGCTGGTATAACATTACATGCTGAAAGGGACTTATTCGGTTTTGCTCAACAAGTTATTTACGCAATATTTATATATTTTACAATAAAGCTTCTAAACATAGAACCTAGAGCCAAGTGGATGCTTAATCTCGGCTTTATTGCAGTTAATATTTCAATGATGTTTATGGAGGGACCAATTTTAATTATACCAGCAGCGGGTTTTGATAACTACTTCTCCGCTACAATATGGTATTATCTCTCACCACTAGGAATACCGGGTTATTCTCAATATGTTGTCAGCCCATTATTTTTCTGGGGCTGGATATTACTGGATGCTTTCACTTATATTGGTGGTTTCTGGATAGTATATCATTACTACTTAGCTAGTAAAAATATGAAAGAAAAACTTCCAGTTCCTCTTGTTTACTTCTTAATGGTCACCTTAATGTTCATGATAGGGTATTCCGGTGTTACAGCTGCTGATGTATGGGATGTTTTAGCGTTCTATCACATAGTAGGATTAGATCCAATAGCAAATCAGATAGCGTTCTGGATATTTGGCCATGCGATAGTTTACATGGCTTGGGTCCCTGCAGTAGGTGCATTATATCTACTAATACCAATGTTAGCTAACAAACCATTATATAGTGACAGAATGGGAAGAATATCTGCACTATTATACTTAATATTCTCTAACAATGTTCCTATCCATCACTTATACATGGTCAATCTTCCCATAGCATTAAAGTTACTCCAAGAAGTTCTAACATATTCCGTAGTAATACCTTCCATGATGACATTCTTTAACTTGTGGGCAACCGCAAAGGGAGCTGATGTAAAGTGGAATATTATAACCGCCTGGACTGTTACCTCATTCGCTGGGGCAATAGCAGCTGGTGTTACTGGTATATCTAACGCAACTATAAGCTTTGACGCAATAGTTCATAACACGGATTGGGTTGTTGGACACTTTCATGCAATGATACTATTCTCCATAGTGCCTGCGGCATGGGCAGTATTATACATTATGATAACTATGATGAGTGGAAGGATATGGTTCTCTAAGGGAATGGCATGGTTACATTATATTGGTTATATGATAGGCACTACATTTCTAATCGTGGGATTTGAACTAATAGGATTCTACGGCGTAGTTAGGAGGGCTGAGATTTATCCTAGAGTACCTGGGCTAATTGATGCTGAAGTAATAGCAACTGTTGGTGCAATTATAGCCGATTTAGCTACTTTAGTATGGTTCTTAAATCTAGTATTAACTTTAGTTAAAGGGAGACTAGTAAGGCTAGAGGGACTATCATTGCCTCAAGTTGCTGGTGCAGTAGCAATGAGTTTAGAATGGCCATCTTCAATCTCGTTTACTAGCCCAGTTTTGAAGTTTATAAAAACTCACAATACTAGCAAAAAAGGTCTAGCGTCAACTATAGTATTAGCAATTGTTGGTGCAATACTTATCGTAGTTAGTGCTGTTCCGTTGGCTTTTGCAGGTGATGCTTACACTCCACAAACTTGGATTTGGATTACTATTCTTACAATCGGAATTATTTTTTCAGCTATTGGTTCTCTTAAAGGTATGAAGTCTATTTGAGGTGATTAAAGTGGATAGGAAAGAAAAATTTGAACTTTATTGGGTTATATATGTAATTGTACTATTCGCAATAGTAATAGGTGCGACTGCACCTGCAGTATATACCGTAGGAGGCGATTTGTCCTCTGTCCAAGCTGGGATTATAATTCCAAACACCGCCGTTAATGAGGGAAAGGTCATACAAGGTACATTATATGCTTATCAGTATTATTTCGCCATAAAAGAAAATGGAGGGAGTATTACTTCTAACGAGCTAGGAAGTCCGTATTATTATAACATAATGGTAGCACATCCCGGCCAATATATTAACTTAACTATGTATGCTGCACCACACATGGCTACTGCTAATTTCTACTACCCAGATTACGCTACACACGTCGATGATGTTCAGATAGTTCCTGGTCTAGTTCAGTATGCACCAGTAGTGGTTCCTAATATTAGCGGTGCTTTTGCCTTTCTAAACGGTGAGTATAATGGTCCTTGGTTTAGTTATCAAGAAGGATTATTATTAGTACTACCCTATCAAGGATATATGAGCCAAACTGACGTTAGTAAGTACATTACGCAAACCCATTTGGCCCAAACAAGTACTCTGGTTGGCGATCCGTATAATCCCCCTATTGTAGTTTATAATACCACAATGACTCCAACAGTTGATCTTGTTGCGGATCAATATGCAATATTTAATAATTCTGTTCCCGGTCCAACAGCAGTAGTGCTAGCTAACTCCAATGTGACCGTAAACATGTATATTCCAACTCCTAATAGTGATCATAACTTCCTGTACAACTATTCCACCAGTGGTACCCCCTATCCAGTGAGAAATGTTTACATAGGCATTTACGCAGTGTGGTGGAATGGTAGTATAACATTAGTAAAGCAAGTTCCCATACAATATGATAAGACGATAACTTTCACTTTTACAGCCAATGCGCCGGCTTATCTATATGGTTTAATCACTCCAGTTTACTATAATTATAATTTCATGAATATGTCTAATACTCTAACCGGAGAACAATACGGATATGTAATGGGATTATGGGGTACAATTTTGGTTGAACAAGGGTGATGAATATGGTTAGCTTCTTTAAGTTATTAGGTATAGGGTATATATTAGCAATTGCATTATTAGTGTGGGAGCTAACTGAGGAAACGCTTCACGCTGCAGCTACTAGCTATATTTTACCATTTACAATTGGTGCCTTTATAGGGTTTATATCATTCTTTCTGTTCGTCTATTTTGCACCCGAAGAAGAACATAAATAATTGAAGGTAATTTCTTTTTTTAATTATTTTTGATTATCATCATACAGAGTAAAACTTTTTAAGCTAAACTAACTTAGTATATATTAGTGAGATAATATGCAACGAATTGATAAGTCCATGGCTATAAGTGGAATTGTAATACTGAGTCTTTCACTTATAATGCTACTAATGGCAATATTCTCATCCTCAATGTTAGCGTGGCTTGCACCGGAACCTAGATACTATATACCAACTTTAGGTTTTATAATATCTTCATTTTTGCTAGCTTGTTGTAAGACTACTAGTAAATAAAGAGACAAAATTCTTGTATATTTTCTCCTCAATTTCTATTTCTTCAATCCTTTTTAATAGACTAATTTGCTTAACAACAATTTTCACGGTACATGGTTTATTTCTACTCATTTTTTCAGGACCCATAAACGGTGAATCAGTCTCTGTAAGGATGAAATCTAAAGGAATTTCCTTAGCAACTTTTTGTCTAACCTTATCCCTTACTATTATTGGAGGAATTGATATTAATCCGCCGTACTCAATTACCTTATTGGCTATCTTAACGCTTCCTTCAAAACTGTGTATCACAAATCTAATCCTATAGGAGTTAATTATTTCCAAGAAATCTTTCATTCCTCCTCTTATATGGATTATTACTGGTTTGTTTTCTTTTTCGGCTATTTGCAAAAATTTCTCCAGAACTTCTATTTGTTTTTTCCTAAGATCCTCGTCTTTTATCCAAAAGTAATCTAAACCGACTTCACTTATTATCTTCCCATACCTAGTTAATTCCAAACACTTATCAATCTCATTAACCTTATCCTTTACAAATTCTGGATGAAAACCTATTGCTGGAATAATATTCTTATATTTTTTAGCTAGCTCCAGTGTATGTAAATTACTTTGGAAATCGACACCAGCATTCACTATTAATATTTGGCATTCATTTATTACGAATTCCCTATCCATGTCAAATTCCTTTACATCAATATGAGCATGGGAATCTACTAACATTAAGGAAAAAGAGAAAAAAATACTTAAAAAATTACTTCCAAGGTTCTTTCAATAACTGTATTTTTACTACTCCCTCACTTTCATCAAAAGTTACCTTTACTAGATCTCCCTCTTTAATCTGGAACTTCTGTCTCACTTTGGCTGGAATCGTTACTTGATAGTTTCTTGATACTTTTACTATTTCTTCTACTGCCATTCTATTCACCATAATACTCTATTACTTATCTAATATATAAATCTTACTCAGATTTGTAAATAATAGATACTAGTACATAAGTGAGAATGATGTAGTAATGCTTTATATCCAAAGTATATTAGTAATACTTAATAGTAACTATTTTTGTATAATACTTGCATTAGAGGTTTATAGATTCAATAGTTACCTTACTATGGTTGGAAAAAATTTTTATATGTGACTTGTTAGATTCTTTATTAGTGAGATAAATGTCTGAAACCCAATTAAGTGAGGGCACAAGAATAAAGTTACCATCTGGAAAGGATGCTGGTCTAGTAGATATTTTGTCATTTTGCTACGGTCTATCAGAAACTGATGTTACAGTACTACTTGCACTAATGAAAGGCGATGCCAGAGGTACTGAAGAATTAGAAAGTGATCTTAAGCTTTCTAAGGCTTCGATCAATAGAAGTCTAAATAAGCTACTTGAAATGGGATTAGTAATGAGGATAAAGGAGCCAGGTAATAAGGCTGGAAGACCAAGGTATTTGTACAAGGCAAGGGATTACGCTGAGCTTAAAGGTAAGATGCTTAGCGATATAAAGGATTGCGCAGATAAGATGGCACAACTAGTTGAAAAGGAATTCAAGCCATTGTAATTTTTTCAAGATTTCTCTATTTTTAGTACTTTAGATTTAAAAGCTTTAATATAATAGTGAATATTAATGTTTTGGCATAGGAGAAGAGGGTTAAAGTGGCTTATATTATACGTCTTATCTAAGGGTCCAATGACAGGTGCTCAAATTATGGATGAGATAGAGAAGACAAGTCATGGTATGTGGAGACCATCTCCGGGTTCTATCTATCCTGCATTAGACGCTCTGGAATCTGAGGGTTTAATAAGGATTAGCAGAGTCGATGGATGGAAAAAATATTATGAGTTAACAGAAGAGGGTAGAAAAGCTATAGGAGCTATGTCAGAGGAGGATAAAATCAAAGAAGCAATAGAACAATTGGAGTTCTCCGCTAGATACATAGTCGAGAATCTAGAGAAATTAAATGACGAAGATAAGCGAAAAGTGAAAAATATATTGGACGAATTAAGTAAAGTTATGCGATAGATTTTTATTTGATAAGTTATATTTACTATCAATATGCCTATTGAAGTTTATGAGTATGACAAATACATTTTATTGAAATTTTATCAAGCTGATAATAGATACAATCTATTTAATGTTGAGTTTATGACACAGATGATAGATGTTTTATCGGCAATCAATGAGAACAAGGGAAAAAGATTTCTCGTCATTAGAGGAGAAGATAACTTTGGTGCAGGTGCAGATATAAGAGAATTAATTAAAGCCTCTAATGATAGTGAATTTGCAGTTACATTCTTTACCTATATGAGGGAAGTATTTCATAAGATGCTTGATTTAAATAAAATAGTTATTTCTCAAGTGAAAAAAATAGCCTATGGAGCTTCTATGGAATTATTGTTATTCTCAGATTACGTGATATCAGAAAAAAAGGCAATGTTTGCAACACCGGGTGTGAAAATAGGCGTATTTCCCCCAGTTCTCTCATCAGTTGGCCATTTTATATTAGGCTATAATAACGTTAAGAGAATTGCAATGAAAGGTGATGTTATTGATACAAATGAGGCTAAATCTATTGGCCTAGTACATATTATTGACGACGACTTAGACAAGGCAACTTTAGATTTAATAGAAGAACTATCGACCCTTGCGCCTTCTGCAACATTGTATATAAAAAGAAATATGTTGAGGACATTTAGAAATTATATTGATAAAGCCTTTGATGATCTTATTGTACAAATCCAGAGTGAGGAGGCAAGAGAGGGGCTGTTAAGCTTTCTTAATAAGACTAATCCTCCTTGGATTTAGCTAATTTCCCTTAACCTTAAAAGTCGCCCTCCCGCATAAAGGAAGACTATAGTAAAGAGGAAGACTATAGAGACCAGTATGGGATTAGGTGATATACCATATACTATCAGATCTCTTATAATTGTTATGATTACAGATAATGGTTGATATTCAACGAATATTCTTACTATTGGCGGATATACGTTAGGAGGAAAGAACGCATTACTTAAGAACATCAGCGGAAATACTAGAACATTAGCCACTATCTCCGAAAGAAATATTTTATCCTTTGGTGTCAATCCGTAGATTATAGCTCCTAGACCGCCAAACAGTAAAGTTGCAATTACTAAAAATCCAAGAAATTCTATGCCTATTATTGGTATAAAACCAAATAGAATTCCTAAAATTATTACTGCAGTTGTGGAAATTAATGTTATAATTATCACGTAGATTATTAGCGAGATCACCCATTCATAACTCTTTAACGGCGATGTAGCTAATCTTTCGATTATTCTATCCCTAAAATAACTAGCAGAAACTCCTATCGTACTAAGTATTCCATTAGAGAGTGAGATTATTCCTATTATTCCGGATATTAAGTAATTATAATAAGTATAATTTGATATCTGTAAAACTGTAAAATCGTATGTGTTATTTACCTTTTGATAGTACTGCTCAATGACCGATTCCAATACTGGTACGAACTCCTGATTTTGCTTGCTAGTATATATTGTAAAGCTAGACCCATTCGATATAACGTAAATATAGTCATGTTCAGCTGCGTATTTTAGACTTACGTTAGTTACTCCTTGGAATATTTCTGTAGAATTCAGATACTTTGCTAGACCATAATTTCCTTCTACAGCGACAGTAACGTGAAAATAGCTACTAAATCCTCCAAATACAAGACCAAATAGTAGTGTTATGATAATAGGAAAGACGATAATCCAGAAGATTACAAATCTATTTCTTAAATTATCCTTAACTAATGCAGAAACAGTTAGTAATATCCTATTCATTGTTCTCACTATCTTCTAAAGACTTAATTAATTCTAGATAAGCGTCTTCTAAATTAGTAGCCTTAAATTCTGCCATTATTTCGTCTGCTGTTGAGACTTTTATTAATTTGCCTCCATATAGTATCGCAACTCTATCCGATAGCTTTTGCGCTTCATCTAGATAATGCGTTGTTAGGAAGATTGTTACTCCCTTATTTTTCATCATCTTTATAATTTCCCAAAATCCTCTTCTAGCCTTAGGATCTAGACCCACAGTTGGTTCATCCAAAAATAAAATTTCTTGGCTTCCTGCAAATGCAGATGCAATTCCTACTCTTCGTACATAACCCCCAGATAAATATCTTAGTTTCTGATTTTTTACCTTTTCTAAATCTAATAATGAAATTAATTCATCAACTTGCGTTTCCTTCCCATTATATAATTTGACAAAATACTCTATATTCTCCCTTACAGTCAAATCTAAAAATCCTTGATAGTCTTGTGGCATTACCCCAATCCTTTCTCTAATCTTTCCACACTCATTCGGTACCTTATATCCGATTACCTTAACCTCTCCCCTAGTTGGCTTTAGCACACAAGAGAGTATTTTCACAGTTGTTGTCTTCCCTGCTCCATTTGGCCCGAGCAATGAAAATATTTCGCCTTTATAAACTGTAAACGAGATCCCCCTTAATACTTCTTTATCCTTGTATTCTTTATATAAGTCCTTAACCTCAACTATAACATTAGTCATATATGCTAATTATTTCATAATAGTTAATGTGAATTTCGGTAAAGTTCCTATCAATAAATTTATTTATAATTTACCAATAGGGGACTGTCTCACTTGCCCATCCATAGGTGAGGACGCTGCAGTTCTTGAGGCTAAAGACAAATATTTGATAGTACATTCAGATCCAATTACGGAGGCTAAGAGTGACAGTGGCTTTCTTTCAATTGCGGTTGCATGTAACGATATAAATATGAAAGGGGCTCAATGCAGATGGGTAAATAGTATCATTTTACTTTCAGATATTTCACACTTAAATGCTACAATTTCTGCAATATCAGAAGCGTGTAACTTAATAGGCTGTAAAGTTGTAGGTGGCCATACAGAGGTCTCGGATAAAGTTAAACAAGACATTATAATTACTACTGCAATTGGTGTTTCTAATAAGTTCTTGAGTTATAAGAATGTAAAAGAGGGCATGAAAGTTGTACTGGTCGGCAGTCCTGGAATAGAAGGAACGTGGATCTTGGCTAAAGATTATGACCAGTTGTTGTTAGAAAAAGGTATAAGCAGGGAGATTATCGAAAAGGCAAAGGAGTTTAAGAAGGATATAGTAGTTCAACCGAAGGCTTTAAGTATTTTAGATTACGTGGTTGCAATGCACGATGCTACTGAAGGAGGAATAATGCAAGCGATGCTTGAGGTCGCAAAAGCCAGTGGTTATACTGTTTCGATTAATTTAGATAAGATTGTGTTGAGACGTGAGACGAAAATTATAACTAAAGCGTTAAACATTGATCCTTTAAGATTAATCTCTTCTGGGTCTTTTATCGCAGTATCTAACACTCCGGAAAAGATTCTTGAGAGGATAAGTGAGGCATATATAATAGGTGAGATAAAAAGAGGAGATCCGGTTTTAGAGATTAAAGGTGTTGGAACATTTAATCAAGATTTCGAGGAGGAATTGGTCAAGTTTGAAAGTAATTATCTTGGCTGGGGGAAGGGGTAAAAGAATAACGCTATTTAAACCGTTCTTAGTAGTTTGCGGTAAACCGCTAATTTCATGGGCTTTTGACGCGGTAAATAAGTTATCTGACAAGGTATATTTAGGCATTAACCAATCCCATCCGTTGTTCACAATATTTAAGCATTCCATTTTCAAAATATTTCCTACTCCAGATATTTCTTATGAAAACGATGTCAAATACGTGGTTGAGAGTTTAGGGCCACCAATCTTAGTTTTGCCTGTTGATATTGCATTTATTAACAATAATATTATAAATAATTTGATTGAGAGATGTGCTGTCGATATGTGTACTCTCAAAAGTTATGGTAGCTATCTCGGTGTCACATATTGGACCGGACTAAATTTTTCAAATTATACTGATATTGAAGTAAAGGAGAAGCTATATAACATAAATACTTGGGAAGATTATATTAAAGCCAATAAGGAGTGTAATATACTTTGAAAAGAATAATCATCCTTTCGCCTTTTAGAGGGCTTTTTAGATCTCTATTATATTTTTTGTTAGGCCTCATTATGGCGTTAATATCAGCAGGATATTTTTCCCAACTTTTTTCGATAGTTGGAATAAATAGAGATATTGCAATAATTATTTCAATAACTATTTCATTTCTAAGTCTATTCAGTAGCCCTTTTAACTTGGTTTTAACAGAAGTGAAAAAGGAGGCTATTGCAATTGAGGAAGATGTTGTATTTTTCTTTGGTTTTCCCATATTTATACCGCGTATATCAAGACAAAATATGAACACATTAATTGCTGTAAATCTAGGCGGAGCTCTTATCCCATTGGGAGTTTCCTTATTTTTAATGTATGAATTGCAAGCTTATATTGTATATTTTATAATAAATATAATAGTAGTAATTATTGTGTCAAAACTCTTTTCTAGGGTAATTAGAGGTGTTGGAGTTATAATGCATCCCATAATACCTAGCATATTTTCAGTAATAAGCAGTTATGTTCTTTTCTATAAGCTTCATATTCTCATACCCTTATCTGCGTATATTGGAAGCGTACTAGGGACGTTAATAGGTGCTGATTTACTTAACTTGAGAAGAATTATTAATGAGGCCAGACCACAAGTTATAAGTATAGGTGGGATGGGTACATTTGATGGTATATTCGTATCTGGTATCATATCCGTATTTATAAGTGAACTTCTAGTTATTATTTAAAATACTTTTGCTCCAAATTCTGCTCAATAATACATCACTTACAAAAAGATAAGACAGATAGTCTCAGATATTTCTTTTAATTTTTATAGTAGATGGCCTCACTTAGATTTCGAACTGATAAAGAGACCATTTAAAGTATAGAGGACGTTAGTATGTCTGCCTTAGATTTATCTCTATCAAATAGAGTAAATCATTTATAGCCATTAGAAACTATTATAGAAGGGGGCCGTAGTCTAGCCTGGACTAGGACGCCAGGCTTGGGCCCTGGTGATCGCGGGTTCAAATCCCGCCGGCCCCACTTACGGGGCTTGAAATTATGACAAAGGATATCGTAAAAAAGCTTGTTATTAATTCGATGAAAAGAGTGAAGATTGGTATATTTTACCTTGAGAACGATATGATAGAAGAGGCTCGTAAAGAAATCCAAAAATCTTGGAGGCAAATAATGTCAGCACTCTTGATACTAAACTTGTATAATGCGGAGGAAAAACAATTCACACACTATAACGTTCCTAGATCAAAGATTTTTAGTGTATCGAAGTCGTTAGAAGATAAAGGTTATAGAGACCTTATTAAAATCTCCTCAATGTACTTTTCATCACTACAAGAATTACCAAAAAGTGAGATAAAGATTCTTATAACCGTGTTTATTAAAGAAGAAATAGAACACATTAAGGAATGGTTTAAGGCAATATGGGATGAGAAATTAGATGACGAATTAAACGAGATAAAAAAAGAAAAGCAATGGCTAATACAATCCTAATAAAACTTTTACTTTGACGTTAACTAAAGATAACTTTTTAATCCATTATTAGTATTTTTATCACGCCGGAGTAGCTCAGTTGGCAGAGCGCCCGGCTGTTATGCCGGGTGCAGAAACCGGGTGGTCGGAGGTTCGAGTCCTCCCTCCGGCGCTATTCTAGAAGTTCGTCACTAGAAATTCGATACGAAAATAAATCAACACGTAAAGTATGTTTTATGCAAAATCATGTCTAATTGAGATCACGAATCTTTATGGGAGTCTATGATCCTCTGGATTGTCCATAAATGAGAGATATGAACAATAATCGATGATGGGATCGCTGGAGGAGAAGGGAATCGGTCTTATTTATCGGTTCTTGTTTTACAATCTTGGGCATGAAAATCTTCATATCTACTTTCTTTCACCTTTCTCTAAAATTCAAGACCAATTGCCAATAAATATCACAAATTAACTATAAAGATTTATATGCGCCGAGGGCGGGATTTGAACCCGCGTGGGGAGGATCCCCAGCGGCTTAGCAGGCCGCCGCCCTACCTGGCTAGGCGACCTCGGCACTACTTTAATAGTATACTTTATCCCTTTTTATGCTTTATGGGGCCAGACCCCCTACCCCATGGCCTACCTATCTATAGGTTTACCCCAGTTTCACTCTGGCTGTTGACCAGCGAACGCTGGCGTCCAGGCACGGCTGCTCCCTTCCGGGCCTCGCCGATTCCCCCAGCTATCATGGTACTTTCTCTCCCTCCGGAGAGAAAGCCCATGACCGCCAAGCCCCGCTGGGCAGCCTTCATCGCTCCACTGGGACCTACAGATAGGAGACACCATAGGGTAGGAGTTACTGGTGCCCGCATTACGCCTTGCGGGTAATAGGGATTGGCGAGATCCCCCACCCTCCCTGACCCCATCTTTATATATATCCTTATTATTTTTAAGAGTATTGATAAAGGTCAAGAGTTTACTATATTACTATTGTTGTAGTTTGTAGAATTACTGCTATTACTGCAAATATTGCCTCCATTCCCCATAAAATTATAACTACTTGATACTCCTTAAATCGACCCATTTTCATTACTATATGTGTTAATGAATGAGGTTTTTCATCCCAATATAATCTACCGCTAGAGTCTACTTTGCCAAATGATACTCCCTTGAAGTTAGTTCTTAGCTTCAATATAAATTCCACGACGTATGGTATGTAGAGAATTGCTAATGCCGTGTACATGAAGCCGGCAATTCCTATAGCTCCTATCAATGCTCCTATGAAGTATGTACCAACATTTCCTGGAAATATTTTCGCAGGATATTTATTAAATATGAGAAATGCCGATAGTGAAAAAATTGCTGAAAGCGCTATTAAGCCAGCTTGATATGTGGGACCGGTGTGCGTTAGCCCTATATAAGCCAGTGCGGATAGCATTATTATTCCCATACCTACACCTAATCCGTTTAGACCTTCTAACATATTAAAGGCGTTAGATGTTATAGTTAGCGCAAATGGTATTATTATAATATAATAGAATATTCCGAAATTTATTGGTCCTAAAAACGGAATTGATATTATGGAATGCCCGACACTGTAAACTATTAGTGGAACTGATGCGAAAATTGGCAAGAAAGCCCTTACTGATTGTCTAACGTTAAATATATCGTCCAATAGTCCAAGAAACGCTATAAGTAGTGAGGAGAGTATTACGGCGGGAATAACTCTTTCACTCCTTACATCAGTTAATAATAAGGAGAAAGATCCGGCTATAAATCCAGCTATTATACCTATCCCACCCAATAATGGTATTTCTGGCTTATCTGGTTTATTTATATCCTTACCTACGAATCTACTCTTTTTAGCTTGTCTTATTACCCAGACCGTTGTAATATAGCTTATGAAAAAGGAAATTAAAATTGGGAGTAGTATTGCAAGTATTCTCATTTACTTTCTCCTTTGAATGGTAAACTGTGCTAGATACTTTAAAGCCTTTTCAGCAGTTTTATTAGAAACAGGAATTTCACGTAAGTTTTCTATTGCAAGATCCGAGTATTTTTTAGCTAAATCGTATGCATATTGTAATGAATGTTTTCTTATTATTTCCGAGGCTCTTTCTAGATCTTCTTTTTTAGCTTCCTTGTTACCAAGTGTTGAAACCAGAATTTTCTTCTCATCTTCAGTAGCTTCACTTAAAGTTTTTATAACTAGAATTGTCTTCTTACCTTCCCTAATATCACTATAAATCGGTTTCCCTAGTTCCTTTTCATCTCCAATAATTCCTAGGATATCATCTACTATTTGGAACGATATACCCAAATTTAATCCATATTCGGTTAATTTTTTAACCACATCATCATTAGCCTTATTAATTATACCACCTAACGCTGCAGAGCATGAAAACAGCATCGCGGTCTTTCCTTTTATCATTTGTATATACTCTTCCTCAGTTACGTCAAGTCTGTTCTCAAATGACATATCCATTGCTTGACCTTCAGATATTATCTCAATAGAAGTGATAAATATAGAAAATGCCTTATAAAAAGTATTGCCGTCAAGACCCTTTAGTGCCTCATTTAAGGCTTCAAAAGCCTTTGCGTGTAAGTAATCCCCCGCAAGTATTGCCATTGGTTCACCCCACTTTACATGAACAGTTGGTAATCCTCTTCTCAGACCATCGTTGTCCATAATATCATCGTGGACTAGAGTAAAATTGTGAAGAATTTCTACGGCTGCAGCTGCCTTGTATGCCCTTTCTCTGTCCCCGCCAATTAAGTCTGAAGATGAAACCAACACTAATGGTCTAAGTCTTTTACCTCCTGCTGTAAATAAATGAAATGATGCTTCCTCAAGCGTCTTAAAATTGCTCTTTACAAAATTTTTTATCCGAAAATTTACATTGTTAACTATCTCGTTAAAATATAAACTTAGATCATCACTACTCATTTTATTCTCTCTTTCTAACTTTCTCGTATATAGATAAATTTATCCCCCTATATTCAGCCCACTCTTTAAGTTTACCCAAAATTACAATACTACTCCTCTTTAGTGCCTCAACGTTTTTAGAACCAGTAAGCATCATGGTTGCCTTCAATTCAAATATTATCTTCCTAAAGAACTGTTCTAAACTTTCTTTACCTTCTATTGCACTTTTAAGTACCGGTAAAGCCATACCAGCAATATCAGCCCCTAGCGCTATAGCCTTAGCTGCATCTAACCCACTCCTAATACCACCACTACCCACTAGGAAAGCATCAGGAATTGAATATCTTACCTCAATTATCGAAGCCGCCGTCGGCACACCCCAGTCAAGGAAGTTTTTTGCGCTTTCTGCCTTCCAATTTCCCCTTCTAATATCCCTTATCATCTCTATCGCTATCCAATTAGTACCGCCTTGCCCAGAAGTATCAAAATTCTTTATACCATAACTATAAAGAAGCTTTGCAGTTTCCATGGAAATACCATTTCCACTTTCTTTTACTATAATTGGTACAGATAGCTCCTTAGATATATCCCTCAGTCTCTCTAAAGCATAAATCTGATACTCTGGTTCGCCTTCTGGTTGAAATACTTCTTGAGCTGGATTCAAGTGAACGGCTATTGCATCAGCCTCTATCATTTGTATAGCATCTTGAAATTCCTTTAATCCATATCCCTTAACTAATTGTGGCATCCCCAAGTTAGCAATAATAGGTATCGTAGGAGCAACTTTTCTGACTATTGTAAAACTTTCCCTAGCCTCTGCCTTTTCTATTGCAACTCTTTGACTGCCTACCCCCATGGGTATTCCGAATTTCTCAGCAACCTCTGCTATAATCCTATTTATTCTTCCTAGTTCGTTCCTTCCACCCGTCATCCCAGTTACCATTATTGGCGCACTTATCTCTTTTCTAAAAAACTTTGTCTTGGTATTTATCTCACTGAACGATATACCGGGAAATCCTTGATGAACTAAAATTACATCATTTAAGAACGTTGACGAAGATAGACCGTCAACGTTTTCAAAAGCTGCAATTTCTACATGTTCAACTTTCCTATTTACTATATCAGGCATTCGGATTACCTCTTACTAAAGTACCTATATTATATCCCCTTAATGCTAAATATATATTTCCAGTTTTGCTACCATCAAAAATCAAAGCGTTTAAATTGTTTTCAAATATCTTTTTTATCTTAGAGAGTATTCCACCAGTGATATCATAATAATTCGTTTGCATTAATATACTGACCTCATCTATTCCCCTTAGCTCGCTTATGACTCCTCCACCTCTTCCTATAATTCCCGCCTTATCAATTGCGAAAAGTAATCTAGCATTAAGCCTCTTCGCAATGTCTATACTCATATCATCTGCAGAAATTATTGATCCATCAAATTTGACATCACCGTATATCAAAGGTACAAGGTCCTTCTCTAGTGCGCTCAATACAGCATCAAACGTGTAGAACTTTCCGGGAACGCTAATAGCCTTAATACCACTTTTTAAAAGATGTTTAGCCACTATGTAATTTAACTCTTGCATAGCTTCAGAAGTCCTCACAATCCTATTATCATCGAATATTGACGCCTCATAATGACCAAAACTACCACCACCATGCAATAGTATAATCTTTTTGTCAGGGTTCTCATTAACAAATTTCCTAATCTCCTCTGAAACTCTTCTTAGCACTTCTAATTTAACACACCTAGGAACGTCTTTACATGTTATTAAGCTTCCCCCTAATTTGAGAACTCTATAATCGTAACCCAATTCAGATCCCATATCCATTTCCAATTATTTATTTGCAAATATGGTAATGAATATATGGCGCTCCATAGTCCATTTTCAACTTCTATTAAATTTCTTGATTTACTCTCAATATATTCAACCGGAATAATGCCAGCTAGATGAACTAGTGAGTTATCTAAATATTTAGGATTATTATCAAAAGGATATGAGGAAATTATTTTTATTCTAATTGGTTCCAACTGAACCGTAATTGGTTCCTCACCATCTCTAAATAGAATAGGAGAGTTAAGTTGCAGTGAGGTTCTAAGTGCTTTAACCAAGAAGTTTTGAGGAAATATCGCTTCATCCACTAGGTGAAGTATTTCAAATCTCTCATCTTCACTAATTGGAATTCCACATCGCCTTATAGCGTCATTTGCTAGCTTATCAGTAATGTAAATATAGTATGAAGAGAAAGGAATCGACGAATCCCAATAAACCTCCTCTTTAATACACTCAAAACCTACTGCCTCATTGAATTGCATTATGAACTGTCTGATCGCCTCAGTATTTACAAAAATGTTTAATGGTTCTATAATTCCATCAAGCACTAGAATAGGATTATTTACTCCTTTAAGAGGGATTCCCAGAAACGGAACTTTAACTTCCAAACCGCGCTGCAAGATAACCCACAACTGAATCTTTAGGTCCCGAAGTATCACCAGAAGTTGCATGTTTTAAAATATAGGCTTTTTTACCTAACTTCTTAGCTAGAATTAGACTAACCATTATAGGACCATAACCGCATAAAGTAACATCCTTGCCTTCTACAACCTCATATAAACCTCTATAATCTAATTGCTGAATTTTTTCTATTGCTTCCTCGTCCTTTTTCATTGTAATTTCATGGGGGTCATAGTGATTCATATCACTACTAGCCAATACCACTATATCCTTATCCGAATACTTTTGTATAACCTTATAAATAGCATCTGCTAGGAATTCAGCAATCTCTGGCGTTTGCATCATAATAACAATTGGAACTATCTTAAAGTTATCATCAAAAAAGTATTGCAAAAAAGGTAATTGAACCTCAATTGAATGTTCGTATAAGTGTGACTTTTCTTCCAGATCTATTACTTCAGATTCCATAACTAATTGCATAAGAACCTCTTCATCTACTTTTACGCTACCTAATGGAGTTTCCCATTCTCCCTTAGGCCAAGCTGAAACATAAGAACCTAAACCAGTATGATTAGGACCTAATATTATCACAACGTCTGGCTTACCTTCTGAAGCTAAATAATAATATGAGTGAGCTGCAACTGGACCACTATAAATATAT
The DNA here is from genome assembly GCF_900079115.1 of Saccharolobus solfataricus. Taxonomy (NCBI): domain Archaea; kingdom Thermoproteati; phylum Thermoproteota; class Thermoprotei; order Sulfolobales; family Sulfolobaceae; genus Saccharolobus; species Saccharolobus solfataricus. The sequence continues at coordinate 56,277 of NZ_LT549890.1, forward strand.
CCAGCATGTGGTACGATAAAAAATAAATTATCTCTTTTCTTCTTCTCGTAAGATTGTTTAGGAATATCTCTGGGACCTATATTGTGTCTGAATGACCATTCAATCTGCATTTTAAGTTTTTTAGGATCTGATTCATAAAAAGAACCTGCAACAGCTGGTAATCTCCTCATTGAACAAGCCTCATCTCGAACTCACTTACTGGTACTGCCAAATCACCATCTGGAGGAATTACTCTTCTTTCTCTGAGTATCTGCCTTGCTAATGCCCAATATAATAACGCCAACGATTTTCTGCCTTTATTATTAGCTGGTATTATGAGATCGATATAATCAATTTTAGCATCGGTATCAGCAAAAGCGACAATTGGTATTCCTACTTTAGCTGCTTCTTTTATTGCTTGAGTATCAGTTCTAGGATCGGAAACTAACAATACTTTCGGCTCTATATATGTTGACAAGTAGGGGTTTGTAAACGTTCCCGGTATTATTCTACCTACTAGCGCTCTAGATCCTACAACTTCTGCAAACTTTTGAACTGGCCTATATGCATAGGGTCTACTTGCTACCACAATTATGTCTTGTGGATCATACCTCGATAAGAACTTGGCCGCAATTCTTAATCTTTCATCTATCTTTCTAACATCCAATACATATAATCCTTCTGCTCGCACTCTATACACAAAACTCTCCATGTATTTAGTACAACTATGAGTGCCTATATGAACTCCAGCTGAAAGATATGTGTCTACTGGGACTAGTAATTCTATTATTGCACCTTTTTCGGATTTTCTTAATTCCTCTTTTTCTGCTTCAGTTAATTCTCCTCCTCTTTCTTCTTTTTCACTCAAATTGGTCACCTTCAAATTGGTCTAGTATAGTGGATTACTTCGTTAATTATATCTACGTGGGATAAAAGCATTCTTCTACAACAATATCTTTTTACTCCTAAATCATCAAGAACCTTTCCTGGATTCTCTCCAGCATTAACTCTCGTTATAAATGACTGCCATTTATCAGCAATCAATGAGCCACATGTAAAACATCTAATTGGGATTAACATTTCAATTCACCTATACGACTTCTGCCTCCATCTCCTTGCACTATATCTCATCCACTTCTCTGATTCCGTCTGCCTTGGATCTCCAGCTAACATTGTCCTATCATAAGCCCTATATATCTTCTCTAATTCCTTACTACCAGTAAATTTAACCAACGCCCTAGCTAAAGCCATCCTAGCAGCATCAGCTTGACCCATTATCCCACCACCATAAGTTATTATTTTAGCATCTATTTTTGATCTAATATCATTCCCAGCTAAAAGTAATGGTTCCATGATTTTCAATCTTACCATTTCAATTGGTATTAACTCAATTGGTACGTTATTTACGAAGACTCTTCCTTTTCCAGCATATATATAACATGTAGCTCTAGCTGTCTTTCTCCTAGCACTGGAAATAACTAATTTCTGTTCTTCACTCATCCACTCCACCCTAGCTCTTTTGAAACCACTTCTACTGTAACATACTTACCTTTAAGTCTACTCACATCAGAGTCTGGGAATTTAATAAATTGTCTCCCCTCGAATTCTTTTGGCACCCCAACATATATCTTAACGTTCTTTAACATTCTACGTCCTTTACTGCTTTTAGGTAGCATTCCTCTTATAGTCCTTTTCACTATATTTATTGGTGATCTAGGCCTTCTAATCCCATTTCTATAAGGATTAAAAAGCGTTTTTACGGTTAAAAGTAATTTGTAAGACTCAATAACTCTGTTCTTCTCTCCACTTATTACCGCTTTCTCCCCATTTACTATAATTACCTTTTTGCCTTCCTTTAAAAGCCTAACTACGTTACTAGCCATCCTACCTAAGATCTGACCTTCTGCGTTAATTATGACCACTTGCTCTTGAACTTGCGTGCTCATTGTTTCATCAACCTCACACTTCTTCCTTTAAAATCCTTAAAGGTTTCTAAAGCTTTATATATACTCATAGCTTGACCACCGGAAGCTCTAATTTTCTCTATGGCAGATTTTGAGAAATCCAATGCAATAACAGTTACTTCGTGATCCAGCTTGCCTATACCTAACACTTTTCCGGGAACTACAACTATGTCATTAGGTTTAGTGTGTTCATTTATTTTGTAAAGATTTATGTAGGGCCTTTTTCTGGAAGGTATCGATAACTCTTCAGCTACTTTTCTCCACAACGGTTTTTTGGATTTTTCTAAATTTCTGATAAGCTTTCTAACAGTTATATTTGTACTACCAGTTACTTTCATTTAACCACCTCTACCAGTTTCTTCTCTAATTCTTCAATCTTTCTTATAATGCTTTTACCAGCCTCTAATAAAATTCTCTCTGGCTTAAGCGATCCAACACTCTCGATCTCAAGAATATATTTATCTTCTACGAAGGAAATTCTAATTGAACCATTACAGTATCTCAAACACTCTTCACATAAGGTGCAGGAGAGTTCATTCTTTACTGAGAGCTTACCATCCTTTAATTCAAATACACCCTCTGGACAAACATTAACTGCTTTCTCACAGTTTGCTAATATCTCAACTTTCGGATAATATCTAACTACTGATAAAGAAACTGGTATAAACTTAGCGTGTTCTTTTCCGTATCCTAATCTTAACCTAGCCTCAAGCGATATCTTTTGATTTGTACCTAATAACACAATCGGTATATCCCCAGATATTGGAACCACTGATGGGTCTTCCGACTTTATATCTTTAGAGTATATCATCCTAGGTTCGTTCGGCGCCTCCGCTTCGATGTAAATTTTAGTATAGCATTTTTCACAATTTTCAGTACATTCGATACATTCTTCTGGCCATCTATATGTATCTAAAGCTTCCTCTGACATAAAGGGTATTAAAGCCAACCTATGTGCTAAAATCTCATCATATAAAGGACTATTATTCTCAATAAAATATACGTCGTCGACAGCCATAATTGGCACATAAAGCATCGATGCTCTCCTAATTGCATTCACAAATTCTAAAGGATAACCCTCAAAAACTAGATCTATTCTCGTATCGTCCTTATGAAGTAGGTTGATTGACATGCATAAGCCGCCTATACTCTTCTTCCTCTTCTTCCGCCAGGTCTCCTTATGGTATCATGAGGTATAGGTGTAACATCCTCAATCCTTCCTATAATGAATCCAGCTCTAGCTAATGCTCTAATTGCAGGCTGGGCACCCGGTCCAGGTGTCTTACTTCCATATCCACCTGGTGCCCTAACCTTAATATGAAGCGCCATTATACCTTTTTCAAGCGCGTCACTAGCAGCTTTATTTGCAGCCAACATTGCAGCATAGGGTGATGATTTTTCTCGATCAGCTTTTACTACCATACCTCCACTAGCTCTGGAGATAATCTCCGCGCCAGTAAGATCACTTATTGTTAGCAAAGTGTTATTCTGGGATGCGTAAATATGAGCTATTCCCCATCTGATTTCACGCCTGCTTGACACCTATCTCACCTCCTTCTTGTTGAGACATAACTGGTGGTCTTGACTTAAATGAAGAAGTAACATAATAATCTATTAGATTTTCCTCATCTACATTGACAATATATCCTGGAGATGTAACTCTTTTGCCATTAACCGCAATATGTCCATGAGTTATTAACTGCCTAGCTTGATATATCGTATTTGACAATCCTTTCTTATACACTATAGTCTGTAATCTTCTCTCTAATAGATCTTGCTCAGTTAAACTTAGAATATCATCTACGGTTGCGGTTTCTTTCTTTAATAAGCCCATCTTTAACAGTTTCCCAACTAGCTGCTTTTCCCTAACAGCTCTCTCTGCAGGCGGCAATGCTAATAATGATCTTGCTTGGTGTCTGAACTTTCTAATTATTGACTGCGCTATCCAGATTTCCCTTTTATTCCTTAAACCATATTTTCCTAATAGTTCTTGCTCATAACCTATTCTCTCTTTTATCCAAGGATGTCCTGGGGTTTCCCACTTTTTCCTACTTTTCTTCGGATCTCCCATCTAAATCACCTTAAGAGGATTTTTGTTGTTGAGAAGAAGATTGTTGAGATTGTGGTTGAGCTGCTTTCTTTCTAGCCACACCTATAGTCATACCAGTTCTCCCTGTAGTCCTAGTTCTTTGTCCTCTAACCTTTAAGCCTAACGAATGCCTAACTCCTCTCCAACTTCTACTCTTCTTCTCTCTTTCTATATCATTTCTTACATAGAAGATCAAATCAGAAGTCACTAAATGTAAATCTAAACCACTCTCGTAATCTTTACGCCTATTATATAACCAACTAGGTAACCCTTTAATTGTATGATCGCTTATTACAGATTCAACTTTCTTTACTTCAGCATCAGATAGTTCCCCTAATCTCGCATTTGGATCCATTCCTAGTTTTCGTATTATCGCTTTCGCAGTGTTGTAACCAATTCCTTTTACCATCGCTAGGGCATAAGGTAATTTCATAGTTCCATCTACATCTTGCCCGAAAATTCTAACAACATACTTAAACTGTTGACTCATTAAGTATCAGCTTGTATGGTCTATGTAAAACTAGTTTTTAAGTTTTTCAATACGTTATCCATTTTTGTTTTAGCCTCAGCTATAGCATAATCTAAACGGTTTGATATATATTCTATGCTATAAGGTGAATAATTCCCAAAATATTTCTTTATAGGAGTATAAGGACTTTCTCTAAATTGTGGCTTAAGTTCTTTCCCATCATATGTAATTATAGGATATTGTCTGAAATCATCTATATAACCTACAATTTCGCTTCTAATATTATATTGAGCCAACCTCTTTTTAACTAAATCTGGATTATCAGTAAATATAAGTATTGAATCAATTGATATACCAAAAGGATCTATGTTAATCTCATTCAGCATCTTTCTAACCTTTGGATTTATTAATGAAAGAAACTTCTCCTCATCTATTACAAAACTTAAGTTAGTTATCTTCGAAACCTCCAGAGCATCAGCACGTATCCCTCCGTTAGTAACATCTGTCATAGAATAAACGTCGCTTGACAAATAATCTCTAACTATAATACAAGTAAGTAAGTCTTTTATGTTAAGCGTCTCCGAAATTACATCAGGCATACCATTATATATTGCTGTAGTTGCAATAGTTCCACCGCCATTTCCTTCAGTCATGAGTATTTTTAGCCCCTTCTTCACTCTTTTCCTTAAGAAATCCTTAGACTTTAATATTCCTATTGAACCTACAGCACCACTTATCCTATCTCCTAAAACTAAATCGCCACCTATTCTTAATGTGCTACCAGCCAGTATTGGGATATCTAAAGCTTTACTAATAGTAGTTACACCTGCTTCAAAGTCTATCAACATTCCTATATCGCTATCATCAGAAAGGTGTATGTCCACAATTAGACCTAATGGGTATGCCCCCTTAACCATAATATCCCGCAATGTTGCTCTAGTAGCATAAAAGCCGGCTAGGAACGGAAAATAAGATAGCCTAGAATGGATACCATCTATGGAGACGACTACGTTTTCCCTAATTCCAGCATCATCATATTCTTCGATTTGCTTACCAGCTAACTCAAATAACTTAGTATGTATTAAATTATCACCTATACCTCTAGATCCTAATCCGGCTTCCCCAGCTCTTATGTTAGTTTTAGGAAAACCAAATTTATCATCGGCCTTCATGGAATTAATAACTTCAGTCAAAATAACGTTAGAGATTTCTTCTGCATTATACCTATCACTCTTATAGAACCTTATTTCCTCTATTAGTTTAGTTTTTGCTTTTTCAATGTCCGGATAAAGTCTTCTTACTATTCCCTCTAGATCCATTAACGCAAAATATAATGCCATTATAATATATTTTTCTCATCAAGTGATTAGACGTATTTTGTTTTAAAATACAATAAGAGTAAACTACTATATGTTAATTTTTACAAATATATAACCAAAAAGATTCACGTAAAAATTAAGGTCGTGTTTATCATGAAATTACGGGATAATAATAGCTTTTTTAGTAGTAGTGGCGTAATAAATATGGGACAAAAATTGCCACCTACAAACAAACCTTCTTTTGAAAAGTTATATGACTGTGAAACTGAAAGTTGTATTCAAAAACTAGTAGATGATTATATTTATAATTTAATAACTGACAATAATAATATTAATAATTATACCACATTCAAGTTATTTAAAGATGAGGATGATAATGAACATAAATTCGTTTTAAATGAAAAAGTGATGTTAAATAGTTACTTATTTATCAAAGTACTTCTAAGGAGAATACTTGAGACAGATCTCGATTTTGAATACGTAGTTGAGGACCTCGAGAAAAAATTGGGAAATACACATCCAGTTGTTCTCTTTTTGAAACAATTCAAAGATGATTAGTGCTTTTTTACTTAAACTTCTCTTTACTTTTTGGGGAAACTGATTATGAGTATCGATCAAAGGTTACAGCTTATAATGAGAAATACAGCTGAAGTTATAACTATAGATGAATTAAGGAAAAAATTAGAATCTGATGAGAAATTAAAGGGTTATATAGGATTTGAGCCAAGTGGATTATTCCACATTGGATGGCTAATCTGGACACAAAAAGTGAAAGATTTAGTAGAAGCAGGCATTAATATGACATTATTAAGAGCAACTTGGCACGCATGGATTAACGATAAGTTGGGTGGAGATATGAACCTAATAAAAATGGCTGCTGACTACGCAGTTGAGGTAATAAAGAATTACGGAGTCGACGTAGGTAAGTTGAACATAGTAGATGCTGACGATATAGTTAAGGAGAAAGATTATTGGGCTCTTGTGATAAAAGTAGCGAAAAACGCTAGTTTAGCCAGAATAAAAAGAGCACTAACAATAATGGGAAGAAGGGCAGAAGAGGCTGAAATAGATGCATCAAAACTGATATATCCAGCCATGCAAGTTAGTGACATATTTTATCTGGATTTAGACATAGCACTAGGAGGAACAGATCAGAGAAAAGCCCACATGTTAGCAAGAGATGTAGCGGAAAAAATGGGCAAGAAGAAAATAGTATCGATACACACACCACTTTTAGTAGGGCTTCAAGGAGGACAGAGAATGAACATAACAGAGGGAATGGAAGAAGACGATATACAAGCTGAAATAAAAATGAGTAAATCAAAGCCAGAATCTGCGATCTTCGTTAATGATAGTAGAGAAGATGTGGAAAGAAAAATAATGGGTGCATATTGTCCTAAAGGTGTTGCAGAAAATAATCCAATTCTTCAAATATTAAAGTATATCATATTTCCGCGTTATAATTTTGTAAAGATTGAAAGAGATATTAAATATGGTGGGGACGTTGAATTTAAGGATTACGAGGAATTAGAAAGGACTTATATTGAAGGAAAAATACATCCGATGGATTTAAAGAAGACTACTGCGAGAAAACTAAATGAGATATTAGAACCTATAAGAAAAAGTTTAGAAAAGAAACCCGAGTTCGAGGAAATGATTCAGAAGATATCCAAAAGTGTAACAAGGTAATGTAAAGGTGAGCTTCCAAATGAAATATGATATAAGGTTAAGATTTGAAGTAGAGGGTATAGTCGAAAAAACTGATGTAATAGGTGCAATATTTGGCCAGACTGAAAACTTATTTGGAGATGAATTCGACCTAAGAGAGTTGCAAGATAAGGGAAGATTGGGAAGGATTATTGTAGAGGTAAAAACTAAAGGAGGGAAAAGCGAAGGAGAAATAATTATACCATCGAACTTAGACAGAATTGAGACCGCATTAATTGCTGCAATGGTTGAAAGTGTAGATAAGGTAGGACCATACAATTCAAAATTTGAGCTTATAGAAATAGAAGACATTAGAGCTGAGAAACTTAAAAAAATCATAGAAAGAGCAAAGGGAATTTTGTCAAGCTGGAGTAAAGAGAAATCACTGGACATAAAGGAAGTAATAAATGAGATAAGTAGCGCAGTAAAGGTAGGGGAAATAACAGAATATGGACCAGAAAGATTACCCGCAGGCCCAGACGTGGACAAGGATCCTAATTTAATAATAGTAGAAGGAAGAGCTGATGTAATAAATCTACTCAGATATGGCTACAAAAACGTAATAGCAGTAGAAGGAGCCACGTCAAGGATACCGGAAACACTAATTAACTTATCTAAGATGAAGAAGACAGTAATAGCGTTTTTAGACGGAGACCACGGTGGAGATCTGATACTCAAAGAATTATTAAGTAATAATGTAAAGATAGATTTCGTAGCAAGAGCACCGATTGGCAGAGAGGTAGAAGAACTAACAGGGAAAGAAATTGCAAAAGCCCTTTCCAATATGATGCCACTTACTCAATATCTAAAGAAGGTTCAAGAGGCAGAACAAGCAATAGCTAAAAATGTTATTGCAAAAGAAGAGAAACCAATACAGTCTGAAACTACACAACAAGTAGTCCAGATAACTTTGCCACAAAATATCCTTGAAGAAATCAAGAAACTCCCTGGAACTCTAGAGGGCGTTCTCTATGATAATAATTGGAATTTGATTGAGAAAGTTCAAGTACGAGATATAATACCTAAGTTAGAGGCTTACGAAGACAATAAAGTAGCTTATATAATATTTGATGGGGTAATAACTCAAAGATTATTAGATTTAGCGTCTCAAAAAAACATTAAAATGATAATAGGAGCTAGAATAGGTGGAATAAACAAAAGACCGCAAAACGTCGATATATTGACATTTACCGATATTATTTCTTCTTAGAAGCTCCAAATAAGTCTAGTATATCAGTTATATTAGTTTTTTTCAAACTTTCCTCATTTACTCCTAAAGGCTTGAGTAGCTTTAGGGTTTCTCTAAATATCTGATCAACGTAATATTCAATATCTATTCTGTTTTTCTCTTTTACAAGAAAGAAAGGTTCAGCGCGGTCATTTAGAGGGCCAAGACCTTTTACAATAACATAACCTATTTTCGAATCTTTAGATATTAAATAGCCAGATTGAATGGCCTTTCTCGCAGCAGTTACAAAAGGTAACTGATTATTATATTCGTTGAGATCTCTTTCTATCTTCGCCCAAGTTATTAATTCTTCATTATCAAATTCCCCTCTCCTTAACTTGATTACCGTAGATTTAACTAGCTTTATCGCTTTCTTAACGTCTTTGCTAATTAATATCTCCTCTATAATCTTTCTTTTTATATTCCTAGCTAATTCACAAAGATTCATATCCTCTTCCCCTTTTCTAGCAATATCTATCTTATCTCCCTCCGATAGCCCCGCATATCTATTATTATCTAAGACCAATAATGATTTGTAAAATATTTTTACCTTAACGTCTAGATTATATAAGCTATTTATCTTAGTTATTAACTCATTTACTTTATCTCTAGATCCGCCTGTCACAAATATTAAAAGGTCATTAGCTAAAATCACATCTAAACCTGAACTTTTAATTAGATCTATAATGAATCTAATTATTTCATTACTAAATTCATCAAAAGCACTGGCAATTTCTCTCGAATACCATCTTGCATTTACCCAATGAACATAATCATTAAATGACGATATTAACTCTTCAATAACCTTTATTTTGTTAGAATCTCGAACATTACTTAACTCATCTAAAAATGTCTTGTAAAGGCCAGACGGTTCTCTCTTAAATTTGTAATTAGAAATTGGGGAACTATAACAATCATCGCACTGCTCTTTGACTAAAGTATCTGGAGCTATATTAAATTTTCTTATCACTAATGAATAAACTGAAGATATATCAAGAACATAAACATCAGTATAGATACCAACTTTTGGTTGAATAATTATATTCTTTTTTATTTTTGAAGGACGGTTAGGATTATCCATTCGAATAGGAATTAATTCCCCAGATTTTGTAGCAGTCCTTATTAGTGAAGTCTCTATTCTATTTCCCCAACTAGCTACTGATAATTTATCTAAAGGTAGACCAACTATCTTAACTAGTTCACTATAGGTAGATAGTAGATAGTTACCTAATAAATATATTGATCTAGCGTTTTCTATACTATATTCTCTAATAATTCTTCTATTCTTCTCGTTATCCCAATATCTAGAAATTTCATACCACTTAAAAGAGTAACGACTAGGAGATATACCTAAATAATTACTTACGTCGATTAAATCTACATGTCCTAATGACCTTTCATTTACTAGTAAACCAGTTAAATCTACATTAAGCCTTCCAGAAATCGAGTAGTGTCCATAAGTACCCACACTTACCTCAGAACCTATTTTCCTTCCTATATCTATTTTTACTCCTAATGAACTAGCTCTTTCTGTAATATATTTCCAGGGAAGGAGATCTGAATCATATACAAATATTATATCAGGATCATAATTTAATATGTAGTCAACGAATCTCCTTATAATTTTGAGATCGTCTATACCTTCATCTAAACTAAACTGCATAGGACCTTCCTTGCTCCATAAACTCATAACTACTATCGGATCTTTTCTAGGATTTAACGAGCCATATTTACTGTAGATCTGAAAATCGACTCCAATAGTTCTTAATTCTGGCATATTACCCTCATAATGTGAAAGAATCTTATCTAAAATGTATGCTTTCTTCGTGCGAAATCCATCAAACTTTACTTCATTTACCTCCGCTCTAAACCAAGTAAATGGCCTAAGATCAAAATCTAGTGAATATCTCATAGTATACCTTATATCCGCATCGAAAATGCCTTTTATATTATTTAGTTCGCTGATTTTTTCTCTACACTTTTTGATTTGAGTAGGCGTGGATGTTTGTATAAGTAAAGCGTCTACAATATTACCTAAGTATTTCCTTTTAACTTTAGTGATTTGGAGAGCTTCACAATTCTTTTTTATATTCTCAATTATTTCATTCTCATTGCCCTCATATATTATATAAAAATATGGTCTAAAATTATTATCTATAACCACACTACTGTTTCCTTCATCATCAACGCTCCAAATGTAAACTAGTGGAGTGTTACCCTTGATTTCATAAGAGAAATCTAATATAAAGAAATCCTTAATCATATATTACTAACTAAATGACTAGCTTTTTAATTTATTCAAAGTTTTTAACAATTAATCCAGATATTTATAATATAAATTCTTTACCATCACAAATGCGTGCTTATCTCTTCCATAATAATTCTTACGTACATACATTATAAGATAACCGTTAGCTCGATAAAAGGAAATCGCCGATAAGTTATTAGTATTGACTTCTAAATACGAATATCTAGCTCCGTTTAGCTTGAATCTCTCCTCAATTTCATTTAGAAGTTTGGCGCCAATGCCTTGTTTTCTGTATATAGGTTCGACAGCTATTGAGACTATGTGCCCTCTATAGCCATATTGAATTATACCTATTATATATCCAACTACTTTCTCTCTTTGTTTAGCAACCAAATAAAGTTTATTTGCAAGAAACAAATACGCTCTTAATAATGAATAAGGATAAGGATCTTCGAAACTTTCCGTTTCTATTTGAAAAATCTGATCTAAATCTGCCTCTGTTGCATCAGTTATAATTACCATGCTATGAAACTTTAATTTGTGAGAATATTAGAATTTGATGAGAAACGCCAAGCTGTCAAATTACATATAGAGTCAGAAGACGATTTATGGCTTTTACATTTAATTTTGGAAAAAGATGATAAAGTTGTAGCAAAAACTACGAGAGACGTGGGATTAGGAAAAGAGAGTAGAAGAATACCTATGACCATTATCCTTAAAGTAGATTACACGGAGTTTCAAGAGTTCACAAATAGATTACGAATTCATGGAATAATAGAAGATGCGCCTGAAAGATTTGGAATAAAGGGGGCTCATCATACAATTAATTTAGATATAGGAGACGAGATTATCATTATAAAACAGCAATGGAATAAGTATGTGTTAGATAGGCTTAAGAGACAAGCTAATAAGAGAAGCAGAATAATAATTGCGTTAGTGGACTTTGACGAATATCTAATTGCAATACCGTTTGAACAAGGGATAAAGATCCTTTCAGAGAAATCATTAAGACCATTAAATGAGGAAGAAGGAATAATAGAGCAAAATGCATTAGAGATTGCAACGGAGCTTGCAGAGTACGTAAAGCAATATGATCCTGATGCTATACTATTAGCTGGACCAGGATTCTTTAAAGAAGAAGTAAGTAAAAAGGTAAATGCTATTTTAAAGAATAAGAAGATTTACATCGATAGCGTATCATCTGCTACTAGAGCGGGACTTCATGAGGTTCTAAAGAGAGATATAATAGACAAGATAATGACAGATTATGAGATTGCGATTGGAGCTAAGAAAATGGAAAAAGCTATGGAACTCTTGGCTAAGCAGCCAGAACTAGTAACCTATGGCTTAGAGCAAGTAAAGAATGCTATTGAAATGGGTGCTGTAGAAACTGTTTTAGTGATTGAAGACCTATTATCCTCAGATGAACAAGAGAGGCTAACAATCGAAAGAATGCTTGAAGATATAGAAAATAAGAGGGGGGAGGTAATATTAGTACCTAAAGAATCACCAATCTATTTTGAATTAAAAAATCTTACTGGGATATTAGCTATTCTTAGATTTAGAATAAATTAGCTTCTCTCCTACTCTTAATCTTCGGGAATCAGGATGTTCTTCAACTATATAAATTTCATTTATTAAATTAGTGTAATCATTTAGAAGATCTCCGACAATACTTGGCGATATAGAGTACTCATCTGAACCAGTGGACTCACCAAAATTTTCCAGAATAGGAATTTCGCCTTTAGTCTTAACTATTGCTCTTACTACTGTAGCTTCATTAGTATACTCCTCATAGGGTTTTGAACTATATTTGATTATTCTAAAAAATCTAGTTCTAGTTTCGACAAGATCTTTATAGATAGAACTACAATAATGAACGGTAATTTTTTTATTATCTTCAAATTTTTTCAGAACATCCAAGGCAGTTTCAAAACTACCTTCTACACCAGTTATTCCATGTTTTGCATGAAATCCTTTACTATTTAGATTTAAATAATTCCTAGAATTCAGCTCTAGCTCGTTCAAATTTACAAACTTAACATTATTTTCCTCAGCCCATTTAATTAATCTAACTATTTTATCCTTCTCGTTCGGAATAGCCGGTAATTCTAAACCTATATCAATATCGTACTTTAATGCAACCTTTACCGCATTTAGATACAATTCCTTTACTGGATGAAAACGCATCTCATCTAACCCTGCATTGACTAATTCCCTCATTATATCGTCATTAACATAACGTCCAGTAGTGTAAAGATGAATATGAAAATCATACCCAAATTCATTTTTTAACTCCTCAATAATCTCGATTACTCTACCTATTTCGAGAATAGGATCACCGCCAGTTATTCCTGCACCTAAAGCTTTCATCCTATACGCCTCATATATAACGTCCATAGAGTTATTTACTTCAGTTTCATTTGCAAATATCTTATTTTTTCCAAATCTATCATCACTTACTGGACAATAATAACAGTTATCATCACATTCGCCTGTGATAAAGAGCACTAATTTCCCTCCTAATCTACAGAGTTCACATCCTTTAGGTAATTTCCCAGTATACAGTCCTATCTCTGGATTTCCTATAATGGTCAATTAACTCATCTATCTTTCTAATGACATTCACGTTTTTAATTTCTTCTCTTATCGTCTCTAACTGCCTAATTCCCTCATCACTATTAATGGGCTTGTTTGCTTGTAACTTAGGAAAACCCTCGTTGCCACCCTCTGGAAAATACCAATCTTTAAACCAAGTGAAACCTGCTGATAACAGTGAAAAACCTAAAGGAGTCTCAACAGGATGTTTCCCTATATAAAGCCTTTCACGGGTTTCATTGTCCCTAATATAAGTTACAAATAGTTTGCCTCCTGGAGAAAGGAAGTTATATACGACTTTGAAAAAAATTACCTCCAGATTTTCATTTCTTAGAATAGGATAATAGTCTATCTCTAGCCAAGGAGTATAGTAATCCCTGCCTTTAAAGTAATTACATTTCCCTATTTGTCTACCGTTGCTTAATAGAAGATCAAATGACACAAGTTCTTTTATATGAGTATTTTTCAAATTTCTTACTTCTAACTTATAGAATGCACTAAGATTTACTCCATTAAGTTCAGACATCTACCATCCTCTTGAAAAATTTATTGGACTTGTACATCTTATTAAACGCATCATAAATACTTTCGTTGCCGCCCAAATCGTATCTCAAAAATACGCCAGTATGTCCTCGTTCCATCCTCCTCGCCAATAACCTTTTCCTTTCCATTATTGTCTCTAATGAAATCTTAAGAAGTTTTGAAGCATAATCCTCATTTCCTTCTAATGGAATCTCCATATGGCCATTTTCAGTAGGGATAATTAACATTAGTTTTTTGTTAACGCCAGGAACGCGTTCATTTTTTGAGAGACCTTTTAAATCTACTAACCCACCAAATGAATAAAACTCAATCTCATTTCTCCTTAATCTGCCTAATGGAAATGATATAACTATAGTCTCTTCCTCATCTAACGATAGATAGGCCTTAGGTACGGAGTTAGGTGTAGCTTGAATAAGATACTTATGATTTACGTTTAGCGTATCCAATACGATTTGATTAGGATTAAATACTATGATATCTACGTCACTTTTTTCATTCACATCCCCTCGAGCTACAGAGCCATAAACGTATCCTTCCATTCCGTATTGTTTTAAAAGTGAAAGGATTTCAATTGCTATCTTTCTCTTCTCATTTAAAACTTGCCAATGACGATCACTATACTCTATTTGCACATCTTTTTAATTTCTAAATACATTATTAGATTTGTGGATCAAATATACTTAGCTGTAGCGTTATTCCTATCTTTTTGGTTGATTATCTATGTTTTTAGAAGAAGACTAGAGAAATATAACCTAACAGTCTACCCATTTTTCATATTATGGAGAAAAAAATCAAGGGAATATTGGTTTCCTAAGTTCTCCAGATCCAAAGGCTATAGAGCTTATGAAAAAATTGCTCTACCAATAGGTTTCTTACTTATGATAGCAGGGATCGTTACAATATTATATATAATAATAGAAATGCTAACCATCAAACCAAATCAAACTCCTACAATAGCATTAAAACCAATAATTCCAGGGGTGACGATAAGCATCTCTCAGTTACCCTACATATTACTAGCTATTGGAGTTTCAGTAGCGATACATGAAATTTTCCACGCATTGTCCGCCACATCAAATAATGTAAAAGTTAAAAATGGAGGAGTTCTATTACTTGGAATATTCCCTGGAGCATTCGTAGAACCAGATGAAGATGATTTTAATAAATCTACAAGTAATGCAAAACTTAAAATAATCGCTGCAGGAATAGTAATTAACCTAGTCTTAGCACTAATTGCACTTCCATTATCCTTTGAACTTCCATATTTACCTTCAGCACTCTCGCAAGGGATAATAATAGAAGGTGTGCTTAATAATACACCAGCAGCCAACGCATCACTTCATACCGGAGATATAATATATTCCATAAATGGTTATCGTTTAACGACATTATCTCAGCTTCATGAACTTCTTTACAACTACAGCACTATCACTATAACTCTGAAACATCCTA
The DNA here is from genome assembly GCF_900079115.1 of Saccharolobus solfataricus. NCBI lineage: Archaea > Thermoproteati > Thermoproteota > Thermoprotei > Sulfolobales > Sulfolobaceae > Saccharolobus > Saccharolobus solfataricus. The sequence continues at coordinate 71,873 of NZ_LT549890.1, forward strand.
ATGGGAGTTTAAGTAATGTAAGTGTTAACATTCCTAATCATTTCTTAGGAGTTTATGTCACATACTATATTCCAGATTATATAGCTGCAATTTTAATGTTCTTCACATGGTTATTTATAGTGAATTTTAGCTTAGCTGTATTCAATGCCGCTCCACTAATAATAACTGATGGTGGAAAACTCCTAACTGAATTATTAAAGAGAATGCTAGGCGAGAGCAACGGCGAAAAAATTTCATATTACTTGCAGTCACTATTCCTTTTGATCTTTATATTCGCAATATTTCTATCTAATCGTCCTCTAGGATAACCTTACTACTTATCATGGGGAAAGGAATAACTTCTTTGATACTGTAATTATTTGTTACTAACATAACTATTCTGTCTATACCAATACCTAAACCTCCAGTGGGTGGCATTCCATAACTTAAGGCTCTTACAAAATCCTTATCGTAAGGATGAGCCTCCTCGTCTCCTCTTCTGAACATCTCTTGTTCTTCTCTAAATAATTTATCTTGCAATATAGGGTCGTTCAACTCCGTGTATGCGTTTGCAACCTCCATACCAGCTATGAACATCTCAAATCTTTCGACTAGTCCCGGTTTATTCCTATGTGGTTTACAAAGTGGTGTAGTCTCTATTGGGTAATCAGTAATGAAGGTTGGGTTAGTTAAGGTGGGTGTGACTAGTTTATCGAACAATTTCTCTATCATCAACCCTCTAACATACTGGTTTCCTCTTGGAGTTAGATTGTATTTTTTCATTAACTCCTTAAGCTCATTGTCACTCATACTTTCAACATCCTTACCTAAAATTTCAGATAAAGAATCATACATACTAATTCTCTTGAACGGACCTTCAAAGTCTATTTCGTACTTTCCATATACTATTTTTGTACTATTTGTAACCTTCTTGACTACACTCTTAAGTAGATCTTCAGTTAAATTCATTATATCGTTGTAATCGGCGTATGCCCAATAGAGCTCTAAGAGAGTAAACTCAGGATTATGAGTTACATCGATATCTTCATTTCTAAATACCTTACCTATCTCGAAAACTTTGTTAAATCCACCTATTATATACCTTTTTAGGTATAATTCTAATGCTATTCTTAAGTACCAATCTTCATTTAAGTAATTTACATGTGTTTTAAAAGGTTTCGCTAATGCCCCACCATATACTGGTTGAACTATTGGCGTTTCAACTTCAATAAAGCCTTTGGAATAAAGAAACTCCCTAATTTCTCTTATAATTGTATACCTTATTTCCATAGCCTTCCTCGCATTATCGTTATAGAGGAAATCCACATATCTATGCGCATATCTAAATTCTGGGGAAAGCTTTGACCAATCTGGAGGTTCTATAAGGGCTTTCGATAGTAGTTGGTAATCCTTTACAAGGAGGCTTAACTCACCTTTCATCGTATAAAACAAATCACCTTTTACACCTATTATATCCCCTCTTCCAACATATATAAAGAATTTATCATATTTTTCTTTAAGTTCGTCAACTCTCATATATAATTGCAATTTCTCACCTTCATCAAATATATCTACAAAGGATGCCTTTCCATGCCTTCTTATATTAGCGACGCGTCCTGCTGTAGATATGTTAAACATGAACGGCTCATGGGATTTATTACCTTGTGATTTGGCAATTAGCTTAATATCTTTAATCAGATGAGTTACTTCGTATTTATGAGGATATGGCTCAATGCCATTTTTTCTTAATTCTTCAACGATTTTTACTCTTCTTTCGTCCCAATTCATCAACAATTAGATAGGTCGGCAGAAATTAAAGCCTATCTTCTCTCTCGTTTAGATGTATGGGCCCGGCGGGACTCGAACCCGCGACCACTGGGTCTCTCCTCTCCAGATACACTTCATCCCCATAAAGGGTCTTAAGACCCAATGTCTAGCATTAATATCTGGAGCCCAGTACTCTACCTGGCTAAGCTACGGGCCCATTACTTAATATTAAGTATAACCAAAACAAAATAAGTTTAGTGCTACCTCTTCCTCGCCTTAAAAACTGAAAATCCACGCTACCAAATCCTAAATTTAGGAGAAAAGATTGGAAAGTCATACAATTACACCATAATTGAGGTTTACTCTTAAGATACTTTACACATCTAAGTTGATATTTGTCTTGATTCGATCCAGTACTCTGAATCAAAGTAGGCTATCCACAAATAGAGAGAATTAGCAAAAAGCCGTTCCCTTGCAAAACTCTCTTAAATTTATATTTAGTTTATTTTTCCATTGTTTAACTTCTTCAAAAATTATATTAAAATTATATAAGATCTGGATCTAGACATTTACGTAATGTCCTTTGAGGAGAATTTACCTTAACATTTACGATGTAAATAAATAAAAGAATTTTTCATAAATTATTATTTTTTATGTATAATACTTCAACCTTTATGATCAATACTAAACTCTTAGGCTGAAATTTTCCTTGTGCTCTCCATTATAGCTAGAAGATATTTTCACTTTTTAATCAAACCAAAGCTTTTACCTTTGATCACTTTTTATAATATATCATAAACCTTCTTAATCATCTTGTACTTGCATAAAAAGATAAAACAAATCTCTTTTTGAAGTATATATTTTTCCAAATAGTACGAAATCTAAGATCTAATACCCATTTTAATAGTAATAATTGCTTTACCAAGATAATTTACCTAAGGTTAAGCTCAGTAATAAGACTTATATGAAAAATTATGAAAAATAGAACTTTAAAAAACTTGACCTTCGCCTTAAGACTTCTACCTTTATCTCTATGGCGTTAAATTATGTTTAAATTAACTTGAAGTTTTACCTTTAATCTCGTTTACTCTCTTAATTATTTCATCAACTAGATCCTTAGCTTCGCCAGGCTCTAAGATAGCTGCAGATGCTGTGGCTACTTGTAAACCACAAGCTTCTCCTAAGGCTTTTTTAGAGGAAACATAAACATATGGTATTTTTTTCTCATCGCATAACAGTGGTAGGTGTGCAACTATTTCCTCTGGTTGTACATCTTCAGCAATAATTACTAATTTAGCTTGACCCCTTTCTACAGCCTTTGTTGTCTCATTGGTACCCTTCTTTATCTTTCCGCTTTCCTTAGCTTTTCTTACTGCTTCTAATACTTTATCTGCTAGGTCTTGTGGTACTTCAAACTTAACATAACTAGCTTTTGACATCGCGTTCATCCTCCTCTAGTTTCGTCACGCAAGTCTTTAGAAGTATTAGCAAAAAATAAAGTTTACTATAGGATAAGACAGAAAGCTTAGCACCTTAAGGTGAAGATAAGTATCTTTAAGACCTTTATTTTTATATGTGAGAATTTCCCACCTTTTGGTTTTTCTACGAGAGATATAATATCGAATCATTGGTAGGGATTCATTAACGAAATAAAGAAGAAATCAGTCGTGTGAGAATACAACACGTAGCATATTCTCATCTTTCCTATCTACTCTTACAAATCCAAATCGGTAAAATTGTACAATTTCGTCTATCTCCAAATCTGCTGCTATTTTTTCAGCATAACCATTTATCATTTTTATCTCATCTCTTTCCGCTTTCTCTACCATTACTGGTACTTTTTCATTTGATTTTACCCATTGAACTATCTTTGCATTGACTTTCTTAGCCTCGTCTAACGTTTTGCTGTGAAATATGAGCTTACGATTATGCTTATCAACTTTAACATTGCATAATTCCATTAACCTTAGTATACTATTATCTTCTGCATCGTTAGATTCTATCAAAATTTTATCTCCTGGATTGACAATAATAGTTCTATTCATTTCTTGTTTAGAGGGAATTAAAGGTATTTTAGCATTTAGTGATTCAGGTAGCTCGACGCTAAATTCTTCTGCATCTTTTACAAACATTATTCTTTTAGCTACCGGATCTAGTTTTTTCCTATTAATTGCGGCAATGTTCTCAAAACTTATAGTAGCATCAGTTACCTTTACTCCGACATCAATTATTACGTCTTTAATTGTATCTGGTAAGATTCCTCTTCTTCTGAGTCCAGCTAAAGTTGGCAATCTAGGATCATCCCTATTGGTACCCTTCTCTAACATTCCTCTTATTTTCGACTTACTCATCATAAAACCTTCAAGTCTTAGTCTTCCAAACTGTAAGACCTCTGGAAATTCCCATCCCATGTACTCAGAAATGTATCTCTGCTTTTCTGTATTTGACATATGCTCCTTAGCTCTCAGTACATGAGTAATTCCAAGTTCATGATCATCTATTATAGAAGCAAAGTTATAGGTAGGCCATACCCAATACTTGCTCCCTACTCGTGGATGAGGATTTTTAGCAGTATCAATTATTCTAAGCATTACCCAATCTATTTGAGATGGATCTGGATCCGATAGATCGGTCTTTAACCTAACCACAGCTTCTCCTTCTTTAAACTTTCCTCCTAGCATTTTTTCAAACAGCTCCAGATTACTCTCTGGTGAAGAGCTCCTATGTAAACATTCTGGCTCTTTCATTTTACCTCTACTATCCCTAAACTTCCTGAAAATACTACTATCACATGTATCAACATACGCATATCCTTTTTCTATCAAATACCGAGCGTACTTATAGTATAACTCGAGCCTTTCCGAAGCGTAAAGTTCTTGTTCCCATTTAATTCCCAGCCATTTTAGATCCTCCTTAATCCAATCATATGCATCTAGAATTGGCCTTTTAACCTTAGGATCTGTATCATCAAACCTCAGTATGAACTTACCGTTATACATTTTAGCGTATTCGTAAGATAGAATCGCAGACCTTGCGTTACCTAAATGAAGAGGACCATCCGGATTAGGGGCAAATCTAGTTACTACTTGTCCTTTAACATTAGGAAGAGGTGGCAACACTTTTCTTTTTTCTTCATGCTTCTTCTCTTCTAATAACTCTGGATACTTTGCTTTAATTTCAGTTAACTGCTGCTCTAAAGTTAATGAGTTAACTTGTTCTATGATCTCCTTGATAATCTTTACAATTTCTCTAGCATTTGATCTTAATTCCGGCCTCTCCGCTATAATCTTACTCATCACTGGACCCGTTTCGGCTTTCCCATTATGCTTTACCGCATTTTGAAGAGCATATTTATAAATAGTTTCTCGTAATTCATTTAATTCCATCAAACTCCCCTTTTAGTAATTTATCCACAAATTCCCTTACACCTTTTCCACTTTTATTACTTGTTATATAATCGGCTATATCTTTCAGTTCATCATCAGCATTTCCTACCGCAACCTTAAATCCAACTTGTTGAAATAGTTCTATGTCAGTTGATGAATCGCCAATAGCCGCTACGTCTTCTTTCTTTAGACCAAGTAATTGAAGCAACTTCTCTACTCCTATTCTTTTCCCCGCTGGATTATATGCAATATGAACCGCATATCCACTACTTTTAATGTAAAGATTCCTTTCTTTAGCCCAATTTATCATCTCATCAGTTATTTTTGCAGGAACAAAACCGAAATCACATTCCCTATATTCATTTTGCCATGTATCCCTTAACTTGAATAAAGATTTGAATTCATCTACTAGGCTCTGCTCCATTTGCCTACACATTCTATACTTTTCTTTGTAAAATACTATACATCCGTTTTCTGCAACAAAACCACCGTCTAAATAAAGATATGTGTAAAGTCCTCTTAGAATTGGATAGGAATTTCCGCTAACTAAACTTACTTTGATCCCGCTTTTTTGTAAGAGCCTTATTGCGTAAATGGCATCTAAGTCTATTCGAGTAGATTCCCTATCTTCAGTCAGCGTTCCATCTAAATCCACTAAAACTAATTTTATCATGGAACTACATCTCTAGCTTTTTTAGCGTATTCATGATCTACATAAATTCTTCTTATAGTTAAAGTCTCTGGTATATGGTTAATTAAAGTGGACTTATACCGGATTATATTCATCTCATTATTCTTTGAAATTATATTTATTTTATCCTTATTCAGTATTTTTATTTTTTCCTCAATGGGATATATTGAACTCCTCGGAATCTGATTTCTCTCTAAACGATCTACTATCTCCTTAATTTTAATATCTCCTCCTTTCATCTCGTTATCGTAGGAAATCTCTTCATAAACCACTTTAGGACCTCTTCTATCCAAGAAATTTCTTATTTTCTGCTTTAAATAAAGGGGAGAGTTAGAGGAATAGAGATATGTGTAAAGAATCATGAAAACCCATTCATCATCCCAATAGGATATTGAGGAATCATAGACAAGACCTCTTATATTTTCTACGCTTAAGATTGACGAATCACAGCAATCGTAAATAGTTCTGAAAATTTCTCTCAGCATCAGTTCATAACCTATTATGGTCTTATGATAATATACAGCTTGATACATGTGAAGCCTGGATATGAAAAAGTTCTCTAAACTATATATACCTTTATCTTGAACAACAATTTCGTTATTATTTCCATAGAAGATGGTATCCAATAATCTATATAAATCAATATTGCCTAGTTGCACTCCAGTATGTCTAGAGTCCCTTACCAGATAGTCCATCCTATCAACATCTACGTCACTATTTACTATAGATGACATCATTGAGTTTCCGTTCAAAATTTCTATAATCTTACTATAGTCAATTGATTCATTATCAAAAAATTCCCTAAAATTAGGCGATTTGGAAATTATCATATACCTTAAATCCTTATTTGATAATCCCTTTTCTAAATATAAAGGCTCTAGGCTATGACTAAAAGGAAATTGACCTATATCATGGAGCAGTGCAGATAATTTTAGGTAAGTTGACTCTTCGTCAGTTATTATTCCTAGCTGTCTAAATTTCTCACCTAAAATTGTAGTAAGATAAAATGTCCCTAAAGAGTGACTGAACCTGGTATGAGTAGCCCCAGGGTATACCAGATATGCTAAACTTGTTTGTTTTATTCTTCGTAGGCGCTGAAATTCTGGCATATCAATTATCTTGGCCTCTCTATCGTCAAGTTCAATATACGCATGGATCTCATCATAAACTTTCTTCATTTAAACCAGATTAATTTAAAACTAGGGAAATATAAAACCCATCCCAGCTTAGTGGGGCTGCGGATCCTCACGGTATCCACGGCCCCACTAACGTGAGCGGCTTAACTTCCGGGTTCGAAATGAGTCCGGGTGTTGCCCGCTCACTGTGACCGGGTGGGCAAAAATAAGTACTCATAATCAATATAAAAAATTAACTACCCTTCTTTTCCTCGGGTACTACAGCATAGATACCCGTTATATATAGGTTACCTCCATCCTTTGGGCAAGTGCCTACTACTTTAAGTACGTAATCACCATCTTGGAAAGGTCTTTCCGTTTCGTAATCCCCATTGACACACTTAATAACCGTGTAAACGTTAACAGTTTGTTGTTGATTAGAAGACATCTATTGAGCCACCCCTGCAGTATTTCCTACACCTACTACTACTACTATATCTCCAGGCTTAGTTCTTTCCAGAATTATCTTCTTTACTAATTCTAATGCCTTTGGCGCAGCTTGGTAAATTTCTTTCCTCATTTCTGTAATCGCTTCTTCCATGCTCATCTTTACTATTACCGCATCTATCGGTATGTTGTATTTTACGGCTACTCTCTCTATGCTTATCTTTTCAGGACCAGGATCACCCATAGCGACTCCAGTACCTTCAGCTATAGCCCCAGTATTTTCACCTTCTAATTTTAACGCAGCATCTATGGTTATAATTCTCGTGACTTTACCTTTATATTCCTCAACCACATTCTCTACTGCTTCACCTGGCCTCCCTACTGTAGCCATGGGACCCTCAGCTTTTACGACGATTAATTTTCTACCTTCTAATTCAACCTCTCCTGCTACAGTATCTCTACTAGGATTCCATTTTTTATCAGCTTTCATAAATAGATAAGCTGCTACCAAAGGACCTAGCGAATCGCCCACTGGTATTCCTCGTATGAAAGTGTTCATAGCCTTAGAGTATGCTTCAGAGATCTTAACAAGTTGTGGAACAACAAATTGTAACTGATAAAGAAGAATAGCACTATTTAGCTTTTTAGCTAAAATCAAATAATGTCTCACTACTTTGTATATTAGGTTTAGCGAATTTACTACTTCTGCAGATACTTCCAATTTACTTCTATTAACATTATCTATATTCGGAACCATAAGAGTTATAAGATCCCTTATCTTATCTTCTCCACTTCTAAGTAATAATCTCATCCTACTAATTATGTCCGTCGGTTCTACATTTACTGGATCTATTATAAACATTTCAGATATTCTTTCGATAAATGGCTTTGGATCTTGAACACCTCTTTCTTTTAAAAGTTGTTCCATTTTACTTTTGGACTCATTCAAGTATTTTTCAATCATACTTAATTGTCCCTCTATGCCTCTAGCTAACATGGATACGGTCAGCCTTGTGTTAACACCTGGCAAATACAATAGGAACAATAAAACAAAGAACAACACGTATGTTAGAATGTAGTAAAGAGAGTTTGCTTGATTTAAAGATGTTTGTGCTAAAGCAATTAAACTCATTTTTATCGTTAACCTTTACTCATTCGAATTAATTAAACTTTTTTCAAAGAGACTTTGTAGACACTATAATTGAATCACCCTTAACTATAACGGTGTGCTCGAACTGAGAAACTACGCCTTTCTTGATCTCAATTAAGATCGGATATCCTCTTAATGCACCTTTTTTAACTAAATTTTTTATATTATTTCTTAATTCGTCAACATTAGTAGAAAATTCCTTAAGCCATCTCTCTGAAAACGGTAAATAATTAAAACGGGTATATATAAAATCTATAAGCTCATTCTCTCTTGAAGAAAGACCTTTTATATTAGGATTTTTTAAGGAATATATTGTAATAGACTTACCTTCTACTACCTCTCCGCCACCATCAGTGGCAAATGGTTCTATCGCGTAAACAGAATCAGATTGTATAACGCCTAATCCTCTCTCGTAAACATTGGGTATAAACACACCAGCGTGAAGTTCATAGCGTCTTATAAGATGACCTCCTAAGTTCCTTATCGGCTTATATCCCTGAGCTCGTATCACCTTTTCAATAACCCTACCAATCTCACCTATACTTAATCCAGCTTTAAAATTAGTAATTGCAGCCTCAAGAGCAGTTTTAGATGCATCTAATAGTCTTTGATACCTAGAGTCTAAACTAATAGTAATTGCAGTATCGCTAATAAAACCATCAATATGAGCTCCTAAATCTAACTTAACTACAGCACCTTCTGGAATTCTCTTTTCATCATTTATAGTTGGACTATAATGAGCAGCTTCCGAATTAATTGATATATTACATGGAAATGATGGAAACGCTTTATTTTCGATTATTATACTTTCAACCTCTTCACAAATATCTAAAACCTTAGCACTAGCTTTAACGTCTAATGAAACTTCATCTCTAGCCTTAGCTGCAATCTTACCTGCTAATAAAAGCTTATTGAGTTCATCCTCAGTCATGAATGTAGTTTTCGGGGTATAAGCTTTATTTTTTTCTCATAGAAATCTTTTGTATGGCACAGTTAAGATGGTTAGGCCATGCTGCAACCTTGTTGACATTCGGTAATAAGAATGTAATAATAGATCCAATGATTAAGGACAATCCATTAAGCCCAGTAAAACTAGACTATTTTAAAAATAACTTAGATATCATTATTGTAACTCATGACCACTATGATCACTTAGGAGATACCGTAGAGTTATTAAGAATGAATCCCAAAGCAAAACTCTTTGCAACTTACGATCTAGAAGCACATTTAGCGGAGACTTATAAAATATCAGAGGAGAGCATTATACCAGCCAATGTAGGGGGATTCGTAGAAGTTGATGGAATAAAGCTGGCGTTAACTAAAGCAGTTCATTCAAGTACACATAGTGACCCAACTGGTGCAATAGTATCTGCTGAAGGAATTACCGTATACCATGCAGGGGATACTGGATTATTTGAAGATATGAAGTTAATTGGAGAAGTATTTAAGCCTGACTACGCACTATTACCTATAGGCGGAAGATTTACGATGGATCCTTATCAAGCGTCAATAAGCGTAGAGTTGATTAAGCCTAAGAAAGGTGCTATACCAATACACTATAATACATGGGATCTGATAAAAGTTGACGTAAATGATTTTGTAAAACTAGTTAAGAACAAAGGATATAATCCCATAGTATTACAACCAGGCCAAACTATAACGTTGTGATATCAATGTTAAGTGAGAACGAAGCTAAGATACTATTTTTTTTGAAAGATCTTAAAAAAACAAATTCAGTGGAACTTGCAATAAAAATGGGCATTCCAGAAAGCTCGGTCTTAAGTTTAATTGAGTTACTAAGGGAAAAGGGTTATGTAAAAACAGAGGTAAAATCTGAAAAACATTATGTATTAACTGAAGAGGGGAGGAAAAGAAAAGAAAGTGGACTCCCAGAAGATATTTTAATAAATACGTTGAATGGACAAGAAAAAGATCTAAACGAGATAAAAAACATTCTTAATAAGGACTTTAACATCGCAATTAGTTGGGCAAAGAGAAAAGGATTAATAGATATAAAAGAAGGAAAAGTGATACCTAAAGTAAAAACTTATATGTCATCTGAATATCTTGCTCTTTCAAATCTTGAAAGAGCTGATAGTAATACAATAAATTTGCTTAAAAAAAGAGGTCTTATAGAAGAAAAGGAAAGGAAAATTGTAAGTGTAGAGTTAATAAAAGAACCTAAAGAGTCTGAGATAGGTATTTCAAATCTGAATAGAGAATTGATAATTAGTGGTGAGTGGAAGAAGTACAAGCTTAAGAAGTACAATGTAGAAGCCTTTCCTCCATATTATACTATTAGTAAAAAACATTATTTTAGAGAGTTTTTAGAAAAAGTCAAGGATATTATGATTAGCTTAGGATTTAAAGAGATTAATACAGGGTACATTGAAATGGAATTTTATAATTTTGATCTTTTGTTTCAACCTCAAGACCACCCTGCCAGAGAGATTCACGATAGCTTTTCAGTAGAAGGTTCAGGAAAAATAGAAGACAAAGATTTGCTAAATAATGTAAAGGAAATTCATGAGAAATTCTGGAAGTATGAATGGAAACAAGATATTACACTAAGGCTAATGCTGAGAAGCCAGACTACTGCTACAACTGCGAGAGTCCTAGCATCAAGACCTAAGGCTCCTCAAAAAGTCTTCACTTTAGGTAAGGTCTTCAGACCAGACGCAATAGATGCAACTCATTTGATAGAATTTCACCAATTAGATGGTGTAATTATAGACAATAATTTCACGTTTAAGGAGTTATTAGGTGTTCTGAAGGAAATATTCTATAGGTTAGGAATTAAGGAAGTTAAATTTAAACCAGCATACTTCCCCTTCACGGAACCTAGCGTAGAAGCTTACGGGTATCTGGAAAAATTAGGCTGGGTAGAGATGTGCGGGGCTGGACTGTTGAGACCAGAAATACTAAGTTCAGTTGGAATCGATAGTACAGCTGGAGCTTGGGGAATTGGAATTGAAAGACTTGCTATGAGCTTTCTCAATATTAGTGATATTAGATTACTATATTCTAACAATATAGAGTATATAAGAGATACTAAAGTGAAAATAGAGTGATATAAATGGTAACTATAGTATTAAATAAATATAAATTATTAAATAAAATAGGCATAGGTCAACAGAAACTAGAGGATTTATTGTTTAACTTAAAATCAGAGATAAAACCAGTTGACGAAAGTAATATTGAAATAGAGATAAATGCTGACCGATTAGATCTACTCTCCTCTGATGGGATAGCTAGAGCGATTAAAGGCTTGTTAGAAAAAGAGCTAGGCGAAGCAAAGTATGATATTACGGATACTGAATATAAGTTAATAGTTGATAATGTAAGAACGAGACCTTACGCGTTGGCTGCTGTAATCTATAATGCTAAAATAGACCTTCAAGAACTAATACAGTTTCAAGAAAAACTTCATAGTACCATAGGGAGAAAGAGAAAAAAGGTAGCTATAGGCATTCACGATCTAAAGAAAATAGATTCAAAGAGGATAGAATATAGGGAAGTTCCTCTTTCCTATAAATTTATTCCATTATATGAAAAGGAAGAACTTACAATTAGCGAGGTCTTGGAAAAGACTGAGCAGGGGAAACTTTATGGAAATATTTCGATATCTAATGGAGTATCACCAGCAATAGTTCAAGAAGATGGAGAAGTACTAAGCATACCTCCAATAATCAACTCTGATAAGACAAAATTGGACGAGAGCACAAAAGATCTCTTCATCGACGTTACTGGAACTTCCTTTGAAGCAGTTGCGCAAACCCTAGATATAATAGTTTCAAATCTAGCAGAAGCTGGAGGGACGATAGGAAGAGTAAAAGTAATAAAAACTGATAATTCCTTCCAACAATCTTCGCCCTTACTCATACATAAAATTCAGAATGTTAGAGAGGAATATGCAAATAAAATTTTAGGAATCAAAATCAGTGAAGAAGAGATATGTAAACATATAACGAGAATGAGAATGAATTGTAACGTAGAAAATGGAATCATAAGAGTTACAGTACCTCAATATAGGGTAGATATAATAAATGAAATCGATATAGTAGAGGATATTGCAATGAGTATTGGATATAATAATCTAGAACCCTCTAAGTATATTTCGACAAACTATGGTTCTTATGATTACTTAACATTACTGGAAAGGAAAATGAGGGAATTAAGCATCGGAGCAGGGTTTGTAGAGGTATTTAACTTTGTGCTAATTAAAAATGAAAAGATACTTGATAGTAAGTATGTGAAAATTCTCAACCCTATTTCTGAGGAATATAATGCAGTAAGGAATTCGCTAATTCCAATATTATTAGATTTTCTATCTAAAAATCAGCATGCGAAATTCCCAATTAGAATTTTTGAGACCGGAGACGTGGTAATTTATGATTCTTCGACAGATACTGGATTTAGAAATGATAAAAGGGCTGCATATGCAATAATGGACAATAAGGTAAGTTATGAAGACGTGCAAGCACCTATCCATTACATTTTGAAAACATTAGGCATAGAAGTAAATTATAAGGAAGAAAATAATGACATTTTCATTGAAGGACGTTCAGCATCAATAGTGTATGAAAACGAGAAAATAGGGGTAATAGGTGAAATTAATCCTGACGTATTAATAAGATTTGGTATTGAATATCCTACAGTAATCGCCGAACTGTATATCACGGAGATAGCTAAAAAACTTAACAAGAGATAATAATATAGGAGGTGGTGTCAAATTCCATTCATAATAACAGATGATATTCGTCTATACTATGAAATAAGAGGGCATGGAAAGCCTATTGTGCTAATTCACCATTTAGCTGGTAGTTATAAGAGCTGGAAATTCGTTATTCCAAAGCTCTCATTAGATAACACCGTGGTTGCGTATGATCTGAGAGGGCATGGTAGATCTTCAACTCCTAATTCACCTTATAATATTGAAGATCATTCCAATGACTTGAGAAGGTTATTAGTTCAGCTAGGTATAGAAAAACCAGTGTTGATTGGACACTCAATAGGTTCTTTGATTGCAATAGATTATGCTTTGAAATATCCAATAGAGAAATTAGTGTTGATTGGAGCTCTATATAGAGCGCCATCATCAGAAGTTTATGAAAAGTATGTAAGAATTGCAGTGAATTTTGGAATGAGAGCATTAGCAGAATATAGAAGATTCCACAAAGAGTTTACTGAAACATTAGCCAGCAACTATCAAGCGTGGAACTCTCTTTTAGAAGTATATGAGGAAACTACGCCAATAGGTTATAAAAACGCAGTGGAAGGATTATTAAAAGCGAAAGATTATTCAGATGAACTTATGGGAATAAATGCTAAGACCCTTATAGTATATGGGACTTATGACGGATTAATAGTAAATCTAAACGTATTTAAGAACAACATGAAAAACGTAGAAATAAAAACTATAGATGGCTACGGTCACTTTCTTAATTTCGAGAACCCATTATTATTATCGGAGATCATAAAGAATTTCTTATGATTCCGTTTAATTTCTTTATAGCATCTAATAATTCGAACTTAACTTTCTCTATTTTCACTTTAATTTCCTCCTCTTGCTTACCACTTCCCGCTATTTGAATTTCTAGAATAGGATGCGACATCTCATAACTTTTTGGATGCGTTTTTATATAAATATCATACTTTTTCACGAGTTCCTTAACATATGGTGCTAAGGAAGATTCCATCACGTTCTCAACGTATATGAAATCCTCTAGATATTTCAAGTTAGACCTATTTCTTAGCATTTTGTTTATAAAATTCTCTAACACATTCTCCATTTCTCTGGGCACCCCCGGTGTCGCTAATATATCAATGTTATTATGATAAACATATATTCCAGGAGCTATTCCCTCATTATTTTCAACAGGTATAGCTCCATAAGGCATATAAGCCATTTTCTTTCTCTCTTCCGTAATAGGAATCTTTCTGGTCATATATTTTTCCAGAATCATATCAAAGGCTGTCTTATTTAACTCCAAATTAACTCCTAACGCTTTTGCTAAGCCTTCTGCTGTCTTGTCATCCCACGTAGGCCCAAGACCTCCAGAAGATACGATAACTCTTGGCTTTCTATCTATTGCTTCCCTAAAAGCCGATGCAATCTCATCTACCTCATCCATAACTGCAGTTATTCTTCTCACAGTGAATCCCAGTGATGTGAGTCTGCGACCGATATGCGAAGCATTCGTATTTACAGTTTTTCCACTTAATACCTCATTACCTATAGTTATGATTTCCGCGAACCAGTAATCCATAAAAATATTAACTATCGAAACCAATTAAAACTTGAGCCTTTATGTTTGAGAGATTTTTATCCACCGAAACTAAGTATTTACGTACCTCAGAAATAAGAGATCTACTAAAACTAACGGAAGGTAAGAATGTAATTAGCCTTGCGGGAGGTTTACCTGATCCTCAGACTTTTCCAGTAGAAGAAATTAAAAAAATAGCAGATGACATCTTATTGAATAGTGCTGATAAGGCATTACAATATACTGCAACTGCTGGTATATCTGAATTTAGAAGAGAATTGGTGAACTTATCTAGATTAAGGGGAATTAGTGGAATAGATGAAAGAAACGTCTTTGTTACAGTAGGAAGTCAAGAAGCACTTTTCATGATATTTAATATATTACTAGATCCGGGAGACAATGTAGTAGTCGAGGCGCCAACTTATTTAGCAGCTTTAAATGCCATGAGAACTAGAAAGCCAAATTTCATATCGATAACAGTAACGGAAATGGGCCCAGATCTAGATGAATTGGAGAGAAAAATAAAAGATGCCCATAGCAATGGGAAGAAGGTTAAACTGATGTATGTGATTCCAACAGCCCAGAATCCGGCGGGTACTACGATGAATACAGAGGATAGGAAAAGACTTTTAGAGATTGCATCGAAATATGATTTCTTAATTTTTGAGGATGATGCTTATGGGTTCTTAGTATTCGAGGGAGAAAGTCCACCACCAATTAAAGCCTTCGATAAAGAAGGAAGAGTAATTTATACTAGCACATTTAGTAAAATACTTGCACCCGGTTTAAGGTTAGGATGGGTAATTGCTCATGAAGATTTCATAAAGGAAATGGAACTATATAAACAAAATGTTGATTTGCATACACCTTCATTATCACAATATATTGCAATGGAGGCTATAAGGAGGGGTATAATTCAAAATAATTTACCTAAGATAAGGAGAGTGTATAAGGAAAAAAGAGATGTAATGCTAGAGGCTATTGAAACTTATTTCCCTAATGATGCCAGATGGACTAAACCAGTTGGTGGAATGTTTGTTTTTGCTTGGTTGCCACAAAAAATAGATACTACTAAGATGTTAGAAAAAGCCTTACAAAGGGGTGTAGCTTATGTACCAGGTTCTAGTTTCTATGCTGACTATAGTGGAAAGAATACTATGAGGATCAACTTTAGTTTTCCTAAGAAAGAAGAATTAATAGAGGGAATTAAGAGGCTAGGAGATACGATAAAGCATGAGCTCTCTACTTAAAAATCTCTTCAGCGTTTATTACTACACCAGCTTTCGGTGATGGAAAAGAAACTAAAAGATCATTGGAAAATGATACTAATTCATTAAATAACTTATCATTAATTTTTTTGTCTATAAATTCGAGAACACCATCAACCTCTTTAGGAGGAATAAAGACTGTTTTAGTAGATGAAACTACCGGCCATGTGTTCATTAGTTTAGGCATTACGATCTTAGTATTTGATTTAGAAATGTCATCTATAAAAGCTCTAATCCAAGACCTAAAGGTCGTAATTATTATATTGTCCCACTCTTGTGAAAAGTGCCGAATCTCTTCTACCCCTACTATTTTTGGGTTAATCCCATCTTCCCTATATACAGCGACTTTACTTACCATATCCTTTAAATAGAGTGCAGAGATTATCCCATAAAGCCCACTACCTATTATTAAGGTATTACCACTGTGTATATATTTGGGTAGTTGGAGTGCAAAACTTACATATGGATAAAGTATATATTTTTCATTAAAACCATATTGGGGAAGGATTACTATACTGTCTAAGGGTACAGAAGCTTTTTCTGCAAGAATACCGTCTATTTCGGTTCCAATTCCGCCATATGTCTGTGAATATGGCAAAACGAGAACTAGTTTTCCTTCTAAACTCTTGTCAATATCTAATCCCACACCTTCAATTCTACCTATTCCAGTTGAACCGAGTATTCTAGTTGGATCCACCCACAATAATCCGACATATATTGAGTTTTCTAATCCATTTACTAGCACTCTTTTTGGCTTTAATAATACATAATCTCTATTAACTTGTTTTTCTGGCACGTCACTTATTGTAATACCTAAATTGAATACTACTGCTTTCATTTGAGGGACATAAACTCCTACTGCTTATTAAATTTTATAATTAAATTCATTCTACAATGGAAAAGGCAATTCATAATCTAGGTAAAGATGCTAGACTACATATTATTCATATCCTCTTGCAAAATAGGAGTAAAAAAGAACTTGCTGACGAGCTGGGTATAACTCCTGCAGCAATTACTAAGTACTTAAAGGGAATTACACATCCAAGTGATGAAATAATTGAAAAATGTATTGAAATTGCCAGTGAAGACGAAGAATATCATGAGATAATCAAAGTGATCGTTAGTGATATAACAGAGGCCTTGATGGAACTTCTCAGAGAAATAGGCATAGAAAAAATGATTGATAACGAGGATATACAGAAACTTAAAAAACTACTTGATAAAGCATTTGATAAAATGCTATCAACTTCTCCTAGCTTCGTATAGCGGACAGACAATGCAAATTTCGGAGAATTTGGAAACAACAACTCTCTTAGTACCATCATCGTTTATTACTATTACGTCACTGGGAATCCCAAGCTTACTTTCATCACTTATATTCCAAGCTTGACATACAAAGTTTATTGCATGTTTACAAGTTTTTGACTTCCATATGCCTTGAGATTTTGCTATATTGATCCAATTTAAAGTTCTAGTTATATTATCAACTAAGGCATAGAGTTTTTTATGCTCTTCATTGTTATTATCTTTCACATTTTTTAGTTCTTCCGTTAATTGCCTTATTTCTTGTTCAAGATCAGAAGTTGAAAGGAGTACAATGTTTGGTTTTAAATTATCCTCTGTAACTGAACTCATGATAAACTACTTAATATAGTATACCTTATAAAGAAATGTGCACATAAACTTAGCGAGGTAGTTAGAAATGGTGAAGGAAATCTACAGAGAGAGGATAAAAGTACTTACTGATATATGGAGTTTACTAATAGAAAGCTGGGAATCATTGAGTCGTGAAGATGTTATTGAAATTATGAAAAATGCCTATGTCAAGAAAAACATTAAACCGTTTAGAGGGTTTAATGCAGACGGGTTATATGAGAAAGAGCTAGTAAGCTTGTTTGTCGTAGGAAAATATGGACTAGGTCTTTTCGAAGACAATAAAGAAATATTTGATAAATTACTATCTAAGGAGGAATACTATGATGAGATCTCAAAGCTAATAATTAGTGGAAATGTTAATGAAGCCTTTGAAGAGTCTGGCAGTAACAAAGAGGTACTGGCTAGAGCATTAAGAACAATATTCACCAAGACAGTGTTTTCTTTTGAATCCGAAGATAAACTATATAAATCACTTAAAAATCTAAATATTTCCGACAAAGATGAGATAAAACATACCTCAAGAAGTTTTTCAAGATTCTATACTGCCTTCAAGCTTGCAGAAAGTATAGCTGAGGGCATTGTTAGGGATAGGTTAACTTATATCGCTACTAAAAAGGCTATAGCAATATCAATAGGTATTGAATATCCTTTACCGAAAGCTGATTACGTGGCGCTAATAGCTAAAGAGGTATTTAACGTAAATAAGAAGGTATTGAATAAGGTTTTGGGTGTAAAGGTATAAGCATAGATATTTTAAACTACTAAATAAATTATAATTGAGTTATGCAGAATCTCTCGCCTACGCAAAGGGAAATATTGTTAGCACTTACTGATCTATATAATAGGCAAAAAAGAATGATAAAAAGTAAGGAAGTAGCTGACATTATAGGAAAAGATGAGGGAACAGTAAGGAACATTATACTAAGCTTAAAAGTATTAGGCCTAGTTGAATCGAAACCCGGACCTAATGGAGGTTACATGCCAACACTAAAAGCATATGAAATTATTAATAATCCTACACTAACTCCAATTTTGGATAAACTAAATCTCTATAAAGGGATGATAGAAACTGATATAAAAGTAGAAAATATTGAAATAATTGATATTACTAACCCTTCAGCGAATAGGGTTCTCTTAAAGGTAGAGGGAGATCTAAGGAAATTAAAGATAGGAGATGCTGTACGGTTAGGTCCTACACCCTATAGTAGGCTGGTTATAGAAGGATTGATATTACACTTAGATGAAAATAGTAAAGAAATCGTAGTAGACGTGAAAAGAATGATAAGTATCCCTAAGGAAAAAGTCAAAAATCTTATCTCTAAGAAACTCATAGCGTTAAAACCAGAAACTAGCTTAAGAGAAGCCTCCATGATATTCTATAAGGAAGCAATAAGAGGTGCGCCTGTTATCAACCAAGACGAAAAAGTTGTAGGGATTCTTACTACTGCAGATATAATTAAAGCCTTCTTTGAAGGAAACTATACAGCTAAAGTATCAGACTATATGAAGACCAATGTAATCAGTATAAATGAAAATGAAGACTTGCTAGATGCAATTAGGAAAATGATAATTTATAATGTCGGTAGATTGTTGGTACTTGATAGTAATAATAAAGCTGTTGGTATTGTAACCAGAACCGATATTTTAAGATCAATTGCTGGTCTAGAAGGTTTGTGGACAACTTGAAAGAGAAATGTGGAATTATTTGTAATAACACTTTCTATGAGTTAAAAAATATAAGTCGTACAGAATACGAATTTATTTGCGATCCGTCTGATTTTTACACTACAGTAAAAGGCAAATGTAGTGATGATATACAAGCAATAGTGCACACCCACGAAGAAAGTTGCGAACCCAGTTACAAAGATATTACGTCAATGAAAATATGGAACATTCCTTGGATTATTATATCTAAAAAGTGTATAAAAAGTATACTATATTTAAACGGAAGTATACTCGAGCTCGATATTCACTCCCTTCTGTCTCAAGAACTCTACCACTCTCTCATGAAGCTTCTTCAGTAGTTCCCTTCTATCTTCTGCTAGTACTACATCTGAATGCCCTTTAAGAATTATACTATGGGAAAACGGACTGGGAATATTTGTGGGCCCAAACACATCAACTTTTATTTCTTGACTAGCAATTTTTTTCAGAATCTCCTTAGCTCTTAGTATATCCATATGGTCTTCTAAAATCTCTCTAATAGTCTCCTTCATTACTGGGAAATTTCCAATTTCTCTTATAGCCTTTAACAGTATCTCCGAATTTAATTCTCTCCTCTCTAGATTGGTCTCTCTTCCTTTATATCTGCGTAATATCATAAACGACCTCTCTGCGCAGTGTCTAAATCTTCTCTTTAGCATTTCTGTCCTCATAACAGCCCTTGTAACAATATCATAGACATTATCTGGGGTAATCTTTTCAAACAGACTCTTGATGTTATAATCAAATGGAACGTCTCGTTTTACACTAAGTGCAAATCCATTGTCAGTAACAGAAACTCTAACATCTGTATCTAATTCCTCACTAACTACGTATGCAAAAGCCCTAGAAAGAGCATCCAACGCTCTTCTTCCGTACAATGCGTGGAATATATAATTTCTAATTCCTTCTTCATCATCGTAAATTTCTATTAAAATTAGATTGTCAGAAGGAACTTTTCCGTTTGTGAAAAGGTATTGCTCTAAAATATAGGTGTATATTGACATGGAAGCGTGTTTGTCAATTTCATATTCCTTAGAGATGCTTTCTATTATCTCGTTATGTGTTACTCCTTTCTTAATCATCTCTGCTATCTCTCTTCTAAACTTGCCAATCTCTAGAGCTGACTCGTAGGCCAATGGTAACATTTCTGAAAACCAGCTTGGAACCGTTGGCCTTTGACCCATAGCCTCCTTTACAATTACTTTCGAACCCTTGCTTCCAATAAATTCATAAGTTCTCCCACTTAATACGAAGATATCTCCAGGTGATAATATTTCAACGAATTCCTCTTCTAGATTACCAACATATCTATTGTTTTCTGTAACTACACTTATCATAGCCTCATCCGGAATTGTACCACTATTCGTATAAAATATTAATCTACTACCTTTCTTGGGATAAATTATCTTTTCTTCTTTTATTCTTATTTTTGCGTAGACATTCTTTAACTCGACTCCAAAGAAATCCCCACTAAGATATCTTAATACTAAAGAATAGTCAGATTCGCTAAGATCTGAAAAATTATAAGATCGCCTTAAAATTTTAAACAAATCATCCCTATCTATGGGAGAAATTAAACTAGCAGATACTATTATCTGTGATAAGACGTCTAAGGGGTTTTTAGGAATGTGGATACTATCGATCTTCCTATCTCTAGCTAACTTAGCTAACACTGAACACTCAACTAAATCATCTCTGTCAACAACAATCACTCTCCCTTTGCTAATGCTTCTTATATGATGACCCGCCCTCCCTATCCTTTGTAATAACCTACTTACACTCTTAGGACTACTTAGTAGGATAACTAGGTCAATGTAACCTATATCTATCCCTAATTCTAGACTAGTTGACGATACAACAACTTTTAAAATTCCCTTTTTAAGCTTCTCTTCCACATCTAATCTCACATCTCTGCTAAGACTGCTATGATGAGCTTCTATCGCATCTACATCAAAGACCTTTTCATTTTCAGCTAACTTTCTTAACTTATATGCAACTCTCTCTGTAGCGTGTCTAGTATTTGTAAAAATAAGAGTAGTCCTATGTTTCTTTACTTCGTTCAAGATGGTCTTATATATTCCCTTGTCTACCTCACTTTCAGAAGAGTGAACTAAATCTTTAACAGGGGAAATTACTTTAATATCAACAGGCTTTACAAATCTAGCATCGACTATCCTATATTCACGATCTTTGCCCACGAGAAATTGCGCCACTTCTTCGAGAGGCGATACAGTTGCACTTAAGCCTATTCTCACAAATTCTTTCTTAGTAATTAGATTTCTAAATAGTTCTAACATAGCGGAAAGATAAGCTCCCCTTTTACTGTTAGCTAGTTCATGAATTTCATCAACTATAATCCATTTCACATCGGTTAATTTCTGACTAAACTTAGGTGAAGTTATAGATATTCCAAAAGACTCTGGCGTTGTTATTAAAATATGAGGCGGTTTCTTTAGCATTTTCTGCTTTTCATAGGGTGTGGTATCGCTAGTTCTTATTCCAACTCTAACATCTGGTAATTTTGAGTTTACTTGCCTTAACTCATTAAGAGGTTCTAATAGGTTTCTTTGCATGTCGTTATTTAACGCCCTTAACGGAGAAATGTAAATCGCATAAACCTTATCTTCTAACTCATTGTTATCACCTAACTCAAATAACGAATCTAAAATTCCTAGAAATGCAGCTAAAGTTTTTCCACTTCCTGTAGGACTCGATACTAATACGTTGTAGTTCTGCTTTATTAACGGTATAGCTGCCCTTTGAGGAGGAGTAAACGTGGTATATTTCTGCCTAAACCATTTGGCTACATATGGTCTGAGTAAATTGT
Source organism: Saccharolobus solfataricus (assembly GCF_900079115.1). Lineage (NCBI taxonomy): Archaea > Thermoproteati > Thermoproteota > Thermoprotei > Sulfolobales > Sulfolobaceae > Saccharolobus > Saccharolobus solfataricus. The sequence goes on from NZ_LT549890.1 coordinate 94,129, forward strand.
ATATTTCTTCATCAGAGTAGAAGTAAGTATTGCTCAATCTATAGACTCTTTGAGACTATAATTTAAAAAATATATCTTTCATAATCCTTTAATATATGCTATAAAGGTGTAGAGGAAAGCTATCGAATAGTAAGCTAGCCAAATAAAGGTTAGGAAGTCGCCTCTAAACATATAAAGGAAAGCTGATAGAATGAAAAATACACCAAAGGCTAAGATTGGATAGCCTATATTACTTTTAGCCTTCTTGCCTTTAGGAGTAACAATATACGTTCTAGTCTTCTTAAATGCGTTAATTGTACCAATAAGCAAAAATGGCGAAATTCCAACAGTATATGCAGACAACCTTCCCAAGGCTTTTATAGCTGTCACAGTATCTATCCCTGACTTCTTTGCGCTATTGACAAAAATTGAAGCATAGATTGATAGTGTTATGGCCCATATAATAAACATTGGCAAATTCATACTAAGCCTTATACCTACAAAACCAGCTATTGCAAAAATAATTGCACTTATAAATGTTAGTATAATTGGAATGTATTGAGAAAGATAAGCTATAATCTCTAATTTTTGCCAAAGTTTTATATCGCTGCTAATAATATATTTAAATCTCCAGTAAAGAACTTCCATCGTCCCCATTGCCCATCTAGTTTGCTGCACATAAAACGCTATTAAATTGTCTGGAACTTCAACATAAACAGGGGAGGAAGATGCGCAAACCTTAAATCCTTTATTTATAAGTCTAGCTCCCAGCTCATAATCATCCTGAATCATTTTGTAATCCCATCCGTTTACCGCCTCCAATGCACTACGCTTATAGATCGTCCCACATCCTATTGGCAATACTTTTAGTCCTAATTTATCTCTTCCTCTTAATATAGATTTACTAGTAAGTACTGTTGATACCATTAACGCTTTTGCTAAAGACGTGCTAATATTAGAATAGCCATGCCATTCCATAGTGATTGCATCACAGCCTAAATTCACCATGTGATTGTAAGCTTTTATTAACGAATCTTTTTCAATCCTGGCATCTACATCTAATGTTAAAATTAAATCACCAGTGCTTTTCTGTAGACCAAACGCTAAGGCACCACTTTTATATCCAAGCTTCTTTTCTCTTCTAAATATTCTTACATCTAAGTCTGGAGGAATAATTAATGTCGATAATAATTTATCAAAATATTCTTGCTCGTCATCTGATACAATTATTATTTCTAATTTGTTTCTATCCCATATTGCTTCATGTATATTATCAATTAATCCTTGGATTACTTCTATTCGTTCACCCTTTGTTGGTACTATAATTGATAATTTAGGTAGATTACTCTCGTTATTAAGTAAAATCAAATTCGCTATATCACCACTCTTACCGAATATATATAAAATGATCTGATTCCAAACTGCCAGAGAAGGTATTATAAATATTGCCAAGTTAAGTAATATATTAAGTATCATCTATTGATATTGCCTTTTGGGGAATAATAAATTCATATACGTGTCTTGTAGTCTTAGGGGGAAATCTTAAACCCCTATTGGCAATACTTATAACGTCTTCTTTATATATTGAAGGCGGTTCTAAATGGCCAACAATGTCTTTTTCCACATTTATACCTATCGAATGCAGAAAACTTTCTACCTTTTCTAGTTTCCAATAGAGTCTGTATAAATCATCATCACAAATGCGGATAGAGTCGAATTTGGCACATATTTTACCATTAGAGTAAATTGCTGATAATACGCTCTTTACAATATAGGGCTTTGAAAATCTCCTATACCATACATTAACACTAATAGAAGTAGAGTTATAGTTTACGTAAATCACCGGTATTTTTGGTAATGAAAGACGTAAAGCTGCAGTGAATCTATGATGACCATCTAAGATGACATGTGTGTTTTCATCTACTATTATTGGTTTTATAGCCCTTATTTTCTGAACTTCAAAAGAGATATTGACAACTTTATCTATTAATATATCCTCATGAGGTATTAGATCTCCAAGCTTCTCCATCTCTATGCGAATAGTACTCACAACATTCTTTAATTATACAAGAATTACATAAAGGTTTCCTAGCCTTACAAGTTTGTCTACCATGTGCAATTAACATGTGATGAAGATGGAGGAGATCATAGGCTGAAAAAAGTTCTTTTAAAGTAGATGAAATTAAACTATATTTAGCGTTAGTGGGGACTATCCCTAACCTTTTGCTGACTCTAGTTATGTGCGTATCAACCGGAAAGACCTTATATCCATAATATCCATAACAAGTCAATAGCACTACATCCGCAGTCTTCTCTCCAATTCCCTCAAGTTTTAATAATTCATCTCTCGCATTGCTAGTATTTAACAAACTATCTATTAATCCATTATACCTCTCAAGAATTATCCTTGAAATTTCCTTTAATCTTTTAGCCTTAGTTCTATAAAGACCGGAAATCTTTAACGCGCTTTCTATGTCAGCCAAATTGGCGTTAGATAATTTCTCTGGAGTAACACCAACTTTTCTTTCTAACTCTAGATAGGCTTTAATGGCTGATTTATCTGTAGAATTTTGAGATAAAATAGTTGCTACAAGTACTTTAAAACAATCTTTGGTCTTAAGCCAGACATAATACGCAATAAAATCCTCCTCTTTTATAATATAGGTAGCAGAAAGTTTATGGAAAATCGTTTCAGCAGTGCACTTCATGAATTTGATTAGGCACTTTGGCTTATAAGGAATTCTTAAACTAACTTACTATTTGATGTACGAAATAGAGATGGTCCTTAACGCAATAAAGGAAGGTGCTGTTAATCCGGGGGATGCCGTAATCAAAACTGGGTTACCTAGATATGAAGTTCTGGCATTGTTCCACATTTTAGAGGAACTAGGCCTAATAGAACCTATATACTCTAAGGGATCACACAAGGCATTTCGTCTTACTAAAAAAGGAGAGGAAATACTCGAAGGATTGAAAAAAGGATATGAGTTGTACATATTCGTAAAACCTAATCCGGTCCAGAGTTGAAATAATAGTAGTTTCCATTAATCTGTAGAATGATTACAGAGTTTCCCTCAATGAATATATTATTATTTATTATTGAGCTTAGGGGAACTAAGCTATCAGGTAGCATTTCATATTTCACATTGTACGAAATATTATTAATTATAACCTTTTCTATTGTAATTGGAACACTTCCATAATTATACACGAATGTCTCATTTACCGAATTTCCTAAATATATCAGGCTAACCTTAACGTTAACGTTGGTTAGATAATTATCGTATGCGCTATTTGCTTGGATAGAACTATTTGTATAAGTTTGCGTAAAAAATAAATATAATGGAACGATGAGTGAGAGTGTTATCATAACAACAATTAGTGTAGAAAAAATAGATGAAATAGCTTTCAACCACATCACCTAATTTACGCTATTGAAGCCAGCACGTTCTGAACCACACTATATGGTTTTCCATTGGGTAAATTACCAGCAATTTCAACAGTGTAGTACTGCCCAGCAGTTATTTTGCCGTTAATTGATGTTATGTTTTGAACTGTTTGACCAGGCTGTAAGAGATTGTTATTGAGTGGTATTATAATATTCCTAGTACCATTAAGAATTTGAATACTAGATAGATATATCTGTGTGCTGCCGGTATTGGAAATATAATATTGGATATATGCTTGACCAGTATTGGGATTGACATAAATACTTACTTGAGTCTGAAGACTCGCATTTTGTGTTAATGAACTAAATAGACCATTAGAGTACGCATAAAGTAGACCACCCAGCACTAGGGTTATTGCTAATACTATTACTGTACCTAAAATCGATGAAAGCCCTTTTCTCTTTTTTAATTTATACCCTCCTTTCATCATTAGTTGTAGCAATATTTATCTTACTCAGGGAATGTCGAAAATAATCTTACTTTGCTAGATAAAGGTTAAGATAACGTTTCCGAATAGTAATACTATTATTAGGTTCATTAGAGCTAAAACAAGTAATGGAAAATTAAAAACGGTAAATCGGGATACCTTAGCATAAATTATACTAAGTGCCATTGTATACAACACGATAATTAGATCTAAGTTGCCAACTGCCCTAATCTTACTCATTATCCCTAGTGCAAAATAGAATACAATAGGTGTTATAGTAGCTAGAATGCTGAATAGACGAAGATTTTGTAATACTTTTTTTCGCAAAGAAGTATAATTATAGAGAATTAAGGATAAATCTTTGAAAGTATAGGTGTCTGCAAAACCTTTTTTGTCAATATTTTCTATGAGTTCTAAGATAGCATTCACAATCCAGATATTAGTTCTTACATTAGATATCGCTTCGTTTTTCCTGATCTTTGCAGCGAGTTCTCCTAAGAACATCCTAAAGTGCGTATTATCTACGTTAAGTTTCAATATTGCACTTTTTATACTATAACCTATTTTTAAATAATCTGCAATATCTGATAATATATATGGTAAATTATTCAAGATTGCGTCAGCAACTGATATTTTACGATAGATAAAGAAGGAGAACATTATAAATATCGAATAAAATACTAAGATTTCATACTCTAGGCTAAGGTGAAAGAGGAACACGAGTATAAAGGGAATAGGTAATATGTAGAGCGAGTTTTTAACCTCTTTTATATCGATTTTTATATCATATCCTATATTAGGCTGTATAAGTGAAATATAAAAGAAAATGATAGGGAATAGCAAAAGAGGAAATATAAGTTCGAAAATATTTATGGATGAGGAAATATACTGAAATGCTAATAAAATCATCGGAGTAATAAGAAATAGCATGAACAAAATCTCAACTAATTCATTTACTTTTTCAACATAACCTTGAAAATTTGAATTCAAGCCATCAATAGTTTCATTTAAAAGGTCTTTCAATCTCTCGGGCATTGAAATACCTATTGACTCACCACTTGTGTATACCGTATAAATCTTACCTAAGAAGTCTCCTCTATGAGCCTTGGCTCTGCTTTCCATTGCCGAAAAAGATGATTTTCCTAAAACTTCGACCTCTTTAACAAGCAACATGGCCTCTCTTCTCAAACCTTTAAAAACCTTAGAATTCCTTATTTCTTCAAACGTTTTATATAGATTTCTTCCTAAAAGGCTATTAACATAAGCGAATAGTAAGAAAACGGGCATCTCGTTTTCTATAAGCTTTCTTTGTTCATCCTTTCTAATTTGAGTAATAAGTATAGGAAAGAAATAAATAAAAACATTCATTATATTTAACAGTAAAAAATATGGACTAATTTTCAAATATAAGATAATAGAGATACTAGATATTAGCGGCATTAAAAACAACATCACAATATATTCTTTACGGAGTCTTTCCATATCATCACCATAATATTTGATATTTTCATTTATTCTTGTATTCATTAATTCAAATAAATTCATTTTTTTAAATAGCTTTAGTTTCAACTTTATCACCTTGACTTATTTTCTTTAAATAAACACTGAACTCTTCTAGATCTAAAATATTATTACTCACAAAATTATTAAGAGTTTTAACTCTATTACTAATCTCCTTGGTTATTTCTGAAATTGGTATTTCATATGTCTTTGATATATAACTGATCCTATAGGACCTTTTAATTAAATCATCAATATTGTTAGGCATGAATGTGTTAGAGGAAAAAGACCATCTTAATACTGGCCTAAATCTTAGTTTACCTCTAGTATAGACTATTTCATAAATCGACCTTATTATACGCCTTATATTTCCATTACGATCCCTTAGCGTTCCTAAAACTATAATACCCCACAGATTTTGTAAAAATAATTTAGCAACATCCTTATTTAGAAGGCTAAGCAATCTAGTCAATGCTTCATGTGGATTTCCTGCATGAAATGTAGCCAACGAGCCATGCCCAGAAGCAGATGCATGAACTAGTGCCTCTATTTCCTTACCCCGAATCTCCCCTATAACTAGATAATCCGGTCTATATCTTAATGATAGTTTAGCTAAATCCATTAACGATACTTCAAATTGAGAGGAAATTGATTGTCTGGCAAAAAACCTTATCCAGTTATCATGAATTATGTTTATTTCTGGAGTATCCTCTATGGTAATTACCTTAAAGAAAGGATTAATCATACTTAGAATTGAATTAAGTAAAGTAGTCTTTCCAGATCCTGTAGAACCTATGATCAAAAAGAACGGCTTATAATCTAATAAAAACCAAATATAGGCTAACATTAGCGAACTTATCGATTCGTTTTTAATCAGTGATATAGGACTTATTGGCTTTAGTGGGAATTTCCTTATATCAAATGTGGAACCAGGTAATGAAACCTCACGAGATACTGTAGCTGCAACTCTATGACCCTCAGGCAGGGAAAATTCAAGGTATGGTTTAGCAATACTAACCGGTTTATCTGCCTTATTAGCGAGTTTTTCAATAACCTTTAGTACGTGATCTTCTTGCTCCAAGATTATATTAGTATATAATCTCGGGAATCTTGTAACAATCCTATGAACTACAGTGACAGGGTATGAGAATCCTTTACATTCTATTTCTTCAACATAAGGGTCAGCTAAGGGTACAGTTAACTCGTCATAACCTATTCTTTTTCTCAAATAATAAATTATTTTTTCGATAATCCCTTGATCACTAATACCCTTATTTTTCAGTATCTTAACTACTGTCTCTTCTATATTAGGTACACTAGGAGTAGAGTAGATATATTCTAATATAGAATTGAGTATCTCAATTTCATTCTGATCTAGGTTAGGTTCATTTACTTTATAATAACCTATCCCATTTTCCTCATATATGATGACTTTAGCATTTAGAACAGAATACTCTTGGAGAATATTCATGATACCATTGTTCAGAAAAAATATACTCACACAATACCGAAATTACTTAAAACTTCTTTTATAGCCTTTGCTTCACTTAAAGCCATCAAGATTGATAACTTAATAGTATCAACAAATTCGTATTGAGACTCATATGTGAAACCATGCGTATAGGCCCTAATTTTTATTGAATTGTATATAGGTTCTATCGGAAAAGTAATCTGAGTCTCTTCTTTAGATATACCCCTAAATGAGTGAGGCCCATAAAATATTTCAAAAGGAATATTAGTTTCCATATCTAATTTTACTGTTATCTGATTCTCTTTCAACTCAGCATTAACTGACTTGATGGGGTTTTTAATACCGATCACTAAGTACTCTCTAGCATAATTAGCATTATCTTTAACAATCCTAACCAAATTATATCCTTCTCTTACAACAATCTTTTCACCGTCAACTTCTATTTTTTCACCTTCTTTTCCAAACAGTATTCCTTTGTATTCTAAAGGATATTCGAATAACTGTTTCCACTCAAAAATCCCATTTTTTATTACGACAATTTCTTTCTTAACGCTATTATTTATAATAGTAATCTTATTTTGATTTAAAGTAGTCTCTTTTCTTACTATTTTTATTGGTGCTAAAAATTCTAATGACGCAATTAGTCGATCATCAACATGAGCGTAAACATTCACTGGAACATCTAAAAGCTTTAAATTGTTAATACTTAATGGTATTTTCAGTAATTTCTTACCACTATTTTCTCTAGCAAGAAACTTGAATGTCTGATTTAAAGCTTCGATGGTAAAGGTTATTTGAGATCTGGTCGGAATAGAATATTTAATATTAAAAATTAATAATGCATTCTTATCTGGACTTGTAATTAAATTTCCCCCTTCATCTGCTGCAAGTATCTTTGCACTCGAGAATTCGATTTTTGGAAGTTGAGAGGTATAAGGAATAGCATCTAGAAAAGAGAAGAATATATTTCCAGCAGAAATTTCGAGAGAATTTTTACGATATTCGAAAGGCTCTATTATCACGATTTTCTTTTTATCTTCAACTACCTTAATATCTATCATCTTACCATTTTTTATACTAAAATTATGGAAATAATTTTCATCGACTTGTAATATAATTGGGCTTTGAACACTATTATTTACATTTATAATTTTAATCGGCCTGTAGTTCTCCTCCAACTTAGCTAAACCAACAGTTCCGTCATTAGAAAATAGATAAATCCTTTTAGAGTCGAAATTGAAAGAATTCACATCGTCAAATGTAGACAACTTACTAAAATTACTGTCAAAAATGTAAAGCTTGCCTTTTTTTAGAACTCCAAAAAAGTTTCTATTGGAGTTAACAAATAACTCTGAATCTATATTTCTCTCGATCTCCCTCCAACCAGTATTATAGTACTGCTTTAAGCTTTCGCCACATAAAATTAGTAATCCTCCAGAAAACTCTCCAATTAGATATGATTCGTCAACACATATTCCAATATTTCCCTTCTTAGAAGAGACTATTAACCCATCACTTGACCTATATATAATACCATAAGACTGAATAAAACCTAGATAATCGCCTTTAAAATTAAAATATGATATATTACCCTCTCTGTCGATAACCTTAGTACCACTATCATATATTACAGAAATAAAAGACCTTGAAAGATAAATCCTCTCTCCACGATCTATATTTAATTGTTTGTTTCCCAATATTATGATTAGGTTGCGCTTTCCCACCAAGATTTTTCTATCTAGATAAGATAAGTATTTCTCATACTCCTCTCCGTTTAAGTTATATTTTCTTCCCTTAAGATATATTGGGTAAATTTCACTATCATTATACATAATATAGTCTACTACATACTCATCTTCATCCTTTCTGATTATCGTTTCCTTACCATCCTCAATCATAACAACAATATTACCTTTTCTGAAAATCCATTTGTCATCGCTTATCTTAATCCCAAACTCGCTAATATTAACAGAGGGCTGGCGCAAAACATTACATTTCAATTGGACAGAATTCTCGTTCTTTGATTCAAGCCAGCAGTTGAGGTTAGGAATAAAATTTAAACCTAATTTCTGATATAGTATAAAATCTGGAATTGTCATACATTCTTTAATCATTTTATAAAAAGACGGAGTGTAATGTGAATTTATAATTTAGTTAAATTCAAGGTTGATATAAAGAATCCCTCAGTGGAATCAATATGAGGGAAGGTTCTGTTAGATCTCTTCCCTGACTTGAATAAGGAATAGCCAGATTGATAATTAGAAAATGGTTTTTCAGCTATTTCATAATAATCTTCTATTACTTTTTCACCCTCCTCTGGAAACAATGAACATACCGCATACACAAGTTTGTTGGACTTAATCTTTAAAGCCTCATTTAGTAGGGATTTTTGTAATTTAGTGAATTTCTCTATTTTCTCGCCATTACGTAATTTCAATAAAATTGAAGGATCGTTATTTATCATTCCAGAGGAAGAACACGGCGCGTCTAATAGTATCTTGTCTGATTTTATGATGCTATTTTTTGTTGAATCTTGATATATTATGTGAACCTTACGCAAATCTACTCCACATCGTTTTAGCAAATTATACTCTTTCGATAACCTCTTTAAGTCAACATCGGCTAGGAAAGTTTCAGCCCTATTTTCTGTTAGCATCATATATAGAGAAGCTTTAATTCCAGGTGCTGAAGAGAGATCAACTAATTTTTCACTAATCTCCGGCTTAAGTGCTTCTACCACTATAGAACTAGCTTTATCATGAAGTATCAATTTAAAGTCTTTTACTATACTTAAAGAAGATAGTCTTACTGAAGATCTATTTATCTTGATCATATAATAAAAATCCTTATCGGGCTCAAACTCTATATTTTGACTCTCTAACATTCTATAAACTTTATCAATATCAGTCTTAAGCAAGTTTATACGTGCCCATATCCATCTTTCAGTTAATTTTCTTTTAAGAGCGTTAACATCTAATAATGTAAACAATTTATCCTCCATCCATTTAGGAAATTTAATTTCAATATTTTCCCTATTTTTAAGCCAATATCTTACCTTTGCCGACCTTTTGCTTTGAGGTAGTGCATAATACGATAATATTAGTCTTTTACTATATTCATATAAAAGGTTAGAATCTATCTTCCTTGGCTTATTATGCAGATATGCTCGTTTAAATGCTATCGCTAAAGGATAATTCTTCTGTTCTACGTAATATAACACAGTAGACAAAAACTTTACTATGTCCTTCAACTTAAGTGTATTACAATCTTTAACTTCTAATATTCTTATCGTTGACTAGGCATAAGGTAATATTAGGACTCACATAAGATTACTCTATATTAGATTTAACCGATAATTAAATATGAAAGACACATTACTCATATATGTAACACTAGTCTTATTGTTGATATCAGTTGCTTCAATAAAGATTAGTAATGAAGTATTACAATATGCATTAACTGTTAACTCAATTTTCATTGCAGCTGCAATGTTCGTATTAATTAGAAAAACTAGAAACTTTCATAGAATTTGAGGTGAGATTGAACTCCTACATAAACCTCTTTTTAAACAGAGTTGGAAAAAACATTCTATCGCTTGTCTTCCTTTAAGACCTAACTCTTTACTATAGTGTGAGATTCTTCCCCTTGACTCTTGTAGAGACGCTGCCTCTCTAATAACTACCTTGACTTTAGATAGGGTTTGCTCATCTAGACGTAAAGAACCAATTAGGCTTATAACTAAAGGAAGATCGCCACAATTTTTTCTCCAAAGTTCGTCCAAAGAAATGTCATAATCCTCATAACTTATTAATACATCAGCATCATTACATACTTCACTTCTAACTATCTCTAATGGATTTTTATAATTTGTAAGTGTTTTAAATAAATAATACTCCGTTGAGTTGGAACTATTGATACACAATTTAGAAAATCTACTATTTATAATCTTTAATCCAATTTTATTAGCTACAAATGCACCATTACTTATAAATCTTATATTTTCATAAAAAAGTGTTAAAGGTAAAGGTATAAAAGCCAAATCTAATTCTTTAAGTTTAAATTTCAATTCATCTTCCTTAACACGTATCAGATTAAACTCAATATTTCTATTAGTTTCATTATTCAATAAGGGGGCTATAATTTCTAACTCCTTCTCTTTCACATATCCTAGACTTAACCTCACATATTAGAATTTCTTATGAACCTTTATTTTAACTTATCTTTTAAAAGGGAACAATAAGATTATACTAAGCTAGAATGGAAGCCAAAAAAATCCTGATCGTAGGTGCCGGATACGCAGGACTTAACGCCTACTATGAACTAGGTAAACATCTAGATAAAACACTGATAGCCGATAAAGCTCAATTTATATTTTACACTGCGTATCTCCAAAAACTCATCTTCAATAAAAGTATTCAATATGCGACCAATATAAAACCAACAATTATAAATAAGGTAAAGGAAATTGATTTAGAAAGAAAAATAGTGAAAATCGAAAATGGCACAGAAATTCAAGGGCACAAATTAATCCTAGCTTTAGGCTGTAAAAGGGAATCACAATTAGATATCATAAGAAAGATAATAGAAAAGGATAGAGTAAGTATAAGTGTAGAAAACTATCTAGATGAGTATCTGGGTATTCAACTAGCTTTTTATCTGAGAAAGTTAAACAAAGAAGTCTCATACTATGGCCCAGTCTTAAAATGGTTAGGGGAAAAAGTAAGTAGTAAAGTTCTTGAATTCTTAGAGAAGAATGGAATAAGACTTTCAGAAAAATCTGATGATATTATTCCTGCTTGTGAACCTAATGAAGTAATTGGAGATTTCCTACCTGTAAATGATAAATTAGAATACAAGAATGGTGTCTTTGTAATCGGAGATATGATAAAGAATTACCCAAAATTAGGGGAATTGGCAATGAGAGAAGGTGTATATGTAGGTAGATTATTATCTAAAAAGATTAATGAAAGCTTTAGGCCTATTTTTATCAATATTATTGATACTGGCAAAGGAGAGGCCATACATATAAGGTCGAATATTTTGTGGAATGGAAATTTTGAAAGTGTTAAAGTATCAAAAATAAGAGTAATAATGAAAAGGTTTATTGAAAGGTATTATATTATCAGAAAGGGAAAAATGGGTGTGCTTTACAAATTATAGGATATCCAGGGACCCTGGGGGGAAATATCAAGGGGTTCCTCTCATCTGTCCTAAGGTCCCTGGATACCTCTACTTTATTTTTTGTATTAGGGGGTTTTAACTTTTTCCTAAAATGGAATACCTAGGATGACATCTATGTCAACCCCTAAGCCTAACACAATAGACGAGTATATATTATAATAAAATGCTCTACCAAAATCATTTTTCTGTGATGCTAAATAATACGCATATGCCATTATGAGACCATGAAGAACCGTTGCAAATATGGCTATTGGACCTAATCCATAGTAAAAGTCACCCAGAAGATCTAGCACTACGGAGAATAATTGGTTAAGTCCGGCAAATGTTAGGGCCCATCTTCCTAACACCACAGCAAAACTGTGTAAGCCCATCTTTTTGTCGAATTCAGCATCAGGTATATGATTATAGAGATCGAAACCCACAGCCCACAAAATTGTCCCAATTACAAAAAACCATGGAACTCTCAAGAGGATTTGATCTAAAGAATTATAGTACAAACCCAATACAGCCACTGCACCACTAAATACGGCTAATCCTTGGATTGATGCCAAATGATAATTAGCAAAAGCAGTATATCTTTTCATATAGGGGTATGACATTATTATTAACGCTACAATAGGAGCTAGAATGAACGCCCAGATATTAACAAAATATGAAGTAATAAAGAATAAAATCAAGGAAGCGACGATCATAGTCCTTGCTTCCCTTATTTTAATTGCACCAGTTACTAAAGGCCTATTTTTAGTTCTAGGATTCTTAGCATCTATCTCTATATCTGCTAAATTATCATTAGTCATTCCAGCAGTTCTTAAAAAGAATAAAGCCAAAAAAATCAATATTAACGTTGGAATTGGTGGAATTCCTTTAATCGCAACAAAAGCGCCTAAATAGGCCATAGGCAAACTAAAGAAAGTTTGCTCTATCCTTAAGAATCGCAAAATAATGTAAAGTTTATTTCTTGTGTTCTTGTTTAATCCGCCAGGATCCCAGCTCACACGATATAATTGTCTACAGCTGTTTTTAATGTCTTCTTTAATTGTAGATAATAATCAAGCCCATCTACTAATGCCATAACCGAAGCTTCAACTACACTCTTAGATACTCCTTCAGTTCTCCAATTCATTTTATTATCAGTAAATTCTATGGTAACTCTAACAACGCTTTCAGTATTCTTAATCTCACTAGGCAATATTACCCTATAATCTATTAGCTTAACTTCACCTATTTCTGGATATACTCTCTGAAGTGCCATTCTTAATGCTCTATCTATCGCATTAACTGGACCTACGCCCTCAGCAACTTCAAGCTGAGAATTAACTTTAACAATCCCTATAGAAAGACCATTATTTTCATTTATTACCTTCCAATATTCTAGATTTATATAGTTCTTATAAATGTTCAACTCCTTTAATGTTATTAGTATTGCGGAAGCCGGTCCAACATCAAAACTATATCCTCTAGCCTCTAGTTCCTTAATCTTATTTAAAGCCTTTTTAAGCCTTTCATCTTTCTTATCAACCGCTATTCCTAAGCCTTGTAAATATGAGACCAGATTAGCAGTTCCAGACAATTCTGAAATTACAAACTTCCTATCGTTACCCACTAATGAAGGATCAACGTGTTCATATGCTCTAGGTACCTTCATTACAGCATCTACATGAACACCAGCTTTGTGCGCAAAAGCATTATCACCAACATAAGGTTGGTAAGGATTAGGAGGTAATCCTAATATTTCATATACTATCCTTGAAACCTCTCTCAATTTCCTTAAACTCTCTTGACCATTTAATGCATTTAATCCCATTTTTAATATTAGCGTTGGTATTATCTGTATTAGGTCAGCATTGCCAGTTCTCTCGCCAATCCCGTTGATTGTTCCTTGAACATGTCTAGCTCCCGCCTTTATAGCCATTAGAGAGTTAGCAACTGCACATCCTATGTCATTATGAGCGTGAATTCCTAACTTAACCTGTAGAACTTCCCTAACTTTCTTGGTTATCTCATAAACCTCAAACGGTGGAGTTCCACCATTTGTATCAGCTAAAGCAATTACATCTGCCCCAGCGGACTCTGCAGTTTTTACTACCTCTAGTGCATATTCCGGATCCTCTTTAAAGCCTTGATAGAAGTGCTCTGCATCAAATATTACCTTAAGTCCATGCGATTTCAAATAATTAATACTATCATATACTATATCTAAATTGTCTTGTTTAGTTACCTTAAGGACTTCGGTAGCATGCAGTGACCAAGACTTACCAAATATCACAGCAACGTCCACATCCGCTTTCACTATACTATTTAAGCTAATATCTTCCTTTACACTAACATCCTTTCTTTTGGTACTCCCAAAAGCAGCTATTTTAGCCTTAGATAGTCTGTATTTCTTTATCTCTCTAAAGAACTCCTCATCCTTAGGGTTAGATCCTGGCCATCCCCCTTCGATATAGTCTACTCCAAGCTCATCTAAGAGTAATGCTATCTTAATCTTATCATTTAGAGTAAAAGATATATTTGCTCCTTGTGAACCATCTCTTAATGTTGTATCTAGAACCTCAACAGATTTCTTGGACACCGAACATAGGTGAAAAATAATGGGGAGGTTTAAAAGCTTTAATGATAATAATAGAAAATCATATTTCATTTTTAGTGCCATAATGCTAATAATCTTTTTAATAGCATTGACCCTTTTGTTAGAAATCCCAAACTATTTTCCAAATTATAAATATATTAGCCTTGTTTACAAAAGCAATCTCAAAAACGTGGAAATATCACCCAATTTGGGTATAAATATCGCAAACGTCACTATAAATGATTTTAATAATACGTTAATAGCATTTACTACAAACACTTCTACAACTAATATTTCAGTCATAAATGAATTTGGCAAGACCATTATTAACCAGCAAGGGTACATAGGAATAAAATTGCAAAATGGCTCTTACAAGGTATTTCTGATAAATACTGGACGGAATACTGCATATTTAACCTTTGATTACGGTGTGTTTAACTATAATATAGTTTCTTCATTTTACTCATCTCTAGGTTTACTTAAAGTAATCTATGAAATTATCATGGCAGGAAGCCTAATAATAGGTTTGTATTCGATTATCAGAGGAATAAGTAAAGGAAGTAATATTAGTAAGAGGTTAAGGCTGAGAAAAAAGAACTGATTTAAGCCAAATCAATACATCAGTTATGAAACTAGGTCCCATATGAGCTAAATAGTCACCTTTAGTGAAAATCAGACGCTTATTTAGTAGTTGAAATAGGTCTCTTTTTCGTAAAATCGAATAAAATCTCTCTTTTTCGTAATCTGTAAGCCTTTTTGGTTCATAAATTATAATATCTGGATCTCTCTTTAAGATTTCCTCATCTTTGGGCGTGAAATAGGCTTCGGAAATATCGTCAAAAATATTAGTACTACCTAACAGTGAAATTCCATCACTGATATGAGTTGGAAAACCTACTGTTATAGGTCCACCTAGATCAAGTTCAATATAGACCTTTATCTTTTTCTTATAACACCTAGCTCTAAGTCCATCTATAACGTTATAAAGACTATAATATAATTCTCTAGCTTTTTCATAGACTCCTAAAACGTTTCCAATGAGTAAAACGTTATTTAAAATGCTTGCAATGTTAGTGGGGACTGGTAAGGGATATACGTTAAAACCTAAACCAATTAATTTTCTCGTCAATTCCTTCTGCGCTCCTGCAGTAGTGAATATTATGTCTGGATTGATTTGCTTTAAAATATCGACATTAACGTGAGTATAACTACCTATTTTTAATGTTCTTCTCGCATCTTCCGGTCTATAACTAAAGGCATCTGTGGCCTTAACCTTTTCTCCTAAGCCTAAAAGGAATATTATCTCCGTAGAAGCAGGATCTAGACTAACTATTTTGGTTATTGGCCTTTGAATTTTTATATAATCATCTTGTAATGGATTATAAACTCTTACACTCATTTACCAAAATTAATAGAATACGTCCTATTATGTTTATTTAACTCCAAGGCAAGTTATAACTCCGAATGCTCTTCGCACATCCTTTAGTAAAACCTTAACTTTTAATTCTTTAAGCAATGCCTCACAAGAACTTCTCTCATCAACGTCAGAGCCGTATATAATATTAGAGTAATAGTATTTCGTAATTTGATGTAATTTCTTATCGTTTTTTAATGAAGAAGGAACTACTATATAATCTATTCTATCGTTTAGAATATAAAGTGATTTTAAGGTCATCCTTAAGGAATAAACAAGAACATCTAGGGGAGTAGATTCTAGATACCTTATACCAATGTAAATTCCAGAAGGTATTAAGTATAGTCTATTACTGCTCTTATCTTCCATACTATCAACATTTTCAGAAATTATTAAATCCGCTTTTGTCTTATGGTCAACTAATGAGTATCCATCATATAATATATAATTGCCCTTATAAGAGTCCACGTAGACATTAACCTTTCCTTCAGTTACCAGTTTCTTATTTAGGGAGTTCACAATCTTGCGATCATAGCCATAAATAGAAAACCCATTAAGCCAGCTAAACTCTTCTACACTATATAATCCCTTAACTCCGGTAGATGTTGTTAAGACTAAATTCGCACCTAAGGAGTCAGCTAAAAAACTGGATATTAAGGAACCACCTGAATGTTCTTTTGTCAACGGAATTACAGAACTGCCGTCTGGTACAACGTTTATTATAATTTTATTATGAAACTTTGCAAAATACTTCCTTATGGTATTATTGATAGAATTAACAGAAATTATAATATCAGGGTCATTATAGACGATCCAATATCCAAGTTCACTGAACAATCCCTTTATTTGCTTCACCAGATCTTTATTAACACCGTTAACTAGAATCCTTGATACATACAACGCATATAATTATTTTAAAAACACCTTTTTAATCTTAATTATTAAATTGGAAAGCCTATAATCAGCGACATTATATACCCTGCTAACATAAAAGGAATTACTGGGATACCCCAAGCTACCCATATGTACGTATCTGCTGAAATTTTACCTTCATTGACTAATTTTGAATAAAGCTCTCGCCAATACTTATCGTCTTCCTCTACTGAAAAATAGTCTCTCAACATTATTGAACCATCTTCCTTTACTTCAGTTAAAGGAAATAAAAACTTCGAGTTAA
Source organism: Saccharolobus solfataricus (assembly GCF_900079115.1). Taxonomy (NCBI): domain Archaea; kingdom Thermoproteati; phylum Thermoproteota; class Thermoprotei; order Sulfolobales; family Sulfolobaceae; genus Saccharolobus; species Saccharolobus solfataricus. The sequence continues at coordinate 111,296 of NZ_LT549890.1, forward strand.
TAAAGTCCCTTATCTTGATTCTCTTAGCAGATAATGCCAAAAGAATTTTCTTAGAAAAGGGAAGATTTCTAACATATTTATACTGTTTAACAAAATTTATTAAACTAAATATAAGAATTATTATTGATGAATATAGTACTATAACTAAAGGCTCTAGACCTATAACTAAAAAACGACTAGGAACTAGGGAAATAACCGAAGCGTTGGCAAGACTAAGTATAACGTTTAAAAATAGATCAGCACCACCTAGTAGGGAAAGCTTATACAAAATTAAGAATAGGAGATTCGTAATTATGAACGAGTATAAATATATAGGAAGAAACAAATTGTGAAAACTAAAAATTATAAATAAACAAAGAGGAGAGTAATAAATCCATATTTTTGGATCAACCTCTCTATATTTAAGATCTAGAATAGAAGTATGAATAAGCATTATGATGGAAAGGAAAATTTGGATATAATATATAACGATCACGGCAGGAAGTCCCCCTCATACAATACCCTTCTTCGGGGCTGTCAAGGGACTAGATACCCCATAGTTTATAATAAATAATATAACATATAATAAATCTTGTGCGATATACAGTTTCACATTTGCCATTACAATTAATATTGAAACATAAGCTATAAAATTTATGACTTTCCTTTTCTACCGTAGCAGTTGTTCTACTTTAACGTAGCTTAAACATTTTCATCAGACCCGGTGCACCTCCTAAATGATTTTCAATGAACTTGAGGAGCTCCTCCACGCTCTTCAGCTTAAGGGACCCGATCAGGTCCCTTACCGCGTTGACCACCATCACGAAGAGGAGCAGGTAACCGTGAAACCTTTGCCTCTTGAGGAAGGAGGAGTCCTGCATGTCCAAGGCCTTCACGTCCCTATGCAACTTCTCTATCTCCCACCTGATCTTCCAGGTAACCTCGATCATCTCGTCCTCCATGTTCAGGTCCGTGGTGTAAAAGTTGAGCCTGCTATCTTTATATTCCAGTACTAACAACTTTACTGTAATGGTATGGTCTCCCATGATCAGGTCAGCCAAGTAAGATCCGGGAGGAAGATCCCCCACGTCAGTATGGGAATCTCATTTTTCTGATATAAATGATAATATATGTAAGATTGAACCGCACCAGTTTTATTCAAATATAACTGCATATATTTTATGAAAATGACAGTTAATAAGTCAGTTTTCAATAGCATAATATAAATATATAGAATTAATTTCACGTAGCTGGAAGGAGGTGCATAGGGTTAGCTGGAGTCTAGGGGAATGACGTCTTCACTTCACGGAACGCGCGTTCTTGTTCCACTCTTACCTCCCGATCGAGGAGATTCGAGAGGGAGACCGAGAACTCCCACAACTTTACCTTCCTCTAAGAACGGATCAAGAACCAGACATTCAAGAGAAGATAGGAAAGCAGAACGAGAACCAGTTCCTTCCTCACGTGACGTTATCCAAGTTGATTAAAATGGCAATTCATGAGTAATATTAATAAGAAATTAGGATGAGATAATATTATGGTAAAGGCAATTTCAACTGAAAAGGACCTCTTGCTCAAGGTAGATAAATCCTTCCCTTGGGAAACGTTTAGGAGTAAGCTTAAGTCCCTTTACTCCAAGAAGCCCAAGTGGAACGTCATCTCACTCCTCAAAGTCCTCCTAATCAAGCTCATTTTCGACATCTCCTGGAATAACTTGGAGGGAGAAATTAGGGACAGTAAGAGGTTTATGGACTTCTTGGGCGGGAAAATTCCACCAAAGAGCACAGTATTCTCCTTCTACAAGAAACTTCAACAAACAGTTATTCAAGAAGGCGAGACGATGAGAACAACACTAATGGATGAGTTAAACAAGGCTTTGGACAAGGTGATCAGCGAGTATAGGGAAAAGGGCTTTGAACTTGAAGTTGGGAGAGAAAAAACGATAGGTTCTAGGACTACCACATAATTGACACATTCTTCCGTGAGGCCTACCCAGGAAAGAGGAGTCTTCAAAACGGTCTTGAGAAGATCTCACTTGACCTTAAGGAGATGGGGTTCAATGACGTTTTTCTCCTCATGGGTTATACTACTTCCAAGCTCAAGAACTTCACAGCCTTTAGGAAGTATAAGGGTAGTTGGGGTAGGAAGCACGGTAAGTCCTACTTCGGGTTTAAGGTCTGTAACCTTGTGGAAAGGAGGACTAATTTCGTTAGGGGCTTCAAGGTTGGATTGGCTAATTTGAGTGATCTAGCCTTTTCATTTGATAACGTTAAGTTAATGGCTGATAGGGCTTGGATTTCCAGGAAGGACGTCTTAGTTAAGGGTGTTGGTAGTGCTAGACTTCCGGTTGAGGGTAGTGGTGTTAAGATTAGGGAAGGTAAGGCTTCGTCTACAACCTTAAGGGGAGTGGTTATGGAGGTATTCTTCCTTAACCTCTATCGTGATCTCGAAATTCTTTCGACGAGGATTAGGACGAAGGTACTCGTTAATTAAACGAGGTTCGTTTACGTGTTTACTTGTTGTTATGATAAATTTTATTGCAAAACTGTACAATTATCTGTATTTTCCCTTATTAATACATATTATATTATTTTTTATACTTGAATATAATGAAGAATAGTATAATATGAGACGTTGTAATTATAATGGCTTTTAATTTTGCTCAAATCGGACAACGTCACGTCACAAGTCCTAGTCCTGACCCTAAACTCCTCAAGAGAGCGGAAGGCGTTCTCTATCCCCCACCTCTCCCTGTACATCTCGGCAAGGACTATGGCATCATAAAGATCCATCTCCTTCCTCACGAGGAAGGCAATAATCTTGCCGTCTTCCTTCCTCAGGATAATGAGATAAGCTCCACTCCCATGTCTCACGCAGAGAAATCCAGTATATCTAACTCCGCCAAAACTCACATCCACATCTTGCAACATCCCCTTGTACTTCTTGTACATCTGGGCCTTGGCAGATATGACGAAGTCCAAGCCCAACTCCAAGAGGTATCTAATCACTTCGTTCACCGCGAACTCCCTGTCCGCGAAGACTATGACGAGCCTCAGCTTGTCCTCCTCCAACTCCTTCACAATTACCTCCATCACCGCCTTGAAACCTTCAGCTACGTTCTTCACGGTCACTGGGATCACGTCCAAGAAGCTCCTCGTCCTCCCCAGGAGGAAGATCGCAGCTTGAACCAGTCCCCACGACGTCCCCTTAGTTGGCTTTATCCTACTCAAGAAACTCTTGTCAGCGTGGTATTGAGGTATGGCATGGAAGTCCACTGCTACCCTCCTGTCCCTGACTCCCCTTAACGTCATCCTCCCCATCTTCCTCAACGCATCCCTCACGTCCTCAACTTGAACCGCGTTCAACTTTCTCAACGCTCTTCTCCCATCTTTTCCCAACCTGCTCAAGTAGCTCCCACTTGCCTTAAGCAAGGCACTGAGGAGTTCCTCAGGGAAAAGTATTTTAGTGAGGACCGAGTAAATTATCTTGAGGGCGGACCTGGCGAAGTCCCGGTTGAACTTCGCCGGTTTAGTTGTATTCTCATGTTTCATATGTTCAAGTCCGCCCTCGTATATACAAACTTTTCTACAGAAATTCTCATCCTCTCAACTTTTTCTGTATTTCATTCATCTCGTTTTTTACGCAAAAAATGAGATTCCCATACTGACGTAGGGAAACGCCCCAACCAAGTAGCTCCTTCCGGTACCTAAGTCGTGCAGGGCCACAGTGAGAATCTGCATGCTGGATTCAAACCTCTTGTGCATGGAGCACCAGGCGAAGTAGTTCCCGTGCTCGCTGGCCACGTCCTCCACCCTGGCGTAGAGCTTGTGGTCGAAGGTATCGTCAATTATTGCCACGACCGGCCCGACCATCAATGTCCTCAGAGCCTCCAAGTACTTTCTCCAAGCGTCCTCCAGCTACTCCAGCGCCTTCAATAAGTTCGCGTAGTTCAGCCCGAACGAGATGGAGGCGTTCCTAATGCTGGTCCTTCCTCCGATCAAGGCCATGAGCGCTAAACCCAATGCGACCTTCCTGCTTAACCTCTCCATCCTAAGCGTCCCAACTACGAAATTGAAGACCCTGATGAACTCGCTCCTTGCGACGTCCAGTTCCTTCCCCTTCTGGGACTTCACAATTTTTATTCAGCCAAACATCAATCTAAAAACTTTTTTCGGTAGTACCATGGACCTAGTATTACCGAGGGAAAATAGAACAACTGCTACTACCGAATAAAGTTTATCTCTAATCCTATAGTTAATCTATCAACACCTTACCGTAAACGCTACGAAATAGCCAATATCCCGTAGAAACCTTTAAAAAGTTAAAGAGAATTCAAATTTGCTAGTAAAAGGGCCCGTCGTCTAGCTTGGTTAGGACGTCGCCCTCACACGGCGAAGATCCTGGGTTCAAGTCCCAGCGGGCCCATGTGGGGGATACCCCCACACCCCCACTGCTATCTTTCAATTTTTCGTATGTTTCAACCACGTCAGCTAAAGGACCAACATAAGTTTCCTTTACCTCACCGTTTATCGTTTCCAATTTATAGACATAATACCGTCCTTTTCTTTCCCGTAAAATTATATTTTCACATTTAAAAGCGCGGGTTAATCCCATACTCCTACCGCTTTTTTTCCCATTCACTTTTTCACCCGTATTATGGTTTTCCGGATTTCTTTTTAAACTTTGGCAACTCCTTAATTTTTGCCATAAAATCACGGCGAATTGAAAGAAGACGGCAAAGATTCCTTAATTACGCAAAAAATCGAATTAAAACTCAGTTGTTGAAGAGAAGATGAAGTTGTTAAAGAAGAATCAGAATAGTGAAAATAATTCTAAAGAGATGAAAGTTGAGTGGGGTACCCACTCAACTTTTAGCAATGACAAGCAAAAAATTGAATTAAAACCCAGCTGCAGCTGAATAAAATTGGATTTAACACGGGGGGTTTGGGGCTGACGTAGGCGTTAAATTATTTCAATTAATTTTTGATAATATGAGTGAAATATACAATAACTCTGAATTTTGATAAGCACGGCGGGAATTAGGTTACGAAGTCACATTTTCTTTATATTATTATTTAACACAAAAAACACGCCGTGTTATAGGGTAAAAAAAGAAAAATTGAGTGACTTTGTAACCTTAAATGTACATGACAGTATAAAAATTCAATTATAAAAAACTAAACCCCCGTGGTTGGATAGATATTTCCCATGCATCTATACCACGGCTAAAACACATGTTCTTCTTCGTGCAGAAATCTATAAACACATTAGCCTTTTCAGTACTTCCGAAATCCCTGACCAGATCAGCGAATTCCTTAATCATGTGATTGTTCTTCAAGATGTAGTTAAGGAATTCCCCATAATCACCACCCGTGGTTTCATTTGTTTGTACTGTGTTAATTTTGATACCTACTACTGCTCTGAATCTCTTTCCTTCTACGTTTTTCATTACTACAGTTAAGTTGAAATAGTCCCTGAGTCTTCTCACGAAACCTTTATACGTTGTGGCATTATAGCCATTCGTAGAACAATACTCCAGATACATTCTGTACAATTCTTTGACTCTAACATAATCATCAGCGTTTTTAGTTATCATAATTTCACCGTGCTTTAGCTTCTCTTTCACAAACTTGTACACATAATCAATTGTTGAAAGCCATATTCCTCTAACCTCTTCCTCTGTCTGCTCAAAGTCAAACTTCCCATGTAACAACACTCTACTAAATGCCAAAATTGAAACCGTTAGAATACCCTCTAACTCATCTTCAGTGAATGTTTTATCCCCCCACGCCGTGTTGTCTTCAAATTGGTTAGGAAATTCGATAATCAACCATCTGTGCCAAAATGCCATGTCGTTTTTATCTCTTATTGTTGGTGGCTTATTTGATGCAATAACTAACTTTGCGTAAGGAGTGAAAGTTATAGGGTCTTTGAACTTTACATCCGCCGTGATCCGATCACCGCCCGTTAGTACCTTAAGAGTATCCATATCGTCTAGGTTGTACTCCTTTGTTTCGCTTACAGCATTAACCAACTTATGGTATAATTCAGCTAACACGAATCGATTTTTATCTCCAAATAATATATGTAGTGGAATATTCACTACATTACCACGCCCTAGTAACTTCTTTATTAGATTGATGAAAGTGGATTTGCCGGTGCCTCTTGGTCCTAAAATCATAAAGGCTTTTCTAAACTCTATCTTTGGAAATAATGTATAACCTATAATTTCAAACAATGTAACCCATTTCTCATTCGCCCACTGTTTGAACACTTCCAGGCTTTTCGGACACAACCGCCGTGCTAAATCTTCTATCAAATCTATTGGTATATCACGTGCGCTAAGAACTTCTTCATTAATTTTGACCAACTCTTCCAGGTGAATCTTATGCGGAATATAATGAAATGCGAAATGTTCTGGTGTTCTTTCCTCAGCAAGAACAAAAGATGGTACATATCGCCCGTGCGATATCTTCCACTCTAATGTGCAATTGGGAAACGCCACGCGTAATGGTTCGTTTGGTAACGGTATTAATGTCTTATCTTTGATCTCATCTACTACATTATCGATAATTGTTTTGCTTATCACATACGGCTTTAGCTCATCATTAGCTAAATCAGTATAATATTCAAGTAACGCACGTGCTTTTTTCCTCAGTCTGTTCTCAAAAGGTTCAAAGATTCCCTTTTCCTTATTCCATATGAAAATTCCTATAATCGCATCTTTTAACCCCATGTCCAGTGGTGTTTCACCAATTTTACTCAAAATGATACAATTTCTATGGAAGAGAAAAATATCAGAGCGGAGTTAGAAAAATCGGCTTATTTCAACACAAGAAGCAAAAAATTTTCATATTTGTTGAAGAAACTAACAGAAAACGAGTTTATATATAAAGAGTAATACCATTTGTCTAGTATTATCAATAGAGGAAAGTAGGTGGAAGGACGAGATGAACAAGAAAAGGTTAAAGCGAGGGACTCCATAACTCCGTTATGCAAACCATGATATTACCCAAAACGGAGCTGAAGTCCCTCGCTATAACTTTAGCAACAAACAATATTAACGTTATCTCTCAAGATCTAGACCCGGAAATAGTGAAAGCAGCACCATCCTTGCTAACCGGAAACAGAGGAAAATACTACTTGAAGGTAGTAAGACGAGGCGAGAAAGTAATTAGTAAAGGTCAGAGAACCTTCAAGTTCTACCCAATCTACAGAGAAGTAAAGGGAGAGACCAACGTAGTCGCTGTAGATGAGACCGGATTAACCGTGGGAGAAAAGGAACAAGAAAAAGCAGAGGGCTTTCTACTCTACAACTGGAAGAGAAAAGGAGTAAAGATGAGATCCTTGGACCTCGTATATCCCTTAAGGTTACCCCTCCTAGTGGAGGTAGCAGATTTGAGAAGCGACAGTCCATCACAGTTCCTACTCAGGAGCGTGAGGGAAGTAAGCCAATACATGGAAATAGATTACGTTGTAGCTGACGCCGGATTCTTGAACCTAGGGGTCATCAAGGAAATGCCCGTGAAGACCATTGTGAGAGGAAAGTCGAACTTGAAGGGATTCAAGGAACTATCTAACGTTCCATTAGTTGAGAAGAGATATGAGGTTAAGGACAAGGTTTACGTTGCGTATAGGGTCTTGGAATTTGAAGGGCTTTATTATTACGATGTGGTTTACGTTAAGGGGAAGCCGAGGCACTTCATGTTCGTAACGAACTTCGAGGGAGATCCCTATGAACTGGCTGAACTCTATAGGTTGAGGTGGCAAGTTGAGGAGGGTTTTAAGGTTAGGAAGGCAAGGATAAGGTATGTTAGGAAGTTGAGTAATAAGATCTTCTTGTTCCTCTATTACACGGTTCTGGATTCTGCGTGGAATCTAGTGAATCATCTTCTCTTTAACTTCAAGTCCACGTGTAAGAAGGTTTTGTCCTTCGATTCATTCGTCAAGCTTCTCTAACTTTCTCGGTGTTCAGAGGAGACTATGCACGTCGTTTTCACCACGTGAGAAAAATTCAGAATTCTCCTCTTATTATTAGAATTGTACGCTATATTTTTTGCAAATTATTTTAACATGTTATGTTTCATAATAATTTTATTGTTTTTCTCTATATCAATCTCTTTTTGAAAGGACTAATATTATATCTTTCAAATGAAATAATTTGGTGAAACACCACTGCCCCATGTCTTGATAGAAAGTTCTGATTACGTATTTTTTCCTTAAGAGATTAGATATTATTAAAGCCCCCCTTAGCTTAAGTTCTGTCTTCTTGTCGCCATTTCTGAACTCCGTTAACCACGGCTTCACTCTTTCCCATATTTTGGCCACCGTGTGAAACGTATATTTATCCCATTTAGGTTCAAAGACCTTACTATCCTCTGGTAGTAATTGCATTACTACGTCTAGATCTGTTGCCCCGTGGCTTAACAAAAAGTTCAGTAAATGCCAATCCCCTCTACTTCTATCTATTCCTATATCCGCGTATGTCTTTTTATCGCAAAGCACGCCTTTAGCAATATTTAGCGTTTCTTTCGCTTTTTCTTCAGCATGTTCAATCTTCTTTTTGATTGCCTTACATAATTCATCTCTTATCGCGTCTAACGTTTTTCCTCTATATCTATCATATTTCCTCATCTCTTCCTTTAGTTTCTCAAAATCTTCTTCAGTATCACTTTTCTTGTTACCGCCTAACCATTCTAACAATCCACTCGCGGGTGTTATTCCTAATTTCTTCCCTTTCTCTACCAGATACTTTAGAAAGCCTTTCAGATGTATCTCATTTATTTTAGCTCTCTCCGGCGTGATATCTGCGTAATAACATGTAACATAATCTTGTCCTTTCCACGGGCATTTTGCCGAATCACAGAACTTATGGTTAATACAAGAACCGGGGGCTACCACATATGATTTTAGACTTTGCAAATCCATTACGTTTTTATTTTCCCTAAGAAACGCTGGATTAAACTTGTATTCCGGGAATTCTTCTGTTATCGCATAAATGTGTAAACCGTTATGTGGCGTGGTCACGCATAGTGTGTTTTGGCATAATTTGTTTAGCTCACTTTCACCTATCCAGGCTTTGAGAAGTTCCTTATCCTCAAAATCCAAAATCACTAGTGCACGATTCTTATCTAACATTTGTCCCGGGATCCCGTAGTTATACCCCTCTTCGATCATCTTTGGAAATTTCTCTTTCTCTTCATCAGTCAAAGCACGCGTGCTATACTGTTGCCAATTTGGTATGGTCGGCTTTTTTGTATCTCTGTCAATTGGGATTACCGCAAAACCTAGCGTGTCAATAAACCATTTAGCCCACTCTATTTTGTCCATGCTCTCACTCTTCTAAGAAGTGTGTAAGGTGTGTCCCCGTGATAGTTTCCTTTAATTTCGGCGTAGATCTTATCACTAAAACTTAGCGGACATTCCGCATAGTATCCTATGTACCCGCATACAGATGAATCGTCAAAGCAGTGCCTTCCAAATGGGCATGAAGGCTTTTTATTCTGTTTAATAAATTTACATTTAGCCGTCTTTTTCACCCCCAAATCCTGATCTATGACGAATAGGGAAAAAACGGATTAACTTGTGACGAGATTCAACTCCTTAGCCTTTTCTTTCAGTAAAATCCTAACCACGCCAGAGCGTGGCACTCCATAATACTCGGCCAATTTTTCCAATATCTGTATATCTTCTTCTCTTAACCTTAGGAATACCAGTGGGTTTCTTCCCATCTAAATCACCAAGTTAATCGAATTGCCTATGCGTTTATAAATTTTCTCTGTCGAGAGAATTTTCGTGGGAATAGCTCACTTTACGAATATTAGACCAACATATTTACATAATCTTTAAATACTTCTTCAACCAGTTGTTTGAGTAACGTTTAGGCAACAAATAGCGCTAAAATTTGTATTGTTAACAATCAAATTGAAATATTCAATTAATTTCACGATACTCGAATAATCTTTTGTTGTGCAATAGGTGCTTTTTTGCGTGCAACATATAGAAAAAAAGAAAAGGACGGCCCATGTGGAAGGGGCTAAAATATCATTATATGTCACATCTAATATTCCCCCTAGTCTAACAATTTTACTCTTCATTCTGATAAAAATTCAAGTAAGAAGAGTGAAGAGAGAAGAGAGAAGAAAATAGAAGGGAAGAAGAAGAATAAACGCGGAAGAGCGCAAAAGAGAGCGTTTGAACCCACGGGTGGGCCCAATAGCATTCATTCTTAGTTTTCTGATGAAGAGAACGGAGAGAAGAGAGAAAAAGACCGGTTTTCTAACACAATTGGCAATTGGCAAACAAATAAATATTTATGCAGATGGATATTCAAAAATGCAACAACGCAATGAAAAAAAAAGAAACTAGATAATCTTTTCAATCTCTCTTCTAAACTCATTCAGCGCCGTGTTTAAAACATCAACCAACTTTTCTTTTCTTTTCATTGCCAACACACCGACCAATTTTTCGCACTTTTCATCTGAAATAATAAACCTACCTTCGCGTAGCGCATAAATTGTCTTTTTCTTGAATCCTACTTCCACCAGATCCTCATCATCCGCCATTTCAACCAATTGTTGTTTGAATTTTCTTGGTAGGAACTCACAAACCATCTTCCTTCTATACCCCAATAGAACATTCTACTAGGCATTATAAAAAGCTTTCTATAGGGGTATAGAACAACAAAAACCACGGGCTAAGATGTGTTGAAAATCCTATCAACCTCAGCCCTATCAATCTCTCAAACTCGTGGTTAATTCTATAGGGGTATAGAACAATATCTATGGATCTTGTGGGGACACCCCACTGCTAATCTTCTCTCATCTTCTCTTCGATTAGCTTTTTGCAGTACTCAACATCATCAGAAACATCTTCATATGGATCCTCAGCATAAACCCTCAGCAATACAAAACAAACAACTCTTCTACATTCCACGCTCAGGCTACTAATGTTTTCAACGTGTCTGTATTTCACTAAGCAATCGGCTATCTCAACTAACGTTTTGTCATCAATCATCACTTAACACCCCACTCTTACTTAACCATTCCGCATATTTGCGATAATGTTCTTTCGCTATTCCGAAAAGCGAAATATAATGTTGCGTTAGCACGCGAGTAGGTTTCCTACCTTGTATAAAATCGATCACGTCTAACGGTATTCCCAACTCAGCCATTTTAGATGCTACGAACTTTCTAACATACTTTATTGCCACAGCACCGTCCCTTCTTCTCTCAAAGCCAGCTATAGCACCTTCACCTATTGTTACCTTTCGAAGTGGGGAAAAGTGAAAAACGTAAAAAGATCCTTTACTCCCCCTAATCCAACTAAGGGGATAATAACATAAACTGATACCACCATCAGCACTACCATTACTTCTAATTCTACCATTACTATCATCAGCACTATCGCATACATCTTTCTCAGGCTTTTTCAATACTTTCAAAATTTCATTCAACCTGGCACCGCTCTCCAACGCTATCCTATAGACGAAATATACATTTTCACTGTACTCTTTCGCCAACTTCAGCGTTTTCCTAATCCCCTCTTCCGTAGGAATGTATAAATCAGCATTACTTCTCTTCACCTTTATGACGCGTAAAATCTTTTCCATTTCTTCAGAAGAAATTACACCGCGTGATTCTAAGAACTTTGCAAAAATGCGGTATGCCTTTTGCGATTTATCGGTCTCTTTGTACGGTCTATTTACCGCACTAACATACTCTTTTGCCGTTTTATTGCCAATTTTCCTTTCATTCAGCAAATAGTCGTAAAATTCTTGGGCGTAGTCAGCACTATACTGTCGTAAAATGGCAACAAGAGTCATTTTGCACCTTTCAACTCCCTTTTTAGAGCCCTCACACGGCGAAGATCCTGGGTTCAAGTCCCAGCGGGCCCATATCCGCTACCTCGATATTTAAGTTAATTAACTATTTTATGCATAGTTAATCTGTTGAATATTTTTAGACCAAACTGCTCTTATTTCTCTCTCAATTAATCTTAAAGCGTACGATTTAGATTTGTGATACCTCTTAACTCTTTGTGAAAATTCAACAAGTCCACAAAACAACTATTTTATCATTTAACTTTCCTAATCGCAGATAACAAATCATAGACTTAAATTACAAAGAACGAGAACAAATAGTCTCTAGCGTAAGAATAACTGCATATTGATGAAAATTAATGATAAAAACTTATACTTCTGCAAAAGATTTACTATGCAAGATTAGAAAAATCAAAAAGAAATAGTGCGCGGGCCCGCCGGGATTCGAACCCGGGACCTACGGGTTGCTTTCCGCAACCCTTTGCGGTTAAAAGCCCGCCGCTCTACCTGGCTGAGCTACGGGCCCAAACGTAAGTAGTTAATTGAGAATTGGTTAATTAATTTTTCTTTGGTTTTTTACGACTGCATCTACTATACTTCATATGTGAAGCGCATGGACTAATTTTATTAATACTCAATATACTGTTACCGCTGGCATGCTAATAAGTGCACTAATAGTCATGGTAATAACATACTGCCTTATAATTTCTAGAAGTATTACGAAAATTCCACCTTGGGCTTCTATGTTTTTTGGTGGTATCCTTATGGTAATTCTAGGTATAATATCTCCAGAAGAAGCTTTACAATCAATAAATTTAGATGTAATATTATTTCTCATTACCCTTTTTACATTTGCATCAGCGTTAGAGGTTTCTGGATTTTTGAAATTCCTTGCATATAAGATTATAGAAAAATTCAAGGAACCTAGGAAAGTTCTCTTCTATATTCTTTTATATTCTGGTCTATTATCAAATTTAGTTACCAACGATGGAGTATCAGCAAGCTGGACTCCAGTCATCTTAGAATTAAGCAGGATGATAGGCGTTTCTGAGGTTCCTTTTCTTTATGCATTAGCTGTTGGTGTTACTATTGGGAGCGTTATAATGCCTACTGGCAATCCTCAAAATTTACTCATAGCTTTAGAATCTGGAATAAAAAACCCTTTCATTACATTTACAATATATTTGACCTTACCCTCAATAATTAGCTTAATAATTGCTTATTTTATACTCTTTCGTCTATTCAGAAAATCCTTGTCTTTACCAAGTGGAATTAATATAAAAAAAAGAAGAAGAGGAAAAGGTTGATTTCGATAGAAGACTTGGATATCTGACATTAACCTTATTAGTAGTTACCATAATATTATTTTTTTCCTTAAGTTTCTTTAAAATAGATATTTTACTGGGTTCTTTAGTTACTTCATCTATCTTACTGCTTTTAACGGAAAAGAGGAGGGATATTGTAAGAAGAATGGACTGGCCAACTATACTATTTTTTATCGGATTGTTCATATTTACTGATGGAGTATTAAAATCTGGGATTATACAGTATTTATCTAATTTTCTTCCCCCTCCAGATAGTGTGGCTAGTATAATGATTGTAAGTATTTTACTGAGCCAAGTATTAAGTAATGTACCATTGGTTGCAATATACATACCGATCATGATCTCTCATAGTGGTATTACAGTGGTGGATTGGCTAGCGTTAGCTGCGGGTAGTACTATAGCGGGTAACTTCACCATATTAGGCGCAGCAAGTAACGTAATAATTTCTGAAGCTTCTGAGAGCAGAGGTGGAAAAGGATTTAATTTCGTAGAATTTATGAAATATACTATTCCGATTCTAATACCAAATGCAATAATCATTTATTTGTTTTTAGTATTATTCAGGTAATGGCGTTTCTGGTACTTTTACAACTACTACATAGCCGTCTTTATATTGCCCGATATCAGGGTCCAGATCTATAAGTTCCATTCTATCTTCGATATTAGATAAATTAAGGATTTTGACTTTTAATCCCTTGTAAACTCTCTTAGCTTCTTGCATTGCTTTTTCAATCTCTTTATAATCTTTATTATAGTCATATACTGCTGCCTCTTGTAAAGCAACTAAGGTACCTAAAAACGAACGCATGACAATGTATTATTTATCCCTTTAGGTTATAAACTTAGCCTTATAGAGCCACTATAATAGAATGATACACATAAAGTTGATTTATGGGCCTAACGGTGATTTGGGACTTACAAAAACTATTCATAATTTAAAATTGACATATCCTAACGTAAATGCAGAGGCAGAGTTTAGCTTACTATGTTCTACACCAATGCTACAAATAGGAAGTAAGACTATAAATGTCATAGACTATACTGACGACGAGATAATAGACCTTATAATAAGTGCAGTGACCAGTCACGGAAAGATAGATCAGCTAAGGGAAAACGGAGTGGACATTTATCAGAGTGAGTTCAAAGATTTTCCACCTGGTCCAAATTTTTCGGAAGTTTTAATTTGATTTTCATAAATAGTATAAGTTAATGATTGTCGTAATAGGTGCAGGGATATCTGGATTATTATTAAGTAAAAGAGTTAAAGCTGATTTAATATTGGAAGAGCAACCTGTTATTGGTGGCGTCTTCGCTTCTGATAACGTGTTCGGAAAAGATTTACCTTACGTGTTACCAATAATAAATGACCCTGCGAAACTACCAAACATAGAATTTAACTATCTAGAATACGATTTGAAATTATCTCATAGAAAATACGATTATTTTGAAGATAAAATTTGCAAATACTGCGATAAGTTACCTACATGGTTAAATTTCGGTTTGATGAGAAAACTATACGTAATAGAGAATATAACAGCTTTTATAGATAATTTATCTAAAAATGTAAGGATAATTAAGGAATATCCGATAAGGATAGACGATAAGAAAATCATAACCAACAAGGGAAATATGTATAAGTACACCAGAGTATATAATACGGCATCCTTAAAAAAAATGTATAAATTACTAGGAGTAGATAGCTCAAATCTAAAGCATAAGGCAGCGTTAACTTTGCTAATATTAACAAGGAAGACAAATAATAAAAACTGGAATGTTTACTTAAGCGGAGACACTGCGGATTCTTTCTCAGTAGTAATTAAGCTAGATAATATCATTAAAGATCTCGATTTATATTATGTTTACTCATTCATGGATATAACTCAAAAGAGTATTGATATAGATAGAGTAATGCTAGATTTAAAAAGAAGACAAATAATCTCTCTTGATGAAATAATAGCCTTTAGAAGTAAATTAATATCAGAAGCTCTGTTATTTGGCGAGATTAATCATAAGATTACACTAAACATGGTAAACTGTGGAAGACTAGGTGAGTGGAAAAATTATGACGTTATTGAAACTATATCAAGAATTCAGAATTGCTAAATTCCTCAGTGAGTTTACCTGCAATGGTAGCTGCCTCGATAATTTCAAGTCCACCTAATCTTAACGCGAAATACGCTCCTAGCAAAAAGTCTCCTGTCCCTATTTCGTTTTTGCCTATTTTACTAGGTCTGTAGGTATATTTTGCGAGCATATTAGTATAAACATTAAATCCGTTATGTCCATCTGAAACTATTATTTCCTTAAAACCTACTTTGAATAGATCACTTAATTCTAATTTAGAAGATTCAAGTTCTTCCCTATTACCATGCATAACCATGTAATTACTATTGAATGGAAATCTAAAACCCATTTCATACCTAATTTCCTCATACTCTATACAATTCCTAACGAAACCTTGAATATCTACTGCTATTGGAATTGGGCTTTGAATACTCATATTGTCAACTTCTTTGCATACTGGATTTACTAGGATTCCATCAACTGTGTTGTCACTAATCACTTTTATCCTATTTTTAGGCTTCTTAAGTAAGATTAATTTTCTCCCTTCATTAGTTAAGTCAATCTTAAACCTAATTGTATATTCATCATATATCAGTTGCTTCTCTAAATCAGATATAAAATCTATCTCAAAGTCAAAATCTCTACCTATTAATCCATATAGTTTTGGTATACCACCACCTCTCATTACGCCTAATGATGAATATATTAATGGTCCTCCTGGTCTTATCTTTCCTTGTATCTCGTCTATCGTAAATCCTCCTACTATTAATATCTTACTCCTCTTCACTTTCTTCTTCACCAATTGATAGCTTAGGTTCCTCTTCTTCCTCTTCAGTTCTCGTCTTTTTCTGTAGCCATAAGCCGTATTTGTGGGCGTCCAAATGTCTTTTCAAATCTTCTAAATTGAAAAAATATGTACTATAATCGGTCGATACACCTTTGGCACAATTCGGTGAGCATATAGGACAAACGTAAAGTCTGGTAACTTCATCATAGCAAACTGTGACTTTCTTATTATTATAATCAATCTCTATAGCTTTCCACTTAGGTAGCCATCTCGTTGACATTGATAGTATAGTTATGTAGATTAAATATATAATATTAAGTACCCATTCTTTCCGAACTACCATCAGTATATTTAAGATACTTTAAATAAATTACTGATACCGCTTTCTTTAAATTCAGTAATATTCACACCATCCGATGTATGTCCGACATATAAGAATTATATTAAATTTTTATAAAGACTTATTTTTAACGTTACCATAAAGAATACTATTAAATAGAATTTGTCTTAGCATTTTTAGGGTATAAGATAAGTTAAGGGAAAATTCCTCTAGACTACTATACCGACTCCCTCCGGTAAGTTGCCCTCTCTCTATCGAATTTGAAATAGTTGAGATAGTCATAATTGAATATTTGAGATCTCTGTCCCATTCTCTGTATCGTAGGAAAGGAATAAGCAAATTATGCGGAGAAAATACGCTTTTACATAAGATGAATATAAGAGGAAAAACAAAATCTCAATTCAATATAATTGATCTAAGAACAGAGTATATCAGAAAGAGCAATGCTTATATAATAAGCAAAGTAAGATAATAATTGGCGGTTCTAATTTGTCATCTTCTCTCGATGACTATCCTCTTTCTTTAAAGACAATGTACGATATAGCTGAGTTTATACTCAGAGCGGCTAAAGCAATAAAACCAGAACAAACAATTAAGATGGTAAATGAATTAGAAAATTTCTATAAAAATAACCGAAATGGAAAGGTATTGGTAATGGGGGCTGGGAGAAGCGGACTAGTAGGAAGAGCTTTTGCTATGAGGTTACTTCATTTAGGTTTTAACTCCTATGTTCTAGGAGAAACCATAGTACCTGCTATTGGAAAGAACGATATAGTAGTTGCTATTTCAGGTTCTGGTAGAACTAAACTAATTCTGACAGCTGCAGAAGCGGCAAAAGAAGCCGGAGCTAAATTAATATCAATAACAAGTTATTTCGATAGTCCCCTAGCAAAAATATCTGATGTGGTAATCGAAATTCCAGGTAGGACAAAATACTCAAAGAATGAGGACTATTTCGCTAGACAAATACTTGGAATAACTGAGCCGTTAGCACCATTAGGTACACTATTTGAGGATACTACGCAAATTTTCTTAGATGGTATTGTAGCAGAGCTCATGATAAGGTTGAAGAAGACTGAAGAAGATTTGAGGTTAATTCATGCAAATATTGAACTATAGTTTCTCTTCAGTCACCCATAATTTTTAATTTATAGAATAAATATGGGTATAGAAAACTTTACCGCAAAGATCGTTGGATTATCAATAGTATCGCTGCTTGTAGTATTAATGTTTTTATACAAGTTAATATACATAATACCACTTATTTTTATAGTATTACTTGTATTTCAGAGTGAGAAGAAGATTTTTGCTTTTCTATCAAAGAATACAAAACAAATACAACCGTATAGTATTGAAGATGGAGTATTCTACAATGAAAAGAACGCTAGTGCGGTTTTAATAATAGATGATATACAAATGGATTATAAAGATTTTACAAATTCTAACCTAAGATCATTTATATCATCTTTCCATAAAATTTTAGATATAGCAAAGGATATTAATATAGTATTAAAGAGAGAGAGCTTAGATAAAAACGTATACATAGAATCACTTTCACAGAAAATACAAGCACTTAGAATAATGATTGATAGCGATCCTTCAAATGAGAAAGCTAAAAGAAAGCTCGAGCTGATGGAAACTATAATATCAAGAATCGAATCCGGCGAGAATCCATTTAGATATGAAATGTACATTATCATTA
Source organism: Saccharolobus solfataricus (assembly GCF_900079115.1). Classification (NCBI taxonomy): domain Archaea; kingdom Thermoproteati; phylum Thermoproteota; class Thermoprotei; order Sulfolobales; family Sulfolobaceae; genus Saccharolobus; species Saccharolobus solfataricus. The sequence continues at coordinate 129,314 of NZ_LT549890.1, forward strand.
ACTCTAGAGATAAAAATTCTGCGTTATCTACTGCATCCATGATCAGACAAGGACTAGAAGGTCTTGGCATAAAAACTCGGCTAGCCACATTACATGAAATACAGAAGTTAGTAAGGGATTTTTTTCATTCAAAATTAAATCTTAACAAGATTGCATTACCTACTCAGATTCCATATCTAACACCGATATCCGTAGAGAAAAAACCCAAAAGTAGTATTATAATTGATGGAGTACTACTAGGAAAAGATATAAATAATAATGGATTAGTATTTTGGAATATAACCAAAAGCCAGAACAGTCATCTATTAATTGTTGGACCTACTGGTTCAGGTAAGACCGAGTTTTTAATCTGGCTTTCCACAATACTAAATCTGATCTATGGAGGCACCGTAATCCTATTTGACGTAAAAGGGGATATAAAATATAGGCTTTCTATGTATAAAGTGCCATTTCAGTTAATAAATCCGTTATTTTATAGGCTAGGACTTCTTGATGAGTATGATATCCCAATTAGGATTAAGTTACTTCAAATCGAGAAAATACTTCTTAATTCTTTCAGATTAAGCAAGTTTAACTCCTCCATTTTATACAATTATCTAAATAGATTAATAGATATTAGCTACTTAAAATATAGAATTAAATGGAAAGATTTAGAGAAATACTTAAGTGAAATAGATGATGTACAACTAAAGTACTATCTAAGCAAATTAATAAACATCTTATCCTCAATGGAAGATTCGGAATTACCACCTTTATTACATGGAGTTAATGAGAATGAGATTAATCTGATAGATCTCACTCTAATTAAGAGTGAAGAAATAAAAAGACTCATAATATATACACTTATACAGGAATTATATAATAAATTTTCATTAGAAAAAATATATGATAAACCAAGAGTATTCTTAGTGTTAGACGAAGCATGGACTATTTTAAAAAACGAATCGGAAGATTATCCAATTGTGGCAGACTTGATAAAAAGAGGAAGAGGATATGGAATTTCCATTATAATGGCGACACAAAATTTAGAAGATCTAGGTGACCTAGCCAATATATATTTAGATAACATAGGAGTATCAGTATTTATGAATAATGGAGATAAAAAATTCTGGGAGGAGATAAGGAGATTCGTTAATGTTGATAACGATACGTTATCTAATAATTTGATATTCATGAATAGAGGAGAGGCCCTCGTAAGATTTTTAGGAGATCCTAGGCCAGTAATTATAAAATTAAATACCTTAGCCGGTAGCTCGTTCTAAAATAGCTTGTATACCTGTTTTTATTTTGTTATAGATTATATCGCTATTTACATTCTTTAGAACTATCTCTCGTATATCGTTTTTATCCATTTCAATAGTATAATCTATTTTATTTAATTCCTTCTCTGATTCTAGAATTTTACTTAAGGCTGAAAAATATGACTTGCTTAACGTGATTTTGTTTTTAATAACAAATTTTGCTACAGGTGGAGTAAAATAAATCTCGGCTAGAATTTCACCCTTCTTATTCTTTATATATTCTATGCTACCTTTATTACCTTTTATGGTAGGTATATAACCGGATTCTATAATACTCAATAGAAACTCATAAAATTCCAATTCCTTTCTTAAGCTTGTAATCTTACTCTCAAGGAATTTTTTTAGTTCATCAGTGTTAACACTCATCACAAATATCTATATACATTAAACTATATATAACCTAAACTGCAATAGTTAGTTTAATGAAAGATAAAGTTAGAGTTGCCGTAGTTGGAGGTTCAGGATATACGGGCGGAGAATTACTAAGAATATTAGTTACACATCCGAAGACAGAAATATCAGTCATAACTTCTAGAGAATATGCGGGAAAACCAGTATCATTGATACATCCGAATTTAAGAGGACTAATATCTCTTAATTTTACAAATTTCTCAATAGATAAGATCTCAGACAAAGCTGACGCAATTTTTCTTGCTCTACCTCATGGAGTATCGTTAAATTACGCGCCTAAATTACTAGATTTAGGATTGACAGTCGTGGATTTAAGTGCAGATTTTAGACTCAAAAATCCAGAACTTTATAAAATATGGTACAATTATGAACATCCTTATCCAGATCTATTAGACAAGGCGGTATATGGGCTACCAGAGTTACATTACGAGGAATTAAAAAATGCTAAACTTATAGCATCCCCAGGCTGTAATGCAACTGCAACTATACTAGCGTTAGCCCCAATTGTGGCAACAAAAATAACTGACGAGAAAAAGTTCATCAGCGACGTAAAAGTAGGCAGTAGCGAAGGAGGAGCAAAACCATCAGAAGGTAGCCATCATCCAGAGAGACAAAATGCAATTAGACCTTATGAAGCTGAAGGGCATAGACACGCAGCAGAGGCTGAACAAGAACTGTCTAGAATAGCTAAAGCAAATATAAGCGTGAGTATTGTCCCTCATGCAGTGAGTAGCATCAGAGGAGCCTTAGCGTCTGCACATACGTGGTTAACTAATGAACTAGAAGAGATTGAAATATGGAAAAAAATAGCTGAGTTTTATAGGGGTAAGAGATTCATTAGAATAATTAGGGGAAACATACACCCATATCCTGATCCAAAATTCGTTATCGGAAGCAACTTTGCTGATATAGGATTCGCTGTAGAAAAGAGAATTTCAAGACTAACAACGTTCTCCGCTATAGATAATTTAATGAAAGGCGCTGCTGGCCAAGCTGTCCAAGCTTTCAATATTTCTATGGGATTTAACGAAGATGACGGATTAAAACTAGTACCCTTGAGGCCTGCCTAAAATGATAGTAGTTAAAATAGGTGGAAGAGTAGTTAAGAATTCATTAGATAAGATAATTTTAGATATATTAAATATAAATGACAAGGTAATCTTGGTGCATGGAGGAGGAGACATCGTAACAGACTACACTAAAAGATTAGGAATTGAACCAGTTTTCGTAACATCACCAGAAGGTATAAGAAGCAGATACACTACAAAAGAAGAATTAGAAGTTTACATTATGGCAATGAGCCTTATAAATAAATCAATTACTTCAAAATTGTGCAGCTTAGGTAAAAACGCTATAGGAATTACTGGCGTCGATGGGGGTTTACTGCTGGCAGAAAGAAAGAAAAGAATAGTCGTTATAGACGAAAGAGGAAAGAAAAGGATAATTGAGGGTGGATATACGGGGAAAGTAAAAGAAGTGAGGAGTGAAATTATAAATCATTTAGTTAAATTGTTTGATATAATAGTAGTATCACCTATAGCGTTAGATGTTGAAGAGAGAACTCCACTAAATATTGACGGAGATCAAGCCGCATTTGCTATAAGTAAAGCTTTGAGAGCAAACGTGTTAATACTTCTTTCAGATGTTGAAGGGGTATTAGTAGAAGGAAAAGTAATTAACAGGCTTACTCCTAGCGAGGCGAAAGAGCTTTCGAAAAAAATAGGACCTGGAATGAATAGAAAGTTACTAATGGCTGCCGAAAGTGTTGAGAACGGCGTTAATAAAGTAATAATAGGGTCTGGAGTTAAAGATAGACCAATTATCAATGCATTAGAACTCAATGGGACGGTGATAGCGAATGGGTAATGCAAATATTGATGAAAGTGATTTAAAAATATTAGAGATTCTGAAAAAGAACGCCAGAACACCTTACACATTGATAGCCAAGGAGCTTAAGGTAAGCGAAGCCGCAATACGAAAAAGAATAGAGAAATTAATACGGCAAGGTATAATTAAGAGATTTACTATAGAATATGAGCTAGAAAATGAGATTAGAGCAATAGTTATGGTTCAATCTACGCCACAAATACCGACACCAGAAATATCTAAAAAGATAGCAAAAATTCCAGGAGTTGAAGTAGTATATGAAACTACTGGAGATTATGATATTCTAGTAATAGTTAGAGGGACAAACATTACATCAATCAATAGGACAATAGATGAGATTAGAAGCATTCAAGGTGTTGTGGGAACAAATAGTACTATTATCCTTAGAACCTGGTTCTAAAATCGTACCACTTATTACTAAAAACTTTTTCTACACAAAACTAAGTTAGTATCTAACTGACCTTCAATGGTAAATCTAAAATGTCCTATCTGTGGTGGAGAAATAACTGTAGAAGACGATGCGTTACCAGGAGAACTTGTAGAACATGAATGCGGAGCTCAATTAGAAGTTGTAAAACAAAACGGCAAATTGTCACTTAGACTAGCAGAGCAAATAGGTGAGGATTGGGGAGAGTGAAAATAGGAATTCTATATGACATGCCCAGATGGGAGGAAAAAAACCTTATTGAAGAGGGGAAAAAATTAGGTTATCAAGTTGCTACTATATATAGTAAGGATTTTGTCCTTTTTTCAAATGATTTTACTATCGATAATGATACAGATCTTTTTATCCAAAGAAACGTATCACATAACAGAGCCCTTATTACTTCATTTTTAGTAGAACAAGTTGGCTATCCTGTAATAAATGACCACACGACTTTAATTAGATGTGAAAACAAAATTTTTACTACCTATATTTTAGCTAGACATAATATACCAACACCTAAAACTTTCATAGCATTCGATAAGACAAATGCAATAGAATATTCAAAAAAGCTAGGCTATCCAGTAGTTATAAAGCCTGTTGAAGGAAGTTGGGGAAGAATGGTAGCTAAAGCTGATAACTTAGACGTACTATATAGCTATCTAGAGTATCAAGAGTTTAGCACGCAAAAATATAAGGATATATATTATATACAAGAATTCGTTAACAAACCAAATAGAGATATAAGGATATTCGTAATAGGAGACGAGACGCCAGTTGGAATTTACAGAGTTAACGAAAACAATTGGAGAACCAATACTGCATTAGGTGCAAAGGCCTATCCTCTTAAAATAGATGAGGAACTCAGAGAACTCGCATTAAAAGTAAAGGACATAATAGGGGGTTTCTTTTTAGGAATAGACATTTTTGAAGATAAGGATCGTGGATACCTCGTAGATGAAGTTAATGGAGTACCAGAATACAAAAATACTGTAAGAGTAAACAATTTTAATGTATCAAAATTCCTTTTAGAAAAGGCAGCGGAATGGGTGAAAAAATGATAAAGTTATTAAAATTCTATCAAGACAGAGGAATTAAAATTATTAAAGGAGAAGGGCAATACGTCTGGGATGAAAAGAACAATAAATATTTGGATATGCACGCGGGGCATGGAGTAGCCTTTCTTGGTCATAGAAATAAAGTTATTATTGATCATTTGAAAAAGCAAATGGAGGAAATCTCTACTCTTTCCTTAGCTTTTGATACACCAATACGAGAAGAGATGATAAAAGAACTAGATGAGTTAAAACCAGAGGACTTAGATAATTTATTCCTTTTGAATAGTGGATCTGAAGCAGTAGAGTTGGCATTAAAAATTGCTAGAAAAATTACCAAAAGAAGAAAAATTGTTGCATTTAAAAACTCCTTCCATGGAAGAAGTATGGGTGCCCTATCAGTAACTTGGAATAAGAAATATAGAGAACCTTTTGAACCATTAATCGGCCCAGTAGAATTCTTAGAATATAATAATGTAGATTCTCTAAAGAGTATTACGGAAGATACGGCTGCAGTAATAGTAGAACCAGTACAAGGTGAAGGGGGTGTAATACCAGCTAAGAAAGAGTTTGTAAAGAGTTTAAGAGAAGTTACGGAAAAGGTTAACGCTCTGTTAATTATAGATGAAGTCCAAACGGGATTCGGTAGAACTGGTAAAATATGGGCATACCAACATTTTGATATAAAACCAGATATACTAACAGCAGGCAAAGCTATTGGTGGAGGTTTCCCAGTAAGTGCAGTATTTTTACCAAATTGGATAAGTGAGAAAATAGAGGAAGGTGATCATGGTTCTACCTATGGGGGAAATCCATTAGCAGCCGCTGCAGTTACTGCAGCATGTAAAGTTGCAAAGTCCGAGAAGATTGCAGAACAAGCTCAAAAGAAAGGAGAACTATTTATGAGAATTCTAAAAGAGAAATTAGAAGATTTCAAAATAGTTAGAGAAATAAGGGGACTTGGATTAATGATAGGAATAGATTTAAAGGTCAATCCTTCGATTGCTATAAAAGTCTTACAAGATGAGAAGGTATTATCATTAAAAGCAGGACTTACAACAATAAGATTCCTACCTCCGTATTTAATAACTCAATCAGATATGGAGTGGGCTTCAGATGCTACAAGAAAAGGAATTAGTGAAACAGAAAGCAAAAGAGTTGCTTCTTGATCTTTTATCAATATACACACCGTCAAAGAGTGAAGCAAACGCTACAAAATTCTTTGAGAAAATTTCCAAGGACTTAAACCTTAAACTTGAGATTCTACCAGACTCAAATTCATTTATACTAGGAGAAGGAGATATACTGTTAGCGTCTCACGTAGATACTGTTTATGGGTATATTGAACCAAAGATAGAAAACGAACTAATCTATGGGAGAGGCGCAGTAGACGCCAAAGGTCCATTAATAAGTATGATAATAGCTACATGGCTACTTAATGAGAAAGGAATAAAAGTTAGGGTAAGCGGATTAGCAGATGAGGAAAGTACGAGTATAGGAGCTAAAGAACTTATAGCGAAAAATTACAATTTTAAATATATAATTGTGGGAGAACCATCGAATGCTACTGATATAGTAGTAGAGTACAGAGGATCAATACAACTAGATATAATGTGTGAAGGTACTCCGGAACACTCTTCGTCAGCTAAGAACAATCTGATCGTGGACATTTCTAAAAAGATAATTGAAGTTTATAAACAGCCTGAAAACTACGATAAACCATCAATAGTACCAACAATAATCCGTGCAGGAGAGTCTTATAATGTCACACCAGCAAAATTATATCTACATTTGGATATAAGATATGCAATAAATAATAAGAGAGAAGATTTAATCAAAGAGATCACCGACAAATTTCCAGAATGTAATCTTAAAATAGTTGATGAAACGCCGCCAGTAAAAGTAAGTATAAATAATCCAGTAGTAAAGTCCTTAGCTAGGGCGTTATTAAAACAAAATATAAAGCCAAGACTGGTTAAAAAAGCAGGAACAAGTGACATGAATATATTGCAGAGGATAACAACAAATATAGCAACATATGGTCCTGGAAATTCTATGCTAGAACATACTACTCAAGAAAAAATTAGCTTGGATGAAATATATATAGGAGTAAAAACTTATATGTTGGCAATAGAAGAGCTATGGCAAAAGATCTAACTAGAGGCCTTCTCTTTAAGCCTATTTATAAACTGTATGAGTTAGTATTATGGAATCAGATTCGTAATGGTCCATTGCCAGATCACGTGGGAATTATACCAGATGGAAATAGAAGATGGGCTAGAGATAATAATCTTTCGCTTAATGACGCCTATTTCTATGGTTATAAAAAATTGAAAGAGGTCTTAATATGGTTGCTAGAACTTGGTATAAAAAATATAACAGTTTTTGTGCTATCTACAGAAAATTGTGACAAGAGAAAACAAAATGAGCTATCAATAATAACAACATATATTAAGAGAGGTATACAAGATTTACTAGAAGATCCCATCGTAGATAAGTATGAAGTTAAAGTAAGTGCAATAGGTAAACTAGATAAATTACCAAAAGATCTTATTGATTATCTAAACAGAGTAGTAGAGAAAACCTCAAACTATGATAAAAGAAAACTTACGTTAGCTATTTGCTATGGAGGTAGACAAGAAATATTAGATGCAGTCGTTAGACTTCTGGATGATTATAGAAATGGAAAAATTGTCAAAAGTGAGATAAATGAAGAAACGTTTAGAAAATATTTTTATGATAGTGAATTACAAGATATTGATCTAGTAATTAGAACTTCGGGTGAAGTGAGAATTAGTAACTTTTTACTTTGGCACGTGGCATACTCTGAGTTATTCTTCTGTGAGGCGTATTGGCCAGAATTTAGAAAAATCGATCTATGGAGAGCAATAAGGTCGTTTCAAAAAAGAAAACGTAACTTTGGGGCCTAAGTTTTTTAATCCTTTATTACACACTTTTAAAGAGGCGTAAATTATGGGATTTTACCAAGGTCCAGATAATAGGAAAATTACCGGTGGTTTAAAAGGAAAGCACAGAGATAAGAGAAAATATGAAATTGGAAATCCACCTACATTCACAACACTATCAGCAGAAGATATAAGAATAAAAGATAGGACACTCGGTGGAAACTTTAAAGTTAGATTAAAATACACCACAACTGCAAATGTGTTAGACCCAGCTACAAATACTGCAAAAAAAGTTAAGATTCTTGAGATCTTAGAAACACCAGCAAACAAAGAATTGGCTAGAAGAGGAATAATAATAAGAGGAGCTAAAATTAGGACTGAGGCAGGATTAGCTGTAGTTACGTCTAGACCAGGACAAGATGGAGTAATAAATGCGGTGCTCTTAAAGAATGAGTCTCAGAGATCTTAAAGAAGAAAACAGAATAGTTATCTGGCCTTCATATTTTTTCTCACCAACTAGGTCTAAGGGAAGACGGCTGGCTAGGATACCGTATAAAATAAAAACCGAAGAATTAGTTTCAACACTTAGGGAACTTGGTCTAGATCCGATAGTTATAGAAAATAAAAAATATCCTAGAGATAGAAAGATTAATTTTTTGATAGCGGTAAAGAAAGTTAAAAGTAAAAATTACACGTTAAAAATAATACACAACGCACTTATGGGAACGAGACAAACTAATCCTAATAAAAGTAATTAAGAACATCAAGTTTAATAAAGGAATCCATTTCCATTACATATGTACATAGTTACAGGTGGTGCTGGTTACATAGGTGGACATCTAGTCGATTATTTAATTTCAAAAAATTTAGAAGTAATAGTTATTGATGATTTATCTTATGGCAAATACAGAAATGAGAAGGCTAAATTTGTAATGTTTGACTTACGTCAAAACATGGGAGAACTAGTAGAGAAACTAGAAAAAAATCCGATAATTTACCATTTAGCTGCAAATCCAGACGTAAGAACGTCTATGATAAATGTGGAGGAGCATTTCGAAAGGGATGTCAAAGTCACGTTAAATGTAATGGAACTAGCAAGGAGAGTAGATGCAGAAAAAGTAATCTTTACCTCATCATCTACTGTCTATGGAGAGACAAGTAAGATTCCAACTCCAGAATCAGAAGAACTTAAGCCAATTTCCAATTACGGATTATTTAAACTATTATGTGAGAATATAGTAAAATATTACGCAGAGCAATATGGCATAAAAAGTATCAGCACAAGATTAGCAAACATAACTGGTGGCAGAGTAAGCCATGGAGTAGTAATTGACTTTATAAAAAAGCTTAAAGATAATCCAAATTTACTAGAGATCTTAGGAAATGGAAAACAAAGAAAAAGTTATCTGTATATCGATGATTTAATAGAGGCGTTCGTAATGTTAGAGAAAAAAGTAAACCGGATTTATGACGTTTTTAACATAGGTAATAATGATTCAATTACTGTAGACGAGATTGCTAAGATTGTTATAGATGAAATGAAATTAAGTCCAAGAATCACTTATAAGAATCCGACAGCTGATGGAAGAGGGTGGCCAGGAGACGTAAGATTAATGTTATTAGATATCTCAAAAATATCAAGGGAAGTAGGCTGGTCACCCAAAATGAGTTCCAGAGAAGTGATTAGACAAGCCGTAAAAGATTTGTTATATGGTTACAAGTCAGTCTATTGATAGATATGCTTCCTAATATCTCTCATCAATTTTAAGGAATATGTGAAAGTTATGTGAGAAGAAAATAAAAAATAAATTACTATAAATATTATTTTATGATCGAAAAGTAAGTAATATGCGGATAGTAAAAATAATTTTGAAAAATCAACATTATATTATGGTCATGGACATTATATGTATCTAATCCTCTTGACTATAAACTCAAACTCTGAACCTGTCAGGAAAAAGCCTTTAATGAGTGAACTGAGTGAGAATGTCTAACTAATTTTTTAAGGAAATTTGATGCGCGGGCCCGCCGGGATTCGAACCCGGGACCTACGGGTATCTCCGCTTTTCTTACATGGTTAAGAGCCCGTCGCTCTACCTGGCTAAGCTACGGGCCCAACAATAAAAACTACTTTAAATAATATATAAAGTAAACGGTTTCTGACTATTTAATCTATGACTATACGTGTGTCACATAGACTTATTATATCCTTATCATGAGTAGCCAGAATTAAACCCCGTTTCTGTTCCTTTAGCATCTTTACCATTTCGTAAAACGAAAGTAACGCTTCTCCATCCATTCCTACACTAGGCTCGTCTAAGCCTATTACCCTAGAATCTGAAGAAAAAGCTGACGCTATCAAAATCCTCATCTTTTGACCAAAACTTAGAGCATATGGACTTTTGTCTGCCAAATTTTCCAACTTAAATAAAGATAAAACACGTTTACTTCTTACAATCTCTCTTACGGTAAAATAAAAAAATTGTAAATCTACTTCTTGAAAAATCACGAAAATCTTCTTAGATAGTTTTCTGAGAATAGTAGTTTTACCGCTTCCGTTTCTGCCTAGTAAGCACAAAATTTCTCCTTCTCTTATTTTTATCGTAAAATTATCGATATTTACATTTAATATTTCATTACCTAATTCACTATTGATCTTGGGTAAACTAAATCCTCTTAACCCTTCTTTCCTTAAGAACTCTATATCAAACAATTTCTCCTTTGATATCTCATTTATTTCTTTATTATTTCTAATCATATAAACCCTATCTACTAATTTGCGTAATTCTTCAATTCGGTGTTCTGCAATTAAACTATTCTTAGGAACTATTGTACTAACAGACTTTACTCCTTTATCATCTAAGTTTGCGAATGGTTCATCAAGTAGGATATATTCAGGGTTTGAAGCTAGAACCGAAGCAATAGCGTACCTCTTTTTATATCCATCGGACAACTTATTGAACTCAACTTCATAGTAATGACCCATTAAATTTCTAGCTATTTTATCATCTACACTATGGAATCTTTTCATCAATTCGATTTCATCTTTTAGCGTAGAAGCCAATATTTGAGAAGAAACATCTTGTAAAACTGCCGAGATCTTTGAATAATCTTTCTCCTTACAGAAATCCAAGTCATCAACTGTAACGTTGGAAGTAGTCTGATCTAGGCATAAGGCGGATAGTATTAATGTAGTTTTTCCGCTTCCATTTTTACCTACTAAACCTACTCTTTCTCCTTTCTCGATCTCTATCTTTCCGTTTAAATATTTAGGACTAATGATAAGCATAACGTAACCACACCTATAAGTAGAAGTATTAAATCCCCACTTGAAGGTTTTAAATTTCTCTTGTAATTATATTTACCAAACAGCTTAACGGTATATGCAACATACAAGTTATCAGCAATTTTCACTGTTTCTACTATTATTGGAAGTAATAATCTGTTTAAATTTAATAAGTTTATATTTCTTATTCGTGCATAAAACACAACTTTCTGGATCATTTCATAAAATCTAGGATAATATGTAAGAGCAATTACGAGAGGAACCCCCTTTGAACCAAATAAGTCAATTATTGAAGACTTATCAGTGTATTCACTTGAAATCAGAAAAACGTTGATAATTGAGAAAGCTCTAAGCGTATACTCATAAACAAAAATTTTACCAAGAAAACTCAATATAAGAAAAGATAGAATACCGATTAAAACTTCTATTACAATAATCCATATTCTTCTATATAGTATGGCTAATGTGACCAGAAATGGCACAAAAAAATTGAAAAATATACTATTAATATACATTATAACCGAAAAAAGTAGGATATAGAGAAATTTTACCTTCATTTAATAACCCCAGCTCTAATTAAATACGATACGATATAGAACGATATCAAACCCATTAGTGCGCTTTCAGCAAACATTCCAACTGCTACTCCAGTCCAAATATATGCTGAAGTTATTACAGGTGCAGGGACTTTCACCATATATAGAGCAAGCAAAGTACTTAACACACCCTCTAGACCTCCTGCAATGGCGGTATACGTAATTACTGCTTTTAAAGACCTATAACCCATAACTCTTGTTACACCTTCTACAATCAGTGCTATAATAATCAAAGGTATTGCGATAAACGGTAAGAAGCTAACTGCATATAAGCCAGCGCTAATTAATCCTATGAAAATAGGGCCCAGTTTTCTGTTAATGACTTGTATACCAATGGAAAGGAGTATTAGAGGAACAGTGAGATTCAGTATTGGATCAGCAAATATGTTTACAGCAAAAAGACCAGTAGATAATGCTAATCCCGCAGCAACAGCATAAGACGCTATTGAGAAAACTGCTGCGTAAATTACAGCCCTTCTGATTGAAATTTGACTTGAAGACTTATCGTTCATATTTTAAACTTCAGAATAAGACAAAATAAAATTAGCCTTAATTAATACTCTTCACTTAATTAAATTCTTGAAAGTATTACCGACTCGAAGTTAGGATCAATCTTTACATTTATGATTTTCTTATCGACAGATTTCAAAGCCTCTTCTAACTCAGTTAATGTATTAACAGTTACACCACCTAAGGCTTTTTCTGCAATCTCATCAAAATTGGCATTGAAACTAGTCTGTGATCTAGCAATAGTAGGTAAATCAGAGTTAGAAACTTCAATGTAATTTGCGCCCCCATCATTTAATATAATTAACTTTCCTTTAATCTTATCCATCTTATATTTTAGTAATGATAAATGAGGTAATATTCCCTCTATATCAGTAATTCCATATGCAACGTATTTAGAAGCTATAATACCACCTACCGCGATACCTCTCTCTAGTAAAGATTCTGCAGTATACCACGTCTTCTTAGCATTTATCGGTAATCTAACTAAATCTATTGTTGTAGCCGAAATATCCACATAGACTTTCTCAAAGCCACCTATACTGCTTAGCATTTTCACCACATCTATAGGCCATATATCATTATGAGATGTAATTGGGTATGCTTGACGTTGAGTTTTATAAATAATATCACTAGCCCCTCTATTTATCTTCTCCTTTATCTTAGCCTTTAATTGAGTTAATAGTTCTCTTAAGAATAACCCGGTATCAGCTACTATTGGAACATGAGGCATGAAAACTTTGCCTATATCCTCACCATCAACATTGTTATGCACTAGGATGCCTTTATACTTTAATGACCAGCCAGCTGTACTTAACTGAGTAAACCTAGTGCCTAACGCTAGTATTACATCAGCATTCTCAATTAGATAGTTTGCGGCACTAGTGCTAAAGGCACCTAATCCTTCTCCAGCAAATAATTTATGGTTAGATGGTATTGAACCTTTAGCCTTAAATGTAGTAACTACTGGTGAATCTATTAATTCAGCCAGTTCGACTAACATGTCTTCTGCGTCGCTTAAAACTACTCCATATCCCGCAATTATAACTGGTAATTTAGCATTAGTTAAAAGTTCAGCTACTTTGGCTACACTATTCTTATCTGGAGTCCTCTTCTCTGGCTTTTGCCCCGCAGTGGATAACGGATAAGCTTTTGCCCTGAATAAGTCTTCAGATATTTCAACATAAGAAGGTCTTGGTCTATTACTAACTGCTTCCTTATAGGCTTTCTCTATTGTAACAGTTATTTCTTCTATACTGATAACTCTTTCTTTAGTCTTAATTATTGGAGATAAAATGTTTGATAAATCATCGATCGTTCTAAATTCACCAATTCTGGCCCTTCCTGTGTCTTTATGTGATCTTACGCTAGATATTATAAGAAGGGGAACTGACTCCATATAGGCTTGAGCTATAACATCTACTGCATCAGTTAACTTCGAGCCCGGTATCTGAATTATAGTCCCTACTGAATTATTTTCCATTGCATAAGCATAAGCTAGCCAGCTTGCGTCTTTTACTGAAATAGAAAAATCAACTTCAATATTGTACTTCTTTAACATTTCCTTAACAATATTTGGTAGGGAGTAAGTTGTAAATACCTTAGTTAAGCCAATATCATTTAAAACGTATGCAAGGGCTTCTTCGCCTTTCATTTCTACGCCTACAGTCTCCTCTTTTCTTTTGGGCTGGCTCATACTAACATTATAATTGGAACTACTTTTTAAATCTCTTCTAAAAGCCGGGGGCGGGATTCGAACCCGCGAAATAACGGGTGTCAACTAGTACCACTGCGGCCCCTAGCGCTACCGATGGGCTGGTAGTGCCGCCTTAGACCACTCGGCCACCCCGGCAACAATAATAACTTATTAAAAACTACTTAAAAACTATATGGGTGCATATGTTGATACCTTTTAGCAAGGTAGGAGAAGTTCTTCATGAATTGCAAGATCTTACAAAATTCATAATAATTGGGGATACCATAGTCGATATCACTCTAAAGAGAAAAGGAACTGAGAGCGATGTAGACTTATTTGCGCTTGATATAAGCGTACTAGTAGATGATGATAAAATTAGAAACTTTGCTTATGAGAGAGGATGGGACTATGGTAGAACGCCAATTGATACTCCAAGACTATTAGCTCCAATTGATGATGACCAGCTACAGATAGATTTATACGAAAATATACAAGATTTCTTCGTTCCAAAAGAAATCCTAGAGAGTGCAATAAATATAAAAATAGGAGGTTATGAGTTTAAAAGTATAAGGTTAGAAGATTACATTTTACTCAAAGCTAATGCTTTTAGAGAAGAAGATGAAGATGAACTAAAAACCTTATTGTATCTACTTGGAGAAGGTAAGATCAGCATCGATAAAGAGTATTTAAAAGAACATATTCAAGCATTTGAGGAAAATAGTGAAAGTATAAAGGAACGTTTATCATCTATTGGAATAAAAATTTGATTAAGTAAAAAATTTAGCCTTTCTTAGTTGGTAGTTCCTTCTTCTTCAATCTTAAGTTTGTACTATGGCATCGTCTACACTTGGTTGCTCTTATAGGATTAAGAGCCCCACATTTTCTGCAGACTTTTTTCAAAAATACCCTTTGCTGCACTATTTGCAATTTAGCGGGATCGGTTAGCGGCATTTATTTATCCCGGCTATAATTATTTTATCTCGCATTCATAAGTATTGCGGTAAACGGAGTGAATGAAGATGAAGATCCCCCTAGATTATGTTTGCGTTAGAAGTGGACTTCTCTGCAATAGATGTCAGTCTCTTATAGATAGCGGTGAGGTATTTGAATATGAAGTTGAGATAATAAAAATATTATTAGATCTAGAGGAAACACAGTTTAAGGAGCTTAAGGATTCTACATATCATAAAGCTTACAAAGTAGATGATCTACTAATATTATTAGTTACAAGTGGACAAGAGATGACTCAACAAAAATGGATTAAAATAGCAAGAATCTTACAAGAGAAATTAAACATAAAGGTTAGAGTCTTAGAAAAAACTAACAGTATAAAGAATAGTGCAGTCCAATTACTCTCACCAGCCAGAGTACTTGGCGTAAATACTGTATGGATGCCAGATGGTTCTGTGCAGTACGTAATTCGTGTATCTAGATCAGAAAGGAGATTGTTACCAGCTGAAGCACAACTTTTAGAGTCAGCACTAACTAAAATACATTCAACACCGGTTAGAATAAGGGTAGAGTAAGTTGTTTAGGACACATCTAGTCTCAGAATTAAATCCTAAATTAGATGGATCAGAAGTAAAGGTAGCAGGATGGGTTCATAATGTAAGGAATTTAGGTGGAAAGATATTTATTTTATTAAGAGACAAGAGTGGAATAGGACAAATAGTAGTTGAAAAAGGTAATAATGCATATGATAAAGTCATAAATATAGGATTGGAATCGACTATCGTTGTAAATGGTGTAGTTAAAGCTGATGCGAGAGCCCCTAATGGGGTTGAAGTACACGCAAAAGATATAGAAATACTGTCGTATGCAAGGTCTCCATTACCGTTAGATGTGACGGGCAAGGTTAAGGCTGATATAGATACTAGACTTAGGGAAAGATTACTAGATTTAAGAAGATTGGAGATGCAAGCAGTGTTAAAAATACAATCGGTAGCTGTGAAATCATTTAGGGAAACATTATATAAACATGGATTTGTAGAAGTCTTTACTCCAAAGATAATTGCTAGTGCAACGGAAGGAGGAGCCCAATTATTTCCAGTATTATACTTTGGAAAAGAGGCATTTTTAGCTCAGAGTCCGCAATTATACAAGGAATTATTAGCAGGTGCTATAGAAAGAGTATTTGAAATAGCTCCTGCATGGAGAGCAGAAGAGTCAGACACACCATATCATCTCTCAGAGTTCATTAGCATGGACGTAGAAATGGCCTTTGCCGATTACAACGATATAATGGCTTTAATAGAACAAATAATTTATAACATGATAAATGATGTAAAGAGAGAATGTGAAAATGAATTAAAGATATTGAATTATACTCCACCTAATGTTAGAATACCTATAAAGAAAGTCTCTTACTCAGATGCAATAGAGCTTCTGAAAAGTAAAGGTGTTAATATTAAATTTGGCGATGATATAGGAACGCCTGAACTGAGGGTATTATATAATGAATTAAAGGAAGATCTTTACTTCGTAACTGATTGGCCTTGGCTAAGTAGACCATTTTATACAAAGCAGAAAAAAGATAATCCGCAGCTAAGCGAGAGCTTTGATTTAATTTTCAGATGGTTAGAGATTGTTTCTGGAAGTTCAAGAAATCACGTTAAAGAAGTCCTAGAGAACTCACTTAAAGTAAGAGGACTAAATCCAGAAAGTTTTGAATTCTTCCTAAAATGGTTTGACTATGGGATGCCACCACACGCCGGTTTTGGAATGGGATTAGCAAGAGTAATGTTAATGTTAACTGGTCTTCAGAGCGTGAAGGAAGTAGTACCATTCCCTAGAGATAAGAAGAGACTAACACCATAAAAGTTAAGTGAATTTTCTTGGATCTCCTCTTAAGATTTCCCTAAGTAATATTGTAGCGTACATTCCTCTTTCTAATACAAAAGATATTGTTTTAGTTTCCTCGTTAACTTTTAAATCTCTTATATTCATAAACGCCTTCCTCACGAGGTCTCTTAGGGAGATTTTGAATTCTTGTAATTTGAAAAAATTTCGTTCTATTCCCTCATCCAGATAAATTTCCTTGCAAACATCATCACAGTTATTAAAATAGATAGGTATTCTTATAAGCAAGTTAACCTTATCATTAAGGTTCTTATATTCGTCTAGCTTTCTGGATAAATACAGATTAAATAAATAACTTTGATATGCGTCTAAATATAACGAGATTGGAATGAAACTACTTTTAAGGGCTAGATAATAAGAATTAAATCTCATATAGTTCTTCAGTAACAATTTCTCTTGCTTAAACTTGGACGGAATCGATCTAACTGCTTCTTTAAAATCGCCTTCCATTATTAACTTTCTTATGTCAATGGTTTCTTTTGACTCGGAAAGAAAAGGATATGTCAAAATCAGATAAAATGCCTTCTCCCAGTCTCTTCTCAAAAGATATTTCCCTATTAAATGTGTAATAGGCCTCCGGGTACCAAAACGTTGATAGCCTATAAAAGCTGGGAGATATGGATTTTTCTTAATTTGTTCTATTCTCTCTATGACTATATCGAAGTCGGATATTGAGAGGGATATTTCAAATATATTTCCAGTATGATTTAGTTTTTTTGAAGAAAATCCGAGGAACTTTAGAATAAAACTCCTTGATTGATATTTCTCAATCAGTTCTTGTTTTTCGTTTAACGGTATATATACTAACTGAGATGTTATCGCATTAGCATCCTTAATACCTATATAATTTACTTTAGAATGTAGTACTTTCTGAACTTCGGATATAGCGGAAAAATGATCTATTCCCCATTTTGTAAGTAAGAATACCGCATATTTACCTTTTGTCTCGCCTTTCCAATCTTGAGCTGGCTTAAAGTCAATCTCTTCTATAACTTTAAACCCGTTTGGTCTTTCAATTGTTCCGTCTAACTCGTTCCAGTCTTCATAATAATATTTTTCCATACCTAACGCAATGTCTATTTCATGAGGAGTCACAGTAATTTTAGATCACCCGTGATAGAATCTACTAAATTTTCTGGTGCAGGCCCGATACCTAAACACGTTATAGTGCCGGGTTCTAATTGAGTCTTTCCTGCATCTTCAATTATAGAGAATGGTAAATTCATTGTTTCGGCTTTTTTAGCTCTTGAAATAATTTCGTCTAATGAATTTACCTTAACAATTATCTTTGGTTGTCCTTGATGTAACCACTCATTTAGCCACTCTTTCCAACGTAAGTTATTAGAGTTAATAATACTTACCACTAAAGTTACTGCTGCATGAGCAACTTGAGCTGCTATCTTACCTTTACCCATTTTAATATCACTCCTTACGACAATAACCATCTTAATCATAATGTAACTACGAAAACAACAAACACTTTTAAACTTTTATTGATGTTTAATAAAGGGGAATGATATGTCGGTTAAGTTAAGCATTAGGGAAGAGGTAGAACCACCAATATGTTCAAGTTGTGGAAAAATAATACACCCAAGAGAGAAGGGAGTTGAATTCTATTGCCCAAATTGCGGTGAAGTATTAATAAGAAGAGATCACATGTGTAGAAAACAAGGAGCAGAATATATTTGTCCAAATTGTGGATTTAAGGGACCCTAAGGGGTAGCTTAAAATGACAGATGTGTTAGTTGTCCTTAAAGTCTTTCCCGATAGTGATGAAGTTAATTTAGATAATTTGTACACAGATATTAGCAGTAAATTGCCTAAAGAATATAAGATTATTAGAAAGGAAACTGAACCTATAGCTTTTGGTCTAAACGCGCTAATCCTATATGTTCAAATGCCTGAGCAAACTGAAGGTGGGACAGACAATTTAGAAGAAGTAGTAAATAATATACAAGGAGTTAGTCATGCCGAAGTAGTAGGGATAACAAGATTAGGATTCTAATAAACTCTTTGGTACGTTAGTTCTTATATATCCTTTATACGCTAAAATATTTTGGAGATAAAAATTGAGCGCTAGTTCTGGAGAGGAACAGAAGCCGCAAAGAAAGGAGTTAATACTTAGAGTAATGGAAGCAAGACAAAAAGATGTCGGGAGAGGGAAAGTAAGAATTGATATTGATTTACTCTCACAAATTGATGTAAGCCCGGGTGATGTAGTCGAAATTGAAGGAACCAGAAAGACCGCTGCGCTTGCATGGCCTTTGTCGCCAGAAGATACAACAACTGGAGAAAAAGACATAATAAGAATGGATGGAATTACTAGGAAAAACGCTGGTGTCTCGATTGGAGATAAGGTTATAGTACGGAAAGCAATTGTAAAACCAGCCAGCACAGTAAAATTAGCACCATCTAACTTCTCAATTACCGTAGATCCAGGTTTCATCAGTTATGTTAAGAAACGATTAAAAGAATTCCCCCTAGTTGAAGGGGATACAGTATTAATTCCAGTTCTAGGACAAGCTATACCGTTTACTGTGGTTCAAGTCAAACCTGCAGGTATAGTTCTAGTAAATGACGATACAATAATAAGCATATCTGATAAGCCAGTAGAACCTTCCAGATATCCCAGAGTTACCTATGAAGATATAGGTGGAATGAAAAATATTATAGAAAAAGTTAGAGAGTTAGTAGAACTACCCTTAAGACATCCAGAACTGTTCAAGAGATTAGGAATAGAACCGCCTAAGGGCATACTACTATATGGCCCACCTGGAGTTGGAAAGACGTTACTCGCTAAAGCTATAGCTAACGAGACTGATGCCTACTTCACTTCAATTAATGGACCAGAAATAATGAGTAAATTCTATGGGGAAAGTGAGCAAAGATTAAGAGAAATATTTGAAGATGCCAAAAAACATGCTCCTGCGATAATATTCGTAGATGAAATAGACGCAATAGCACCGAAAAGAGACGAAGTAATAGGAGAAGTAGAAAGAAGAGTTGTTGCACAGTTACTCACCCTAATGGATGGACTTGAAAATAGAGGAAACGTGATAGTTATAGCAGCTACCAATAGACCTAGTGCTGTTGATCCAGCATTAAGAAGACCGGGAAGATTTGATAGGGAAATAGAAATACCATTACCAGATAAGCAAGGAAGATTAGAAATATTACAAATCCACACAAGGAATATGCCATTATCTAAGGATGTTGACCTAGAAAAGCTTGCAGATATGACACACGGATATACTGGTGCTGATTTGTCTGCATTAGTAAGAGAAGCTGCAATGAATTCCTTAAGAAGATATTTACCAAAGATAGATTTGAACCAAGATAAGATACCTCCAGAGATATTAGAGTCTATGGAAGTTAAGATGGAGGATTTCATAAATGCATTCAAGGAAATAGTACCGAGTGGCTTAAGGGAAATTTACATAGAAGTTCCTGAGGTTAAATGGACAGATATAGGTGGACTTGAAGAAATAAAAGAAGAGCTAAAAGAAGTAGTTGAATATCCCTTGAAATACTCAGAGCTATACCAAAACTCTGGTATAGAGCCACCTAAGGGTATATTGTTATTTGGTCCACCCGGAACTGGAAAGACAATGCTAGCGAAGGCTGTGGCGACTGAAAGCGGAGCAAATTTCATAGCAGTGAGAGGGCCAGAAATATTATCCAAATGGGTAGGTGAAAGTGAAAAAGCAGTTAGAGAAATATTTAGAAAAGCTAGAATGTATGCTCCAGCTGTAATATTCTTTGACGAAATAGATTCAATAGCGCCAATAAGGGGAATTTCTTATGATTCCGGAGTAACAGAGAGAATAGTAAATCAGCTATTAGCGGAAATGGATGGAATAGAAAAATTAGAGAATGTGGTAGTTATAGCTGCAACTAATAGACCAGATATCTTAGATCCAGCATTGCTAAGACCCGGTAGGTTTGAGAAATTAATCTATGTACCCCCACCAGATAAGAGGGCAAGGACAGAAATATTAAAGGTGCATACTAGGAACATAGCGCTAGGTGAGGATATCAGCTTAGAGGACGTAGCTGAAAAGACTGAAGGCTACACCGGAGCTGACTTAGCAGCGTTAGTAAGAGAAGCTACAATGAGAGCTATAAGAGAGAGCATGAAAATATGTATAGATAAGACTAACGAGAATTGTAAACCTACAGATGCTGAATGCAGAGATAAGACTATGAAAGAATGTATGAAGGTTAACGGGGTTAAGGTTTCCCTAAGACATTTCGAAGAGGCTATGAGGAAAGTTAAACCATCAGTTACACAAGATATGTTGCAATTCTATCAAAATTGGGTGGAAAAAGCTAGGCAACAATTGCCAAAAACTACTGTTAAACCAAGTACATATGCGTGAAACTAATGTGGAGAAGTGTACCATTATATAATATTGTTTTAGAAAAGATCTTAGATAAAATAAAGAAGAATAACAATAATATAAGAGATGATGATCTTTTTAAAGAAGTAAGAAATTCGACAAACTATGAAGTATCTTATGATGATTTCTTAAGAGCCTTAATGGCATTGGAGATTAGAGGTTATATATCGGTTTCACTAATTAAAGAAAATGTAAGAATGATAACTTATTTAGGTGATAAGGAATAGGAGTAGATTTAGCAGATTTAGTAAAAGATGTAAAAAGAGAGCTTTCGTTTTCTGAACTTAAAGGAAAGAGGGTAAGTATCGATGGATATAATGCGTTATATCAGTTTTTAGCTGCAATAAGACAACCGGATGGAACTCCCTTAATGGATTCACAGGGGAGAGTAACTAGTCATCTAAGTGGATTATTTTATAGAACGATAAATATCCTAGAAGAAGGTGTCATACCAATCTACGTCTTTGATGGTAAACCGCCAGAGCAAAAAAGTGAAGAGTTAGAAAGAAGGAGAAAGGCAAAAGAAGAAGCTGAGAGAAAGTTAGAAAGAGCCAAAAGCGAAGGGAAGATAGAGGAGCTAAGGAAATATTCACAAGCTATACTTAGATTATCAAATATCATGGTAGAAGAAAGTAAAAAATTGTTGAGAGCTATGGGAATACCTATAGTTCAAGCACCTTCTGAAGGAGAGGCTGAGGCTGCATATCTGAATAAATTAGGATTAAGCTGGGCAGCAGCAAGTCAAGATTATGATGCGATACTTTTCGGAGCTAAAAGGCTAGTAAGAAATTTGACAATTACAGGGAAAAGAAAGCTTCCTAACAAGGACGTATATGTGGAGATAAAACCAGAATTAATAGAAACGGAAATCTTACTTAAAAAATTAGGAATAACAAGGGAACAACTAATTGATATAGGCATATTAATTGGAACAGACTATAATCCTGATGGAATAAGGGGCATAGGACCAGAAAGAGCACTAAAGATAATAAAAAAATACGGCAAGATAGAAAAAGCAATGGAATATGGTGAAATTTCAAAAAAGGATATTAATTTCAATATCGATGAAATTAGAGGTTTATTTTTGAATCCACAAGTAGTTAAACCAGAGGAAGCTTTAGATTTGAATGAACCTAACGGAGAAGATATAATTAATATCTTAGTATATGAACATAACTTCAGTGAAGAAAGAGTGAAGAATGGAATTGAAAGATTAACTAAAGCAATAAAAGAAGCTAAAGGAGCGTCTAGACAAACAGGATTGGACAGATGGTTTTAATACTTTAAAGTTAAACTTAAAGTTATCCATTAATATCTACTACCTTGTGATTACAAAGGATTATTATCCAATTTTTATAGACCTTTCTAATTTTCGTATACTTATAATCGGAGGAGGCAAAGTAGGTACAAAAAGAGCGTTAGCTTTTAAGAGATATGGAGCTGACGTATCTGTCTTAAGTTTGGATTTCTCCCAAGATCTTCTTAATTCAGACATAAGATTGATTAGGGATGACGCGAATAAAATCGATAGTAATCTAATAGAAAAATATGATATAATTTTGACTTGCACGAATAATTCTGAACTTAACGAGAAACTCTGTAATATAGCCAAAAACCTAAGAAAACTTTGTAATAATCCTACTAATCCAGAAAACTCTAACTTTATAGTACCAATATTCTATTCTGATAACGACTTAGAAATAGCTATAACTACTAGAGGAAAATCTAGTATCTTAGCTAAAGAAATCCTAACCAAAACAATTAGTATAGCTAACAGCTCAGAAATAAGAAATTTATTAGGTATAATGTATGATGTAAAGATTCTATTAAAGAAAAAAGTAGCTGATCCATCTGTTAGATATTCATTATATCATAAAATATATAATGATGAAAAATTCAAATATTATGCTACTAATGGTTTAATAAATAAAGCATTAAATAGAGCGGAGGAGATAATTAATGAGCAAGGATGAAGAGTTACTACAAAATTATTGTTCGATTTTATTTACATACAAAACTATAGGAATAAGTAACCTTCACTTATATTACTTTAGGGAAACGGAAATAAAATCGTTAAAACAATTAATCAATGCTGAATTTGCTATTCTACAAACTTGTAATAGAGTTGAAATATATCTATATTCAGATACTAATACATTAAAGGAGGTTAATAAAATAATCCAATATTTGAATAACATACATAATGAACCTATCGGAAATCAAGCTAGGGTACTCTGTGGTAAAGATGCTGCAAAACACTTATTTTTGGTAGCTAGTGGAGCTGATTCACTATCTATTGGAGAATACGAAATCTTATCTCAAATAAGATCTACTATTGATATGTTTAAAAAATTAGGCTTCAGCGGAAAATATTTACAAATATTTTTCGAAAGAGCAATTAAAGTAGGCAGAAAAGTTAGAGAAGAGACTAGTATTTCTAAGGGGAAAGTTGGTATATATTCTCTTGCTATTGATGAGGCTAAAAAACGATTCAATGATTTTTATGATAGAAGAATATTAGTAATAGGAGCTGGCGAAATGGCGCAGAAAATAACTAGTATGCTCCACAATGAAGGAGCCAAAGATGTTACAATAATGAATAGAACAATAGAAAAGGCAAAACAACTTGCACTAAAGTTCGGCTATAACTACGAAAAATTAGATTTAGACAAGTTAGGTAACTTCGATGTCGCTTTTATATCAATTTATCATGAGAATCTTAGACTTGAGAACAAATGGAATACATTAATTGTTGATATAACTGTCCCGCCCCTATTTACTGGGAATAACGTAATTACACTAGAAGAATTAGAAAGAATATCAAACCTCAACTTCAAAGCTAGAGAAGAGGAATTAGCTAAAATTAATAAATTGGTAGAGGATGGAATAAATGAATTACTATATGATTACAAAAAAGAAATCTATACGGAATTCATGTCAAAAATAATGAAAAGGATAGAAACTATAAGAGAAAACGAGATTCTAAGAGCGTATAAAGAACTTGAGAAACTTGGAATAAACGACCAACAAGCGAAGGAAATACTAGATTTGATGACTAGATCAATCATTAAAAAGTCATTCCAACCCCTTTTCGATAATATAAGATCACTAATATTTAACGGAGAAAATTCGATAAACTACATTAACTTTCTAATTGATATTTTTAAAGATGGTAACATTTCCGGTTTTGAGACCGAGAAGATTAAGGAAAAGCAAGTTAGTGAGAGATCTAGTATCTGAAACATCTATTTCACAAAACGATTTAGTACTTCCAGTATTTATAAAGGAAAACATAAATGAGCCAGAGCAAATTGCTTCGATGCCAGGTATATATAGATATCCGCCAAATGATAAGTTAATCAACTATCTACAAGATAGTTACGAAAACGGAATTCGAAGTGTAATATTGTTTGGAATTCCTTCTTATAAAGACGATATAGCATCTTCAGCCTATGATAAAAATGGTATAATACAGAGAGCGGTTAGAATAATAAAGGATAGTTTTAAGGATAAGATTATAGTAATCACAGATGAGTGTACTGATGAGTATATGGCTAATGGTCATTGTGGTCTTGTTAAATATACTAACGGGTGTTATGTGGTAGATAATGATGAAAGTCTAAAGATTCATGCTAAGATTGCATTAAGTCAAGCTGAAGCTGGTGCAGACGTTATAGCTCCATCCAGCATGATGGATGGAGTAGTTAGGGCTATAAGAGATGCGCTAGATAGTGCCGGCTACATTGATACATTAATATTGTCATATAGTGTAAAGTACGCTTCAGTAATGTATGGTCCCTTTAGGGATGCAGCGTACTCTAAACCCGCATTTGGAGATAGAAGGGGATATCAGATGGACCCTAGAAATGCATTTGAGGCAATAAAAGAAGCGAGACTAGATATAGAGGAAGGTGCTGATATTTTGATGGTTAAACCTGCCCATACATATTTAGATGTAATAAGATTAGTGAAAGACCACTTTCCAGAATATCCGCTAGCTGCATATCATGTTAGTGGTGAATATAGTATGATAAAGGCAGCTGCAATTAATGGATGGATAGACGAAAAGACTGCAGTCTTAGAAATTACTACTGCAATAAAAAGGGCAGGGGCTGATTTAATCATTACTTATTATGCTAACGATATTGCTAGATGGATAAAGGACGGTGTACCATTTTGAATAGCGAGGAACTATGGGCTCAAGCTAAGCAATTATTTGCTGGAGGAGTAAATAGTCCAGTTAGAGCAGCAGTAAAGCCATTCCCCTTTTATGTAGAAAGGGGAAAAGGAGCTTATATTTACACGGTCGATGGTAAAAAGTTCATTGATTATGTATTAGGTTATGGGCCTCTAATTTTAGGTCACTCCCCAGAATCCGTAAAGAGAAGAATAGTTGAGCAATTAGAAAGAGGTTGGCTTTTCGGAACTCCTAGTGAATTAGAAATAGAATTAGCTAGAAAAATAAGGTCACATATACCATCAGCGCAGAAAATAAGATTTGTAAATAGTGGAACTGAGGCTACAATGGCAGCTATAAGATTAGCTAGAGGCTATACAAAAAGAAGCAAAATATTGAAGTTTAGCGGAAATTACCATGGAGCTCACGATTACGCACTTGTGGAAGCAGGAAGCGCTGCTACAGAATATAACGTTGCAACTTCTGATGGTGTACCAATGGAAATAATGAAGACCGTAGAAATATGCGAATTTAACGATCTTGATTGCGTAGATAAAAAATTGAGAAACGAGGATATAGCTACAGTAATCTTAGAACCCGTTATGGGCAATGCTGGGGTAATCTTACCTGAAAAGGACTTTTTATTTGGATTAAGAGAACTCACAAAAACCTACAACTCTCTATTGATCTTCGATGAAGTTATAACTGGTTTTAGAATCAGCATAGGTGGGGCACAATCTTACTATCAAATTTATCCAGACATAACAACACTAGGTAAAATAATAGGTGGTGGTTTCCCTATCGGTGCAGTAGCAGGAAAAGCAGAGATTATTGATAACTTTACTCCAGCTGGTAAAGTATTTAATGCTGGCACATTTAACGCTAACCCAATATCTATGATTGCTGGAATTGCTACAATAGAAGAACTTGAAAAAGAATACCCATATATTATCGCAAACCAAGCCGCCAAGACCCTAGTGGAGGAATTAGAAAGGTTGCTAAAAACAAAACATACAATAAACCATGTTGGGAGTATGTTTCAGATATTCTTCGGAATAGATGAGGTTAGAAATTACTCAGATGCTAAAAGAGCTGATAAAGAGTACTACATAAAGTTTCATGAAAGACTGTTAAAGGAGGGAGTTTTCATTCCGCCAAGTCAATATGAGACAATTTTTACTTCAGCTGCCCATAAAGATGATGTAATTGCTGACACTATAGATAAGCTTATGAAAGTAATAGGCGAACTAAATTGAAAATACTAATAGCTGCAAGAGGAAGTAAACTAAGTAGAGTACAAGTAGATATGGTAGGTGAAAAATTAAGAAAAATTGGAATAGAATATGATGTAATAGATATAAAAACAAAAGCTGACTTGTTTTCTACTGAACCATTAAGTAAATTAGGTAAAGGAGTTTTTGAAAAAGAAGTCAATGAGGCTGTATTGGAGGGAAAAGCCGATGTTGCAGTTCACAGCATGAAAGATATCTTATCAGAAATAAATCCTGAACTAGAAATATTTGCAGTAATAGAAAGAGATCCTCCATATGATATATTAATTGCAGAGAAAAATTTACATAAATTGGACCCAAATACTACAATAGGTACAAGTAGTATAAGGAGGAAAAACTTTATTAAATACATCAGACCAGAAATAAATACTAAAGATATTAGAGGTAATGTGGACACTAGAATAAGAAAATATTTGTCTAAAGAGTATGATGGTTTAATATTAGCTGAGGCCTCAATAAAAAGGCTCAATATTAGTATAAGTTATCACAGGCTTAATGTCTACGATTTCACTCCAGAAGCTAATCAAGGTATTATAGTAGTCTTAGGAAGAAAAAAAGATGAAAAGGTAAAAGAGGTATTTAAAGAAATTACTCATAAAGATACATTAGATGAGGCATTAGCTGAAAGAGCTACAATTAGTGTAGTAGGAGGAGGTTGTCATTCTCCTATTGGTGTGTTATTCAGAAAAGAAGGAAAAGAGTTCTATGGGATTGCAAGTTATAGTGATGGGAAGAAAAAAATTACCGTTTCCATTAGCAAGGCGGGGGATCCGTATACTATAGGATCTGAATTGGGCTTGCTACTAAAAAAGGAGATGAAGAATGAGGGTATTATTCCTTAGGCCCGATAATGAAGATAATGAACTCAATGAAAAGCTTATGATACTTCGGAAAAACGGAATTGAAGTTCTAAACATTCCCATCTTTAAAATAAAATGCGTCTCATATTCGTTACCGACCTATGATTATGAGGCACTAGCATTTACAAGCAGAAATTCAGTCATTTGTTTCAAAGATCGCACCTTAATTAAAAACGTTCATAAGATATACGCTATCGGAGAAGAAACTGCTGAGTTATTAATGAAAATGTATAATGTAAATCCGATAACTCCAGAGAGATTTACGAGTATAGAACTAGCTAAAAGAATTTTGGAAGATAAGGTAAATAGTATACTTAGCATAAGGAGTAGAAAAGCTTCTGAAGATATGAGAAATATTCTTAATGGCAAAATTAAATATGATGAGATTTACGTATATGATTCAGAAATAATCAGAGATAATATAAACGAAATATCCAAAATTCTAACCGAATGTGAAGTTGACGCCATAGCATTTACTAGTTCGTTGATGGCTAAGCTAATTGGTCCTTTTATTAGGGGTAAGTGTAATATAATAATCTTTAGCATAGGTCCAATGACGACAGAAACTTTGAAACGAGTTAATAATAAGGTAAAAATAATAGAAAGCAAGACACATTCTATTAAAGGCATTATAGAAACTATTTTAGTGGAGATGAAACGAAATGGACGAGATTAAAGATTTAACGCTTAAAGTTCTTAAAAAGATTGATAATACAGTAATTGATAGTAGTCTTCAGATTAAGTACTATCAAGGCTTTAAAGATAGATTTGATGTATTCGGCGAGTACGAAAATCAAATAGGTATTTTTGAATTCGCAATAAGTTTTGATAAAAAGGGTAATTTAAAAAGATCTCATATTAATATGATCTCTCCAAAAAATATAAGAAACGACTTAGAAAAGAAAATATACAAAGAATAGGTGCGTGATTTGAAGACATTGCTAATAGTCATTGATGGTGTTAGTTATTCTGTTTTTAATCAATTTAGATATAATTTAGATACTATGAATAATCTTATTGAAAATGGAAGCTTTGGTAAACTAGAAAGCGTTTTCCCAACAATAACACCAGTAGCTTTAGCGTCTTTATTTACGGGATACTTGCCATTAAATCATGGGATAACTTCCACAAAGATCTTCATAAAAGGTAATAGCCTAAGTAAACCCCTATCAGCACATAGTAGCACACCATTAAAGGTTGACCCGATATGGTACCTTTTAGCGAAGAAAGGATATAAAGTAGTAGTAGCCTCAGCACCTCAAGCCCTACCAGATAAATGGAAACTAAAAAATCTTACATTATTTGATCCATATAAATCCAAAATTAAAGAGTGTAGCGATGGGGCTTTGCTCAATATCGGAAACACAACAATAAACGAAGTTAATTTTGATATAGAGAGCAATAATAACGAGTATACTATAAAAATAACTGATATCGAGAATAATACCTTGTCATTAAAGTTAAGGCAAAATGAATGGACCTCTCCACTTGAGGTAATAATGGGATGTAAAGGAAAAGAAATGAAGGGAACATTTAGATTAAAGGGATTGAGTAATGGGGTTTATCTCACACCAGTATCGTTCCTAATCCCCAGTTGGTCAAATAATCAAGAGTTACAAAATGAAATATGGGAGAACGTTGTTAAGAAATACGGAATGCTTTTGGATGGTGATTATATTTCTCTAAAGTCCAATATAATCGGTTTCAGCGAATATTATGAAACTCTAAAATTTGCATATGAATTTTTCTATAACTATTCACTATACTTGCTTAAACGAGAAGAATGGGATTTTGCAATAACATACTTACCCATAGTAGATAATATACAACACCTTCTTTTTGGGGTAGACGATTCACAGTCATTAGATTACGTGTTTCAAGTATATAAGATGGCAGATAACTTCGTGAAAGCGCACATAGAATTAGCTGATAATATAATTATTTGTTCAGATCATGGAATAAATAAGGTAAAAAAGAGGCTTTATCTTAATAAATTTTTAGAGGAACTGAATGTGCTAAAAACGGTTGACGATAAGAAAATAGATTGGAAGAGAACTAAGGCGTACTACGGTGGTGGAGGAATTATTAGAATAAATCTAAGAGAAAGGGAGAAATTCGGAATAGTAGGTAAAAAAGAGTTTAATAAATTAATTAAATATTTAACTATTAATCTAGAAAGATTAGAGGATCCAGATACCGGAGAAAGAATATTTACCGTGATTTATTCTAATGAGACTCCAGCAAGTGATAGACAAGGCGATATAATGATCGATGGTGTTAACCCAAAATACTCTATATCAAGTAATATAGAAAAAGACACGATATTTGAAAATGTCATTCCTTATCGTACGACTACGGCAGATCATGGATATTATAGAAATGATGACATTAATGGAATTATAATATTCTATGGGAAGAATTTCACTAAGAAACAAGTAAACATGAAGATAGTTGACGTAACTCCCACGATATTGAAACTTTATGGAATAAATTGTAAATCTGATGGAAAAATTGTAAATGAGGTCTTCAAAAATGGACATGCCGATAGTACTAAGTAAAAGGCATAGAAGGCTTAGAAGTATGAAAGATTGTGAGCCAGGTTTACCATATAATGAGATCGTGGAGAACGGGAAAAGAATAGACTTATGCTATAGCAAACAGTATAAAAAATATACGAAGAAAATTGAGATACGAGTTGGCACCAGTATCCTCCATAATAAATTACTGCGAATATTTCCTAATATAGTAAAAATCTATTCTAAGCACTTCATTAATTTACCAGATTTAATAACAGAGAATACTGAGAAAAGGGAATTAATATTCATTGAATTAGAGAATTTGATTATAGGAGGAGGAACTTCTGGACTAGGAGTCCTATCAGAAATAAGTAAGGAGGAGAAAACGCTCCTAATATCATCTAATATCGAATCCAATACTGATATACCTTACCCATTACCGCAAATTAACAAAGATGAGTTCTCTAAGTTATTAAGGGATACTATTAATGAAAATAAAGATAGGATTTTAGAGGGAATTTTATTAGGCAAATTTGATGAAGGAATAGGATTTCTTACAAAGGATAAGATATTAATGGTGAGAGCTAAAAGAGTCTTTTTAGCAACAGGCGGAAGATACATTCCACCAATATTTGATGGAAACGATATACCCGGTATAATATCAAAGAATCTTTACCTAAGATATGGAAATCGCATTACAAAGGCGATTGCTTTAGGAAATAGTGACGATATAATAAAAGTATTGTTTAAAGTTGAAAAGAGGGTTATAATCAATAATGGCGTATTATTTTTGTCAAAATATTATAAGGAATTAATAGACGAGCTAGGTGTAGAAATAATAAATACTAACAACTTGAAAGTGAAAAGAGAAAAAGGTGGAATGCTAAAGATAATCACTAATGAAAGATCTTTCGATTCTAATATTTTAGTTTATGCAATAGTTAAACAACCGAAAATAGACCATTCATATAATATTGGGATACCATATAATTTTAGTGAATATTTCCACATCTATATGCCGATACATTCTATAGAGGGAAAGACTAATGATAACATCTACATAGTTGGAGGAATGCGTGGAATCTCAGATGAATACACTTCATTCTTAAGCGGAAAAACAGCTGTTAATGAGAAATATCTAGATGAATTCATAAATAATTTGAAAGATTATACGTATATTTATGATTATTATTATCAAAAAAATCCTAAGGAAAATCCCTCTCCGTATATTTATGGGAATAAGGGATACGTATGTGAATGTGAAGATATTACCCTAAGCGAAGTAAATAGACAAGTAGGCAGAGGATTTAGTAAAGTAGAAGAAATTAAAAGAACTATAGGTTTAGGTACAGGAGAGTGTCAAGGAAAATTATGTACGTATTCTCTAGGAAGTTTTCTAGGTGATAGGCAACTTATAACGTTTAGAACTCCTCTTTATAGAATGGTGATTTAAATGATAATCATTGTTGGTGCCGGTTCCCATGGTTTAAGTTTAGCATATCATTTAGTAAAAAAGGGCTATAGTAAAAAAGATATTACACTAGTAGAATGGAAAAGAATCGGTTATGGGTCGAGCAGTAGAAACGCAGCTAGATACAGATATCATTTTTACAGCAAGGAAAATGTGGAGTACGCTATAAATGCGATAAGTTATCTAAAGAAACAATCAAAGGAACTTGAGTATAATTCATTATTATTAAGAACTGGATATTTATGGGTCATTAACGGAGAACAAGAGTATAGTCTATTTAAAAAACTAGACAGTTTTTGGAGCTCATATAATATAGGAGGGAAATTTATAGAATGTAAGGATAATTACGCTTACATAAAATTTGAAGGACAATGCTATTTGGCGCCTCAAGATGGCGCATTTCATCACGATTATATACTGTACAGTTACTATTATTCGATTAAGGATAAAGTTTCTACAATTTATGATAAAGTGGTCTCTCTAATAAAAGATGATAGCAAGATAAAAGGTGTAAAACTAAGTAGCGGAAAAGAACTATATGGGGACAAGGTTATAGTTACTGCAGGAGCTTGGAGCGGCGAAGTGCTATCCAGTATTGGTATAGAGGTACCTATATTTCCAGAGAAGAAAGAGATATATATCACGGAACCTTTAAGATATTTCCTCGAACCTTTAATTATAGACTCTAAGCTTCAAATCTATTTCTCACAGACATTGAAAGGAGAGATAATAGGTGGAATAGAAGATAAAAGGGAATACAAATTTGAGGAGTTCACAATATCCATATCTAATGCGATAAAATTTCTCAAAGGTATAAGAGAATTAATAAAGGGAATAGATGGGATAGGAATATTAAGAGGTTGGTCAGGGTATTATGAAATGACTCCAGATAGTTCTCAAATCATGGGATATTCTAATGATTGGCCAGAAGGTTTATTTATTGATGCAGGTTATAGTGGTCATGGCATGATGTTTGCCCCTTACTCTGGGAAAATAATGGCTGATCTAATCGCAGACAATTACAAGAATAAATTCATAGATATTTTCTCGCCATCCAGATTTAAGTTAAATAAGCTAATTAACGAGACACTAGTAATTTAACTCATGGCATGCTGATCGCTATTTTACCTAATTTTTTGGAAATGTATTCGGCTAATTCTTTACCATAACTTCTCCTTCCTCCATCTGTTATGATATATTTTGCGGAAGTTCTTTCTACATAATATATAAGATCGTCGAAATCAGCATGATCACTAAAGGATACCGTATATGATTTTTCATCAATTTTCTTCACCACATTCTTAAATTCCCACCCACTTAGCAAGAAATTATAATATTTACCGTTTCTTCGTTTAAATTCGTTATAATGAGAAAAAGAAATATACCAGCTATCACGCATTATTTCTTTAGCTTCACTTTGGCTTTCATCAAAAACTTGGCTTATATTATAACCATACTTTATTGCAATATTAGTCATCTTAGAAATTTTCCCGCCTACTATAAAAGGAGCATCCACACCCATTTTTCTTAAACTAATCATTACCTCTTGTAATTTTCCATGATAGCCATAAATTCTCACTGGTCCATACATAAGTGCGTCTCTAACATAGTCTGCAAATAAACTCTCGACATCATCTTTAAATGGTCTTCTGAAATCAGGTCTACCATATGTGGCTTCAATTATTAAAATATCTGGATGAAGTATAGGAGTGCCCTTACCTGGATTCTTAAAATCGCCAGTGTAGCCTATTTCTAAACCGTTTTCAAGTGTAATGAGAACCTGGGCAGAACCTATTACATGATCTGATTTCTTTAGCACAATATTCTCATCCTCAAATGTCATTTTTATATCGTAATTTAAACCAAACGCTTTTCTAGGTGGTATGGCGTAGTCTAAACTTAATATATCCAGCGTAATGGGTGTTGCGATTATACCATCAGAAATTGAAATACTTTTCTCAAGACCCGTTATATGATCAGCATGAAAATGCGTCACAACCCTAAATGGGCGTTCATGATGTCCATCTATAGTAAATCTTTTACCAATTAAAATAGCCCCATTAGGAAGTATCTTTACAAGACTCTGCACATGATAACATATACAAAGCTCCGATATATTTTAAACGCTCTCATCTACAGCTGGTGATTCGATCTTCTTCTTAGGCTGCTTATTGTACATTTCAAGTATCTCATCAGTAGTCGTAGCATCTTCTGGACTCTTATCATCCCTCCATCTTATAAATCGAGGAAATCTTATAGATAAACCAGCATCCTTCTCTACTACGTCTTGACAACAAGTATGTAAAGGAGATATCGTTATCTCTGATCCAATTATCTCCGCAACATAAACTGGCTCTACCCATATATCTGGTTCCATCTTAGAATTAACCCTAGGATGCTTAACGTCCCTCTTTATTTCCATTAACTTCTTTTGTAACTCATCAAGCTGTTCATCTGAAAAACCACTAGCTACCTTGCAAACGGATTCAAAAGAATCAGTCTTAGGATTATATGCAGCCATTAATAACGAGCTTATCTTACCGCCTCTTTTACCCTTACCGTAGAAACCGCCAACCACTACTAAGTCAACTGTATCAGCCATCTCGCTTTGATAATCACGTTTAAGCTTTATCCATAACCAACCCCTAGCACCCGCTTGATATATTGCATCTTTTCCGATTGCTTTCACCATCACTCCCTCCCCGCCCTCCGATATGGCTCGATAGAAGAACGATTTAAGATCCTCTACATTATTAGCTTGAATATGATGAGCTATTTTTACATAATCATTTGGTTTTACAATACTCTCTAGCAATTTTCTTCTAGCTTCTAATGGCTTTGTAGTATAATCTACATCTTCATAATACATTAGATCGAAGAGAAATACGTTAACTGGGTACTCCTTAATTGCTTCATAAATATCTGACTTTCTCTTTCTGTGCATTAACTCTTGAAATGGCCTCATCTCTCCACTTTCTGGATCTATAG
The DNA here is from genome assembly GCF_900079115.1 of Saccharolobus solfataricus. Lineage (NCBI taxonomy): Archaea > Thermoproteati > Thermoproteota > Thermoprotei > Sulfolobales > Sulfolobaceae > Saccharolobus > Saccharolobus solfataricus. The sequence goes on from NZ_LT549890.1 coordinate 163,946, forward strand.
CTACTATCTCTCCCTCTATAATGAATTCTTTACCTTCTATGTATTTACTAACATAATCAACTACATCTGGATACTGAGAAGTAATGTTCTCTAATCTTCTAGAAAATATGAAAATTTTATCTTCTTTTTTGTGTATTTGTGCTCTCTCTCCATCATATTTATAATCAACTATGGCATTCCCACCCATTTTCTTTAATATTTCTTCAGGATTTGATAGCCTTTCAGCTAGCATTGGCCTAATTGGTATTCCAACTTGAGGCTTTAGAGTCTTTAGCGCTTCAATTCCCTTTTCTACTATAATTTTTGCAATGTTTCCTAGATCTGCCCTAAGATTATAGGCTCTTTCAATTATTTCCGATGCTGATTGCCCTCCACCAAACGCTATTGCCATAGCATCTAAAACTGTTGCATCTCCTATACCTACTCTAAGCCGACCTTCAACAAATCTGACTAGGAACTTAGCCTCTAATGGATCTGCCTTTTTTAACAAGCCGGCTAATAATCTTATCTTTAAATCTCTACTACCCTCTCCCGTAGTTAATGCTACCTTAGATAATGTAGAGTAAACTTCGTCCACTGTTAAGCTCTCTTTACTTGTGGTACCCAAAAATCCTAAAATTCCTGTACTTTGCTGCTTACTTTTTAGTCTTCGAGCCACCTCTCCAAGATCTCCTATCGTTTTATACAGATTTTCTACTGAATTTTCATCCGTGTTTGTGGCTATACTGATTGCTTTTATTAGGAATTTCTCTCCGATCCCAAGCTCTGGATAACCTAAAAAATCAGGCCACAATTTGCCTTGTATAATATAAACTACTTTATCTATAATTGTCTTGTCACTTTTACTTAAAAGATCAGCTAGTAAAGCTGTAAGCTGAAGCCTCGAAGATATTTTCTCCAATTTATCAAAGTACTCGGCAATAACTTTAAACTCCATAGATTAATTTATATTATCTGCAGTTATTTATAATCATTTCACGATGATGAATACTCGGCAATTACCGATTTCGAATAATGAAGAGTCAGAGTTACTCTGAGTATATAGATAATCATATGGAGCGATTCAGGTCTCCTTTGCGAATTGTAATTTATAAATAATGCAGTTGTAAAATGTTAATATTGATAATCATGTATCTCTGCCAGTTAGTCGCCTTCATTTAGTTAATTTCGTAGTAATCTTTAAAATAAAGTGAATTCACAATGGATAACTGAATCTCCCAACCTTGGAGCAGATGATATTAACTATAGATACTTAGAATAATAATACTACTCAAAAACAATGGTTATATCATTCTGAAAAGATATTTTCGCTCTATACAGTTTCTCATAAATAAAATTGCTGGATAGTCCAATACATGTAGGCAATGTGGTTTTAACCCTTTTCAACTACAATATTTTAGATATGATTCTATCTGATAGGGATTTGAAGTATTATTTAGAGAAGAGCTGGATAAAAATCCAGCCTTTAAGGGAGGATACGATAAGGGAAAATGGAGTTGATTTGAGAGTAGGTAATGAAATAGCTAGGTTCAAAAAAACGGATAAGATCTTTGATCCTGATAATCCTGATCCTTCGTTCTTCCAAACGGAGAAAGGAGAGGAGTTTATAATCCAACCTTATGAGCATGTACTACTAACGACTGAAGAATATATAGAGTTAAATAATGATGTAATGGCTTTCGTAAATCTAAGGTCAACATTTGCTAGATTAGGTTTATTTATCCCACCTACAATAGTCGATGCTGGATTTAAAGGACAAGTAACAATAGAAGTAGTGGGCTCATCTTTCCCTGTAAAATTAAAGAGAAGCACACGTTTTATTCACTTGATCTTTGCCAGAACGCTCACACCAGTTGAATATCCGTACCAAGGAAAATATCAAGGGCAAAAAGGCGTTACATTACCCAAATTTAACTCACAAATTTCCAGCTTTTACTATCAGCATCAAAGTATATAACACTATATTGCCTGAGTTTCTGGAATAATTTGTATTCTTGTTTTGTCAGATATTTTTGAACTTCTATCTCATCTGAAGTAGAAATATTGGCAATTTTCTTCTTAAATTCCTCATAGAAATTAGAATCTATCGCTATCCTCTCTGGATCCGTTGTTATTACTATTGCTCCCTGAGTTTCTAATTTGTCAAAAAATGCATCTGGATTGTTTAACTTCAGTTCAGACTCGTATATCACTCCTTGTTCCCTTAGTATATCTATTGCAGTCTTCTTATGTTGAGGTTCAGATTTCACATTGATAGATTTGGATTCGAAGCTCTTTTTCTGTTTTTTATTAATATCTTTCATATTGTCTTTACTTTCGCCTAATTTTTCCTCTAATATTTCTATTCTTTCCGTTAACATAGCTACTTTCTGTTTAATTTCGTCAATTTGAGAAGTAAAAGGATTAATCATGTCTTGCATCTTTTTTTCTATTCTGGATACAACTTGCGCATTATCTACTTGAGTCCCGTGAGGATAAGATGAAGAGAAAAGAAGTGATTTAACAAAATCACTTAATAAAACGAAACCTTCTCTTCTCGCTCGTTCTTCTAACTCCTTATACTCCTCATCTGTTAGCTTTATTGAAATTATCCTCATTACTCTCTACTATACTATTTAGTAGATACTGTGATAAAAGAGTTTTAGCTTATCTTTTGCTTCTCTAAAATTGCATTTATAAAGTTCTCCTCGTAGGGTACTCCTATAAATTCTATAGATTCATTTATAGCTATAGCTGGTACTGACATTACTTGATATTTCTCCGCAATATCTTGATTTTCATAAGCTTCTATCACTTCAGATATAACATTGCACTTCCCTGCTCTGCAAGCCTCAAAAGCAACCATATGCGCCATTAACGCTGCATATGGACAGTATGGACAAGATGGTGTGACTACCGTTTCTATCTTTACCTTACCATTCAGTTTAGATTTTATAGCTTCTACGGTTTCTTGACTTAGACCACTTTCACCTTGTGAAAGCCTTACTATAGTCTCAACTAATGCTCTTATTTCCTCACCTAAAGGAGCTCCAGTCCATCTAATATACCCATTATAAAATGCCACAGTAGGAACTCTTTCCACGTTAAACTCTTCGAAAATTTTTCTGCTATTTTCATTTGCTCTATCCACTATATGAACCTTTAATAAACTACCATTACTATCTTTTGGTGCAGCACTAGCCATGAATTCCAGAAATTTAGTAGTAACACCGCAATATTGGCAATTAGAGTCTGTATTGTCTACGAAAACATAAACATCTACTGGATTTTTCATATCTTTTAATGCGTCTTGTAACGCATTCTTAACTTCATCACTAAATAGTTCGGCATATTCTTGTTCCATTCTTTAACACCGTATATACAACATCTCACTGCTAGCATAAAAAAGTATTTCTGAACTTTTTATCTAAATCTCGTTCGTCCTACTTTATAATTATTATGTTTTTTAAGTATTTATTTAGGAATAAAGAGTTTTATTTCCAAGAGTTACCGTATGTACGTCATTATAAAAGTCAGTCCTCTTAGCTGATAATACCTTCATAAATTATTTATTAATTCATTTAGCTTACATTTAATATCGCTAGGCTTTATTACAATAATATCACTTCCATTTGGTTTAGTTTCTTTAAATATTATTCCATGAAATCTTTTAATTCTAACAGAGCTATCTAACCAACAATCTGGTTCTAAAGAAGCCTTAATGCAAGTTTCCGCTAGGAACGTTTCTTCATCCCAGCAATATTCCATAGGAACTTGAGGTAATAAAAGGCCGCTGTGGAGAATCCCTTTCTCAACTATTAAACCATCTTCCCCAACTTTTATAATCTTGGGTAAATCCCACCTATCTTTTACCTTTATTTCTTCTGGTTTTGTTAACACTGTAACCTCGATAATTATATTCGCTAATTCATCTTCTTGCAGCGGATTAAATCTTGGATCTGAAAAAGCGGCAGCTTTGGCTGCAGACGCAGCTATCTGCTTCAAAGGAGCAACTGCCTCAACATAGCCTATACAGCCTCTTAAAGAACTCGTATTATACGCAATTTTCTCTAGCGTCACAAAGGCTAGACCTTTTTTATCTAAAATGGGATTATCGTACTTACTCAAATCCAACTTGTCTAACTTGAATTCTTCCTTAATGGATTTTCTAGCTATTTCTATTAGTAACCGTCCTATCTCTTCGTTTAACTCCTGTATCTGTACCAGTTCCTCTTGAATCATTTTTAGTTTCCAATTTTACTAACTCAGAATTAGCTTTAATTATTATCTCTTCAATTGTTCTCCAATGCCTACCTTTCCAATATTCTTTCTTACATTTAGGGCATAACCACATACTTTCAGACAGTTTACTCAAAACTGAGTTACATTGAGGACATCTAGTGGCGTTTATATTTACAGATAAATCTATTTTAGACCTAAGTGCGATAAAAGCTAAATCTTGTATTATGTTGGAATCTGGTGAAAGTAGGATACAATTTAATCCTCTTTTTAGAGAACGATAGTAAATACCCCTATCTCTAGTTATAATTATTCTTTTTTGAGTCTCAGCAATCTTCAGAATCTTCCAGTCTTCGAAATCATTGCTATAGAGTGTATCATAACCCATTATTCTCAGCCATCTCGCAATCTTACCAAGCATACTATCTACGACGAATTTTTGTGTTAGCATTGTTCTCATCTCAACCCAAGATTATAGATTAATAATAAACTAACAAACCATGAAGAAAGATATATCCCAGCACCTTTGCCAAAGATATTTCTTGCCTTTCTTTCTCTAAATAAGAAAAGTGAAATCATAGCTGAGAATACATACAAGGAGATTACTACTGCAAGTACATAAATTGATGAATAAAATAGTGTTGAGATAGCTCCAGCTATAACTCCCACAATGCCTCGCATAATTAATATTTTATCTTCTACTTCCACATTTCTAATGAATGAGTTCTCAGAATATAAAATTACAGAGAAAAAACAGTATGACTTACTTTGATTTAATAGCGTGGATTACAGAAAATAAGAAAGCGATAGAGGGATGTATAATAGATAACGTTTTCTTGATACAAAATACTCAAAATACATATATTTTAAAGTTACATTGCAGTGGAAGAGACCAAGAATTAATAATAGAACCAAGTAAACGAATAAATATAACAAAATACAATTATCCAAAAATTTCTTCAACAAAAATAACCGAATTAAGAAGATTAATTAGAGGAGATATAATTACGAATATGTATGTATTGAACAAGGAAAGAATATTAATCCTAAAACTCAAAAGGGATGATAAAAAGGTAATAGTAGAACTACTACCTAGAGGAGTTTTGGTAATAGCAGATAAAGATGGTAAAATCTTGTTTGCGAGTGAATATAAAGAGTTTAAAGATAGACTCATAAGAATAGGGGAGATATATAAACCTCCACCTTCAATTGAACCTAATATAGATGAAATAGAAAAATTGATTAAGAAAGGAAACATAGCGAAAGGTTTAGGAATCCCACAAGAAGTAGCAAACTATCTTAGCTTACAAGACTCTACACCAGATATTAACGTAATAAGGGAAAAGATAAGAAATTTAGAGATTTCAATAATTAATGGAGAGATAAAACCATGTCTCGTAGAAGATACAACTGTAGTACCTTTTTATCTTGACGGATGCAAAGAATATCAAAGATTTAATGATGCAATAGACGATTATTTCTACACTATAACTCAAAAAGAGCTATCTGAAAAAACTTCCAAAAAAATCTCAGAAGAGAAGCAGAAGATTATAGCCACAATTAAGCAAATAGAGGATAGTATAAAGGATTATGAAGACAAAGAAAATAACTATAGACAACTAGGCAATTTTATACTTTCAAAGGCATACGAAATAGACCAGTTGTTGTTAAATAATAGAGCAAAAAGTAAAAAGGTAAAGCTTAATGTAGATGGAGTTGAAATTGAATTAGATACCTCACTCTCAGCTACTAAAAACGCAATGAGATTTTTTGATGAAGCTAAGGAATATAAGAGAAAAATAGAAAGAGCCCTTAAAAGTTTAGAAGAACTAAAAGAAAAACTGGCTAAAATAGAGAAACAAGAAATAGAGAAACAAAACGAGATAAAACTAACGCTAAGGAAAAAGGAATGGTATGAGAAATATAGATGGAGTATTTCAAGAAGCGGATATTTAATAATTTTAGGAAGAGATGCAAGTCAAAATGAAAGTATAGTTAAAAAATACCTAAGGGACAAAGATATATTCTTGCATGCGGATATTATAGGCGCTCCAGCCACAATCATCATAACACAAGATAATAAGACAATCTCTGAAGAAGATATCTATGATGCAGCAGTTATGGCTGCGAGCTACTCAAAGGCTTGGAAAGTAGGTTTAGCATCTGTTGACATATTTTGGGTTTTAGGCAATCAAGTCTCTAAATCACCGCCAAGTGGAGAATACTTGAATAAAGGTTCATTCATGATTTATGGAAAAAAGAATTTCATAAAAAACGTCAAACTACAATTAGCAATAGGCCTTATACTAAGTGAAAACGGTGTATCAGTAATAGTGGGAAGTGAGGAAACCATTTCGGCTAAGACTAAATACTATGTTGTCATAGCTCCAGGTGATGATGATAAAGAGAGAATAACCCAAAAAATTATAAAAGTGTTTAGTAGAGCTTTACCAGAAATAAACGGATTGAACGCATTAAAAACAGAGATTGAAGATAAAATTCCGGGAAAGAGCAAGATAGTTAAGACAAGTATAACATATAATAGTTAAAACTAATATAAAATAAGAATGAGACTTTCACTAGCGGAGAAAGCATCACTAGTGAGACCTTTCGACTATATATTATTAAAAACGATATATGGTCTTAGGGATAAAAGTGAATTTGTTAGTTTTAATGCCTTAAAAAAGAGATTAGATATTAAAGACGATGAAGAACTAAAGATATCACTAAAGAAATTATCTGAGTTAAAACTTATTTCTAAAAAGCCAACAGATTTATCTTTCAAATTAACATTTTCTGGTCTGGATATTTTGGGAATAAAACTGCTATATGTGAATAAAATCTTGAATAGATTAGCAGAGATAATAGGGATAGGAAAAGAAAGCTTAGTATATTATGGGTATGATTTCAACGATAACAAAATAATAGTTAAATTTCATCGAGTAGGCACGGATAGTTATAAGAAAGTTAAATTTAGAAAAAGCCAAGAAAAGAAAAGTTGGCTTTCAATTACCGTTGAAAATGCTAAAAGAGAGTTTGAAGCTCTTACATGTTTAAGCAATGAGGGAGGCTATGTCCCTAAGCCACTAGGAGTGGAATATAACGCCGTAGCAATGGAATATATCGATGGGATAGAGCTTTACAAAATACCAGTTACTAATATGGATCTAAACTTAGATGAAATCCTTGAAAAAATTTTACAAACCATGAGAATAGCTTACACTATTTGTCACATAACACATGGAGATTTAAGCCCGTATAATGTACTTATAGATAAAAACGGAAATCCTTATCTTATTGACTGGCCTCAAGCGACAAAATCTGAGGAAAGATTAGAAAAGGATCTATCAAATCTTATAATATTTTTTAGAAAAAAGGGAATAGATGTAGATACTCGTAAGATTTTCGATTATGTAAGAGGGGTATCATGAAAATAATGGGAATTGATATAGAGGCGATGGAAAGCCCATCCTCTAAGTCACAGCCATTATATTCAGTTATTATTATTGACGAGAACGAAAAAATAGTCTATAAGGCGGAAAACGTAAGTTTAAGTAGAGTTATTAGGTTATGTTGGGAATACAGCATTGATATACTAGCGACTGACAATATTTACGAACTAGGAGAAAGTGATAAAGAGATTATTAATATCGTGAAATTATTGCCGCCAAATACTAACATAGTTCAAGTTACATATCATAATGGAGAATTTAAGCAAATAAAGGAATTGGCTAGGGAAATAGGATACGAAGTGCAAGGAAAATTATCCCCGCAAAAAACTGCATATTTAGATGCATTATTAGCTTTAAAAGGATTTGGAACCAGTATAAAAATTGAAGAAAAACGTACTAAAATAGTAGTGTCAAGGGGAAGAGCATTAGGCCCTGGTGGAATGAGCCAAAATAGATATAAGAGATATATAAGGGGAACCCTTCTCAGAGTAGCTAAGGAGATAAAGGAAAAACTTGATATGAAAGGATTTGATTATGATATGATAGTAAGGAGATCAAGAGCAGGTATTGAGGGAGCCGTATTCATAGTTTATACTCCCAGAGAGAGACTCTACGGAATTATAAGAAAAATGAAAGGTCATGACGTAGTAGTAGATATTAAGCCAATATATAAAAATAGGATTGAATTTAAAGACAAAAGAACTGAAAGGAGATTAATTGTTGGAATAGACCCTGGTATAGAAGTTGGTCTATCAATAATTGATATCTACGGTAAACCAATTTTATTGTTATCAAGAAGAAATATTGATAGAGACGAAATTGTAACCTTGATCTCTAAAGAGGGGAAAGCAATAATAGTAGCGACAGATGTTAATCCACTACCAGACACTGTAAAAAAGATCGCTAGTAAATTTAACGCCAAAATATTCATCCCGGAAAAAAGTCTAAGTATAGATGAAAAACAAAGACTTATTGACGAGTACTCTAAGTTACATAAGCTAAAAATAGATAATCCTCACATTAGAGACTCTTTAGCTGCAGCTCTAAAGGCATATAATGAAATTGAGAACAAATTAAGACAAATTGAGAGTTTCATCAGTAGATTAGATATTGATATAATGGATGAAAATCGTATATACGATTGCGTAATATTTGGTAATACGGTATCTGAATGCGTAGAAAAGGAAATTGAAAAAATCATAGGAAAAGATGATTACAGGAAAATCGAGGAGATACAAAAGGAAAACGATACAACTAAAAATACAAATAAACTAACTAAGTTAGAAGAGGAAAATAGAGAGCTAAAATCAGAACTAATACGTTATAAAAGGATAATTTATAATCTCATCAATGAAAGAGATTCATTAATAAGGAAAATTGATGATATTAAACTACAGATTAATAAGGAAATAGAGAGAGACAGGAAAATTTACGAACTAAATCTAAACCTACAGAATGCGTACAAGGTAATAAGTCAACTTGAGAATAAATTAAATTATAATGAGAAACAAATTGAGAAACTAAGGGAAGTGCTATATAAACTGTTAAATGGAAAGGCAATAGTAGTTAAGAAGGATAGTAGAGTTGGCGATATAGCATTTGATGGAAATAACATCTATATTGGAGAGGAAAAAGTTAACAATGAGATAGCGGAATACGCAGATAAGGAGATTATAATATTAGATAAACAGCTCTTGAACGATCTGGAAGTATTACGTAAAGAACTACAAATAGAAAGGTCTAAGAATATTGATATAAAAAGAATAATTGACGAGTATAGAAATAAAAGGTTAAAAGAGAGTAGCTTTCCCTTCTAATATTAGTTCAGTTAATTTATTGAAGGAACTTAACATTTCATCTACAATCCCGCTTATTTCATTTTTAGTCTCATCAGTAAGTTTGCCATCATAAGTAATTACATCAACATTAGCTATTAAAGGATCGTCTATTGGTCTCCCTATTTGCCCTAGAACTTGAACTTGCGAGAATTTCACATCCTTTACTTCTTGAGCTATTTTATTAGCTATAAGATTAGCTAAGACATTATATAGTTTACCAACATGATTAACGGGATTCTTTCCAGCAGTAGCTTCTAATGACATAGGCCTCATTGGTGTTATTAGCCCAACACCTCTATTTCCTCTCCCTGTCATTCCATCGTCACCATGTTCAGCAGAAGTACCAGTTACGGTTAAATAAAGTATATTCTTATCTATTTTATCTCCAGTATTAACATAAACTCTTACATTGTAGCCTGGAGCTATCTTTGATGCGAGATCTAGAATTTGATTCCTTACTTGTTCTTTTACGTTAATATAGTGGTTAACGTCTTCTATTAGTTCGCTAATTGTTGCCATCGCTATCGTAAGGTCTACCTCATTCCCTCTTCTTAACCCCATTACTTTGATATCTTCTCCTACTTCGGGTAGTTTGGCTTTGAATTGCTTTGAGTTCAAATGCCTCTCCGTTTCATAAACCAGTTTTTCTAATTTAGTTAATGGAGCAAAACCTACTCCAAAACTAGTATCATTAGATAGTGGAACTCTCTTGCTTGCCTCAAATATACCCACTAAATCACTTGAACCTTTGCCTATCTTATAGTCAACTATAACATGCCTTTCCGCATCGAGATATCTAAAGTTATTTCTGATCCACTCTTTTACGCTCTCTATAATGATAGTACCTACGGGGATTTGGTCTATCCCGCTTTCTGTTTTTACCTCAGTCGTAGCTCTGCCCGCAACTATGATATATATTGGTTGTATTATATCTCCACCTTTAAAACGAGGTGTAGCTTGTCCTCCAACCACCAATGTCTTATCTAAATTATGATGTAAAATCACACCATATTTTTTAAGATAATACAAGGAAAGCTTTCTGCTAGCTTCTTCAGCAACTGCATCCGCAATATAATCTGGATGACCTAATCCTTTTCTCTCTACTAGTTCTACTTGAAGTTTCTCTATATCTGAAAGGGGATTTAATTGCACATTTATATTTCTCATTATAGGTTCCTCAAACAAGTACTAATTTAAATTTTATTTCTCACTATTCATAACTGTCTCATAGTCAACACTAATAAATAGTATATTACTACCTCTTATAAGTACCCTACCGTATTTTGCTACTGGTTCAGAAGTACCTTCCCTAATTTCAGTACAATCTCTTAATACTAAATTCATAGTTCCGTCAGTTTGTTCTAATTTTCCAATGTACTCTGAGCCATCCTTAAGTTTTACCAGCACGATTCTATTTATTGCCGTTCTTAAACTCTTCAACGGATTTTCTACTTTTGCTTGCACAATATCTTCCCCCTATTTTCTAATTTAAATTTTATCTTCTAAGCTTTAACTTGATAGAATATATGCATTATTGTTTATTAGAGTTAGCAATTAGAAGCTAATATTTATGGAGCTAATAATTGATGATCCAGAAAAAATCTACGAAATTTCTAAGGCGTTATCTACAATGACTAGAATAAATATACTACAACTAGTCTCTATAACGCCGATGAGCATATCAGAGCTCACCGAAAAACTTAATATGAGTAAGGGAAACATAAGTTCTCATATTTCTGAGCTTGAAAATCTAGGTCTAGTTGAAGTTGAGTACCAGAATGGAATAAAAGGTATAAAAAAGATTATAAAAGCTAAATATGATAAAATTATAATAGTTTTAAAGACTAGCAACAGCTCTAATGAACCCTAAATATATCGGAGATGGATTCGTTGGCCTACTCTTGAATTCTGGATGAGCTTGGGTAGCTACGAAGAACTTATTAGATGGCAATTCTATAATTTCAACCAATCCATTTTCACTGATACCAGAAACTACTAATCCTGCATCTTCTAGTATATCTACATATTTAGGATTTACTTCATATCTATGCCTATGCCTTTCATATACGACCTTTTTACCATATAGTTGATAGGCAATCGTTCCTTCTTTTAATATAATCTTCTGAGCCCCTAGTCTCATAGTCCCTCCAAGTTGAGTTACATTTTTTTGTTCGTCTAGCAGTGTGATAACCGGATCTTTAGTATTTGGATTAATTTCAGTTGAATTGGCTTCACTCAGACCTAAAACATCTCTAGCAAATTCAACAATAGATAATTGAAAACCGAAGCATATACCCAAGAATGGTATATTATGTTCTCTAGCGTACTTTATAGCCTTAATTTTACCTTCAGCTCCTCTACTTCCAAATCCAGGTAAAACTATTATTCCATTTACATTTCCTAAGATCTCATTTAAATTCTTGGTATCACTTTCTAGATCAGTTGATTCTATCCATATAAGTTTAGGCCTTACTCCTATATAGGCTGAAGCATGATAAATTGCTTCCTTGATACTAATATAACTATCCTTTAGTTTTGTATATTTTCCAACTAATGCGATATTAATAGTCTTTTTGCTATTAATTCCTTTTATATTATTGACAAAGCTTATCCAATCTGTCAAGTCTACTTGTCTATCCTCTAATTTAAGCCTACTAAGTATCTTAGAAACCAATTTCTGGCTTTCTAGGATAATGGGCACTTCATAAGATGTTTCTACATCGTAGCTAGAAACTATATGATCTACCTTAACGTTAGTAAACAGAGCAATTTTACGTCTGGTTTCATCATCTAAGGGCAGTGTTGCTCTACCTACAATGAAATCTGGTTGTATTCCAATTCTTCTTAATTCTTGTACACTATGCTGCAATGGTTTCGTTTTCAGTTCTCCAGTTACAGACAAATATTCTACTAAAGCTATATGCACAAAAATAACATTATCCTCACCTTCTTCTAGTTTAAGTTGCCTAACAGCTTCTAGGAATGGTAAGCTTTCTATATCACCTACCGTGCCACCTATTTCTACTAAGGTAATTTCTGCGTTATTTATCTTACTCGCATATCTTATCATATCCTTTATCTGATCCGTAACGTGGGGAATAATTTGTACGGTTTGACCTAGATATTTACCTTCTCTTTCCTTTTTTATAACCTCGAAATATACCTTGCCTGCTGTTATATTATTGTACTTTGTCATATTAACATCCATAAATCTCTCATAATGACCTAAATCTAAATCTGTCTCGGCCCCATCCTCAGTTACAAATACTTCACCATGCATATAAGGATTCATTGTACCTGCATCGACATTAATATATGGATCTATTTTTACTGCAGTTACATTATATCCTCTTCTTTTGAGTAGCATGCCAATAGAGGCAACTAACGTACCTTTACCAACACTTGACAAAACTCCACCTGTAACGACTATGTACTTGTTTGGCACTAATATCCACAGTAATTTGCCTTTACTGCTATAAAATAAAAAGTCACTGTCAATTACTTTAAGTACTTTTAAAGCACATATTTACCTTAAATGAGAGAGGTACTACTTGAAAAACTTCGTACTGAAAAATTTTTACAGATAGCTTTAGATTTTATAGATATCAATGATGCAATAAAAGTGGTTAATGAAGTCAAAGATCTAGAAAATGAAATCATTGAAATAGGAACACCACTACTAAAATCATTCGGGATAGAAGGAATAAGAAAAATAAAATCATTAGTTCCAGATAAAATAATTGTAGCTGATACTAAAACTGCAGATGCAGGAGATGTTGAGGTTGAAATAGCTAAACTAGGCGGAGCTCATATAATGACGGTTTTAGGAATAATGGATGATTCAACTATTTATTCAGCTGTAAAAAAAGCTAGGGAATTAGATATACTAGTCCAAGCTGACTTAATTAATGTTAAAAACGTATATGAAAGATCAAAGGAGCTTAAGCAATTAGGAGTAGATATTATAGGTTTCCATGTTGGTTTAGATGTACAAAAGAGTAGAGGCATAAGTGTAGCTGATTTAAAGAATGAGATACGAAAGGTGTCTGAGCTAAACTTAATAATATCAATAGCTGGAGGCTTAAATAAAGATAGAATTTTAGAACTCATAGATCTGCCAGTAAGCATATATGTAGTAGGAGGAGCGATAACTAGAAGTAAAGAGCCTAAGAACGTATCTAAAGAGATAGTTAACATATTAAAGGGTAGATAATAAGTATATATGGGGTTTAAATTTGTCACAACCAGGTCAACAGAAGTCTAAGGATGTAAAGATGGTATCTAAACAAGTTATAAGTACGAATATAATAAACGAGGATAAAAGAAAATTACAGTTATTGTATATAATAAGACAAATAGGAAAATTAACCGAAAAATCAATAATAATGCTGTTGTACGAATTGAAACAAAAAGGTATTGATCTAGGATATCAATTCAATGTAATAGGAAATAACGTATTCAGTTTAATGGCAAAAGAGGATCTAACTTCGCTCTTATATCTAGGGCTGGTAGAAAATGACCCCGTAACTAAGAAGATAAGCATTTCGAATAACGGTATAGAGATATTAGATAAAACTCAAATAGACGACGACTTCAAAAATAAACTAGCTCAAGCTCTAAATGAAATAAAAACAAAAATACTCGCTTATGACGAAGAATATAACTTGAAGATAAAAAACGAGATGAAATTAAGAAGGAGGTAATTTAAAAATTTTTAAATCGTGGATAATGGACCTCTTCTTTCTCTTTCTGGATGCTCTTCAGTTACAGGTCTTGTCCATATTAATGGATCTAGCTTACCTTCTTTGCTCATTTTCGATATCATTTCCCTAAATTGGCTCGTATGTCTAATATCTAACTCTAATAGTCTCTGAAGCAATTCCCAACTGGTATTCTTTACATCCTCTAACATCTCTCTAGGCATATGCTTTATAACCATTGGATCTTGTAGCCATTGATCAAAGGCCTTTAATGTTCTCATCATATGCTGGAATGCAGTTCTAGATGCTAATATTAAGTCCAATCTATCCATGTCCTCAGTCTTCTCCTTTTTCTCCATATCTTTTAAAGTCGTCAATAAATTCTTTTGCAACTTTATCCATTCATCTAAATTTCCTATAAATGAACTTTCCATCGCTTACACCATATTATACACTCGTTAAACAAATTAATAAGCTCATTTTAAACGAAAAGGAACACCATTAGTTAGTATGGACTTCGGAATCTTGTCTTTATATTTCTCCAAAAATTTAATGTCGTCCTCTTCTTTTCTCAGTTTATCTGGTAACATTCTTGGAATTTCGTCAATTATTGGATACCATCTATTACAAGATTCACAATAAAGCATACCTTCTTCTATTTCATGCCTAATACATTCCTCACAAGGAGGTAGAGAATCTAAATCCTTAGTAAACGCAGATTTATATGTACAATATAATTCACACAAAGGTTTCTTATCTTCTTGGCTCAATTTTCTATCTATTTCCCTTTCTGAGAAAACTAAAAGTTTAAGCGGAAAGTGTTTACACATAGGGCACGCAAGCAAATCCATAAGCCTATATTTCATACTAGTTCACTCACTAACTTTTCCAATTCTTTAGCTAATTCTTTAGATTTATTCTCATCTTTTGCCTCAACTAGTATTCTTATTATCGGCTCCGTACCACTTTTCCTAACCAAGAGCCAGAAATCACTACCTATAATCTTAACACCATCTATTGTAACAGTATTCCCGTAATTTCCGTACTTATTCATTACTTCATCATAAATCTTCTTTATATCACTCTTTTCCGTAACTCTAACTTTCGTTTTTACCAAATAATAAACGGGGAGTCTATTAAATAGCTCAGCAGAACTTTCGTTCTCAGATGCCATCATATCCAGCATTAAGGCGAACGACATTGCGCCATCTCTTACCGTCTGATGAGGGGGATACATGAACCCACCATTTTCCTCAAATCCAGCTACTCCTTTTTCTTTAAATAACATATGCGCAATATCTATGCTACCTACCTTAGTCCACTTAACCTCTATATTATACTTTTTCAGATACTCCTCAACCAAGCTAGAGCTAGAAACTGCAGTAAATATGCGTCTAGGTAAATTTGGAGCTTTAACCGAGGCCCAATATGATAATAGAGTACCGCTCCTATCACCCCATTGGACCCTACCCATGGAATCTATAAAAATTGCCCTATCTGCATCACCATCATGAGCCACTGCTAAATCAACTCCTAATTGTTTAGCAACTTTTGCGGATTCGGTAAGGCTCTCGAAAGTAGGTTCAGGAGTTCTAGCTGAAAATAAAGGATCTAAATTCCCATTAATAGTAAAAACTTTACATCCCAACTCCCTTGCAACAATGGGCGTTACTAATGTACCTACACTATTAGCAGGATCTATGAGAACTTTATACTTTTTACTCTTAATTTTTTCAGTATCAACATGAGAGAGAATACCTCTTAAATAAGTCTCAATAACCTTGTCTTCTCTTTTCACATCGTTTACTAAACCATTCCACTCTACCACATGAAACCTGCTATTAAAGTATATATCTTCTATCTTATCCTCATCTTCTCTAGATATCTCAATACCGTGTGGAGAAAGGACTTTGATACCATTATATTCAGCTGGATTATGACTGGCAGTTATTATAACACCACCGTCATATCCTAAAGCCTTCACACCATATTGGAAAGCTGGAGTAGGAGCCATCCCTGCTTCATAAACCAGTACACCACTACTTAACAATCCACTCTCAACAGCTTTAAGTAGCATATCTCCTCCTGCTCTTACATCCCTACCTATTAGAATTCTAGCACCTTTACCAAAATATGTTCCTATAGCTTTTCCAATCTTTAACGCAAACTCTGGTTGTAATTCAGTATTGGTAACTCCTCTTATTCCATCAGTTCCAAACAACTTACCCATATACTACTATAAATGCCATGAAATATAAAAATAAGCCTATATAGGTCACTATGATCAAAAGAAGGGCTCGGGCCGGGATTTGAACCCGGGACTTCCGGGTCCACAGCCCGGCGCTCTTCCAGGCTGAGCTACCCGAGCCAGCCGCTATTGTATATCATTATCTAATTCATTTTAAACTCTTCTTTTTATCATCTTCTTAATTGCTCCTTTACTATATCCAATATCTTTCTCGCTATTACCGTCTTAAAATTCTTTGGTATTTTCCTTACATCACCATTCTTATCTATAACTATAACCTCATTATATTCAGACGAAAATCCTATATCCTTTCTTCTCACATTATTAGCTACGATTAAATCAAACCCGTGTCTCCTCATTTTGATTTTAGCTTTCTCAATCAGCTCTTCATCAGAATTTACAGTCTCTGCGGAAAAACCTACTAGCAATACATTATACTTCCTAATGTATTCAGAAATTTTCGGTGTTCTTTCTAATTCAACTTTAGGTATTTCTGTATGACTGTCTATTTTAGTGTCAGATTTATTTTTAAACTTGTAATCAGCAGGCGCTCCAGCTAAAATTACAACATTAAACTTACCATTTTCTATACTTTTTACAACTTCATTTAGCATCTCCTCAGTTGTCTCTACATACACTATATCCTTAACATAAGGTTCTATCTTAGAACTTATAGGTCCACAAATAACTCTAACTTTAGCTCCTCTGAAATACGCCTCATTCGCAATAGATATACCCATAGTTCCGCTACTTGGATTTGAAATAAATCTAACAGAATCTAAATACTCACGTGTAGGCCCAGCAGTAGCTAATATATTAAACCCAGATAAGTCTTTCCCTCTTAAAACATATGAGGTTATTCTACTGGTTAAGTATTCTAACTTAGGATAGTGTGCTAAATCTCCAACTATCTCTGGTTCTATTACCTCTACTCCTATCCTTTTTAACCTATCTGCTGCATCTGCAACTTGAGGTGAAATATACATTTGTAAATGCATTGAAGGAACTATAATTAAGGGCTTTTTCATCCCAACGAAATTCAGCGCAGTAGCCGTTATTGGTGTATCAGCTATTCCATAAGCTATCTTTACCATAGTATTTGCAGTAGATGGAGCTACGATCATTACGTCATTGTCTTCTGCCAATGAAACATGCTCTAAGTCACCAGTAAGCTTAGTAACTACATTATTTCCAGTAGCCCACTTAAACATCTCTGGGGAAATTAGCTTGGCAGCGTCTTTACTTATAATGACACTCACTTCTGCACCGTTCCTCATTAAACTTCTGGCTAAATCTAATGACTTATATATTGCGACGCTCCCAGTTACTGCTAATAGTATCTTCTTATCAGCTAGTTCATTACTTATGCTCCCAATTATCTTCTTTGAAGGATGCGTCATGTATGTGTGCATATATATTAACTACATTATATAAAGATATTGATATGGAGCTCGCTGAAAAAGATAAAGGAAGAGATTTCACACTAAGAAACGCAAGAATGGATGATATAGACCAAATAATAAAAATAAATAGGCTAACATTACCTGAAAATTATCCATATTATTTTTTTGTTGAACACTTAAAGGAATATGGCCTAGCATTTTTCGTAGCTATAGTTGATAATAGCGTAGTAGGATACATAATGCCTAGAATAGAATGGGGATTCAGCAACATTAAACAATTACCCTCGTTAGTCAGAAAAGGACATGTGGTTTCAATAGCAGTATTAGAAGAATATAGAAGAAAAGGAATAGCTACTACATTATTAGAAGCCTCGATGAAGAGCATGAAAAATGACTATAATGCTGAGGAAATATATTTAGAAGTAAGAGTCAGTAATTATCCCGCAATAGCCCTATATGAGAAACTGAACTTTAAAAAAGTTAAAGTACTAAAAGGTTATTATGCTGATGGGGAAGACGCATATCTTATGGCAAGACCACTCTAGCCAGTTTTACTTCGCCTTGTTCGGGATAATATTCACCATAATACCCCATACTGAAATTACCAATAGATATCACTCTGGTATTATTTATATAATACTCTTTCTGAACCTCGGAATGCGCATGCAAAAGAATCCTAGGCTGATTAGATAATACCTTAGCTAGAACCTCTTGAGAACCAACTCTAACACCATTTATAATTCCAGTAATTGAGCCTTTCGGAGGATAGTGTGAAATAACGATATCTGTAGAGAAGTCTGAAGAGATATTTAAATACTTATTGAGATATTTACCAGTGCTCTTCAAGTATTTTAGTACTGAAACATCCTCCATATCCCCAGTTATACCTATAAACCCTCTTATAAACTGAGGACACTCTATATCCCCTAACCCCACGAAAAGATCAGCATCGAGCTCGTTTACAAAATTTATAAGATCTAAATTACACTGAAAACCCGCTATGAGGATTACCTTTCTTACCATACCACTCATCTAGATAATATATAGCCAACGCTGAGGCTATAAGATCGGCTGTTGACCCTGGATTAAAATTGTTGTTAATCAGATACTTATTAAGCCATTCTAACTCATTAGAAGATGGGCAATCGCCAGAGAAAACTAACCTAGCAACCTTAGATGCTTCTAATGCAGCGTGAGCTCCATACTTCTTATAAATTAAAGTATCCGGGTAGTTTGAAAGTATGTATAAAAACGCTCTTTGCACATCTCTTTCAAGTCCACATAAACCTTCCTTTATAACTTTATATGCAGCAAAAGTTATCGAATAATCATTAACCATATTAAGTGCTACTATATCATATTTCGATGAAAACTCCATAAGCGTAAAAAAATCAATATTCTCTATTTCTCTATAATCCATTGAACTTAATTTACCTAAATATTTCAAATTTAACTCCTTTAATGCATCGAGAAACCATCTAGTCTCGAGAGCTCCTAAACTCCTTAGAAGTTTAGCAGCCTTTTTCCTCAATTCAAAAACATTATTAATCTTAGCAGCCTCATATGCGAAGGGCGCAATTAAAAGATAAGTACCAAACAACTGGTATTCGAATCCAAATTTATTAGAACGAGTTACCAATTCTACTAACGTATCATAAATTCTACTAATCCCTCTAAATCCCCTTATGCATAATTCTTTATAATACGTAGAAGAAATTAATGCACTTTTCACTATATCAATGTATTTCACATTTACAAGATCTTGGGATCTACTTGCATTACCGGGTTTAAAAATATAAGATTCTATTATTGAGGCTTGAGATAAAATGTAAGAGACATCATTACAAAGGTCTAATAAACCCTCTAACATCTTTGTCACCGATAATTACAACGTTCTCCTTCTCACAGCTCATTAATAAACCCTCAACCTCAACTTGTCTCTTTCCAAATAAAGCTGATGAAAAAATACCCTCATAACTCACTATCTTAGAAACATTATATTCATTATTATCTAAAACGTATGCAACAGAAGGATAAATTAAAGCTTCGTAATCCCCCGAAATATGAGCTTTAAATTTTACCTTACCTATTTTTTTACAAATATCGTTACAATATCTCCAAGGTTTATCATCGGCAAAAAGTACAGAGATCTTTATACCCCTATATATCCCTCGTCTCCTATTATCATACAGTAAACTTGAGAAATTTATACCGTAATTCTCATTAGCCTCGATAATCCATTCAGAATCTTTTTCAAATCCATCAAAAGATTCAATGAAATCTAATGCACTCTTACGCCCATATATTATTATATCAATATCAGAATTGCTGTGATAATTACCTAGTAAAATAGATCCAGTAACACCTATATCGTTAACTCTTACATATTCTTCTATAAAACTGATAAGAGCATAAATTATACTATCACTGACACTCTTCTTTAATATCTCTCGTAATCTTTCTTCAGGCTTTAAATGTCTAGAAATATTAGATAGAAGAACTATAGGAAAAGATGCATCATAGCAACTCTCAAAATTAAACCGTTGATTAATCTTGATTAGATTATGAACACCATACTTCTTAAATATCCTCTCATATCCATTCCAAATACCTTTGCCGGTATAAACATATTTTAAATAGGCAAAAACATAACCAGGGGGATTATAATTGGTTAAAACAGTATACACGTTACCCTCTTTATCAATTATAATGTCTCTATCCAAGAAATAATCTCGTCCCATTCTTTCAACCTCACAAACGAGATTGGAGTCCCACTACTATCCAACATACTAATATAATGACGTAGAAGCCCACCAGAATACGCATTAGCGATAAATGCCGCACCGACTGCTGCTTCCTTAAACTTAAAATCATATTTCTTACCAATCTCCAAATAGTTCTTATTATATCCAGATACTATAATCGGCAACTTATACTTATCACTATACCATTCCACTATAATTCTGGTAAGCTCTAAATTCCTACCAACATTATAAACAGTTGACTTATCTATCCTAGAATATTTATGAAGAAGATAAGCTATTTCTCCATCTAAACCAGATAAATAGGTTCCGCCATAACCATCAACTATCTTACCGTTAATAACGATAACAATTGCAGTAAATCTTCTTCCCATTTCAACTAGAATAAAATTATCTAGTTTAAGATAAACCCTATAGAAAAATGTAGAAGCAACCTTATCTGCAGTGCCCTTATCAATAACATTTACCTTCCTATCATTAGGTAGACTATTTAGTTCAATAACTGAGGGAATCGTAAAAGAATTATAAAAAGACAAATATTGTTTTGAAGCTAGTAAGAAATCTCTTAAAGGGCCATGAGATAATGGATCTTTTAACGTAAGGATAAATATTTCTCGATTGTTAATATTTCTAATATTGTAGAAAGGTAGACCATGACCAGAAGGCAAAGCCACTGCCATAGGTCTATAATCGGCTATTAGTTTGGCTAAAAATATAGAGCTTTTCTCTACTAGATCTGTACATATTTCAAAATATTTGATCAAATTCCCTAGTTCATCAACAAAGGCGAAAGCATAAGTCTCACTACCTGGATCGATACCAACATAAATCATCAGTGGCTGCCTCGCCATATCATTATTTCAAAACGGCTTTTCGTCATCATCAAAATCAGATAGTACAACACAGATATATAAAGTATAGTATTCATTCTAACTCCTTCCTCGCTTTAAAATCTTTCACCCTCATTCTTCATAAATATAATAAAGATATGTACAAGGTTCACAATTTAAATACGCCGCGGCCGGGATTTGAACCCGGGTCAGGGGCTCGACAGGCCCCCATCCTAGACCACTAGACTACCGCGGCAACTTTACGTATGCATGAGTATCTACTAATAACTTACTTAAAAAGCCTTCGCTTGCTAAAATCCTCCAATATCACATAAGACGAGAAATAATATGGTAGCGGGGCCTGGATTTGAACCAGGGACCTCGGGGTTTCCCAACGCGTGCTTTAAAGAGTATATGAGCCCCGCGGCCTTACCAGGCTAGCCCACCCCGCTACTTTACCCCGCTATCTAAGATATACTCTATAGTACCTTTAAAGTTATTGTTATCATTCACTAAAATAACCATGCATCTTCTAGCGTTAACTAGAGAACTTATAGTTAGATTTTAGAGTTTATGGCCTAACCTACTATATAGCCCAAGCTTTACTCCACTTCTCATACATTCATTGAGAACCTTATTATTTATGAATAAAATTACTCAATACAATAACAAGAGTCAGATCATTAATGTAAATTTTTTATATAAATTTAAATAGCGCCGGGGGCGGGATTTGAACCCGCGCGGGGAAACCCCCACTGGCTCTCCAGGCCAGCCCCTTAGTCCGCTCGGGCACCCCGGCACTCTACTATATTATAGAAGAGTAAAAAGATTTATATCAATTGTATCTCAATGTAAACGTCCTCGGGTACTCTCACTCGCATTAGCTGTCTCATCACACGTTCATCTGCTGCAATATCTATTAATCTTTTATGTACCCTCATTTCCCATTTTTCCCACTTTTTCCTTCCTTCTCCATGAGGAAGTCTCATAATCGGAACTTCTAGTTTGCTAGTTGGCAATGGAATTGGACCTCTCATTTCTATCCCTGTTTTCTCAACGATACCCCTTATTTGCGTTATAACATAATTTAAATTCTCAACGTTAGTACTCCATAATCGAATTCTAGCTTTTGTAGGCATAAAATCACCAATAAAAAATTAAAATTATTTAATTTCTACTTTGGCTGGTTTTACATCAACAATTATTCCTACTCCAACAGTCTTACCCATATCCCTCATCGCGAATCTGCCTAGTGGTGGGAACTCATTATACTTCTCTACGCATAGTGGCTTAATTGGTTTGAATTTGACTATCGCTACATCTCCTTGTTTCAAGAACTGTGGATTCTTTTCTGCTTCTTGACCAGTTCTTGGATCTAGTTTTGATACTAATTCTGAAACTCTGCATGCCACACTCGCAGTATGAACGTGAATCACTGGTGTATAGCCATTTGCCAAGGCCGTAGGATGCCATACTACTATTATTCTTGCAGTGAATTCATCAGCAACAGTAGGTGGATTATTCGGATGACCTACAACATCTCCTCTTTTTATATCTTTCTTTTCAACACCTCTAACGTTAAATCCAATATTGTCACCTGGCTCCGCTTTATCCATCTTAGTGTGGTGAGTTTCTATTGACCTAACTTCACCTACTTTGCCTGCTGGCATGAATACTATCTTATCACCTACCTTTAACACTCCGCTTTCTACTCTACCTACCGGTACAGTACCTACTCCAGAGATTGAGTAGACGTCTTGAATTGGAATTCTTAATGGTTTATCTACTGGTTTTGGTGGTAATTCTAACTGATCTAAATATTCTTCTAAGGTAGGACCGTTATACCATTTCATATTTTCTGATCTATGAGTTATGTTATCGCCTGCAGGTGCAACTACTGGTACAAATCTAACCTTATTTGTATTAAATCCATAACTTCTCATAAATTTACTGACTTGGTCAACAATCTCCTTATAACGTTTTTCATCATATGGTGGCTCTGTTAAGTCCATTTTGTTTACTGCAACTATTAATTGATCTAAACCCATGGTCTTGGCTAGAATTATATGCTCTCTTGTTTGTCCTTCTACGCTCATTCCAGCTTCATATTCACCCTTCTTAGCTGAAACCACTAGAATTGCGGCATCTGCTTGGCTAGCACCAGTTATCATGTTCTTTACGAAGTCTCTATGACCGGGAGCATCAATTATTGTAAAGAAGTACTTTTTAGTTTCAAATCTCATGAATGTTAGATTTATTGTTACACCTCTTTCTCTTTCTTCTTTTAGTCTATCTAGTAGAAATGCGAACTTTTCAGATTCTTTACCTAATTTTTTAGCAGCTTCTTCTGCTTCCTTCACTGTTTTTTCATCTATGAAACCTCTATCCATTAGTAGTCTTCCCACTAGTGTGCTTTTACCATGATCGATATGACCTATTACTATTAAATTAAGGTGAGGCTTTTGAGACATTTATAACACTCTCTTAACCGATATAGTGATAGAGTTAATAAAAGTTTACCTTGAACTTAAGGCTATTCTTTCTATCTCTTCTTTTCTTTTAATTGCAAAACTCTTAGAGTCATTGTTTGCTGCAGCAATTATTTCTTCTGCTAAAACTTCCTCAATAGGTTTTGGATTATTGAACGATGCATCCTTAGCACCGGTAGCTATATGCCTTAAGGCTAAGTCTATTCTTCTTTGTGGAGATACGTCTACTGCGACGTAATACACTATACCACCGTACATAATTCTAGTAACTTCTTCTCTAGGTGCGCTATTCTCTATGGCTCTAACTAATACTTGGATTGGGTTTTGACCAGTCTTTAAATAAATTATGTCGAATGCTAATTTAACAATATTATATGCTAAGTGTTTTTTTCCTTTATTTCTACCAGGTCTCATTATTTGATTTATTAGCCTTTCAACTATTGGAACTTTAGCCTTACCAAATCTCCTATGTTCATGCCTACCCCCAGTGTGTGGCAAATAAACTGGCATTAGAGAAATGTACTTCTTTAAGCTAGGATCTCTGATTTCAACTTTAGTATCCCACTTACCAAACACTTTGATGTCTAATTGTAAGTTCTCTAAGGACATCTATTTGTTACCTCTTAATGGTATCTATGATTTGGATATTTAAATTTATGATACATAAGTATATGTAGTGTATACGTGATGAGTCTTCAACCAATCAAGGACGAGGATTATATAAAAGTTAATTCTGTTGACGCATTCTTTATGCCTCTTCATGGTATACCAACTATAGTATGTTATTTGGAAGACGGAAGACAATTTTATCTATTCAGCGTACCTGCAGAAATCGTTATAGCAATAAATAAAACGAAAGGGAATAAAGAGGAGGAGTTTGGCGATAAAAGAGAAAATATATATGATATCATCTCGTTTATACCAGAAATCACCGAGGAATTTTCCAAGCATATAGAAAAAGTTATTATAGACGATATGATAAGGGATACGGGAGTTTACGTAGCTACAGTTGAATTTAAATTTGATGGTGTAATAATTCAGAAAAGAATGATACCAAGTCATGCAATATTTCTTGCTATAATTTCAAATAAGCCGATTTTCGTTAAGAAAGGATTAGTTGATGAACAAGAAAAGGAAAGTAGAGAAGGACAACAAAAATTTTAGAATTGTTCATTTTACTATTACAATTACAACTTATTGCTTCTAATATTTTATAATGTTAGAATACAAAATAGTTACCTGACTGGCTTTTGCTTCTTACCCTTATATAACGCGTCTAGCGATACACCGTTTACCATTATAACCTTATACCTCACTCCAGGTAAGTCACCCATTGATCTACCTAATGTACCTCCAATTCCAGTAATTATAACTTCATCATGTTCATCAATGAAATTAACTCCACCGTCCCCAGGCACAAATGCAGTAACAACTCTGCCATTTCTTACTAACTGAACTCTTACACATTTTCTAACCGCCGAATTTGGTTGCCTTGATTCTATTCCTACTTTTTCTAAAACTATTCCTCTTGCCATTGGAGCTCCTCCTAATGGATCATATTTCTCCTTTAACTTTAGTATCTTCGTCTTATACTTTCTTTGACTTCTTCTGAATTTTAATCTTTTTAGTCTTAACTTCCTAGCAGCGTATATCCCCTTAGGTGACTTGCTTTTAACCACCTTTTCCAACCCCTTTAAACTATTACCACATTATCAATATCCATATACCTCTTTAAAATTAGCTTTGCTCTTGCTACATTCCTACCATTCTTACCTATTGCTAATCCTTTATCTTGAGGATCTATATTTATATATACTGACTTTTTAGAACTAGTATTTACTACTTTCACACTTCTAACTCTAGCTGGGCTCATTAGATTTTTTACCAATTCCTCTAAATTGTCACTATAAGCTACTAGTTCTATATCTTTACCTATAATTTTCTTTAACTTTTTAACGTTAATACCGCTCTTACCTATAGCGACTCCCATATCTTTTGAATCTACTAGAAATATTATCCTATTGTTTTCATTATCGATAATACAATCTCTCACATTAGCTCTTGTCACTTCTTGAAATAAGGAAATGTAACGTATCTCCTCTGGAGTTAATCTAATTTCTGGCAGAAAAAATCACCTCTCCTTTATAATATCTAAAATTTTGGAATCTCCCTCATCAATAATACTTATTGTAGAAATCATAAACGGTTTACCGCATAGTGTTCCAAGATCCCAGCCACTACCCTTGTATTCATATACAGGTATGTTAGATAACTTCGCATAATGCATTATATCTTGTTTAAGATCTCCTCTTAATGTCGATGCAACAATTACCATCTTCACTTTACTTAATTTTATATATTTTATCGCTCTCTTAGCACCAAAAATAACTTTACCAGTTTTCAAAAGTGATTTTAACTCTCCTTCAAATGAAACTTGTTGTTCTGACACTTTTATCACCTTAATATCGGCCTCATTGTTAATTCAACCATTCCAGTACCTAGTTTAATTGGATGACCAATTATAATGTTTTCTACTACACCTTTAAATTCTTCTACATCTCCTCTAGCCGCAGCATCTAAAAGATGTTTTACAGTAACTTCAAATGCAGCTCTTGCTAATACACTATTCTTCTCTCCAGTTACACCATGTCTACCTATCTGCCTTACAATACCCGTTCTCGTCATCACGTCCGCAATTAATAATATATGCCTTATATCAACATCCAATCCTTGTTCTGCTAATACTTTACTAATCTCCCTAATTATAATTTCCCTTGCCGCTTCTATTCCAAATACTTCCTCAATCTCACGGATATTATTAGTCTCTACTTTAGCTACGTCAACTCCTTTTACACTAAGAACACCAGATAAATTTGAACCATCGGTTAAAATGATATACTCATCGCCCTTTTTCTGGACTATAGCACGTTTTATACCCTTTATTCCCTTTATTTTGGTATTAAGTATCTTATCCCTTAGTTTAAATAGCGCAGCTATACTATCTATATTAGCGAAATTTATGTTTAATGTACTATCCTCAGATTCTTCTATCATAAAATCTCCTAATTTCAATCTACCTATAGCTTTTTTAACATCATCTACAGTAACGCCTTTATCTTTTAACATTTCATTATCGAGTTGGAGAATAATGGACATTGAGGCTATATCGATACTAGTTGAACTCACTACATTTTCTATTTTCGTATATTCTAATTTTCTGGCGACTTCTAACGCTTTATCCCTATCACGCTTGTATTCATCAGTTAAATAAATAGTCATCATTGGAGTAGATGGAACTTTCTTCGCATCCACAATTTCTATTAGCCTTGGAAGTCCTAAAGTTACATTTAACTCTCTTATACCCGCAAAATGGAAAGTCCTTAATGTCATTTGGGTACCGGGCTCACCTACTGACTGTGCGGCTACAATTCCAATAGCCTCTCCTGGAGCTATTAACCCTTCACTATACTCTTTAATAGCCAAATCGAAGATTTTATCAATCTCATCTCTCGTCACTATTATTTCCTTGTTTAATATCAAATTTTTCAAATCGTCTACAATTTTTTGAGGGAGGATATTGGAAGCTTGCTTCACTTTCTCCTCTAAATAGGGCTTATCTTTCTCATCAATCATGCCTTCCACCCCACGACTCTCTCAAAGATTCTATTTACATCTACCGTTTTACCATGAGCTGAATACATGGGAAATACACCATCATCACCATACGCTACTTGAACAACTTCGCCATATAAGCTTCTTACAGTCCCATCATACTCAGCCCTTAAGTCCGATAAGGCGTTTATTAATCTTCTTTGCATATAACCACTCTGTGAGGTTCGCACTGCAGTATCTACTAGACCTTCCCTACCTCCAGCTGCATGGAAGAATAATTCGGTTGGCTTCAGACCAGTTCTAAATGAAGAATAAATGAAACCTCTAGCTTCTGGTGAGATGTCATAAGGTTTAAAGTGAGGTAATGTTCTAGTCATATACCCTCTTTTTATTCTTTCCCCTCTAACTGATTGTTGACCTAACATAGCAGCCATCTGCGTTATATTTAATACGCTACCCCTGGCTCCAGTCCTTGCCATTACATAGGCGAAATTAAACGGATCTAAATATTTACTTGCTATATCACCAGCAGTACTTCTTAACTTATCTAATGTATCAAGAATGTAATTCTCTAAGCTCTCTTCTAAAGTTCTTCCCGGTATTGGTTCTAACTCTCCATTTTTATACTTCTGTATTAGATTATCGACTTCTACTTTAGCCCTATCTATTTCGTTGTAAATTTCTTTCTTTACATCATCTCCTAAAGATACATCTTCAAGTCTCATTGTAAACCCTTGCAATTCGACAAATCTAATAAATACTCTAAATAGGTTATCCATTAACCACTTACCATATTCATCAGAATACTCCTTAATCAGCCAATGGAGGATACTTTCTGGTTGCTGGTTTCCTATAGCCTTTTTATCAAATACACCTTCTAATAGTATTCCGTTCTTAATCACTACATACGAATCGTGTGGACAATCTTCGTTCTTGCACAGCCTAGGGCCACTACTAACGTTAGCTTGACCGTGGAAATTAAAATCTTTAGGGAGAAAAGCACTTATTACTTGTTTACCAGTGTAATACTCCCTAGGTGCTAAAATTGCCGGTTCCCCAAGATCAATTTTAACGTCTGCCACACCCAATATTTGCTGGGCTTCTTCTTTAGTTAATAACGTAGTTTTTACTGTTAGTAGATAAGCACCACTTATATAATCTTGAGCAGCTCCTATAATAGGGCCACCGTATCTTGGGGTTATTATGTTTTTATGTACAAGCATTATCTCCTTGGCTTCAGCTATTGCTTCTTCTGACTGTGGAACATGCAAGTTCATTTCGTCCCCATCGAAATCGGCGTTATATGGAGGACATACGAGCAAGTTCAACCTAAATGTAAGCCCTTTTAGTACTCTAACCCTATGAGCCATCATTGAAATTCTGTGAAGAGAAGGTTGTCTATTAAATAATACTATATCTCCATCAATTAGATGACGCTCGATTATATATCCAGGAGCTAAAGTTGATGCGAGTTCCTTCCTATCTTTAACATACCTTAAATCAATTCTTCTACCGTCTGGTCTAATTACGTAATTGGCACCAGGCCATTTATCGGGTCCATTTATAACGAACTGCCTTAATTTTTCTATATTCCATGGGGTTATTCTTTCCGGAACTGTAAGTGTTTTAGCTATAATTTCTGGAACCCCTACTTCGTCTATGCTAATATTAGGGTCTGGGGATATGACTGTTCTAGATGAGAAGTCAACTCTTTTACCAGATAAATTACCTCTAAATCTACCTTCCTTCCCCTTTAATCTCTGTGCTAATGTTCTTAATGGTCTCCCTGATCTATGTTTAGAGGGAGGCAATCCCGGAATCTCGTTATCAAAGTAAGTCGCAACATGATACTGTAAAAGGTCCCATAAATCTTCTATTATTAGCTGTGGAGCTCCCGCATCTATACTCTCTTTCAATCGTTCATTAATTCTAACTATATCAACTAACTTATGAGTTAAGTCATCTTCAGCTCTTATACCGCTCTCTATCATAATAGAAGGTCTAATTGTAATTGGAGGAACCGGAAGAACAGTTAATATCATCCATTCTGGCCTACTGGTTGTAGGATCATAACCTAGTATTTCAACATCGGAATCTGGTATTTTTTCCAATCTTTCTCTTATGTCGGAAGGAGTTAATTTAGCTACACCTTCTTTCCTCTCCTCATAGAAATTATATGGTTTCTCCAACTTTATCTTGTACTGCTTTTCATTACAGTGTGGACAAACTTGAGCTTTCATTGCAGTCTTCTTTACGTACTCAGTTAACCTCCTAGCTGCTGATGGCCATCTTTTCTTTATTGCATTATATATTCTAGAATATTTCTCTATTTCATCTTCAGAAATTTTAACCCTACCACATCTTCTACATGTGGCTTTTAGAAACTCATATATATGCTTTACAAGACCTACATGAATTACTGGTCTAACTAATTCTATATGCCCAAAGTGCCCAGGGCAGTTGCCTAAAGTGTTACCACAAGTTGGACATTTCTGTCCAGGTTCTATAACACCTAACCTAGGATCCATCACGCTTCCTTCTATTGGAGTACCGTCTTCATCATAAACGTCTGGTGTTATTATTGCAGTCACTGACATTTTTCTTATTTCGTCAGGAGAAAGTATTCCAAACTTTATTCCTTTTATATTCTTTTCACTCATTTCCCTTAACCTCCACTTAATCCAACTTTATCCTCCAAAACTAACCTAGGTGAGATAATCATACTCATTAGTTCTTGAATTAAAAGCTTAAATGCGTAAGATACAGTAACTGGGAACAAGTTACTCTTATCACCATGTATTGGGCATACATATTTATTCTTATTCTTATCGTACCAGCCTATATAACCACACTGATCACAAACGTAAATCATTGTCCTATCAGAGTTATCCAATAACCTGTCTTTAAGAAGCATTGCAGTACCAAAACCAATTAAGCAATCTCTCTCCATTTCTCCAAATCTTAAACCACCTTCTCTAGCTCTTCCTTCTGTTGGTTGTCTAGTTAAAATTTGGACTGGACCCCTAGCTCTAGCATGAAGCTTATCTGCTACCATGTGATGCAATTTCTGATAATAGACTACTCCAAAGTATATTCTAGATTTAATTTTCTGTCCAGTACGTCCATCATACACTACTTCAGTAGCATCTGGTAGATAACCGTATCTCAAAATCTCATTTTGTAATTGTTCTATAGGTGTCTTGTAGAAAGGTGTAGCATCTACAATATTTCCGGATAATGCTGCATATTTACCAGCTATTCCTTCCATAATTTGTCCTAACGTCATTCTAGATGGCAATGCATGAGGATTTAATATTATATCTGGCACAACGCCTTTAACGGTATATGGCATGTCAACTTGTGGTATGAGCATACCTATAACGCCTTTTTGTCCATGTCTACTGGCGAATTTATCGCCAATTGTTGGTATCCTAAGATCTCTTACTCTTACCTTAACTAGCTTATTACCCTCAGCAGTTTCGGTAATTAGAACTAAATCCACTATACCCATTTCACCATGTCTTGTAACTATTGAGGTGTCACGCTTAGCTTGCTCTGGAGATAATTCTTTAAATTCTTGTAAGAATCTTGGAGGGCTAACTTTACCTATTAAAACATCTCCTCCCTTCACTTCGACCTCTGGAGAGACTACTCCGTTATCCTCTAGAAGTCTGTAATATTCTTTGCCCTTATATCCTCTAACACCAGCTTCTGGCATTACTATTTTATCTTCTTGACCTCCAGGGTATTTTACCTCTTCCGTTGAGTAAAGCCTAAAAAATGTAGATCTATACATTCCCCTCTCCACGGAGGATCTATTCATAATTATTGAATCTTCCATATTGTAGCCAGTAAATGACATTACGGCTAATATAGCATTATTTCCGGCCGGCCTATTTGTATATCCTATAATATCTAATGCCCTAGTTTGAACTAGAGGTCTTTGTGGATAATGAAGTAAATGTGCTCTCGTGTCCGTACGTAATTGATAATTTGCTGCATATAGACCTAGAGCTTGTTTCGCCATAGCTGATTGGTATGTATTTCTAGGTGATTGATTATGCTCTGGATATGGTATTATAGACGCTGTTATGCCTAAAATAGCTGGAGACCATATTTCTAAATGAGTATGATCTGGAGTTAAGTCATTAGGTTCTAAAGCAACATAAGCGTTCTCCTCTTCTTCTGCATCTAGATACTCTATCTTTCCTTGTCTAACAAGATCGTCAAATGTAATAGCACCTGATTCTAACTTTTCAATGTCTTCAATAGTTACCAACGGGTTACCGTTAGAAACAATTATAAGTGGTCTTCTAACTCTTCCAGAATCACAATTAACATGAACCTCATTAATAAAATCTGTCACTATATGGCCTACGTTTACTTCATCACTAATTTCTCCTTTTCTCCTTCTTTCTCTTATCTTATTAGCTAATTCTCCACCATCTTGATAATAGCCTATTAATCTTCCATTGAGTATAACCTTAGACCATTTCAGATACTCATTCTGATCCTCTCCGCCTTCCGTTACTCTTCTTATGACCTCCTCCACTGGAACTACTCCCATTTCATAAAGTGTTTTTTCTACAATCCTCTCATTTATTCCTACAGCAATTTGAGCCATTAACGCTAGATTCTTAACTAGTCCACTATTTGGACCTTCTGGTGTTTCAAAGGGACACATCCTACCCCATTGCGTACCATGTAAATCTCTGGCTTCGAAATTAGGTTGACCCCTTGCTAGTGAGGATATTACTCTCCTCAGATGGCTTAACATAGAAAGCCAGTTGGTCCTATCAAGTAATTGGCTAACTCCAGTTCTTCCACCAACCCAGTTCCCAGTAGCTAATGCATGCCTTATTCTTTCTGTAACAATATCTGGTCTAACTAATGCCTTTAAAGCGAGTTTCCTACCTCTTACCTTAGATTTCTCTAATTGATATGTTAAATCTTTTACGAAAGCTTTGAAAGCTACTCTAAATAATGATGCAAACAAATCTCCAGCTAATCTTAATCTTTTGTTAGCGTAATGATCTTTATCGTCGGGTTCCCTTCTACCAAGATATAATTCAATTACTTTTGATATAGCGTAAGCTAAATAATACGCTTTCTTCTTTCTATCTTCTGCTGAAGTGCCTAAATGGGGTAGGAAATATTTATCAATTATCTGCTGTGCTTTTTCTATTCTGTTTTCTCTCTTTTGGCCTATAGCTACTCTACTACCTATAAAATCTAGTGCATCATCAACGTTGGCTATCGAACTTGCTTGCTCTAGAGAAGGAAATAATTCATTCTGAACCTCAGGATCTAATGATACCGCATAAACTATATCTCTATCGGTTAATATACCCAGTGCCCTCATTAGAATAACAAACGGAATCTTACCGGGAACTGCTGGAAAAGATACATGAA
Organism: Saccharolobus solfataricus; assembly: GCF_900079115.1. Lineage (NCBI taxonomy): Archaea > Thermoproteati > Thermoproteota > Thermoprotei > Sulfolobales > Sulfolobaceae > Saccharolobus > Saccharolobus solfataricus. The sequence goes on from NZ_LT549890.1 coordinate 196,910, forward strand.
ATGTACCATCTTTTAATCTTTCTATTGTCACAGGCACTCTATAGCCCGCAGTACTCGAGATAATTTTCGCTGTATGCGTAATGTTTGATCCTGTCTTTCCAGTATCTACAAGAACTCTATTTGGAGCCAAATCTTCTTGAGTTACTATAACTCTTTCAGATCCATTTACTATGAAATACCCTCCTGGGTCTTTAGGATCTTCACCTATCTCAATTAGCTTATCTAGAGTATACTGTGATATTGGGTCTATGGCTGATTTAAGCATTATAGGCAGGTCGCCTATATAAACCTCTTCTGGTTCTGCTTCAATATTATTTTCAACTGGGATCATTGTAAGCCATAGTGGAGCGGCATAAGTTAAGTTCCTTAATCGAGCTTCCATGGGACTGATTTCTCTTTCTCCTCTATCCGATTCCCGGACTCTTGGTTTTCCTATCCTTATCTTGCCTAATCTCACTTTCAAACCTGGTATTTCTGTGGGTATTTCTCCTTGTTCGTCAATAATTTCTTGAAGCTTATTTCTAACAAAGTCATTGTATGAATCCAGATGCTGTCTAACTAAGCCTTTGGATTTAAAGTACGCTTCGATGACTCTCCATCTTTCATCAATGGTTAAATTAGATGCCAATTAGTTCACCCACTAATTACATACCTATATGAGACAACTTCTCCATATAATTGACTCTTCCTTATAATTCTAATTATATCCCCTGGTTTCGCATTTATACTCCTGGCAACGGGATCTGAAGCCCTTATCCAAGGTAATTGTTCTGGTCTAATTCCTAATTCTTTTAGAATTTTATACGCCTCATCGATATTAAGTACCTCATGCTTAGGTACAAGATAGTGAATTCTTGGATCAATTTTCTTATTAGATGATCCTCTCATTATTAACCATTATTCACATACTACATTTGGTTAATAAGAGTTTTACTCTGACTTACTTAATAGACTATATAATATTCGATGCGTTACCTTTCAAGTACTTTGTAATTTTATTCAGTAATTCATATATAAACATTAAATCCAATTTTAGAGACATTTACTCCTATTCGGCAATAAATTATCCTAAATAGTATCAAGCAACCTCTCAGTCGAAATATTCATCTATAATATATTGACTTTTTCAAATATATAAAATTAATTATTATAATATCATTTTAATCATAACTATAATAATATTATTAAAAAGAAAGTTTGTCTTCCACGCAATTTTGTAGTAAACTAATTTATTCTAATAATACATTAAGGTCATAGGTGAATGAAAATTAGCAACTCTGAGAGAAGGCTTAGGCAACCTATAGTAGTAGTATTAGGCCATGTAGATCATGGAAAAACTACACTACTTGATAAAATAAGGGGTACAACAGTAGTTAAAAAGGAACCTGGAGAAATGACACAAGAGGTAGGAGCTAGTTTCGTTCCAAGTTATATAATTGAAAAATTAGCAGAACCTCTTAAGAAGGTAATACCCATAAAACTTCAGATACCAGGATTATTGTTTATTGACACGCCAGGTCATGAATATTTTTCAAACTTGAGAAGAAGAGGTGGAAGCGTAGCAGATATTGCGATCCTAGTTGTTGATATAACTGAAGGCCTACAGAAGCAATCAATAGAATCAATACAAATACTAAGAGAAAGAAAAGTTCCATTTCTCATAGCTGCTAATAAAATAGATAAAATACCCGGATGGAAATCAAATAATGACATACCGTTTTTAGCATCAATCGAGAAACAGAGGAATGATGTGAAAGTTTATCTAGACAACTTAGTCTATAATTTAGTTTCTCAATTAGCAAACTTAGGCTTTAGCTCAGAACGTTATGATAGAATAAAGGATTTCACTAAAACAGTAGCAATAGTTCCGGTTTCTGCAAAGACCGGTGAAGGCGTTGCAGATCTTTTAGCATTACTAGCTGGATTAACCCAAAGGTACTTAGAGACTAGATTAAAATTTGCAGAGGGTCCAGCAAAGGGAGTTATATTAGAAGTAAAAGAAGATCCAGGGTTAGGACACACCATAGATGTTATAATTTATGATGGAGTGCTTAAGAAAAATGATACTATAATATTAGGAGGCATTAACGGCATTATTATAACTAAAGTTAGAGGAATATTTGTACCTAGACCATTACAAGATATGAAATTAAGCAAGTATGATCTAACGCCAATAGATGAAGTATATGCAGCAGCTGGAGTGAAGATATCTGCACCCAATTTAGAGGAAGCATTAGCTGGATCACCAATTTATGTGGTAGAAGACGAGTCTAAGGTTGAGCGATATAAACAACAGATAGAAGAGGAAATTAAAGAAGTTAGACTCTACAGCGATATTGACGGAATAATACTCAAGGCAGATAGTTTAGGAACATTAGAAGCCTTAGTTAGTGCTCTGCAGCGTGAAGGGATTCCAATAAGGCTAGCGGACATAGGGCCGATTTCGAAAAGAGATGTTATAGAAGCGAGTATAGTAGCTCAAAGATCAAAAGAATATGGAATTATTGCTGCTTTTAGAGTAAAGTTATTACAAGGAATTGATACTAGTGGAATAAAAATATTGTATAACGAAATAATTTATCAATTAATCGAAGATATCAAGAAGCATATTAATGATGTCAGGGAAGCGGAAAAAAGGCGCACGTTTGACACATTAATATTGCCAGGGAAAATAAAGATCTTGCCGGGTTATGTATTTAGACGCAGTGACCCAGTAGTAGTAGGTATTGAGGTTATAGGAGGCATTATAAGACCTAAGTATCCGTTAATTAAGGAAGATGGAAGGAGAGTCGGTGAGGTACTACAAATCCAGGATAATAAGAAAAGTCTAGAAAGAGCCACTAAAGGAATGGAAGTTGCAATATCAATTAAAGGCAATATAATGATTGGGAGACATGTAAATGAAGGGGATGTTTTATACACAGACGTACCTAAAGAAGACCTCGAGATATTAGTCAACAAGTATCCAAGTTCTATTACAGATGATATGAGGGAAGTAATAAAAGAAATAATAAGAATAAAGAGAAAAGAAGATCCTTTATATGGATTAGGATTACAGATCTGATTTATCGAAGAATAACGACATCTCTCGCTGAGCTTTTTCAATAGAATCAGATGCATGAATGACGTTTTCTGACTTAGATAACGCATAATCTCCTCTTATAGTGCCAGGAGGTGCCTCTTTAGGATCTGTATTACCAATCATTCGCCTTATCACTTGCACTACGTCATCGCCTTCTATCACCATGCATACTACTGGACCAGAGGTCACGTAATTTACAAGTTCTTCAAAGAAACTTTTTCCTTTGTGCTCCTCATACAATTTTTCAGCTGTGTCCCTTGACATTTTCACCATTTTAAGAGATACAATTTTTAATCCCCTTTTCTCAAATCTACTAATTATCTCGCCTATTAATCCCCTCTTAACTCCATCTGGCTTTATCATTACAAATGTTCTTTGTGCAACCATTTTTCATCGAACCTTCATATATCTAGTAGTCCATTTATACTTCTTTGGATCTCTATGATACTTCAGCATTGATTTCCTACACTTACTTGAACAAAACCACAAGATTGTACCATCATTCCTTACATACATTAATCCAGTTCCTGGAGGTATTTCATGACCACAGAAACTACATTGCCTAGTAGTAGGCATTTAAACCACAAATAAACAATATGGGTGAAGTATTTAAGTGAATTGTTCATAGTAATAGCTGGTGGAAAAATGAGTGAAAAAACCCAGCAATCACAAGGTTCATCTATAATAGAAGAATTTGGATTTCCAGCTGAAGTTATCCAAATTTTGGATAGGACTGGTGTAACTGGAGAAGTTACCCAAGTAAGGGTAAGGGTATTAGAGGGTAGGGATAAAGGGAGAATACTTACTAGAAACGTAAAGGGACCAGTAAGAGTAGGTGATATTCTAATATTAAGAGAGACAGAGAGGGAAGCTAGAAAAATAACAACTAAGAGGTAACAAAAACTAATGCCATTATACGTAATCGATAAACCAATAACATTACATATATTAACACAACTTAGGGATAAATATACCGATCAAATTAACTTTAGGAAAAATTTGGTAAGATTAGGGAGAATATTAGGCTACGAAATATCAAATACATTAGATTATGAAATAGTAGAAGTTGAAACACCACTAGGTGTGAAAACTAAAGGGGTAGACATAACAGACCTAAACAACATAGTCATTATAAACATATTAAGGGCTGCAGTACCCTTAGTTGAGGGTTTACTTAAAGCATTTCCTAAAGCGAGACAAGGTGTGATAGGGGCAAGTAGAGTAGAAGTTGATGGGAAAGAAGTACCAAAAGATATGGACGTTTATATATATTACAAAAAAATACCAGATATAAGAGCTAAAGTTGATAATGTAATAATTGCAGATCCTATGATTGCAACAGCAAGTACTATGTTAAAGGTACTTGAAGAAGTTGTGAAAGCTAATCCTAAAAGAATATATATTGTATCAATAATTTCTTCAGAATATGGGGTCAACAAAATTCTCTCTAAATATCCATTTATTTATCTTTTCACAGTCGCAATTGATCCTGAACTTAATAATAAAGGTTATATTTTGCCTGGTCTCGGAGACGCTGGAGATAGAGCATTTGGGTGATGAGATACGGATGATGATGTAAAAATAGGATTAGAAGTTCATGTTCATATAACTGCATTGAAAACTAAACTATTCTGTTCATGTCCATCGGATTATACTGGAAAAGACCCGAATACAGTAACTTGTCCCGTATGTTTAGGATTACCTGGGGCTATTCCCGTATTAAATGAAAATGCAGTAAAATACGGTATCTTAACTGCATTAGCCCTTAACTGTCAAATTGCTGAAAAATTGATTTTCGATAGAAAACACTATTTTTATCCAGATATGTCTAAAAATTATCAGATATCTCAGTATGATGGACCAGGTAGTATGGCCATAGCCAAAGACGGTTATATCAAATTAAATGATAAAATCATAAGAATTAGAAGAATAAATATAGAAGAAGATCCGGCAAAGATAGTCTACCCTACTGGTTCTATACTAACTAGCAAATATACGTTACTAGACTATAATAGATCTGGTACACCATTGTTAGAAATTGTAACAGAACCAGATCTAAGGTCTGCTAAAGAAGCCAGATTCTTCCTAGAAAAATTAAGGTCAATCCTAGAACATTTAGGTGTATGTGATTGTGGTATTGAAGGTGCAATGAAAGCTGATGTAAATATATCAGTAAAAGGAGGAGAGAGAGTGGAAGTTAAGAATGTGGGTTCTCCTAAAGACGTTGAGGATGCTATAAATTATGAAATTGCAAGACAGAGAGCTAGTATACTACAAGGTATCAAGATAGAAAGAGAGACTAGACATTGGGATAACGAAAGGAGAGTTACAGTACCTTTACGAACTAAAGAGACTGAGGAGGATTATAGATATTTTCCAGATCCAGATTTACCGCCATACTCAATAACACCAGAGCTTATCGAGAAGTTTAAACGTGAAATGCCAGAGTTACCAGACCAGAGAGCGGAGAGATTTGTAAAACAATACAACGTTACTCCATATCAAGCTCAAGTTTTAGTTAATGAAAAAGCGTTAGCAGATTTATTTGAAGAAATCACAAACAACTATAAAAACTATGCCAAAGTCGCAAATCTGCTAATTAACGATTACATGAGATGGCTTAACGAAAATAATATCACAGTAACACAAAGTAAAGCCAAAGCTAATCATATCATTGAACTATTTGAATACTTAGATTCTGGCTTAATATCAATAAAAATAGTAAAAGAACTACTACCTGAAATGATCTTAACTGGAAAAACTCCGGGACAACTAATTAAGGAAAAGGGTATGACAAACATCAAAGATGAGAACTACTTAGAAAGGATTATAGATGAAGTATTAAATGAAGAGAAAGAGGCTGTAGAGAAAGCTAAGAGAGATCCAAAAGTTGTAAATTATTTAGTAGGTATGGTAATGAAGAAGACGGGGAAAAGAGCTGACCCTCAAATGACAGTTGAAATAATAAAAAAGAAGCTAGGTTTAACTTAACATGGAGATTTTTATGTTACAGAGTAATCAAATAAAGGAAAAAGAATTACGGCTTAGGCTATTTAGTGTAGATATCTTAAAAGAATTGAAAAACATTTATACTTACAAAGAATTGTCCAAATTCTTCAATATTCAAGAAAGTTTGATATGTAGATACGTTAACGGGAGAACAATACCTAGCGAGAGACAAGCTTTAGAAATCGTTACAAGGATAAAGAATAAGGAATTTCTATATAACTTCTTTATAAGAAAAATAAGAGTTTATGAAGATGATTTCATAGATGTATCTAATTTGCTATTTTATCCTAACTTACTAAAAACATTTCTAGAATTATATTTAATTAAATTAAATAAAGTTAGTGATGTAACAAAAATAGTAGGCATTGCCTCAAACGGAATCCCATTTGCTACAATAGTAGCTTCAATATTAGAAAAACCACTCATAATATCGAAAAAACATAAGGACTCTACTCAGATACAATATATTGAGGAGAATATCAGAGAAAGTAATGGCGTAATTTCAACACTTTACATAAGGGGTGATTATATTTCAAAAAAGGATAAGATACTTATAGTTGATGATGTAATTAGAAGTGGAAAAACCCTACTTTCACTTTACAACTTGATAGGTAAAGCGAATGCAAGTGTAGTAGGGGCTCTTATAATAGCAACTAATACTGATACTTGGAAGGATAAATTCATAAACAAAGATATAAATCTTATGGTGCTTTTTAAAGTATGAGTATAGCTAAAATTCAAAGAAATGTTTACGTCATAGGTGGTAAGTTAATAGACGATAATGATACCAATGCATATCTAGTTTATGATGACGAAAAAAATTATTATACACTTATTGACACTACAACTGGTGCTAACATTCGATACGTAATAGAGAGCCTTTTAGAGATCTTAAAGGGAAAGGATAAACTAAAGTACGTCATATTAACAAGCTGTAAGTTTGAAAATAGTGGTGGATTATACTATATTTATAATTTATTTAAACCAATTACAATAGCACATTTTCCAGATTCTATAATGATCAGAAAAGGTGAGTGCGAAAATAGATTATATACCCCATCCCCAATATCATTAGAAATTAAGCAGAAACAATATATTTTGGATAATCTTTTAATACTCCTTAGTAAAAATATCACTAATGGAAATATAGTGGTAAAATATAATGATGTCTTGTTTTCTGGAAGTAATACAAAGATCACACAATATTCTAAATACATAAAATATATTTGCGATGTAAACAAATGTAGATCAGTGAGTGATTAAAATGGTATTCGAGGAAAGTTGTCAATCTTGTGGAAAAATAAAGGAAACGAAATACTGCTCAGTACTCAAAATTAATGTTTGCTATGAATGCTGCACATTATGCAAAAAGCGAATTGATTGTAATCTAAGAGTTTGGTTCAAAGATTTAATTCCAAATAAAAAACAACAGCTTAGAAAACAAGAAAAAACTACATTAGAAAAATACTTTTGATTAATATATGTCACATCTGTTGGAAGGATTTGTAAGTGTTCTTATAGATCTCGGAATTCTCTAAGGTTGAAGCAATACGTTTATACTTTATAGCATCGCCCAATGAGTTCTCTCCATGTTCCTTAGTCCATTTATCAAGGGGTATTTGATATTCTCTTAATACTTTATCTCTATACAAATCGTTTAATACATTATAGGTACAGAATGGAATTACTCTACCATCCGGAACAACATAGTGAATATCACATCTCATCACTCTTTGTACATCGTAATTATATAAGTCCATGAAGTGCATACTTCCTAAGAATAATGTTCTATAGTGCCACTCTCCAAGTGCTTCGTAGTTATGATGAATTATTATGTTATAGAGCATCTTATATACATCAAAGTCCTTAGGTCCTTGCTCTTTATCTATGAACTTCCTTATACTATACAATACTTTACTTGCAACCCATACCTTATTAGCGCCTTCCCTTAACTCTTCTTCTTTCTCTTTAAGATATTCTAGCAAACCTTCTAAATCAATAAACTTCGAAATTGGTATGAAGTGAGGTTCGTGATTCCTCCATTCTACATATACATATGTTCCAGCTCCACAAGAAGGATGATTAGCCATTTCGAATTGCTCCTTACCAGTTAAAGCTTCAACTAGCCTTGAGAAGACAACAGAAGTACCTATTGGATACCAACTATCCTTAGTTATCTCACCATCAGTTTGTTCTTCTATGTTCTTTATAACTTCGGGTATCGTGATTCTGAATTTAGCTCTCATATTCCTTTTCATCATTCCGGTTAAGCTCACTGGCTGGAAGTTTACTGATCTAACTACATCCATATTATATGCTGCAAACTTAACTATATTCCCTAGATCATTGTCATTAACTGTCTTTATTACAGTAGGAACTAGCACAACACTTGTCATTCCTGCTCTTCTGAATACTTCTAACGTGTAGGGAATTTCCCAATGATTCTTAGGATTAGTTTTTCTAGTTGTACCGTCAAAACTCATGTATACAGTATTTACTCCAGCCTCTCTAAGAGCTCTAGCGTATTTAATTGCCTTATCGGGATCTTCTAAATACAGTTTAGCAAAAGTGCCTCCCCAACTATTTAATTGAATATGTTTTACACCATTTTCTCTAAGCATCTTTATTATTTCTATTATGTCCTCCCTTAATGTAGGCTCTCCTCCAGTCACTTGGATAACAAGCGTAATATCTTGTTTCTTTAGTTGATCTACCATAAACTTAATTTGCTCTAACGTAGGTTCATAAACATATCCTGCCTTTTCAGCATAGAAGAAACAATACCAACAAGATAAGTCACATCTATTTGTTATCACTAAATTAACTAATGCTGAGTGTTGATGATGCATCGGGCATAATCCACAGTTATAAGGGCAGGGAGATTTCAAGTCAACATAGGGGACTTTAGGTCCTTTTCCTTCATACTCCCAATAGTCAAACTTATAGTATAGACTAGAATCTGCGTAATATAAGTCCTCAAATTCTCCGTGTTCTGGGCATATTTTTCTTATGAACAATTTCCCTTCTTTTTCAAATATAGTAGCTGGTAATAGCCTATAGCATGCTGGACATAGTGAATGAGTTACTCTAACTAATTTCTCATCTTTAGCTAATGTTGGTAAGGGTCCTCCTATATTAATTTCTTTATCTCCAAATTTGACTACTCCTTCCTCGAAACTTGACGGTGCAGGCAAAAGTCTGGAATGCCTTTCAGTATTTACTATCTGAGCCATTGAAAGTAAGATTTGCGATCTTTATATATAAAGATATTCTCTTTGACTTACATACATTCAGTTAATACCAACCGATGAAATTATCCCATCCAGTATTTTTAATCACGGTATTTTTATATGTTATTAATCTATTTTCATGAATAACTTGTCCGATAATTAATGGATTAAACGCTAGATATTGAAGTTCAGCTAGCATTTCCTTCACTGGGGAATTTTTGTCTATAATAAGTAAAGGCAAAAACTCTTCTCCAGCGTATTTTAAAATATCGAGTTCAGTTAAATTTAAGCGAAGCTTTAACGAGTTGAAGACATTTTTATCTATTGGAATTTCGGTAATATTTATCCCTAAGTTGAAATTATCAACTATTTTATATAAAGATACCATAAGACCGTCACTAATATCAGTAGAATATTTAATGAACTTGCAGTATTTTTTCATAAAAAATAGTAATGACTTTTTAACGATAGGATGTTTTACTTTAAGTAACGATTCTGGCAAGATTTGTATATTAAAATTGTTTATATAAGAAATAAAAACATTAGTGGTATAACCAATATAGTCACCAATTACTAAAAGATCACCATCATCAATAACTTTATCACTAATATCACATAAAACTTCTCCTTCTACAAAAACATCAACCCAGCCATTAGAATCGGAATCATTTAAATCTCCTCCTACATACCTTCCTCCATAATAATGAATAGCATCAGATATACCGCCAATAAGTTCCTCTGCTTTATTCACATCGAAATCAGGAGGTAAGCCCAATGAAATTAAATAGAATTCAGGTTTAACTCCCTTCGCTATAATGTCACTGGTAGAGGCTGAAATTGCCTTCCATCCAATATCGTAGAGTGACATAAATGGAAAAGCGTACGACAGCTTAAATCCATCCACCTTATATCCTCTTTTTTCATTGATGAATACATCATCTAATAATTTAATGTCCATATAATTCTTAATATATCTCTTAATAAACTCGTGCTCGCCTATGTTTTTTAGTTTCACAAAATACAAGTTACTTATCAAAGTCTTAATTTATTTCCCATAAATAATTAGATTCCAAGCCGCCGGCGGGATTCGAACCCGCGACCGCCGGCTATCTCACTTTGGGTACGAGGCCGGCGCTCTAACCAGGCTGAGCTACGGCGGCATCATTTTACTATATATTCAATGGATTATTTAAAGCTTAAAATGCGAACCTTATATCATCTATCTTGAGCTTCTCGTATTTCTGAACCTTTGATTACGCCTTTTGCATAGCTAATAGCTCTCTCTATTAATTTATCATAGGAACCCAAGTAGTTTTTAGGATTAAGTACGTTCTCAAGTTCTTGCTTAGAGAAATAACTTAAAATTAAACTATCCTCTAGGCAAACCTCTAATAACGTTTTTCCAGTTTGTCTTACTTTTGACGTCAGTTTGTTAACGTATTGATGAGCTTCATGCCTTTTCATGCCCTTTAAGGTTAAGTTTATCATCAGACTTTCTGCCATTATTTGTCCTTTAGTTAAGTTCAAATTCTTTTCAATATTCTCGAAGTTAACCCTTAAATTCCTCAAAAGACTTATCATACTATCTAATATTTCGTCAATAACTAGAAATTCATGTGATATTATTATCCTCTCTGACGAACTGTTAGTCAGATCTCTTTCGTGCCATAATGGAATATTTTCTAGTGACGCTACGACAAGAGAGCGTAAAACTTTTGCTAAACCCCCAATCTTTTCTGACGTGACTGGATTTTCCTTCTGAGGCATAGTACTACTTCCTACACGACCTTCTACGCCTTCACTTATTTCATTTATTTCCGGTCTCATTAGTTCCCTAACTTCTAATGCGAATCGATCACATTGAGATGCCAAAATTGCAAGATCAGAAGTTAATTCTGCAAATGCGTCTCGTGGAGCAACTTGAGTTGAAATCTCATGAGGTCTTAATCCTAAAAATTTCATAACATTCTCTTCTATTTCTAACCCTATATTGCCCCAAGCTGCCATCGTGCCAACTGCACCTGCCATTTTACCTTTTACTATTCTTTTCTCAACCTCATTTAACCTCTCTAGTGATCTAGAAAATTCATAGATATAATTTGCAATTTTAAAGCCTAATGTTATAGGCAATGCATGCTGCCCATGAGTTCTTCCTACCATTGCTAAATCTTTATACTTAATTGCTAAACTAACCATCATTTCCAATATTTCTACTACTTTTGTCTTTACTAATCTTATTGCGTCTCTAAATACTAACGCATAAGCTGTATCTACAATATCATAACTTGTTGCCCCAAAATGAACGTATCTTCCAGAATCTCCACTTCTTTCTGCCATTAAGACTACCATAGCCATTACATCATGACCAATTTTTGATTCAAGTTCATCTACTTCCTCTGGTCTTATTGTTAATGAAGCTTTCTCAACTTTTTGAACGTCTTCCTCTTTTACTAAACCATATTTGGTTAATGCTTTTAATAACGCTATTTCTACTTGAATTCTCCTTTTCAAGATTTCTTCTCTACTGAAAAACTTTCTCATCTCATTACTACCGTATCTCCATTCTAAAGGACATATACTATCCTCCATGGCTAATTGTAAAGTATGTTCAACATTTATTAACTTATACTGTAATCTCACAACAATGATAATCGCAACAATCGGTAGTCATTCTGCATTACAGATCTTACATGGAGCCAAGAAGGAAGGTTTTCAAACTATGGTAATAACTGATAATAAAAGAGAAAATTTCTACAAAAATTTTAGTTTTATTGATAACATTTATGCATATGCTAGCCTAGATGAAGCAGTATCTATAATTAATGGTATTAAGGATTATGGTATATTAATCCCACATGGAAGTTTAGTAGAATACCTAGGCAAGGAAAGAGTAGATAAAATTGAGACAAAAATTTTTGGAAACAAGAAAATATTCGAGTGGGAAGCAGATCAGAAAAAGAAAATGGAACTACTTAGAAAGTCAAACATAAAGATTCCAGAGATATTTGAAAGACCAGAAGATGTGGATAGATTAGTAATCGTAAAGCTTAACGGAGCTAAAGGGGGTAAGGGATACTTCCTAGCTAGGAATAAAAGTGAAGTAAAAGAAGGAATTCAAAAGCTCATTGAGAGTAAAATGATAAGAGACGAAAATGAAGTAATAATCCAAGAGTATGTCGTAGGAGTTCCGATGTATTTTCAATTTTTCTATAGTGACATTATAAATAGAACAGAAATCTTCGGAATAGATATAAGATACGAAACTAACATAGATGGACTTAGAAGGCTTCCTTTTGAGTATATGAAAGAACTTAAGATAAACCCTACGTTTGTAGTTGTTGGCAATATTCCAGCTGTAGCTAGAGAGAGCTTACTACCAGTTGCTTTAGAGTACGCTAATAACTTCGTTAGAACTACTAAGGAATTAGTACCTCCAGGGATGATAGGACCATTTTGTTTAGAGTCAATAATAACTGATAATTCAGATATAGTTGTTTTCGAGTTCTCTGGAAGAATAGTTGCTGGAACTAACTTATACGTAAATGGGAGTCCATATAGTTGGCTTTACTGGGATGAGCCCATGAGTATAGGAAGAAGGATCGCAAGAGAAATCAGAGTCGCAAACGAAAAAGATAAGTTAAGCCTCGTGGTGAGCTAAATGAATGTTAAGATAGCTGCATTAGCTAGTCATTCTGCACTTGACGTCTTCGATGGAGCTAAAGATGAAGGTTTTCAAACAATAGGGCTGTGTAAAAAGGGAAGAGAAAGACCTTATTTGGAATTTAAAGCAATCATGGATAAATGCATAATTTTGGAAGATTTCAAAGAAATAATCTCAGATAAGGTACAAAGTATACTACTCAGCGAAAATGCCATAATTGTTCCTAATAGGAGCTTAGCGGTTTATGTAGGTTATGATGGAATAGAAAAAATGAAAACGAAAGTCTTCGGCAATAGATATATGTTACGATGGGAAGAAAGGATAGGTGAGAAAAATTATTATAAAATACTAAATGAGGCGAAGATCTCTATACCCAAATTATTCAAACCAGAAGAGATTGATAGACCAGTAATAGTTAAACTACCTGAGGCCAAAAGGAAAGTTGAGAGAGGATTCTTTTTCGCTGTAAACAAGGAAGATTTCGAAGCTAAACTCAACGAATTATTGAGAAATAACGTAATAGATAATGAAGGTTTAAAAAATATGGTAATAGAGGAATTTGTGTTTGGAGCTCACTTTAATCTTAACTACTTCTACAGCCCAATATTTAATAGATTAGAATTAATAAGCGTGGATAGAAGAATTCAAAGTGACTGGGATAGCTTATATAGATTGCCTGCTGACATTCAAATAAAATTAGGTAGGATACCAAAACTAATAGAGGTTGGCCATGAGCCAGTAACAATAAGAGAAAGCTTGTTGGAAAAAGTCTTTGAGATAGGATATAGGTTTGTAGACGCCACACAAAAACTTGAGCCCCCTGGGATAATAGGACCCTTTACTCTACAAGTTATGGTGACCCCAGATTTGGATCTTGTCGTATACGATGTTGCCCCAAGAATTGGAGGTGGTACAAATGTATATATGGGAACTGGGAGTCAATACTCTAAATTTTACTTCGGAAAGCCAATAAGTTTAGGAAGAAGAATAGCATTAGAGATAAAGCATGCTATAATAAATAATCTTACCGAAAAAATACTAACTTAATATGTCATTATGATTTTTACGTTAATTAAGAAGATGTTATCGAAGTATCTAGGTTTCTATAATGACAGATAAGGCATAGATATACTTAAATAAGATAAAGTAGAGGTATACAAAACGGTGTTTAATGCTAGAATTAATTATTGGAGGATTTTTTGGTGATGAAGGAAAGGGAAAAGTAGCGGCATATTTGGGTATTAAAGATAGACCAAAATTAAGCGTGAGGACGGGATCTATTAATGCCGGGCATACCGTTACATATTCAGGGAGGATATGGAAGCTAAGGATCATCCCATCTGCATTTATAAATAAATCTACCGAATTAGCTCTAGGTCCTGGGGCGCTCACATCGTTAGACGCCCTATTTAAAGAGATGAGGGAAACAGAAACTTATGATAGATTATATATTGATTCTCATGTTGGAATTATAACCGAAGATGAGATAAGAGATGAGAAAAACGACCCTTATCTTATGAATGTAATTGGAAGCACTGGCCAAGGCGTCGGTTATGCAGAGAGCAAAAGAATATTAAGAAAATTAAAGTTAGCAAAAGATTATAAAGAACTTGAAAAGTTTATCATAGATGTTCCTAATAAAATATTGGATTACTTAGATAATGGTCATAATATTCTTATAGAAGGAACGCAAGGACACTATTTAAGTCTGTACCATGGCGAATATCCATACGTAACTAGTAGAAACACTACTGCATCAGGGGTATTAAGCGAGGCTGGAATAGGACCAAAATATGTGGATCACATAATAATTACCTTCAAGAGTTACGTTACCAGAGTAGGAAAAGGTCCACTGGAAGGTGAGTTAACAGAAGAAGATGCAAAAAAACTCGGTTTAACGGAATATGGTACCGTAACTGGAAGATTAAGAAGAGTAGCGCCATTTAACGTTAAACTTGCTAGGGAAGCAATCAGAATAAATTCAGCTACAATAGTTGCGATAACTAAACTAGACACCTTATTTAAGGACGCATATAGAGTAAGAGAATATGAAAAATTACCTGCTGAGGCTAGGAAGTGGCTAGATGAATTAGAAGAAGAGCTAAAAACGCCTATTGGGCTTATTGGAACTGGAGAGGACGCATATGACATGATAGATCTCAGAGAGGAGGTGGGGTAGATGAGCTCTTATGATGTTGTAATAATTGGAGGAGGGCCTGCAGGGCTATTTGCTGCATATGAACTAGCGGGTTTAGCTAAAGATAACGTCTCTAACTATAAGATACTGTTAGTCGATAAGGGAGCCAGAGCAAGTAAAAGAACTTGCCCACTTCTATCACCAAAAGAGAAATGTACATTTTGTGATCCATGCCATATCATGTATGGTTTTGGAGGAGCGGGAACGTTCAGTAGTGGAATAATAAACCTAAGGCCAGATATTGGAGGAGAATTACATGAAATAACGAGAAGTTGGGATAAGGCACAAGAATTAATAAATTACGTTGACGATATTTTTGTAAAATTTGGAGCGCCGAAGGACAGAGTATTCGAACCAAATATGGAAAAAGTCAGAGAGATACAAAGAAGAGCTGCAAAAGTAGGTGCTGAGTTCGTTCCAATTAGACAAAGGCATATGGGAACTGATAAAACACCACTAATAATAGAGAATATTGTAAACTATGTCGAGAAGAGGGGAATAAAAATTGGTGAGCTAACTGAGGTTATAGACATAGAAAAGAAGGGGAACAAATTCTTTCTCAAAACTTCAAGAGGCGAAATAGAATCTAGAATAGTCCTCGTAGCTCCAGGTAGAGCCGGGGCTAAATGGTTCTATGAACAATCTAAAAAATTAGGAGTAGATACCATACCAGGACCGTTAGATATAGGAGTCAGAGTAGAAACAGAGTCGTTTGTATTTGACGAACTTACAGAAGCTGTGTGGGATCCTAAGGTTATACTATACTCTAAGAGATATGATGATAAAGTAAGAACGTTCTGTGTTAACCCAAGAGGATATATTATGAAAGAGGTTTATGATGATGGAACTATTGGAGTTAATGGAGAAACCTATGTCGATAAAAAGAGTAATAATACTAATTTCGCATTCTTAACAACTATTAAGCTTTCAGATCCACTTGAGGATACTATAGAATACGGTAAAAGTATAGCTAGACTAATGACTAGACTAGGTGGCGGTAAACCAATATTACAGAGACTTATAGATTTTCAAAAAGGAAGAAGGAGCACATGGGAGAGAATAAATAGATCCACTGTAAAACCCACTCTAAGAGATGTGACACCGGGAGACATAAGCATGGGACTTCCTTATAGGGTAGTAGATAATCTAATAGATGGTTTAGAAAGGTTAGATAGCATAGCACCAGGTATATTCTCTTCTAATACGCTGTTATATGCACCAGAAATAAAATATTATAGCGTTAGGGCTGTTGTGGATAATAACATGGAAACTGTGGTTGATAATCTATTTGCAGCCGGTGATGGAACTGGACTTTCTAGGGGGATAAATGTCGCTGCGGCAACTGGAATACTAGCTGCTAGAGGTATCGCTATAAAACTAGGGTTAGATTAATATATCACGTTATCACTTTTTAAATTATGAATTTAGTCGAAATTTCAGATATTGATAAGGAAATATTAATGAAACTAGAGTACGAATTTCCCTTTGATCCTCAACCTTTTAATATTATTAGCGACGGTTTAAAAATATCTGAGGAGGAATTATTAAATAGAGTTAAAAAATTATTGGAAGATGGTATAATCAAAAGAATAGGTATGTATGTTAGTTTTAGAGCAAAAGGAATGGATGGGGCGTTAATTGCAGCACGTATACCTCAAGATAAAATAGAAAAGTTTAGAAAGATTGCACTAGGAATCAGAGAATTAACTCACAATTATGTTAGAGATCATCCAAAGTTTAACATATGGTTTGTTTTAAAGGCAAATGATAGAGATACATTAAACGAGAATGTTAAAGAATTACTTAGTCATGTAGAGAGTAATGATTATGTTATATTATATTCTAAAAAAACATTGAAATTAAGCGTAAAATACGATGTTATAAGAGGTGTATCATGGAGTCCTAATAATACCATAAGGAGTCTTAGTAAAGTTCCTACTGCTGAAGAATTAGGGATAAACAAACAACTACTAACCGAGTTATCTTATCCACTAAAAATCTCACAAAGACCATTTAAAGAAATAGCGGAAAAATACAAAATGAAAGAAGATGAATTGGTCGAATTAATTAAGGAATTATATGATAAAAATGTAATTAAAGATTATGGAGCAACGCTTAATGGAGAGAAAATAGGAATAGTTGAAAACGGCATGGTTCTACTAGATACTAGTAATGTAGAACAAGCTTGTGAAAAACTAGCTTTAAACATTCCAGAAGCTACGCACGTAGTACTTAGAGAATCTAATGATGAAAACTGGAAATATTTATGCTATAGTATGATACATGCGAGCAAGAAAGAGACTATAAGAAACGTAGCAAAAGAGATTTCAAAAGAAACAAATTCAAGAAGTTACATGATACTATTTAGCCTAGAGAATCTAAAACCCGGGATCGTTATTTAGCTTAGAGAAAGATCCTTTTATTTTTAATACAGATGTGGATTTAACTAGCTTTTCAATAAACTCACGATTTGAGATACCGCCTTCATACTCTAAATAAAAATAATATTGCCAAGGTATAGATTTCAGTGGTCTAGAATAGATCATCGAAATATTTATGTTGTACTCATAAAATACTTGAAGAACTTTATAAAGAGCACCAGGTTTATGAGGAACAGTAAATAATATCATGGACTTATTTCCATTAGAGTTCATTTCCTTAGATAGAACTATGAATCTAGTATAGTTATTATGTGAGCTAATAGTAATGAGAACTTTCAAATTATAAAGTTTGGCTGCAAAATTAGAACAAATAGCTGCTGCCTCTGAATCTTGAGACACAATCTTTGCTGCTTTTGAAGTGCTTTCTACAGGTATATATTCATTAAAGCCTAATTCCTTTAACTTTTCTCTAGCTTCGTTAAATGCGTGAGGATGCGAGTATATTCTCTTAATCTGACTCAAATTATCACTTCTTGCTGCTAGAACTAGTTCTATCTTTTTCTCAATCTCGCCTATAACATATATATTATCATAATTGTAGAGATTATCAAGCGTTTCATTTACTGGTCCTTCGAGGCTATTTTCTATGGGAACTATGCCTATTGAACTTTCTCTTTCATAAACTCTCTTAAATACTAAAGATATCGTTGATTCTGCCTTAAGATCTTTTCCTTTAAACAAACTAGCTGCTTCGTGTGTAAAACTTCCCTCTGGACCTAAATAATAAATTCCATCCGCATCTACCACCTAAATCTCTACATAGAAGACTTATAAACTATTCTACAATTTTCACGTCTATTCCCTCGTTTGCCAGATTTGTCAGAAGTAAGGTAATAGCCTCTGAAGACTGAAGCTCGAAAGTTATATATATTTTAGTGTATCCAGGCAATACATCACTACTGTGCCTATCATGAACAATATCTATTATATTACCTCTGATCTTAACTACATAGCTTAATACTTTATTTAACTGTCCTGGCTTATCTGGAACTATTACCCTCACTTTGACTACCCTTTTTTGTCTATATAAAAACTTCTCTGTTAGAGTAGACAATAATGATAAGTCAATATTTCCCCCACTTACTAATGAAATTACTTTTTTGTCTATTCCATTTACTTTAACCTTCCCTGAAATTAGTGACGCTAATGCTGCAGCTCCTGCTCCTTCTGCTAGCGTTTTACTTCTTTCAAGTAGTAAAACTATTGCCTCAGCTATTTCTTCATCATCCACTAATACTATATCATCTACTAACTCATTAATTATACTAAAGGTTAATTCAGAAGGAGACTTAACCAATATGCCATCAGCTATGGAATAACTAGGCTCTATTTCTACAAGCCTCCCAAGATCCTTAGAAACCTTCATTGAAGGAGAAGAAGAAGACTGAACGCCTATTATCTTGACGTTTGGGAATCTATACTTTAAAGCTATACTTATACCAGAAATCAATCCTCCACCCCCTATTGGAATAATTACGTAATCTGGTTCGATATCATACAATTCTAATCCTATGGTACCTTGACCCGTTATCACATCTAAATCACTATAAGGATGAACAAATATTAAACCAGTATTTTGAATCAATTCTTCCGCTTTCTTCATACTCTCATGCAAGTACTTACCATAAAGAACTACTTCTGCCCCATAGGATTTTGTAGCTAAATACTTGGAAGCTGGAGCTGTTTCTGGCATCACTATAGTCGATTTGATATTTAACGTGGAGGCTGCATAAGCAACTCCTTGAGCATGATTACCTGCTGAAACTGCAATAACGCCATTCTTTTTTTCTTCCTCCTTTAAAGATAATAACTTATTAAAGGCACCTCTAACTTTGAATGATCCAGTTTTCTGTAGATTTTCCAACTTAAGATAAACTTTTGCGTTTATAATTCTGGAAAACGTTGTAGAATAATCTATTGGAGTAATATGCACATATTTTTCTATTTTCTCTTTTGCTAGTCTAATTCTATCAAAATATTCTAAGTAATTCATCTGTAAAACCCTGCCTTCATCAATTACTCAGATCTCGAGGGCTTCTTCATAATCTCATTAACTTTTGTATTTAATTTTTTAAACGTATCGCTGAGTGTTTCTGGCATGACCTTAGTGTTAAAAATGACCGGCATAAAATTGGAATCACCATTCCATCTCGGCACGATATGAACGTGAATATGAGATTCTATACCTGCTCCTGCCACTCTACCTATGTTTACGCCTATATTAAAACCGTCTGGAGCATAAATATCTCTTATAGCTCTTATTGCAATAGTAGATAAAGTAAATATGTCTAATGCCTCATCATTACTTAAAAGCTCAACTGAAGGGACGTGTCTGTAAGGAACAACCATCACATGAGCGGTATTATAGGGAAAAGCGTTGAGTATTATAAAAGCGTGTTTTCCTCTATATACTATGTAATTTTGTTCGTCATTTTCTTCTTTTATTACTCTACAAAATAAGCATTCATCTTGTTTTACCTTGCTAGTTTCAGAAATATATTTAGCTCTCCATGGTGCCCATAAAATATCCATAAGTAAAATAGACTATAATAACACATAAAATATTAACTTTTACTCTTCCGCATCCCTTATTCCTTCTTCAGTTAATGCAAACACTACTTCTCCTTCTGGCAAATGTGGAGCATCGACAACTCTAGCTATTCTTCTATTTCCTCTACTCTTCTTAAGTTGAATTCTTATACCCGGTACATGATAAAGAGTATGACCACCAACTGCCACAGTAGGGTCTCCATAAAACATATCTGGCCTAGCCATTACTTGATTAGTTATAATCACTGCAATATCGTAAACCTCTGCAAGTCTAGTTAATTGGTGTAAGTGCTTGTTTAGCTTTTGTTGCCTTACGGCCAGATTTTCTCTTCCAGGATACTCTGCCCTAAAATGAGAAGTTACAGAATCCACAACAATTAATTTAATTGAAGGGTCTTTACTAACTAACTCTTGTAAGTCATCAACAATAGCTATCTGATGATCCGTATTTATCGCTCTTATATAATATATGTTATTCATAACATTATCGATATCCAATCCTAGAGCCTTAGCCATATTTTCAATTCTTTCCCATCTGAAAGTACCTTCTGTATCAATGTAAACTGCCTTACCAGATAAGCCACCTTTCTCTGGTGGTAGTTGTACATTAACACTTAACTGATGACATAGCTGTGTTTTACCAGACCCAAACTCACCGAAGAATTCCGTCATAGTTCTAGTTTCTATACCTCCAGCTAAAAGACCATCTAATGCTTGACTACCAGTAGATATCTTCTTAACGTTCATTCTCTCCTTTTTGACTTCCAGGGCCGTCTTAAATCTTATATCTAATGCGTCTCTCGCTTCTTTAATTATCTTTTGTGCTGTAGATAATGGAATGCCAGCTGCTACACTTAGATCTTGTGGAGATGCAACGGCTAAGGTTTCTAAGGAAGAGTAACCCGCTTCGATTAGCTTATTAATTACAGTCTGACTAATCCCAGGCAAATCGTTAATGGTTTTTATATTCTTTTTCTGTTCAACTTCATTTGACATCTATTATCACCAGTCACTTATACTAGAAAAATACCTCTACTTTCTAATTTTTATATTTATCCTCCGCGCCTTAAATACCATCCTATATCTTTAACTGGTATTACCTCATGCACTCCTCTCTTCTTACTTTTAACCTTTGCATAAGCTATAAAATTATTCATTTTATCTACAATTATCACATCTTTATAATTATATGCATAATTGATATATATAGGTTTTTTATATATAATCTTATAGATTAAATTGTAATTGAATATAACTAGTTTATTCTCACATATCTCGGCTAAATATCTTCCAAAAGCTAAAGTAGGCAAGATCTCAGACATATCGTAAATAATTATTGGTATACCGATAGAGTAGGGATGAAGCCCTTTGCTTAATAGACCACTTAGGAACTCTAGTAGACGATCCTTATCTACATTATTAGTAAGCATAAATAGCTGATTATATTTGCCTTTAAGTTCATAGAACGACTTGTTACATATAAATTCACTCAATTTATTCATACAATTATATCTTGAGAAAATAACCTCAAGTTTAGATCTAACTTCGTCTATCCTAGCCTCACTAAAACTCATCCTTATTCCTTCTTTAAAAGGCATAAGAAAAACCCCTCCGTGCCTTGCTTATGTGGGAAAAATCTTAAACAATTCTTCACATCGTTACTAAATCTAGTAGTATAATACTCTATATATCCGTTAGAGGCAGGATATCCTTCTACACTCATTGCCTTCATACCTAATTCTTCGATAGCGAAATTAACAATTAATTCGTCCTCTTCTGGTGCTACACTACATGTGGAATAAACAATATAACCTCCCTTTTTCAAGAGTTCATATGCGATCTCAATTAGAGATAACTGCAAGTGCGCAAAATCCCTTAAGTCGTCCATTGTGGTTTTATATCGTCTAGTAGGGTCCTTCTGTATTAATCCTTCACCACTACAAGGCGCATCTAATAATATTTTATCAAATTGAGATTTGTTTATATTTATTAAATTTAAGGCATCAGTTTTAATTAGCACCACGTTTTCAGCACCTAGCCTATTAACGTTACTGAGAAGAGCTCTTATCCTACTACGCTTCTTCTCAACTGCTATCACCAAACCTTTATTCTGCATAATTTGAGATAATTGTGTAGTTTTTCCGCCTGGTGCTGCAGCCATATCCAAAACAAAATCATCATATGAAGGATTTAGAACGTATGCAGGTACCATAGAGGCTAGACCTTGGATATGATAATATCCCATTAGATACTCGAGTGTAGAACCTAAAGATGGCTTAGGTGGAGTTCTTTTAACTACATAGCCATGCTGCAACCACTTAACTTTTTCCAAAACAAATCCTTTCTCTAACATTATCTCTTCTAATTTTTTGCAATCAGTTTTCAGTGTATTACATCTAATGCTCTTTTTTAATGGAAAGCTACAAGAATTTAAATATTCTTCTAATTCTTCTTCAGTACTAAACATATTCAAATATCGCTCAATCATATAATCTAAAAATCTGTACTTAGATGCTAACCTTTTAGCCTTATAGCTAGGAGAAATTTGAAACAAATTGTAATGTGCACTTAAATACTTCGCTATGCGATTTTCCATCAGAGAATAATGATCGAAAAAGAGGTTAAAATAGTAGTTGAGTATCCATCATTAGAGGAGTTAAGAGAATCATTAGGAAAGGATATGAAATTATTAGATGTAGAAAAACAAGAAGATGTCTATTTTAATTATGTTTACCGAAATTTCAAAATAACCGATGAAGCAGTTAGAATAAGGATTAACAACAAGGGAATAGAGCTTACATATAAAGGGCCTAAATTGCATTCCTCATTAAAGGCTAGAGAAGAAATATCTATAACTGTAAATGACCTTAATAAAACAATTGAACTTCTGAGGAAAATAGGGTTTTATCCCGTTATAACTATCAAAAAGACTAGAATAAATTACTTAGATAAATCATTTATTGTGTCATTAGATTTAGTCAAGGACTTAGGTCAATTTATAGAAATAGAGGCTATTAATGAAATTAGCGATCAAGAGATCCAGAACTATACTTCCAACTTTATTAGAAAATATAAGATAAAAGGAAAGTTAACGACAAAATCTTATCTGGAGCTATTAATTGATAAATATGAGGCGAGTTCCAAATCAAATAGCAATACTTACTGACTTTGGGCTTAACGATAACTATAACGGGGTAATGGAGGCAGTAATAAAGAAAATAAACCCAGAGGCCAAAATCACATACATAAGTGGAAATAGCAAACCTTTTAATCTAATTGCAGGTGCGTATTTATTATATACCTCTTATAAATATTTTCCTAGGAATACGATATTTCTTGTAGTTATAGATCCAGGAGTAGGTACTAGTAGAAGACCCTTAATAATAAAAACAAAAAACTACGTATTTATAGGACCAGATAATGGTGTATTATATCCAGCCATAACTTCTGAGGAAATAGTAAAAATAATAGAGATAAAAAACGAAAAGTTATATTTAGCTAAAACGATTTCAAATACCTTCCACGGTAGAGATATCTTCTCCGTAGCTGCTGCTTTTATCTCGATTGGAGTAGAAATTGATACATTCGGAAACCAAGTAAGATACGAAGATCTTACAAAATTAAATTTTACCTATAAACCATCAAAAAGTGAAATTTGTGGAAAGGTACTTTACATAGATCATTTCGGAAATGTAGCAACTAGCATACCCAAAGAAGTTTTGTTAAACAACTTCAAATATGACGAAAACATAGAGATAAAAGTAAATAACTCCAAACATAAGTGCAGATTCGTGAAAACCTTCGGTTATGGAATGGAAAACGAGTTGTTGATCTACTTCAACGGTTATTTTCTGGTCGAGATAGGAATTAATAAAGGGAGTGCAAAAGATAAATTAAACGTTAGAGAAGGTGATGAGATCTGTCTAGAGGGTTATATCCAGGAAGATTTCAGCCATTCCATCTAGGTCATTTAAATGTAATTAAGTGGAGCTTAGAGAGAGTAGACGAGTTAATAATTTTAGTAGGTAGTTCGCAAGAAAGCCACACTGTAACCAATCCCTTTACCGCAGGAGAAAGAGTAGAAATGATAAGAAATTCCCTTAAGGATGTTGGAATGGATTTATCTAGAATATATATAATACCAATGCCAGATATTTTAATGAATAATATTTGGGCACACTACGTGAGTACTTATACCCCTAAATTTGAAGTTGTATTCGCCAGAAATCCATTAGTAGTTAGAATATTCAAGGAAGCAGGATATAAAGTAGAGATTCCTCCAGCTTTTAATAGAGAAAAATATAACTCAACTTATATTAGACGTCTTATAATCTTGAATGACAATTGGAGTGAGCTAGTACCAAAACCAGTATATAAATATATCTTAGAAATTAAAGGGGATCAAAGATTAAGAGAGATAGTAGGTACAGATAAGTAAATTTTTTATATTTTTTTCTTATAGTGAGCTAAAAACCTTCCCAAACTACTTGCGATTATATGAGCACTCTTCAACACCTCCGGTATTTTCGAATAAATTTGATATTTCTCTATAATTGATTTAGCAAGACTTAATTCAACTGTAGAGTAAAGAAAAACGTTTCCCCTCTTTGTGGGAATCTGTTTAAGATTATTTAAAACATAGAGTATCTCTCTTACTCTTTCCGTATCAGATTGGAAGTGCTTCATAAGAGTCTTTTTAATCAGATCTATTTTCGGCATCTTAGAATAAAAGAAAATCATCCTATCGGAATAAGGTACAATATAGTTGAAACCAGCAAATATCACACCATCTAAAATAACAATATCACCTTTTCTTAACTGTTTAAAAACATTAGTAGCATCATTTCCATCAACAGTTATGAAACCCCAATCTAAATCAATAATCTCGTAATCGTAAAAAGTAACCACAACTAGTGCAGTTTTGCCTTTTCCTCCCTTATACGATAATGGAAAGTAACCATCATCAACTCCAGAGATCAGCAAACCTACTATCGCTTTCTATTAAAGATCTAACAATTATATTCTTATCAACAGCTAAACCTATCTCCTTAGTCTTGCCATATCTACCCCGGTTAACAACCTTGGCTGTTAGTATCCCTACCATATCTAATTCATTTATAATATCACTAACTCTTCTTTGAGTAACAGCTTCTACACCTAACTTCTTACAAATGTTCAGATAAGTCTCATATACAGCACCAGTAGTTGAAACTACATTTTCTTCGGAGGATATAGAAACAACTGCCATAAGAACTAACTTAGAGTGAAAAGGAAGAGTTAATATAATATCTCTTACTCGATCTCTCTCTATTTCTTCCTTAGCCATATACACATACTCTTCTTTAACCTTAGTGTCTTTCATTCTTTCAGCTATTTCACCAGAAACTCTTAAAAGATCCAAGGCTCTACGCGCGTCACCATGCTCTCGTGCAGCTAGTGCAGCACATAATTTAATTACATTATCTGGTAAAACTCCAGGCTTGAATGCCATTTGTGCTCTCTTTGTCAAAATATCTTCTAACTCTTCCGCATTATAAGGGGGGAAAATTATCTCCTCTTCACTTAAACTACTTTTAACTCTAGGATCTAACAGATCTACAAACTTAACATCATTAGTTATTCCTATAAAAGATATCTTACTCTTGTTCACCTCACTATTAATCCTACTTAATTTGTATAGAATATCATCATTATACTTTTTAACGAAAGCATCAATCTCATCTAAAACTATGACGACTTGTGAACCGTAGTCTCTCACTGCTTTTACCAATCGTCTATACAGTTCGGCTATTGATAACCCGGTAAATGGAACCTTTACATCTAGTGATTCCAACAGATCAGCCAATACCCTATATGGCGTATCTATCTGTCTAGTATTAATATATACATGTTTAAATTTACCAAGAAATTTCTTATGTAATTTAGATAAAACAAACTTCACTACGGCTGTCTTTCCCGTCCCAGTCAGACCGTATATGAAAATATTGTTGGGTTTCTCTTCCCTATATAATGGAGCTAAAATACTTGCAATCTTTCTTATCTGATCCTCTCTATGTGGTAACTCGTCTGGGATATAATCAGGCAACAAATATTCCCTATTTATGAAGATGCTTGATGTCTTGAATGAAGAAATGACCTCATCAATTATATCACTCATCTCTTAACTTACTTTTACTGATACATCTTTTAAGACGGATGTTATTTAACTGGGGAGTAAAAAACCCCTTTGTTTCCACTGGAGAACTTAAGGTAAATATAAATTAAGTTTACCAGAGACCTACCCCATTGTTTCGTTTGGAAAATTATTAATATGATATAAGCCTAGAATTGTCTTCTTATCAATTCCTTTTGTATAATGTTTATCTTATTTATCTCAATTAGCTAGATTAAGTAATTTCCAGAGGAAATAGATGGGTCCCACTTCGCTTTTAAATGGTATTTTGTGGACTTGTAGAATTTTCATTAAGAGTTAAGAGGCATTATAAACCTAAATTGGACATCTAATCAATAATTGAAAGTTAATAGTAGATCAGTAAAAATCTTCAACAGATTAACTAAGCATATAAACGGGTAAAATTTTTAACCTATACTTGTCTTTATTTTTATTCGAGGGGCCGGTAGCTCAGCCTGGAAGAGTGCTCGGTTTGCACCCGAGAGGTCCCGGGTTCAAATCCCGGCCGGTCCACTTTCTATAGATGATAATCAAGCTTATATAATGTTGATCTATACATCTCTAGGAACTTTCTCTCCTCATAAAAACTTGGTTTATTGTTTTCTAGTTCTAAGAATATAGGCTTAGTAAGATGTCTGTAAGATCTAGTTTGGTACATTCCTAATGATAAGTTTCTCATTATATTTTTTGTACTCTTATTAGTTGTATTTATAATATATTTACACTTTTTACATCTATATCCCTTATTTTTTCCTAGAGAGTTTGTAGATCCGCCACATCTGGGACATTTGGGATTGACTAACTCTAAATCGTATAATTTTAATATTTCAAACCTCTCCAGCTCTATGATCTTTCCATAAGCTATGGATGGTTTTACGGCTCCATAAGCTACTATTTCGTCACCCTTTTTTAATAATTTAGCTGCACTATTTAACTCCCCAGTTTCTTTATACACAAATAATATGTCATTATCAGTAGTTTCAACTATTACATCTCCACCTTCAAGTATCCTTACATTTTTTACTTGTACAACTTTCTTAGTTTCCTGGTAGAAACGGTTACCGATTTTTTGGAAGTGAATATCAGTACTTTGATTGGTCTTAAAAATGGCAAAGAAATCAATATCCTCATTTGACTCTATTAGTTCCATAGCCTTAATTAGATGTTGTATGGAGGCTCCTCTAATTCCATATAGGATTGGATCAGTTCCATGTGGAGTTATAAGGGGAGTGTCATTTATGTAATCGTAATTTGCAAATGTTAACGGAAACGTTGATTCATCAACCCTCTTTACTGAATCTTTATTTATCATTCTCTTTTTGAGCCAATTTTCTTTTTTCCTGTAAGTAATTAATTCATATGTGTAATCCCCACTCATTCCTAGCCCAGCAATACTTCCAATAATACCTCTATCTCCTCTAAGTTCTATATCGTTTTTCTCAGCGAATTTTTTCGCATAGTCAATAGGAATGATATCTGATATTCCCTTAATATAGAAATCGTATAATTTGTCGAATAAAGTGATATATTTATCATATTCCATAATTGCTATTCCAGGTTTTCTTCCATGCTCTAGTGCTAGTGAAACATCTTTAACGTATTCAATAGAATATGAAAAAATTATATCTGCTAGTTCTTTTTTTGTTCCATTAAACTCAACAATAAGTTTTATGCTCGCATTGCCTCTTGTCTTCCAAGGTATATTGGGGTTTAATCTAACTAGGTAAGGTAAGTCTAATAAAATAGTACTATGATTTTTATATAAATAGGAGGTTAGAATTACAGAAAAATGTGTAGTGCATCCAAACTTGTAGGAATCGTGGTCGTCAATCCCTATTACATATTTCATTTCTTTATTACACTTCTTCCCTCCATTATTATCATTGTTAATGTTGATCTTACTTTTGGTATCTTTCGAATAGAATTACTGATAAAATTCTTAAGTTTGTCCATATTTTCAGTTTCAACTTTTATTACAATATCATATACTCCATAAACTACATACGCTTCTACTACTTCATTCATGTTTTTTAGCTTTTCGAATACTTCTTCCTCTCCTCCAGCATCTGTATTTATAAGGACTATTGCACTAGCCACTTTTATCCACAGAGTTTTAATTTTATATAGCTATAAGAACTTTGCGACAATTAATGTACTTTCCATGATTGATTTTGTAAAGAAGAATATATAAAGGTATCCTGAAGTTAAATGATTTCCAAAACGATGTGGATGACGAGGAGTGTACAAACATTAGCTTTTAGAGAGATTATAATTAATATATTTTATCCTAAATATTAATTTTTCTCTTTTATAACGTTTCAAGATCTTATTGATAAGGCATAATACTTCATATATTAAGATAATATTAATGTCCAGATCCATACATACTTTTATATTTAGATTAGTATATTTCAATACAGTCAAGTTTTCCCGTTATATATTAGTAGGGATCCCTAGCATAACCCGGCTTCTGTACTGAGGGGATTCGACTAAGCGTACTATAAGGAGTCAACCCTTTGCTCATCCCCCTTCAACTTGCTCCCAAGAGGTCTACCGTTTCAAGCCCTAATACTTTCATCTATCATGTACTACTAGCAATTACTTGCTAGTAGGTCCAATCATCTATCTAGTATTAGGGCTTCGTTTCTGTGTAGTAGCCAGGGATTCTATCCCTACCCCTTACGGGGTTCTTGTAAGGGTTGGAGGCCGGAGTTTCCTCAGGGTTTGCCCCGTTACCCCCGCTAGGGATCCCATAAATAATGTTCTGTTATATCTTTAAAATAGTTTTGTAATCACTATAACGATAATTGTTAATGCTAAACTTGCCCCTATTACGATTTTAGGACTTATCTTCACCTTCTCGTTTTCCTCTTCGTAATATCTAATTAACCCTGCCATTGACATTACTGGCACAGTTTCTTTTTTCTTCTTTGAGGAAGGCATTATAAATCACTCCCTTTCTTTGTATTATTTATTCTTTATTCCCCTTATTATTTTTATTGCCTTATTAACGTCGCTTTCAATTATATTTCCGGTTACAATTATATCTGCTCCAGCTTCGACTAATTTTAAAGCAACTTCTACGCTTCTTATTCCACCCCCTACTATTAGCGGAATACTGGAAGCATTTTTGATAAAAGATATCATTTCCGGCCTTATTGGTTCTGGGGCTCCAGATCCGGCCTCGAGATAAACGAAACTCATTCCTAAATATTCCGCAGCTAAAGTATAGGCAGTTGCCAACTCAAAATTATCATAAGGTATTACTCTGGCCTTACCTATATGCGCTGCAGTACCTCCGTGTCCCACTATTACATAAGCAGTTGGTATTACCTCCATTTGTAACATTTTAATGATCGGAGCAGCGACTATTTGCGCCCCTATTATATAATAGATATCATCAGAGTTTAATAGTGACATAAATAACAATGCGTCCGCTTTCTCAGATAATAGGTTTATATTGCTAGGGAATATAATCTTTGGTATTTCATAATCATCAAGTAAGGATATAACAAAATCTAATTTATCTTTAGAAACACCTAATGTACCTCCAATGAGAAATGCGTCAGTTCCAGCGTTGTATAAGTTCTTAGTAATATATTTAAGTTCATCACTAGAATTAATTTTAAAGGGATCTATGAGAGAAAAATGTAACTTCTCATTATCATTCAACTTGTCTATGAGATATTTCTTCACTTTCCCCTTCAATTTCATTTTCTTCTTCAGTATTCTCATTAGTCCTCTCTTTTATTTGTAATCTTCCTTCCAGATACATGTCTATGAACTTCGAGTAAGCATTTGCTTCATCGAATACAGGAGGGACTTCAACTTCAGTATAAAGTCCACAACTCCCGCATGTAATTGTTGCGATATTATCCTTTATCTTTACACTAACTGAAACCTTTCCACATCTAGGGCACTCAAAGGTTTTTGGTAACTTTGGCTTTACCCTGATAATTTTAGTTCTCTTTCGTCTTTTTCCTCCCATACTCGACCACTATTTATTTTTACTTTTTCTCTTTTTCGTATAAATGTCTTTTGTAGTTGAAGGCTTTATTGGAAATTCCATTAGTATTATATAAATTATTATAAATGTCAATATCAAAATCCCGGATATAAATACTAACTGTATATCGTTCAAAGTCAACTCTCCACTTTGTTCAATATTCTTCTTAGTTTTAAAGATTTTCCATAAGCGTATATCTCAGTCAGTATTTCTTTGAAATCATCTGCATATAATTCTATCTTTGTTATTTGATCCTTCTCTAATGCATATTTTAAACCTAAAACGTGATAGCAAAAATCATACTTGCCTCTTAGAACTACATTGAATATATAGAAGGAACAACTACAGAAATTTAGGTTAAGAATGTAATCGTTATTACGTCCAATGTAAATAAATATTCTAAACAGCGCATCATTGAGAGTTAGACTTACAAATCTTCCCTCTTTAACTACTCTTCTAGCTTTCAATAGAAGCCTATTAGTTTGATTTGAAGACACTTATAATTGTTTACCACATTTATGGGTTAATAATTTATCTGGTAATAAGTTTCAGCTATTGTTAATGGTCTGTAAAAATGTTAATATCTGGTAGAATTTCTAATTTCGTTATTATATTGTGTTTGGTTACTCGTTACAAGTAAAACTCTCGTAATATTATGTGTAAACTGCTTAAAGGATTATGTAATATCAAAGCTTGGTTAAATTACAAAATTAAGTATTTTTGTGATTACCTTTCAATTCTAGCATTTTTATGGTAGAATTTTACTAATTGTATAGCTTATAAACACGTCTCGGCAACTGCAATATGGAGCATAAAAATAACGGAAAGAGAAGACGCGTTATAAATATGGTGTAGCATTTATAGGAAAATCGTTACACTTTTACGTTACGTTAAAAATATATAATAAATCTTTCCTGGTTAGATGAAAAATGTTTATTGATAAGCTATAATATTAAGAAGTATAATGAAAGATATTTATAAATACATGGATAAATATTTTGACTTTTTATGATAAGGGAATTTCCTAAAACTACTAATGGTGATGTAATCATAAGGGAAAGAAAAGGGAAGTATTATGTCTATAAATTGGAAACGATAAACGGTGAGGTAAAGGAAACTTATGTTGGTCCTTTAGCTGACGTGGTTGAAACATACGAAAAATTGAAAGATAGCAGTGGGGGTGTGAGGGTATCCCCCACAACATGGGCCCGCTGGGATTTGAACCCAGGACCTCCGCCGTGTCAGGGCGACGTCCTAACCAGGCTAGACGACGGGCCCTTAATACTAGGTTATTGTTTTCTCTTTTAAACTTTACCTTCTACTAGTTGTAAATACTTACATAAAAAGAAGGATGCTAGACTCACGGCTCCAAGATCTTGAGTATCTTCTAATATTCTTACATATTCGCCTAGAGATTGCTCAATTTTGTTAAAACCACCTCCTTCTAGCCCAGAAAATACTATCAAGATCTTATCATGTTTTATCATATCATTAAAGTCAATTTGTTTTTCAGCATTCTGTGAGACTAGGAGTGTAATTTCTGGTTTTAATAACTCTATAGCATCCTTTAGTTCTGGTAGAACCAAAATAGGCTTATTGTATTTAAATGCTAGTTTGTTTACTTCAGGGACTCCAGATTGGGCTGCTGTTCCGCCTACCTTTGTAAGAACGAGATACTTTACGTATTTTACATTAAAGGCTAATTTGGAAAAGTCTAAGAGTCTTTGATTACTAGTGAGATTATGTAGGCCGAAATATAGTTCTTTCATTTAAGATACCCAAAATCTCTTTAGCTATAGCAGTAGATAAGGCTACTGGAACAGATTCACCTACTTGATTATATTGCTCATCTTTACTTCCTAAAAATACATGATCGTCAGGATAACTCATTAGTCTAGCTTGTTCTCTTACAGTTAAGAATCTATCATGGAATGGGTGTATAAATCTGGAATTGCCCAAAATCGTAGGTGCTAGATCAAATGGAGAAAGTCTGATATATAATGGTATACTTCTTCCTTTACTCGCCCTATACATTGTTAAATACTTACCATATCCAATTTTAGAAATTTTCAGAAGTTTTTTCTCATTAGGCTCACTTACTTCGTTATTAGGAACATCCAGCTTGTTATCTAAATCATGAATCGCGTCGTAAACTGTGATTCTTTTTTGATTTTTAATAGGTGATATTCTAACGTTTGAGATGAACACTCTACTTCGTTTAGATGGATTACCATAATCTTCAGCATGTAGTATATTGAAGAATATATTGCCATATCCAGCTTTCTTAAATTCATTGATCAGAGCATCTCTTAATGATTGAGTTTCTATAATTGCTGGAACATTTTCCATAACAAAAATTTTCGGTTTCACTTCGTCCACAATCCTTATGAATTCCAGTGTTAAATTCCCTCTTTGATCTAAATATAGTCTGTCTAAAGGATCTTGCATACGTAAGGGGTTAGCTGCAGTATATCCCTCACATGGAGGGCCTCCAATTACTACGTCTATATCATTCCCCACGTTTTTTAAGATTTCTCCTCCACTTATTTCTCTTATATCATCTTCTATTACTATTGTATTTGGAAAATTTAATGAATATGTTCTAGTTGCTGCATGATTTATGTCTATTGCTAATTTAGGTTCTATTCCTAGTTTTTTAAAACCTAATGAAAATCCTCCAGCTCCAGAAAATAGATCAATGATTTTTATTAGCTCCAAGTTTTGTCTCCTTGTCTATTTCCTCCTCTATTTGTCTTATTTTTTGCTCTAAGAAGGACTTAATTTTATCCGTATCATAATAGGTTAGTTGCGATCCACATTTCAAGCATTTAAATTCATTTTCAAACGCTTCTTCAAATGAATATCTACTATTATCTTGAGGGCATATAAAGAACGTATTATTTTTCTCATATTCCAATCTTGTCTTTAATTTATCTAATATTAATCTTTTCCTATTTAACAGTATTTCATTAATCTGGTCTATGTTAGGTTTCCAGTAGTAAATGAACCAACCACTATCTTTATCTCTTGTTTTCCTATAACTTACAAAACCTTGCTCCTCTAGTAAATTTAATTTCTTCCTTACATCATTAACTTTTATATTCAACTGATTCGCTATTTCTTCATCAGTCATTTCGGTTCCTTTATCTAATAATATTCTTAGAACATCAATTACATCATCCCCTAACAAACTTTTGGCTAGATTGATAAACAGATCCTCTGCGTTAACCACTTCTTATCACCTTCTTACCGGCTTTCTGAGGTAATATCTTTATTTTTGCATCTTCAAATTCCATATATAGCTCTCGTCCTTTATAAATTCTGTCTAAAAAGATTGCCAGTGCAGCCACTTCAGAATGTGGTTGATTCCCTATTGCTATGTTATAATCTGCATTGTGGTAATACCAACCTTCAACTTTTTCTGCTCCTACAATTATTAGTAGTGGATATTTTATTTTTTCAAATCTATCTTGGAAATCGTTAATATTAATACCATACATAGTCAAATGTATTATTGTACCTCCTTTTTCTTTCCATTCATTTACTATACTCTTTCCATTTTCAATTTCCTTTACTAAAAAATATGATGAACCACCCCAACTATCTATAACTTTTAAGATGGATTTCACCATTTTTTCATCTTTGCCTTCTATATAAACACCCTTAGCTCCAAAAGCTCTTGCTACTAAGATTACGTGTGTAGTCACTCTTTTATCTCTAGCTGGTCTATGTCCTAATCTTAAAACGTATATATCTTTTAACTCAACTGAGTTGCTAGCTGGTATATCTTATCCCTTAATAATTCAAGATTTGTTCTCTTTAAAGCTGATATAGGTATAACGTCGAATATTGGGGAGTATAATTCTTTGGACAGTTTCTCTACTAGATCAAGCTTTTTATATAAATCTCCATTGATTTTGTCAATTTTATTAAGGGTTACTAGTATAGGCTTACCAGAAACCCCTATTTCTCTTAAAATTTCGAAAGAGGATTGCAAAGTCTCGATTAAGAGATTTTCTGAGAATGTAGAATCTATTACAAGAATTAACGCATCTGAGTATTTTGCTTCTGATAGAGTGACAAAGAAAGCGTCTACTATTTGTGGCGGAATTCCTCTAATAAACCCTACAGTATCGACTAGCATAATCTTTCTATTATTTATGGGGATCGCATATCTTTTAGGAGACATTGTAGTAAATAATTTTGTATCCACTTTCTGTGTTAATCCAGTTAGTGAGTTAAATAGTGATGTCTTTCCAGAGTTAGTATATCCTACGATTCCGATAGAAGGAATATTATTTCTCTTATTAGATTCTATGGATTTTTCTTTAAAAATCTTTATACTTTCTAGTTCCTTCATTAGTTTATTGATTCTCCTTTTGTAAAATTTTATTGTAGATTCTACTCCATATGTTCCTGCTCCTAAGGGACCTTGTTGCTCGCCTATTTTTGATTTAGTATATGTTTCTTTTATTATCGGTAGTTCATACTTAAGCCTGGCCAGTTCTATTTGCATTTTTGCCTCTTTTGACCCTGCATGTAGTGCAAATATTTCTAAGAGAAGCAGTATTTTGTCTAAGACCTCTTTTCCTTTCAGTTCTCTTCTTATATTTATAAAGTGCCTAGGCTTAAGTTGTTCGAATATAATTAACGTGGAAATTTCCTCATCGTTCTTGATTTGTTGTAGCTTATCATATTGTATATAAAATTTCACATTAGGCGATTTTGGTAATTTATAAATACTCGTTACCTTATAGTTAGCCCCCTCAACTAACGCTATTGCCTCTTCCTCAAACTCTTTAGATACAAAAAGAGCAGCTGTTTTCACTTCTTTCCCTCTTTAATATTTACCACGTCCCCTAAAGTTAATCCAGTGTCATCAAATTCTTTCTCGCTTTCTTCGTTATTTTCTAATGGGGTAACTAGTTTAATGCCAAGGATTTTCTCTAATTGCCTAGCTTGAGAGATTGTAGGTTTCAATTTACCACTTTCAAATCTTTTAACAATGTTTTCTGATACTTTTAATTTTTGTGCTAGCTGCTGCTGTGAGATACCCAATTGTTCTCTAGCAGTTTTAATAATCTTGTAATAATCTGTTACAATTTCTAATTCAGCATTTTCCATTTTGGGTGGTTTAAGAGTGGCTTTCTTACGTGTTTCGCTTTTCTTACTATCTGCCTTTACTATCACTGCATGTTTTCTTATTCTATCGTAACACGAATTACATACAGTAATAATTGAGCCTTCATACGACACAGTTATACCTTTACCACGAATTTGAGATCCACATAATTCACAGTATTCTTCACTATTAGCTTGCATATAAATACCTATTGTAAATACTTGTATTAAACGTTTTTAGTCTATGCTAAACAAGTATATATACGGGTTAAATTGTCAGGGGATTTCGACACAATAAGGGATGCTTCTTCTCCGGATGAAGTTCAATTAGTTAGATTATTAGAAGAAAAAATCAAGTCATTGCAAATTGAAATTGAAAATCTAAGAAAAGAACTAAATTATTATAAAGCAGAAATGGAAAAAATGTTAAGTCCTCCGCTAATAGAGGCAGTTGTATTGGACGTTTTACCAGACGGTAGAGTTCTAGTTAGAAGTTCGTCAGGGCCAAATTTGGTAGTAAATATAGCTAGTCATATTGATCAAAAATTAATAAAGCCTGGAATATCTGTTGCCTTAAATCAAAGAGGATCTACTATACTGGAGGTTTTACCACAGAAGGAAGATCCAATTGTAAAGACAATGGAAATTATTGAAAGACCTAACGTAACTTATTCTGAGATCGGTGGATTAGAAGAGCAAATAAGGGAGTTAAGGGAGGTCGTGGAATTACCTTTAAAGAATCCTGAGATATTTAGGGAGATAGGAGTAGAGCCACCAAAGGGAGTTTTACTATATGGTCCGCCCGGTACAGGGAAGACTATGTTGGCAAAGGCAGTAGCCACTGAGAGTAATGCTGTGTTTATTCATGTTGTTGCTTCAGAGTTTGCACAAAAATTTGTGGGGGAAGGCGCTAGGATAGTTAGAGAGCTATTTGAGATGGCTAAAAGAAAGGCGCCATCAATAATCTTCATTGATGAAATTGATGCTATAGGTGCTAAGAGGATAGATATAGGAACTAGTGGAGAAAGAGAGATACAAAGGACGCTAATGCAGCTCTTGGCCGAACTTGATGGGTTTGATCCATTGGATAATGTTAAGATCATAGCAGCTACCAATAGGATAGATATATTAGATCCTGCGTTATTGAGGCCTGGTAGATTTGATAGGATAATAGAGGTTCCTTTACCTGATTTTAAAGGGAGAACTGAGATATTTAATATATATTTAAAGAAAATGAAAATCGAAGACAATATAAACCTTGAGCTATTATCTCAGCTTACAGAAGGGTTTAGTGGTGCAGATATTAAAAACGTTTGTGTTGAAGCTGCATATATGGCAATTAGGGACGGTAGGAATAAGGTAACGATGAACGATTTAGTTGAGGCTATAAACAAGATTAATGTTAAAAGGAATAAAATGGAAAGCATGAAAGAGAGGCGAGAGAAGTATAGCTAAATATAAAGAGTTTTTAAGTAAACCATCAGAAGCGAAGTATAATGAGATCTTAACTTTACGTTCTATTGCTGAATATCAATTCGATTATAATGTTTCTAGATGTTTATTCCCCGAGGATCAACACTTTTTAATTCAAAGATCCTTAAATACAAGGAAAATTAGAAATGTGCTAACTAGTAGGGGAGAATTATATTTAGTATTAAGGGCTCAAGATGTTTTATTTTCTCTTACGTTGTTAAGCGGGAGTGTAATTAAGGAGTGTTCAAAGTTTCCAGAATATAGGGTTATAATACCTAATAGTTTCGAAGAATTCATAAAAAATGGAAGGAATGTCTTCTCTAAACATGTAATAGCGGTTGATAAGCGAATAAGGGCTGGAGATGATGTAATAGTTGTGAATGAAAATGACGAGTTAATAGCAATAGGTAAAGCTAAATTATCCGGAGAAGAAATGATGGAGTATAGAAGAGGTATGGCAGTTCACGTGAAAAGAGGTGTATTAGATGAGTAACGTTAAGATAGTAATAAAGAAAGATTTAAGTGAATTAAAAGGTTCTACATTTATAACTGGATTTAGAACTATAGGGGAGGTAGGATATTTAGCAATAAGGCATTTAGCCTTGAAAAGAAAAATGGAAAGAATAGGGTATGTTGTTACTAAGTATTATAGAGATGTCACGTTTTTAGATGATTATGGCATTGCAACGCCTTTCGATATATTCTATGATAAGGACAAACATTTAGTACTATTACTTAATCATATTTTGCCATTTCAACGTGAATGGAATGATTTCGCTTCAGAGGTTATAAAATGGGTTAAAAAATTATCAATAAACAATATACTTCTTGTAGGAGCACTAGATAAAAGGTATAAGGTCGGAAATGAGAGTTTAAAATGGTTAAAAACATCAAAGTGTAAGCTGAATTTAGATTACCCTCAGTTAGACAAGCAATTACTAATGGTGGGTCCATTAGCTTTATTCACTTTACATTCTGAAATTGAAGATTTGCCAGCATTAGTTTTGTTACCATATGCAGATCGTGAAAGGACAGATCCAGTAGCAGCTGCAACTGCAATAGAAGTTTTAAATAAAATGCTTAGCTTAAACGTTAGCGTAGATGAATTATATGAAGAGGCAAAAAGAATAGAGGAAGATTTACAACGGCAGATGGAATTATTGCAGAAAGAGTTATCAAGAGGAAGTGCTGATAGAGTCTATATGTAAGCCTAGTTTTTCACAGTTAATTAACTCTACTTTTTGGTAATTATTACGTCTTAAGAACGAAATGATTTTAGTTTTCATATCGTCTATTACATCTTCATCTATTTCATTTGGTATCTCGAATTGAGATAGAGGATAAGAATCTGAGATCTCTAACGGTATTAAACCAAAAAACGGTACTGCTATAAATACGTCGCTCTCATTACGATCAGCTATTTTTTCCCTTATTTTTTCCTTGAAATCATAAGCAGTATCACTTATTGCTTTATCATAGCAATATATGGATATTTTATCTTTCTTTTGTATGTATCTTTCTAGAAATCTCGAGTGACGTATAATTTCTGGCCTATGTAAAGAGTTACCGTCAAATAAAAACAAACCTTTTGGATCTCCCCTTATTCTAGGGTCAAATTTCTCTAGATAATCCTTATATTTCATCAATCGTTTGAATGCAGAATATACTGCTGGATGAGAGTAAGCTTTTTCTTGGAGATATTCAAATAATCTTCCTTCCTTAATCGCCTGTTTAGTTGCTTTAAATTCTTCTAAAATAGTATAAAGGTTATGAATAGCCAATGCTTTTGTTCTTTCTTTCTCATTCATTTCAAGTAAATCCTTAGGTGTGTATTTAGAGCATATTGGACAAGAACATGGAAAATATTCTAAATCCTCTAATTTGTATACGCGTGTCCTAGTAATATATCTATTGTCTCTGGCATATATTATATATGAAGCAGAGTCAAAACTGTCAACTCCTAACGCTACTGCAAATGGAATGATATGAGGTAACCCTCCTCCAAATAGATGAAACGGGATTCCTCTTTTTATGTTAGATTTAGCAGTATAAATCATGTCAATTACAGTATCATACATGTACTTCTCTAAGAGAACTGTTGGGCTACCAAGAGCGGCCATATTGTATATATGTTCAAATTTAGATAGACCTTCAGCAGAAGTCTTAACTAGATCAAGATATCTTCCTCCCTGTATTGGATATACCCAAATGATATTGTTATCTTGATTTTTTACTATGATTTCTGAAGCTTCTTCCGCTCTTTTTAATGTCTCATATACTGTCTTTTTAGCGTTATCATAATCATTTATATTCCCGGTAGGTAAATCTAATATTACTCCGATATCTGGTTTTATTTTAAGCTGATAATTCACGATCTGGAGATTGGTTATTCCTATTTCTCCATACTCTAGAATTTGATATGCCCCTGAATCTGTCATTATGATCATTTCTTCAGAGCGTAACTCCTTATGGATATCATCCTTTATATAGTTATTTTTGTATAATATGTAAGAATTTGTGATAAAGTTTTTAAATCCTATATTTCTTATCTCATCTATCGATATTTCATCTTTTTTTAATACGTTAATTACTGGAAAGAATGCTGGAGTTTCTAAGGTACCACTTCTTGTTCTTAAGGTTCCTATTCTCCCTGCTAAGTCCTCATATTTTACTTCAAATACAGTCATAGACCTAATTCCTTTTTCTTTTTATTTATATAATCATTATATAAGTCGTAAATTCTTTGTGCCATAGGTCCGCTTCCTTCTACTCCATTCTGTGATACTTTAATTTTTTCTAGAATTGTTACTACACTTGTTTCATCGTAAACTTTTATATCAGCTGGTCTTAAATTTAGGGATTTTTCAACTAATTCCGCAAATTCTCTTGGCTCAAATAGAGGAGGATTCTTAATTATTATCTCAGAAATTGAATTTCCATTTATCATTAACTTATAGAAAGTGTTATTGCTATCATCCTTAACATTTGTTAAACTTATGATAAATGGTGAAAGTTCATATGCATAAAGTTGACCAGTATATGTTTTACCATTAGTAGTTTTTACAATAACAGTCTTATCTATTAGGTTATTTAATTCGCTCGAGATTCTTCTTCCACTACTCATATTATAGTCCCCAATAACGTTAATAAATTAAAACTTAAATAGTAATATGATGGAATCAGTGGCACAAGAAATAATTCTAAGTTGTGAAATAAATAGTATAGAAAGAGGTAGTCTAAAGAATTTATCAATGGTAAACATGTCTTGCAATGGCTTTAATGTAAGTTTTGATATAATTGATAGCATAAACATATTTAGTCAAAAAGAAAAGGTAAAGGTTATAATTTCTAAAAATAGACCTTCATATTCTCATGATGACTTCTGTGGACACGGCTATATCGTTACTGAACTTAAAGATTCTTCTTTAAACAATGGAAATAAATATACAACGATAATTTCATTATATGGTCTTCTAGTAAAGATAATAAGTAATAAAGAAAGCTTCCTTAGAACATCTCAGCTAAATATCATGGATCATGTTTACTTTTGCGTGAAGAAAAACAATTAGTATGGGATGAATTTATTTTCGTAGTTCCCTTTCTTATCTATTATAGCTAAATCTATCCCATCTCCAGATGTGATATCACGTTCTATTGATGCTTTTATCGCCTTTGTTATTAATTGTGTTGCTACATCTAAACTCATATTGGGATCATATTCAGATTCAAGAACTCCTATTGCTATCCTGGCTCCTGATCCTACAGCAGCGTAATTATCTTCAATTAACGAGCCTATAGGGTCTAACACATAAAGTTGTGGACCCTTTTCATCGACTCCTCCAAATAGAATTTCTGAAATGAAAGGCATCACTTTATACTGGTATAGTATTACCGAAAGTAATTTAGCTGCAGCATGAACAGAGATTGGTTTACCAGTTGAAACCTCATAGTACTTTATTTCTACATTCATTATTCGTGTCAAAGTCTGCAAATCGCCATATATTCCAGCCCCTGCCATGAGGAATTTATTTATTTTATATACTTTTTTTGCTTGTTTACTTAGTACGTAACCACCATAGCTTAATCGTCTCTCAGAAGCTAATACGATTCCATCATTTACCTTCAAACCAACAGCAGTTGCAGGTAATTCTTCCATGCTAGTTTACCCATAATATACTTATAAATGCCATTTATAACGTTTGTTTTATTGCATCTAGAACGTTCTCTAGTGGGATAGAAATCTGTTTTCGTGTAATTAAATTTCTAACTGTTATCATATTTTTCTCAAGTTCTTGTTTACCTATTATTATTGCGAGTTTAAATCCTTGGGAAGCATAATAAGGTAATAGTTTAGAGAGAGGCTGATCTTTAGTA
This sequence comes from Saccharolobus solfataricus, assembly GCF_900079115.1. Lineage (NCBI taxonomy): Archaea > Thermoproteati > Thermoproteota > Thermoprotei > Sulfolobales > Sulfolobaceae > Saccharolobus > Saccharolobus solfataricus. Next base: position 238,226 of record NZ_LT549890.1, read on the forward strand.
TTTATTACTACCTTATATTCTTCCTTTCTTAACATTCTGGATACCGTAAACATAGCTGGTATTGCCTCCTCTGAGATGCCTACTACTATCACATTTATTGGTTCTTCAACTTTCAGATCTTTAATTACTAATAAAGTTCTCTCAACTCCTATAGCGAATCCTATTGCTGGTGAGGGTAAGCCACCATAGAGCTCTATAAGTTTATCATATCTTCCTCCTCCAGCAATGCTAAACTGAACAGAGGGATGAAGAACCTCAAATATTAGTCCAGTATAATAAGCTAATCCTCTTACAAAACCTAGGTCAACCTTAAATTTTACATTTAAGCTGCTTAAAATTCTAGATAATCGAAGTAGATATTCAAATTCGTTTTTAATATCTAATTTTGAAACTTCCTCTAATTCAGCTAAGGATTCTATATCTTCTAGTTTTGCCTCTTTTTTAGTAAGGATCATATTTAAAAAGTCCATTATATCCTTATTCTTTATATTTTTTTCAAGAATAACTAAAGCTTCGTCAACCTTATTCTTATCTATTAAATGCAGAACATGCTCTTGTAGATTATCTTCGATATTATATTTATCCATTATTTTTCTAAATATACCAATGTTATTTATTTTAATTGTTATATCCTTAGAAAGATTAAGCTTATCATAAAAATTGTACAATAAATCTAATACTTCTACATCAGCTAAGATGGAAGAATCACCTATCATTTCTATTCCGGCTTGTCTGAACTCTCTATATCTGCCGTACTGGGGTTCGTCATACCTATAAACGGTACCAAAGTAAAATAGCCTTATCGGCTTTGGCGAACTCTGTAAATTTTGTATGTATGCTCTTGCTACACTTGGTGTTATTTCAGGTCGTAACGATATCTCTCTATCTGCCTTGTCCTTAAACACATACATCGTTTGTCTTAGTTCCTCCCCACCCTTCAACTCAAACAGTTTAAATTCTTCTACTACTGGCGTTATAATTTCAGAATATCCATATTTTTTTGCTAAGTCTCTAAAGGTAGATTCCAAGTATCTAATTTTTTCTGCATCGATTCCAATATAATCTTTCATGCCTCTTACTGTTTCAAACTTTACCATATCCAGTCACTTTGACATTTTTATCTCAGATAGAGTATAATACGTTACATCTCCATATTTATCTACAATTGAAAGATAAAGTTCTAAATTCATTGATTTTGACTGATGTAGTTTATCTAATATTTTCTTAAAACTTACCTTTTCATTTTCGTCTACTATCAAAACCATAGCAGTATATCTTCCATTTTCCTTGTCCTTTATTATAAGAGAGTGCTCATCTATACCATCAATCGTAACCCTTCCTCGCTGTTTTAAGTCAACGAAGACATCAACTTTATCCCAATTTACAAGATAAATTATCTCACTAGGTAACTGTTTAGATGAGTTTAAGGCTGTGTATATCTTGTCTAAAGTAGTTTCACTTTTCTCAGACATTATAGTCACATTATCAAAAATAAGTATATTCCCCATAAAAGTTATTGTTTTCATATGCAATGCCCTGCATGTGGTTCGAATGAAATAATTTGGGATAATAAGAACGGAGAAATAGTGTGTAGTAATTGTGGTACAATTATCGACAATATTTACTATAATGGGCAAAATGAATCAGAGAGTACGGAGATAATCTCAATAAATAATAAGTTTTACAAGGATGATATACAAGTTAAAGAACTGCGAGTTAAAAATTTCTTAAAGAATAATCGAATAGAAACTAAAAAAATAGATCAGTATGAAATTATCTTAAGATCTATGTTGCTCGATAGTCAATATAAGAAAATATACAAGCTACTGTATGATGAGGGTATTTTAAGTGGTTTAAAAGCTAAAAGTAAACTGGGTCTTCTAATCTATTTTAGATTCGCGTTAAATAATGGATATTTACATCTATTAGAAAAATTCGACATAAAAAATGAAACCCTTAAAAAAATACTCAAAAGAATTGGTAGAAAACGCTTAACATTACTTTTCGATAAACTTAACGAAGAAAGCGATCGTATTTGATTTGAGTAAAATTTTTATATAACCTTTTTTTAAGACAGAGTGGAAGGTGCGTAAAATGGCAACAGCTACAGTTGCAACTACACCCGAAGGTATACCTGTAATTATTTTAAAAGAAGGATCAAGTAGAACATATGGAAAAGAGGCTTTAAGGGCTAATATTGCTGCAGTGAAGGCAATTGAAGAGGCGCTGAAAAGTACATATGGTCCACGCGGAATGGATAAGATGCTTGTTGATAGCTTAGGAGATATTACAATAACAAATGATGGAGCAACTATTCTTGATAAAATGGATTTACAACACCCAACGGGTAAACTTTTAGTTCAGATAGCTAAGGGACAAGACGAGGAAACAGCTGATGGTACTAAAACTGCTGTAATTCTAGCTGGAGAATTAGCTAAAAAGGCAGAAGATCTCTTATATAAGGAGATTCATCCCACAATAATTGTTAGTGGATATAAGAAGGCAGAAGAAATTGCGCTAAAGACTATCCAAGAGATAGCACAACCAGTCACTATAAATGACACTGATGTACTTAGGAAAGTGGCACTCACATCATTAGGCAGCAAAGCGGTAGCAGGTGCCCGAGAGTATTTAGCTGACCTTGTAGTTAAAGCAGTAGCGCAAGTAGCTGAATTAAGGGGTGATAAGTGGTACGTTGATCTAGATAATGTACAAATAGTTAAGAAACATGGTGGTAGTGTTAATGATACTCAATTAGTATATGGTATAGTAGTAGATAAGGAAGTTGTACATCCTGGTATGCCAAAGAGGATCGAAAACGCTAAGATAGCACTTTTAGACGCTTCATTAGAAGTTGAGAAACCAGAATTAGATGCGGAGATAAGGATTAACGATCCAACACAAATGCACAAATTCTTAGAAGAAGAAGAAAATATACTGAAAGAAAAGGTAGATAAGATTGCAGCTACTGGTGCTAACGTTGTAATATGTCAGAAAGGTATTGATGAAGTTGCACAACACTATCTAGCTAAGAAAGGTATACTAGCAGTTAGAAGAGCTAAGAAGAGCGATTTAGAAAAATTAGCCAGAGCTACTGGAGGAAGAGTTATATCAAATATTGACGAATTGACTTCGCAAGACCTAGGCTACGCTGCATTAGTAGAGGAGAGAAAAGTAGGAGAGGATAAGATGGTTTTCGTAGAAGGTGCAAAGAATCCAAAATCCGTTAGCATACTAATAAGAGGCGGATTGGAAAGAGTAGTTGATGAAACGGAAAGAGCTCTGAGGGATGCTTTAGGTACTGTAGCTGATGTAATAAGAGATGGTAGAGCTGTAGCTGGTGGTGGAGCTGTAGAGATAGAGATAGCTAAGAGATTGAGGAAGTATGCTCCTCAAGTTGGTGGTAAAGAGCAATTAGCTATTGAAGCCTATGCTAACGCAATTGAGGGTCTTATAATGATATTAGCTGAAAATGCAGGATTAGACCCTATAGACAAATTGATGCAATTAAGAAGTCTTCATGAGAATGAGACTAATAAATGGTACGGACTTAATTTATTCACTGGAAATCCAGAAGATATGTGGAAATTGGGCGTTATTGAACCAGCATTAGTTAAAATGAATGCAGTTAAAGCTGCAACAGAAGCGGTGACATTAGTGCTAAGAATAGATGATATTGTAGCAGCTGGGAAGAAGAGTGGAAGCGAGCCCAGCGGTAAGAAAGAAAAAGATAAAGAAGAAAAATCTTCTGAAGACTAAGATATTTTTTTAATTTTAATTATTATAGGTATTTTTAAATTTGGTGCACTTATTATTGCTTCTCCTACGTCTAGTTTATCTAAACTTTGTGTAAGTCTTTCATCGAGTGACAACGTATCTCTAATAGCTTTCTTATCGACATCAGATTTTATTGAATGAATAATTTTTATATTTGTATTTTTCAGTACATTCTGCGAAAGTAATGATGGTGACTGAGTAATAAAGCATAAACCTATATTATATTTTCTTATCTCGGAGGCTAATCTATCTATAAATTCATTTCCCTCCCTATTGAAGTAATTTTGTGCTTCATCTAGAATGATAAGGGTCTGTTGGTTTATCTTATATCTTATATAACTTTCCACTATAAGTTTTATTAGAAATAATGAGTATAATTTTCTGAGTTTAAGATTTGAAATAAATCCTAAGTTTATGATTGTAGAACTCGTTAAATAATCTGGAAAGTCATTAAGTGAAGTTTCATCTACAGTAGAAAATAATTTAGATGCAGTTGGAGTAAATAAGATAAATATTTTTCTAAGCAAAGCATATTTCACGTCCCGCATCCAGTACGACGTATCTTCGATACTATTAATAACTTCTAATAACTGATTAATTGAGAATTTTCTATAACTTTTTAGTTTTAATAAAATGGTATAAAGTAAAAATCGTTGTGGATCTGTTAGTTGTAAAACATCTCCAATAATGTCAACTGTATCTTCCACGTCTAAATCTATTAAGTGTAATGGATTTATTTTTACTATAGTTTTCTCATCATAAATTCTAAAGCCGTTTTTGAGGAGTTGATCATATTCCCCATGCCAATCCAATATAATTACCTTAACACCTTTAGCGTTCAATTGGGAGGCTAAAAGTATTGCAGTATTCGTCTTTCCAGATCCAGTACTTCCAAAGATTCCTATATGTCTCGTAATGTCTTTTACTCTTATTCCTACCCTTGATGTTACTGTTCCGTTTGTGGCTTCTCCTATCTCTACATCAAAATCCTCTGACACAATATTAGAATTAATAGGATTGGTGTAAGTTATCTCGGACACTGTTAGAAAAGGGTAGTTCCCAAAAGCCATTGGAATTGGAAGAACATTTTTTGATGGTTGAATAATTTTAAACTCTAGATGTGGAGCTATAGCTTTTGCTAACACTAATAAATTGTTAACTTCTTCCATGAAACTGTCCAACTCTATATCGGTGGAATGTTGGAGTATTCTATAAATTATTATAGATGAACCTAGTTTATTTTTTTCTACTATAGTAAATATTATAAACTTGAATTCTGAGTCTTTTCTAGCTATTGCATTTATGAAGTCTTTAAGTTCTTTTTCTATATCGTTCTTATTTGAAGTCGGTTCGATTTTACCCGTTATTTTCATAGCAACTCCACAAATGCAAGTATTATCATACATTATCTGGAAGATTCCATTTTTAAGAATGAATTTATTTATTTTTACTTTAAGAGAATTTCTGAAAATAAACGAGATAACCACTATCATTATAATTGGAAATACGAAAAACATTAAGTTAATATTAATTAAATTATGAAACAGAAAACCAATTCCCAGAATTATGAGTAGTATAGGAATCCAAAGATTTTTATTCATCTTCAAACGAATTTCATGGTTAATAACTACAGCGAGTCGATTAAAACTAAAGCGTTCTTAGTTAAAATTAATCTTTCTTTATTTCCCATAATTTGATATGGTAAGAAGTTTTCTTGAGCACTAGTATTCTTTATACATTCTATTAAATACAGTTCATTAACGCTGTTAATTTCGCCTCTAATATAGTCTAATGCATCCTTTATTTGTTCAAAAGGTAATAAGAGAAGTAAGAAAAACATTATCGGGCTTCTTATCTTATTTCTGGACGTATCATAGTTGAAATATAGAAAACAAGCCTGTCTTAGTACTCCTTCAGAAGGCAATAGAGGTAGGACTTGACTAACGTACTCATCATCGTGTTTAATTAAGTTGTTAATGTTAGCAATATCCATCTTATGTAACTTACTTACTTTTAACTTTAATATCTCTAACCACCGTGATTTATTGGTATTATTTCAATGATATCGTTATCGTTTAAAAGTTGATTTCTATACAATCTCCAATCTTTTCCATTTATTAATATTAGAATTCCAGATTTTAACTGGTTGCTCTCATTCAATATTAAATGCTTTTTGCTATCTATCTTCACTAGTACTCTAAGAAGTTCTCTATCATTCACGTATATCTCTCTGAAATTAAATTGAGAAATCAGTGGTCCTTTCAAGATCACTTTTGGCATTCTAGATCTCTTCGGATATTTCCTCCTTCTCTTCAGCCGGAGAAGTCTCTTTTTCTTTCATTATTTTATAATATCTTGTAAGATATCCTGCTATTCTATTCCTCACTTTCTTTGACTTTACGTCAACATATCTAATAACTATTTGTTTATTTGTATTATAATCATCTTTTATCTCATCTTTATAACGATCATATATTTCTTTTACTATTCTTTTTATATCTTTAGTATATATATTACCCATTTAAATCACCTTATTCATGTGAACTTTCGTGTGAATATACGCTTGGTTTAGTTTTATACATATCTGTCTCTTTCTTAAATCTATTCTTTAACTTCTCTATCACTAATGGTAGAGTAGTATACTCCATTTCTTGTGGCTCTAATCTATGGGGCATAAACGGGCCATGTTTCCTAATGTAATCTGCAATTATTACAGCCGTTCTTCTAACTTCATCAAATGCAGGATCATCGAATAAATCAGTTGGACCTACCAGTTTTCCATTTTTAATGTTAAATCCTAAACTTATTAGCCTAGGTGGGCCATCGAATCTTGTAGCCCTCGCATCCTTTTGAGATACTGGCATAAGAGGTCCATAGTGACTGCCTCTCATCCACCCTGGTACTAAATAAGGTACTGTAAACGCTTCTAAAATTTCTCCTAGCGCAGGCAGACCGTGTTGAGCCCTTACTACCATAACTGGATCGTCTTTACCTACGTATTTTCCAGCTATTAGATTCAATCTTTCTACGGAGACAACTGATGCTTGCAAATTATCGGCTTTCCTATAAACTCTTCGCACTATATATCTACTAGGTGTTCCTATTAGCGCAAGCAAATCATAACTCTCCTCTGGTGTGTTCAGCATTATTGACTCTCCTTCATATACATCTAAAACTTCAAATTTATACCCTTCATGCATAGTTGGATCTATTACCAGTCCGGCAGTATTAAATGGATCTGCAAATATCTTATATAATGGAAGATTATATGCACCAGGCTCAGTTTTATCAGCCATGAAAATAACTACTGGTTCAGCGGGTCTTTCTTCAAATTCTATTTCAGCGATTCCAGGGCCCATACCTCTAAGATTACCAGAAAAAGAATCCGAAAGTAAATCTTGTCCTGCAGCATATAATCCTAGATCCTTAGCTATTTTTGCAGCTTCTTTAAATGCGTTCCAAGCTGTTTCATGAACTCTAGTATCCAGTTCTCCTCTGTTATGTGTCATTATTAATTGTAAATCATCACCAACATAGGTTATGTAGTAATCGGAAATTATGTTATTCCTTTTAGCTTCGGCCAATATTTTGTTAGCTGCAGCTATAGTATCAGGGTGAACAACATGATGTCCAGCTAGGCTTCCTATATCGGCCTTGATTACACTAAGTGTAGTTTTCATAATTTAATTTAGATATACATAACTAAAAATCTTACTGGGTAGAAAGAACCATGGAGTAATAATCTCCTCTTTCTTTCTGGACTCTATCTAAGTAACTCCCAATCTTATTTACTCTAGGTCTTCCGGTCTCTGCATCTCTCCTGAACGTTACCTCCAATTCTCTCAAAAACTCATTCATTCCCGTCTTTAACGTTACCGGAGATGTTGCTAATCCAGCTTTTTCTGGTTCTCCTTTGAAAACGATAATTCTATCCGCTATATAATCATGTATTGAAAGATCGTGATCTATGATAAAAGTTACCGCTTTCCTCTCCCTCGTAACTCTCTTTATAGCTTTAGCGACTATATATCTCTCTTCGACATCGAGATAAGAGGAAGGTTCATCCAAAACGTAAAGATCAGCTTCTTTTGCCAAAGTAGCTGCTATATATAATTTCTGTAATTCGCCTCCACTTAGATCATTCACATTAGATTCCAGCAGTCTGTGCAAGTTAAGCCTTTTAGTTACCTCTTCGAAGAACCAGGATGAGGTAGAAAGAGCGTCTTTACTCGCATTTTCTAAGTATTGTTGAACAGTTCCATCATAGTTAGGAAAGATTCGTTGTGGTTTATAAGATAATATTTGTTTTTCTGGGGTTACAGATCCTTCATCTGCTGTAATTTCGCCAACTAATATTCTTGCGAAAGTTGTCTTTCCAATTCCGTTTGGTCCTAAAATTCCGATTATTTCTCCCTCTTTAGCCTCTCCATTATCTACTACTAACTGAAAATCACCTAACTTCTTGATTATCTTAGTCCATTTCATTTTTGTTTTTAGATCTTTGGAAAGGTCTAGGTCACTAACCTCTTTTAGCATAAACTTTATTTCGTCTGGTCTTATTTTCATATTTTCAGCTGGTAAATATCCTTTAAGAAAATTATTTATCCCTACTCTAGCTGCATAAGATTTTGAAACCCTTCCATATACTGAACTTTCTCCATAGATTATATGTATTAAATCTGTAAGATAATCCAAAACTATTAAGTCATGATCCACAACTATAACATATTTATTCTTTAACAATTCTCTAATTGCCTTAGCCATATTCATTCTTTCCCTAACATCTAGATAAGAAGAAGGTTCGTCAAATATGTATACATCTGCTTCTCTCAATAGTGAAGCAGCTACTAATAATCGCTGAAGTCCTCCTCCAGAAAGTATATTAGCATCCTTATTCCAAAGATTAGTCATGTTTAGAAGTTCTTTAACTTCATCCTTTTTCCCTCTTTCATCTATCTTTGTCAAAATTTCATTCACCGTACCTTTAAGGAATTTTGAAGCGTACTCAACGTATTGAATCTTATGTACTATTTTTAGTTCATTACTATATAATTCTTTAAAATAATTATAAATTTCTTTTCCTCTAAACCTTTTTAACACTTCGTCTTTACCTACTTTGGAATTTGGATCTCCAAAATTTGGGATTATTTCACCAGCTAGTATTTTAAGTACTGTGGTTTTCCCTACTCCATTCTTCCCTAATACTCCTAATATCGTATTATTTTTAGGTGTAGGTAAGCCGAATAATTTGAACCCATTTACTTTGTATCTATGTATAACCTCTCCTTCTAACTCGTCTGGAAGATTAACAATTGATATAGCTTCATATGGACATTTCTTTACACATATTCCACAACCTATACAAGTTTCTTCATAAATTACTGGTTTTCCCTTAACAATTTCCGACAGTTCTATGGCTTTTCCTCCAGACCTATCAACAGGACAGAAATTTATACACTCTAAGTTACATTTATCTGGCTTACAAAAGTCATAATTTATTACAGCAACTCTCACGAATACTCACCTATTATGTAGAAATATACTGGTTGTTAGAATATTCACATCCTATAAAACTTCCCCTTTTGTCATTTAATAAATCTTCCTCTACTTTTAATATTTTTCCTAATTTTAATACTTCTCGAGCTAAGAGTGCAACCGGAAAACCTTCTCCAATAATATCCCTCCCTTTCTCCTTAAAGATTACCTTAATAGACTAGGAACTTTAAGATCATTCATGAGACTTAGAGAGTCTCTCATATATGGATACAGTAATCACGTTATAATTTAATAAAGTTTTTATGATACGATGTTAATCACTAAAAAAAGCCGTTCTCATTTTTGTAAGGATAGCGTGTCTAACAGTTTAAAAGACCGTATAGTGTATATTTATGTTGGACCCGTAGCTCAGCCAGGATGGAGCGCCGGCCTCCGGAGCCAGAGGTCCCGGGTTCAAATCCCGGCGGGTCCGTTGTGGGGTTAGGGGGATACCCCCTAAAACCCCCACTGCTATCTTTCAATTTTTCGTACGTTTCAACTACGTCAACTAAAGGGTCGACGTAAGTTTCCTTTACGTTACCGTTCTCATACTCTAGTTTGTAAACATAATACCGCCCTTTTCTTTCACGTATAATTATGTCGCCATATTTATAATGATGTTGTTTTTCCTTTATTTTCACCCACTGTATTATGGTTGCCAAAAGAGAGTTATAAGCTCTGCAAACTCGTTAGTTTTTGTCATCAAAAAGCGTTGAATTGAAAGAAGACGGCAAAGATTCCTCGATAGCGAGAAGAAGCTTATTTGCGTTCTACACCCCGATATAACATCATTTCATAGCGCGTCTGTAACATAGTGATATATTGTCGTCTTTCATTTCTATGCTAAGAACGAGTTCGTCAGTAGTCGTTATATTAAACGTCCTAACGATATCTATCGGATATTTTAGGTAATATGTTTCGTTACCCGGTCTTTCGCCTTTTCTGACACACGGCTTAACTATATGATAAAGTATATAACGTTTAAGCAAAAATTATATCAACTTAATTCTACTCCCTTAGTTTCTGGTATTAAAAATAGAGTTATACTACACGATACTAAAGCTATTATCGAATATATTCCTAGTAGTACTGGGAGTCCAAACTTAGCTAATAACAAAGGAAACGCAGTAATACTAAAAGCTGCAGCAAGTCTATCTACTGCCACACTAATAGCTTGGCTGGTCCCTCTAACTTTGGTTGGAACTAACTCTGGGGTTAACATCGCTGATCCTATTATGGACGCGGGTCCAATTGCTGATGACAAATAGTTCATAAGATAAAATGATAGTCCTAATAATGCTGCCTCTCCGGTTAAACTTTCTGCCGCTTTTAAAGGATTACTTATATGTATCTTAAGTCCAAAGTAATACGGATCCATGAGGAGTATCGAGTACATAAAAAGCCAAAATGCAACACCAGCATAACCTATTACGATTAATGGTTTTCTTCCTATTTTGTCAACTAGATAAATGCTAATTATCTGACCTGGCAAACCTGCAAGAAACTGTGCCAAATAGGTGAATTCTATGGGATTTAGACCTAAATTTCCCGCTATTGTTATTGGTCCATAGATTGCAAATGTAGAGGAATACATATCGTAAAGAAGCCAGAGAATAGAAGATATAATTGTAATTCCTATAGCTGATACGAATCTTTTTGAGAACGGGACTTCATCTGGAGAAATTGCAACTTTACTTTTTATTTCTTTTTCTAGTTTTTTTAGCTCTTCTGGTTTCGGTTTAATTCTAGTTAAGAATTTATATGTTTCAGGAATTTTTCTCCTTAAGTAAAATACAGAAATTGCTGGGAGAATTCCCATAAACAATACTATTCTCCATATGAGATCATTCTCCATGTTCACTAACAGCAAGATTTGCTCAACAAATGCTGCAGTAACTGCACCCATTCCCCAAAGTAGTGCAAAAGTTACTATCATTCGTTTTCCTCTATTTTTGGGATTTGAATTCTCTGCAGTAATTATAGGAGAAAGAACATAATCTGCGCCAATCCCAAAACCTAAGATTATTCTAGACATGACTAACTCTGCAAAATTTGTTGATATTGACTGAAATAGTATTCCTAAACTCATTAAAGCTACATCGAGACCGTAAATAAACTTTCTTCCTAGTTTATCTGATAAAAAGCCTAATAGAATTGCGGAAACTGCTGCACCATAATATGCACTAGCTATAACTATCCCTTCCTCTAGTCCATTTAATAGAAATTCCTTTTGTATATAATAGAAAACTAATGAAATCGCATAAAGTTCATATCCATCAGTAAATACTCCCATACCGGCTGTTAAGACGCTCTTGAATTCTAGTGAGGAAAAGTCCGGTTTATTATAACCCATTTCGTACTGTGTATACTCTGTTGAGGTTATAAGAGTATCTAGAATTAGTATATACCAAGTAATAATATGTGCGGACCCGCCGGGATTTGAACCCGGGACCGCCGGCTATCCTCCTTAGACGCTAGAAGGCCGGCGCTCCGTCCTGGCTGAGCTACGGGTCCAACATAAAATGAGAATTTAATAAAATAAGATTTTCTCATTCATTTACTCGTACTCTCTCCATACTTTACCGCATTTCGTGCACTTATAAAATCTAGTAGGTGGCTCATCCGCCCTTCTAGTTTGTAATATCCAGAAATAGGCTTCATCATTTTTGCATGAAGGACATAGAACACCTTTTATTTTTTGTGCACCACTGGGCATTTCCTCCTCTTCTAATACTAACGTTTTTTCTTTAATACTATGTTTTACTTTACTCGTTACTACTATCGTTGTTTCTGGGACCTCTTTTTCATAACCACATTTGGTACATCTATATACGTTCTTGCCATTGGATTTCTTTGGAACCATCATAGAGTTACATTTGGGACAGAACTTCACTACTATCACGCTACAAGCTTAACCATTTACTTTATCTATATTTAACTTTTCTGATAGTTTCTTTATGAGATTTTCACATATCTTCTCTAGTACTTGTTCTTTAAAGTTCTCACCAATTCCAATATTGGAATATTTGATTTCGTCAACTATGGAAGATGTAGTTATTTGTTTAATTAGATTATCTTGATTTATATCCAGAAACATCTTCTCTAAGAAGTTACCTCTAAATACACATATTGCATACAAATAGTTAACTTTAACAAATACTGCTATCCTTGTCTCCTTTTTCACTTGGTTAATCCCTTTATTTCGTCGATATAGTGTGAGGTCATTCCTCTTATATTTTCAATGGCTTTCAATAAGGCATCTTTAGGAGTTATTGAACCATCAGTTAGTATTTTAACTATTATTTTATCAGATAAAGGATGTGGTTGATAATATGAAGCAAAACTTACGCCACTAATTCTCCTCAAGGTACCCGCAATTAAGTTACCTAACGTATGATCCTCTCCTTCTATCTCTAATTCCAAGTAATTACTTTCACTTTTTAGTATTCTAATTTCCACCTTTCTTCACCATATAAGATCCTATTTTTCGTTGTTCAATATTTCCGCATCTCTGACATTTTAAATTATTTTCGTCTTGCTTAATCAATAAATATCCACATCTTGAGCATCTAGCGTAAATAACACCAAGATCTTTCATTTTAATGGTCAAAGCCAAGGGAAAAGTGTATGAAAGTAATTTAGCTTTAATTACATCTCCGATTTTTATAGCATCTGTTACATTATTAATTTTTTTATTACTTATTTGAGAAATATGTAAGTAAGCTGAAATTGGTGACGCAAGACCTCTCTCCTCGATCCCTACTATTGAAACTAGTGCTGAGTCTTCTTTGATAGAATTAACAATGCCAATCACATATTTAGCCTTCTTCAAATGTTGAAATATAATTTTCTTAAATCCTAGTACGTTACTCTTCCTATTTAGCATATCATAAAAGATCTTTCCTACAACTGCGGCTCTAACTATACCATTTTGTTCATACGTACCATCGCCAGTCATAAATTCTTCAATTACTGCTAACTCCTCTCCTGGTAAAGTTAATTCGCCTTGAGTTCTCACTTAGTTCACCATGGAAAAATATAGGGTTCCAGACTATTATTTATGATCATTTTTGCCTCTCCAGGCGTTAATACTGGTTTTTCATAGTTGTATAGGTCATCTATTGGCAGTCTAGGACAAGATGTGACTAAAAATACGTCTATATAATTTCTATCTAAATTTCTAAGTATGTCTAGTGTTAATACCTTATTTGTTACTGTAAATACATCATAGCCTTTTTCGGTTAACTTATCATAGAAATATTTTATCATGTTTGGTCTATTTTGTCCAACCTTAACCCCTTGTATAATTACCCAACTACGTTTATCTAATGCTTGTAATATTTTACCATATCTAACTTTCAGTATCTTCCTAACATCATTTGTTATATCCTCACTTTTCTGTAAATACGGATCAAGTTTTATAGTTGGTTTGTTTGTAGCTAATCCTAAACCTAAAGCGTGAAATAATCCTCCTGATACAATCACATAAATATCTGCTTCTACTTCAGCAGCTTTATAATCACATCCTAAAACTTGTCCATCAAACATAAATCTATTAGATGGTTTACCTATAACTATATCGTATCCCTTATCTTCTAAGAAAGACTTAATTTTAGATAATAATCTTACATGTTGTAAAGTTGCCGTTAATGAGATTTTTCTTCCATTATATTTACTGATATCATTTTCTAAAGAATGAAGAGCATTTTCAGAAATATCTAAATTACTTTCAGCGTTAATAAATATGGTAGGAAACTTGGGATAGTACCACGTATAAGGGGTATGACCGAAGTGAATTATAAGGTCAGCATTTACTTGTTGTGCCTCATCCTCTGCTATGTCGCAAGCACCCCAACTAGGCTCACCTGATATTATAAAATTAACGTTAGGTAGTTTTTCCCTTAACTTCTTTACTATATCTATAGAAAAATACTTTAATCCTTCAGGAAATTGTAAAAGAACACGTTTCGCGTTCTTTTCACGTATCTCCTTGATTACACGTTCCTCTTCGAAATTATAGCTCAACTTTGAACCTCCTGTCTTACGAGCCTTAATGGAATGATCTCAATTCTAGTACGCAAAGGTAGTTTCTTTGATGCTATCTTTAACGCCTCCTTTGCAAATTCTAGATGTTCTTTTTTAACTTTTATTACAATTAAAGTTTCTCCCAGTTTTTCAATCCTAGCAGCAGTACCTATTGGTGTACCAAAAGACAATCTCATTCCATCTTGCAATCTATCAGCTCCAGCAAACGCCATCATTTTATTCTCTCTTAGCACATGATGGGGATACTTTAATATCCACATAAAGAACGAAGTTTCACTTCCAGTTTTCTTAGATAACGTCTTAAGAGTAAGAGTTCTGACAGCCTCTAAAGCATTATGTCTTATTTGCCCTATCTCAGTAGTAATTAACCTAACCTCATAGTCATAATCTCCATTTGGATTTCCAGAAGTGAACTTAGTTATCTTTGGCTGTGGAATACCAGGGATATATTCCTTCCTGGTATAGGCAGGACCGGAGAAATGTCTATAACATCTTCCAGGTCGTAGTGGCATTTAACATCACGATATAAACATTTATATTAAAGACTAAATATTTAACTTATAGCATCAAATGACGATTGAAGCGCTTTTATATGTGCCAATATCTCGTCTGCAGTATTTCTAACTGTCATTAAATCGTTTGGTTTTGTAACTCTCATCTTTATTACAATCTCAAACTCTTTGCCTTCTACTTTGCTTTCAATTGACATTCCTTCTGGCAAATTTACATCATCAACTTTTAAACTTCTTATAAATAGTTCTGCATCCTTATATTCCGATGAGATTCTTAACTCTATCATCAATTTTAATCAATCCTTCTTTCTTTACTGACGGAATAAAAAATCTACTAGTGAAAAGTCTATCATTGTCTCTGATTACTATCATTTTATCTCTCCTTATTTTTTGTAACTGTAACAATATTATTTGTGCTAAGAGAGGAGAAGTGAGATTAGATGTCTCAACAATATAATATGACTGTTTATTTTCAATAGAATTGATTGAGAATCCCTTGGAGAGAGTTTGCCTAAATCTACTAATTAATGCCTCTGCATAAGAGGATGACAGGACAAACTGTAAGATCTCATTACTGCCAATAGTATCAAACGAATAAATTAAAGAGAATGCCAACTCTAATATATCATAATCAAGATAAAAAAATCTATCCGTAATTATATCATCCCTAGTGAATTTTGGATTTTCTTTCACAATAGTAGAAATTATTCTGAAAAGTAATGTATTTAGCTGACTCTCATTCAAATCTTCTAATTTCGATATCTCACTAGCGTTTACCTCTCTTATGAGACTTATGGCATTTTCTCTATTGCCAGATATGCCAGGTATATAAGGATCTAGAGAAAACATTAACGATAAAAAGGCTGGTAAAGTTTTATATGCAGGAATTTTCAGATTTTTTTCGATAGTCATATCAAATTTCTCCATTTCCCTTATTGTCTCTAATTCCCATTCGGAAAGTGATCTTCTGTCTAATATTGTAGACGTTATAATACAACTAACAATTGGCAAGACATCTTCAGCAGTTATAGGTAAATATGAACAAAAGGAATTCTGACCCAAGAAATATTTTTTCTTATTATCTATTATCCATTTCCCGTTAGCGTCAAGTCTAATTTGTGTTTCACATTCTTCTGGAATGAACGAAAGAGTGAAAGAATTCTTAGTATTTTTGGAAATAATAAATGAAAATAGGATAGGCTCTATAGAATAGTACGCAGATAAACACAAATTATCCTTAGAATACACATTCCTAACTACTTCCCTTATTTCTTGATTATTCGGCTCTCCTAAGAATACTTCCATTACTATCTCTTTAGAATTTCTTTTGACCATTTTTTAAGCTCTTCAAAGCTCATATCCTTAAAGAAAATAGATCCAAGCAAGTTTGATATAATATAGTTCAATCTTGTAGCAAAGACGTAAGAGGGATTTAAAAATATTGATAACGCTAATTCTCCCACTATTGCTGCAGATGGTATCGGTATTAATATAGATACTTGGTATAAAAAAGAGATAAAAATTGACAAGAAAATATTATGTGTTACATAATAAAAATAACCTCCATATAAGGCAAAACTAAATATATCAATCATGATATAAATTACAAAATCCTTTGTGGTTCCTTGCTTAAGGTAATATTTAAATTCCATATAATCTGTAACAATTCGTTCCATTTTAACTATCTTAAAGATAAATTGTTCAATTTTATTTACTTTATCATGTTGCAAGTAAAAATACGACAATGCTCCTATCCATCCAGCTATGTTAAATAATACGACTAGAATGAATACAAATTCTAATGGGTTAAAAAAGAATGGCAGCAGTAAAATATAGCCCAAACATATTGCGAGCACATCTATGGATCCTATAAGAATAGAGTAGCTAAACGCTTGCCTTAAGTTTACCCCATATTTGTTGTAAACTAAACTTCTAACCAATTCTTGTCCAGCCCATCCAGGTACTAATAAACCTACGAAGTTACCTAGTAATCTTGCTCTTAACGTTATATCTACTCTACGCTTAATTAGTAATGAATCCTTAAATGATGAGACGAAATTCTGGGCAGTATACGTTAAAAGAAAAATCAGAAAGAATTTGGGATCTTCTTGTAAAACATATATTATATTAATCTTAAATATGTATGCATAGACTATGATCACTATAAACGGAAGAAAAATAGCTGCAATGTATTTCTTATCCATTATCTTCCCCTTTTCTCAAAACATCCAATACTAGGATAGCATAAAGTTACATTCCCAAGATTTTTAAACACTTTGGGCTCATCTAACTCAGGAATTTTCATATTAGTTCTAAATATTCCACATTTAGGTTTACTTATCTTTTGATATAGAAAAGGATACTCATTTAGAACGCATGTCTTACATTGTGAGTTCTTCTCGATGTTAATTCTCTCAATTTTTAATTCTCTAGAATCTATATAGAATAATGAATAATCCGGATTGCCTCTCAAGTGATTAAGCATTAAGTTAACTTGAAGTGTAGCTGTTAATTCTACTATTAGTGGAGTAGTTCCAATAACATCACATGAATTCCCAATTTCGTCTTGATCTGAATAGTCAATAAAACAAGATAAACAGGAGGTTTGACTAGGGTCTATCAGTTTAGCAGAACCGTATTCACCATTAATTCCTCCATATATTAGGATTTTTCCTAATTTTACTATAGCATCATTTAACAATAGCTTGTAGTACAAGCTGTCTAATGCATCGAACACGTAATCCTTATCAGAAATTAGCCTCTCGACGTTCTCCTCGTCGAGTATATCTATAATATAATTAATTTTGATTGAAGAATTTATAAGGGATATTTTTTTAGCGCAAACTTCAGCTTTAGGTTTGCCTACATCATTTTCATCAAATAAATGGACCCTATGTAGATTAGTTATATCTACCACATCTGCATCTACTATAGTTAACTCTTTAACTCCTAGCCTAGCTAGCAACTCTGCAACGGCAGTACCTAAAGCTCCACAGCCTGCAATTAATATCTTTAACTCATTTAACCTCTGTTGAATTCCTAATCCTAAAACTATTAGTTGCCTAGAATATCTTTCCACAAGATTATAATGTAGAATAATCTTTAAAAATAAGTGTTGCCTACTAAAAGTGGGGATTGATATTGTTCCAATGGAAAAAGGTGGAGGGAGTGATGGAACTCCAATATCAATAGAGGAATTGGACAAGTTAAGACAAGTAGCTGAAAAGGCAAGAAGAAATGTAATAAAAATGCTATTTTATGATCAAACAATACATGTGGGATCGTCCCTAAGTAGCATAGAGATATTAACTACGTTAATATTCAAGCATATAAGGACGGATTCAAGCTTAGTGAATAAAGACTGGCTTATTTTAAGTAAAGGCCATGCAGCGCCAGCTCTTTATGCCGTTTTAGCTGAAAAAGGTTACATAAAAGAAGAGGAACTTTGGAGAATACAAGATATAACGGGATTATTACAAGGGCATCCAGAAACTTTTATTCCCGGTGTAGATATGTCGACTGGTAGTTTAGGGCAAGGTTTGAGCTTTGGAATAGGTGTTGCTACTGGTATAAAGATGGCCAACGGCACTGGAAGAGTATATGTCATAATGGGTGATGGTGAACAGGATGAGGGAGAAATATGGGAGGCTATGACGCATGCAGTAGTTAGAAATCTTGATAACTTAATTGCATTTATAGAGATGAACAATTTCCAGCTTGATGGTTCAACAGATGAGATAAAACCAAAGAACTTCTTACCTAAGGTATGGGAAGCAGTAGGTTGGAAAGTATTAAACTGCGATGGGCATGATTTCATTAGTATTACTAATGCAGTTAACGAGGCATATAAGGCAAGCAAGCCCGTAGTAATATTCGCTAAGACTGTAAGAGGAAAGGGGTTTCCTCCAATAGAAAATACCCATAAACAGAGGTCCAGTCCAGATGATGCAAGGAAATATTTACTCAATGCGTGAAACCTTCGGAAGGCTATTAGCAGACCTAGGGGATAAGAACAAGGATCTAGTCGTGATAACTGCAGATGTAGGAGACTCTACCAGAGCGCTATACTTTAGAGAGAAGTTTAAGGATAGATACTTTAATGTAGGCATAGCAGAGCAAGATATGGTGAATTTTGCTGCTGGCTTGGCTGCTGTAGGAAAAAAGCCCGCTATAGTTAACTTTGGAATGTTCTTAATGAGAGCGTGGGAGCAGATAAGAAATAGTATAGCTAGAATGAATCTAGACGTCAAGATGTTTGTAACACACACCGGATACAGTGACCACGGTGATGGTTCGAGTCATCAAGTTCTCGAAGATATAGCGCTAATGCGTGTATTACCAAACATGAAAGTAGTAGTACCAGCAGATCCTAAGGATATTGAAAGAAGCTTACCAGTTATAATTAATGAGGAAAGGGGTCCATTGTATTATAGGATAGGTAGAGAATATTCACCACCAATCACTATAGGACAAGAATACGAATTCAAGATTGGTAAAGCTTATGTGATTAAGGATGGGAGTGACTTAGCCATAATAGGAGCAGGCGTTGTTTTGTGGGATGCACTAAAGGCGGCTGAAGAATTAGAGAAATTAGGAATTAGCGTAGCAGTTATAAATTTATTCTCAATAAAGCCTATTGACGAAAATACAATAGAATATTATGCTAGAAAGGCTGGTAAGATAATTACTATTGAGGAACATAGCATATATGGAGGTATTGGTTCTGCCGTTGCAGAGGTTACGGCTAGGCGTTATCCAGTACCCATAAGATTTGTAGGTGCTACGACTTTTGGAAGATCTGCTAGAAGCCAAAGGGATCTACTAGATTACTATAATATAAACTATAAAACAATTATAAGGGAGGCAATTGATTTATTGAAGTAGATGACTGAAGAAATAACACGGCTGAGGGAAGAAATAGATAAGGTAGACGAGCAGTTAGTAAAGTTACTCTCATATAGATTAGAATTATCTAGAAAAATAGGGAAAGCTAAGTCGAATTCTAATATAAGTGTTACTGACGAGAATAGGGAAATGAAAGTTAGAGAAAAATGGATTGCTAACGCAAAAAAGTATAATATTCCAAATAGTCTGGTTGAATCTATATTGCCTTTGATTTTTTCTTATTCTAAACTAGTTCAGATTAACCCAGGAGAGAAAGAAAGAGTAGTAATATATGGATATGGCGGAATGGCTAAATCGATCGTTTCTATTCTTTCATTAGCTGGGCATGAAGTATCGATTACTGGAAGAGATTTAAGTAAAGCGGAGATGTTAGCTAATCAATTTAAATGTGTAAGTATGTCCTTATTAAAAGCAATAGATTGGGGGGATATAATTATATTTGCAATACCTCCTAGTGCAATATTAAATAATTCCGATGAATTATTTTCAAAGGCACTTAAAGATAAGATTGTTATGGATATTAGTTCTTCTAAATTTAAAATATTTGGCTTCCTAGAAGAATTATCTAGGAAACTAGAGTTTAGGTATATTTCTACACATCCACTTTTCGGTCCTATTGAATACCCTATTGGAGAGAGAGTTGTAATTATACCTTCCAAAACTAGTTCTAATGATGATGTCATGAAGGTGGAGAATTTCTGGAGGAAAAGTGGTTTAGTACCCGTCATAACTGATGTTGAAACTCATGAAAAAGCAATGGCTATTGTTCAAGTTCTAACGCATTATTATCTTCTGGGTTTATCAAACGCAATTGATACTTTATCGTTAGAGTTAGGTGTAGATTACAGTAATTTCCATACTACAAACTTTAGAGAATTAAACAAGATTTTAAAGCGGGTTAAAGATCTAAAAAATGTAATTACTGAAATACAAAATCAAAACCCTTATTCTTATAAAGTTAGAAATATAGGTTTAGAGGAGCTTAAAAAAATTAAAGAAGAATTAGAAGGAGGTAAATAGAATGATCTTATATGTCCTTAAGGATAGAGCTGATTACTCTATACTAATAGAAAAGCTAAATGAAAACTCAGCATCTTTCAAGATATTAAACCTATATGGTAAAAACTTAATATTAGCATGGCCAGATCAGAACGTGAAAGGTATCATTGATAATAGTATAGAAATGGCTGTGGAAGTAAAGAAAAGCTATGTATTAGCTGGTAATGATTGGAAAAAGCAACCAACAGTGGTAAATGTAAAAGATGTAGAAATTGGAAGCAAAAAGGTAATAGTAGCTGCAGGTCCTTGTGCAGTAGAAAATGAAGAACAAGTCCTTACTACTGCTAAGGCTGTAAAAAGGGCTGGAGCATCATTACTTAGAGGAGGGGCTTACAAACCTAGGACAAGTCCATATTCCTTCCAAGGTCTCGGAGAAGAAGGGGTGAAAATCTTGAGGAGAGTAGGAGATGAAGTAGGCTTACCTATTGTCACAGAAATAATGGATACAAGAGATTCCAATATATTTAGCCAATATGTTGATATGATACAGATTGGAGCCAGAAACGCACAGAACTTCTCTTTATTGAAGGAAGTTGGAAAGTTAGGTAAACCAGTACTACTTAAGCGAGGTATGGGAAATACAGTAGAGGAATGGCTTCAAGCTGCAGAGTACATTTTACTAGAGGGAAATGGCAATACAGTATTATGCGAAAGAGGAATAAGAACATTTGAAAAGTCAACTAGGTTTACGTTAGATATAGGTGGGATGGTAGCTGCTAAACTAATGACACATTTGCCCATCTGTGCTGATCCAAGTCATCCTGCGGGAAAAAGAGAATTGGTACACTCTTTAGCACTAGCTGCAGTCGCTGCTGGTGCGGATATGTTATTAATTGAAGTTCATCCACATCCAGAAAAGGCATTAAGTGATTCAGAGCAACAACTTACACCGGAATCATTCGAAGTTCTAATGAATCGAATTAGAACGCTAGCTAGAGCTTTAGGGAGAGATGCATGAGGGAAATCTTAGAAGATATTTGTTGCTCTGAAGTAAGAGTAGTAGTAGGAGAGGGATCACTTTCAAAATTATCTAAGATTAAAGACAATAACGCTGCAGTTATCTATTCAAGAAAAATTAGTATAGCAGATAAAATTAATAAATATTTACCAAATGCATACTTCATCCCAATTAATGATGGTGAAAGTACTAAAGAATTATCTAGTGTAATATCTTTAGTAGAAAAGCTATTTGAAAAGAATTTCGATAGGGGGGATTATATTATAGGTGTTGGTGGTGGAACGGTAACTGATGTAGCTGGTTTCTTAGCATCTATATATTTAAGAGGATTAAATCTGATAAACGTACCAACGACCTTCTTAGGCATGGTCGATGCAGCAATAGGGGGTAAGAATGGAGTAAATTTCAATAATATAAAGAACTTAATTGGAACATTCTATCAACCAAGTATGATAATTTCCGATTTAGAATTTTTGGAAACTCTACCAATAGAAGAACTAAAGAAGGGATTAGCTGAAGTAATTAAATATGGCTTAACTTTAGATAAAGAATTATATGATTACTTGTCTTTAAATAAGGAGAAGATACTAAATAAAGATAAACAAGCATTAGAAGATATAATCTTTAGATCTACACTTGATAAACTAAGTATTGTAAAAGAAGATGAGAGAGAGACTAAAGGAATACGAATAGTTCTAAATTTCGGCCATACGATAGGTCATGCTATAGAAGCTGGATCCTCTTTTAATGTTCCACATGGCTACGCTATCTCTGTAGGAATGGTTTGTGAGGCTAAGATGGCGGAAGAGTTAGGTTATGCAGAGGAAGGAGTAGTAGAAGATGTGTTATGGCTATTACAGATTTATGGTTTACCTTACGATATATCTCAAATAGATGCCCCAGTAGATCTTAAACTAGCATTAAATGCTATTAATATGGATAAAAAACATAGGAAAGATGTAATTTTGATACCGTTTCCTACTAGAATAGGTAGCTGGAAAAAAGTTGAAGTTCCTCTAGATACCGTAAAGGGGTTTGCCGAACAATGCTTGAAGAAATAAATTATGATACTAAGTTATTCGGTCTAATAGGTAAAAACATAAAGTACACGCTATCCCCTTATATTCATAATTTCTCATTTAGAACACTAGGAATAAATGCAGTTTATCTAGTTTTTGATCTCGACGAAATGAAATTCAAGCGTAGTATTAGTGGGATATTGGAAATTGCAGAAGGACTTAATGTTACGATACCGTATAAGGATGAAGTAATGAAATATTTGGATAATACTGATACGCACTCCACGAGAATTCAAGCTGTAAATACAATATATAAAAAAAGTGGTTATAACACTGATTATTTAGCAATAAAAAATCTTGTAAGAAAGAAGATTAAGAATGTATCTGGCTACGAATGTTACATATATGGGGCTGGAGGTGCAGCAAAAGCAGCAGCTTTTGCGTTATCTGAATTAGGATGCTCTAGTATTAGTATTGTGAATAGAACAAAATCAAGGGCTTATGAGTTAGCTGAATTATTAAATAAGAACGGTTATAACGCGTCAATTAAAGAGAATTGCAACATTACAAATAATATACTTATTGTCAATAGCACTCCTAATTCTTCTGTAGTCCCAGAGGACTGTGTTAAAAAATCTGATCTTGTTATAGAATTTGTTTATAGACCAGTTGAGACTGAGTTAATTAAAAATGCTAAAAAATATGGTATACAATATATAAACGGTCTAGAAATTTTAGTGAATCAAGCTGTAGAAGCGGAGAAGATATGGTTTAATAAGAGTGTGGCAGATGAAAAGATTATAGAGTATCTTTATGCCAGGGAACTCGTTTGGTAAACTATTTAGAATAACCACTTTTGGAGAGAGCCATGGTCCTGCAGTAGGTGTAGTCATAGACGGTGTTCCTGCCGGTTTACCATTAACTGTTGAAGATATAAAGTTCGAATTAGAATTTAGAAGACCAGGTAGACTATACGTTTCTGGAAGGAGAGAAAAAGATGAGCCGGAAATATTAAGTGGGATCTTTAATAATAGAACTACCGGATCTCCAATAGCAGTTATAGTACGAAATACTGATGTAATATCAAGTTTTTATGACGAGATTAAATATAAACCAAGACCAGGACATGCAGACCTTCCATTTATAATGAAATATGGATATGAAAATTGGGATTATAGGGGAGGTGGAAGAGCAAGTGCTAGAGAAACTGTAAGTAGAGTTATAGCTGGTGCAGTAGCTAAGAAGTTACTTATGCTAACAGATACTTGGATAGCTGGCCATCTTAGAAGTTTAGGCCCAGAAGAGTTGAGTGAAGAGGTAACATTTGAGGAGGTTCTATGCTCAAAATATAGCCCAGTAAGAGCTAGTAAAAAAGACCTTGAGGAAAAATATGAAGCATTAATAAAGAAAGCTACTCAAGAAGGGGATAGCTATGGCGGAATAGCTGAAGTAATAGCCAAGAATCCACCAATAGGTTTAGGAGAACCAGTCTTTGATAAGATGAAAGCTGAATTGGCTAAAGCAATAATGTCGATCCCTGCTGTGATGGGCTTCGAGTATGGTTTAGGTTTTATTGCTAGTAAAATGAAAGGAAGTGAGGCTAATGACGAGATTATAAGAAAGAATAATAGAATTGGCTGGAAGTACAATTACGCTGGAGGCATTTTAGGTGGTTTAACAAATGGTGAAGATCTTATAGTGAGATGTGCATTTAAACCTACTAGCTCGATTAGAAAGCCTCAAAAGACCATAGATTTAAGGAACTTAGAGGAGAGTTATATTTCAGTAATTGGCAGACACGACCCAGCTGTAGCAATTAGGGGAGTTACTGTTGTAGAATCAATGGTAGCGTTAACCATAGTAGACCATGCAATGCGTGCAGGAGCTATTCCACTAGTTAAACTTACAGAGGACCAAGCTAATACAATACAGCAACGTTGGGAGAGGTATGTGAAATCATGCAAGCCTATGGAGGAGTCTCAATCGTAAACGCACTACCATCTTGGTATGGCTCATCTATGGCAATCAATTTGAAGGTAAAAGTAGAAATTAGAGAAGGTAAGAGAGTTTATTCTCAAGAGAGTGAACTAATTAAGACCATTCTTAATTACTTTAAAGAAAAATATTCAATACCGGATATTGAAGTTGATATTGAATCTGAACTTCCACAAAAGAGTGGACTAAAAAGCAGTAGTGCAGTTTCTGTAGCCCTAATAGCGGAGATTGCAAAGCAATATGATCTAAGGAATATTAACCCTCCAATATTATCTGCGATACTTTCACTGAAAGCTGGAGTGTCATATACCGGGGCACTTGATGATGCAGTTGCATCATATTGTGGAGGAATAGCATTCACTTATAATAAGATGTTTAGAATAGTAAAGTTAGAGAATCTTGAGGATAATTTATCGATCCTCATATTAGCTAAGGGAGGGAGACAAAAACCTGTTAATCTAAACGAGCTAAGAAAATATAGTCACGTCTTTGAAGAAATTTTTAAGATAGCACTTAAGGATTACTTGACTGCTATGAAGATGAATGGAATATTGATTGCTAATATTTTAGGCTATTCATTAGAACCAATAGAAATTGCACTGAAAAAAGGAGCGTTAGCTGCCGGGATTAGTGGAAATGGGCCTTCATATTTTGCAGTTTCTAAGAATGGAGAAGAAGGTCCGATATACGAAAGTCTTAAGAAATTTGGAGATGTTATTATAGTTAGGCCTGTAAGTCTTGATTGTAAAGATTTATCCATCAAAGATTAGTGGAATAATAAAAGCTCCTCAATCAAAAAGTCTAGCTATTAGGTTAATTTTTCTTTCACTTTTCACTAGAGTATATCTTCATAACTTAGTTCTATCGGAAGATGTTATAGACGCTATAAAATCAGTAAGAGCATTAGGAGTAAAGGTAAAAAACAATTCTGAATTTATACCTCCAGAGAAATTAGAAATTAAGGAGAGGTTTATAAAATTAAAAGGTTCCGCTACTACTCTTAGAATGCTTATTCCAATATTAGCCGCAATAGGCGGAGAAGTGACAATTGATGCAGATGAGAGTTTAAGAAGGAGACCTTTAAACAGAATCGTACAAGCATTAAGTAACTACGGTATATCCTTTTCTTCTTACAGTTTGCCTTTGACTATCACGGGAAAGTTAAGTAGTAATGAGATAAAGATTTCTGGTGATGAGAGTAGTCAATATATTTCTGGCTTAATATACGCACTTCATATTCTAAATGGCGGTAGTATTGAAATATTGCCCCCCATTTCATCTAAAAGTTATATTCTGCTTACAATAGATTTATTTAAGAGATTTGGTTCTGATGTTAAGTTTTATGGTAGTAAGATTCATGTTAATCCCAATAATTTGGTTGAATTTCAAGGCGAAGTGGCGGGAGATTATGGTTTAGCCTCGTTTTACGCGCTTTCTGCATTAGTTAGTGGTGGAGGAATTACAATAACTAATTTGTGGGAGCCGAAGGAATATTTTGGTGATCATAGTATTGTTAAAATATTTAGTGAGATGGGCGCTTCCAGTGAATATAAAGACGGTAGATGGTTTGTCAAGGCTAAAGATAAATATTCTCCCATAAAAATTGATATAGATGACGCACCTGACCTGGCTATGACAATTGCGGGATTATCTGCAATAGCGGAGGGAACAAGTGAAATTATAGGGATCGAAAGATTGAGGATTAAGGAAAGTGATAGAATTGAAAGTATAAGGAAAATCTTAGGATTATATGGTGTAGGTAGTGAAGTAAAGTATAATTCTATTCTGATATTCGGAATTAACAAGGGTATGTTAAACTCTCCAGTTACAGACTGTTTGAATGATCACAGAGTTGCTATGATGTCGTCAGCCTTAGCTTTAGTGAATGGTGGGGTAATTACATCAGCTGAATGTGTAGGTAAAAGTAATCCTAATTACTGGCAAGATTTATTATCACTAAATGCGAAGATTTCTATTGAATGAGACCATTAATTGTAGCTTCATTACCAATTAAAAAGATAGAAGACTTAAAACTTATAGAAAATTTTTTAGATGCAGATCTAATAGAACTAAGACTTGATTATCTAAGAGAAAGAGAAGTCAGTTTGATATCTGACTATTATGAATTTTTAGATAAATATAAAAAGAAGTTAATAGTAACGTTAAGAGATAAAGGGGAGGGAGGAATAAATCAATTAGCGGATGAATTAAAGATAAAAATTTTAAATGAACTCTACGAGAGACAATATCTGTATGATATAGAGGTTTCATTTCTTCAAAAATATGATATACCATACGATAATAGGATAGTTTCTGTCCACTATTTTAATTATCTTCCAACTCTAGAGAAGATAAAGGAAATTGTTAGCAAGTTTTCCGAAAAAGCGTTCAGCGTTAAGATTGCAGTTCCTAGTCTAAAAGGATATAAGGAGGTACTCTTACCTCTTCTTGAATATGAAAACGTAACCGTAATTCCAATGAGTAATAATTCTTTAGAGAGGATCGCAGTGGGTCTACTGGGCTCAAAGTTAGTTTATTCGTACGCAATTGAACCTTTAGCACAAGGGCAACTTTACTATAAAAAAGTTATCCAGATTTTTAATTATATTAACGATATAACAACTTCATCTTTAGTTACTTGAACTCTGTATACTTTTATAGGCTTTTTGGAAGCTCCCTTTTTAGGTTCTCCACTATATATAGAAAAATGAGAAAAGTGACATTGACATACTAATTCTTCTTTTATGATAACGCCATATTTTGAAAGATCACAACCTAAATGCGGGCATTTATTATCAAAAACAAAAAATCTATCTACTCCTAGATAAAAAACGACTAATTCACGTCCATTAGGCAGTATAATTTTTCTCTTTTCACCAGTCTTAAAATCAGTTCTACTTATCCTTATATACTCCACGACTTTAATTATGAGCTAACGGAGAAATTAAAGCAAACTATGTGTTAAGCATAAAAATAAGACTCTTATATAATAACATAACTTTAATAGAGTTATTGCTCTAAAAGGTAATGCCAAAATTCTTCCTTATAGGTCATTTAATCTTGATAATCAAATGGCAAGATTTAAACATAATAGGTGTAGAATAATAAAAACTGCTTAAAAGATTATGAACAAACAATTTATAAGATTGGGAGCAAAATAAGTAGATTAGAGGAAATCGAAGATGTTAGAAATAAGTGAGGATCTTAAAGCAAAGCTTGATTATAGAATCTTTGAGATAGTTCAAAACTCACCTACTACCGAAATTAGAGCCATAATCATAACCTCTTTACCACCGTCAAGTGAGATATTAAATGAGGTCCAAAAAGAATCATTAAAGATAGAAAGAGTATTTAATATAATGAACGTCATTAAAGTCAGAGGAAAAGCAAAGACTATTGCATCCTTACTAGATAAATCCTTTGTGAAGTATATAATGCTAGAAGAAGTTATAGTAAACACTCCACAATTAATCTAATGTGGAACTTAGAGAGTGGCAAAGCAAAATAGCTGAGAAAATTGTAGAAGCATTAAGAAATAATTTTTTAGTTTCATTGCAAGCTCCTACGGGTAGTGGTAAGACTTTATTTGCACTTTACACTGCTCTTAAGGTTAAGCCAAAAGTAGCGTTTGTTGTAAGAACTCATAACGAATTTTTCCCAGTTTACAGAGAACTATCTTTACACTTTAAGGATAAAAAATACGGATTTTTAGTAGGTAAATCCTCTGCGTGTGTTTTTAGTTCATCTGACGTTGATGCTCAAGATATATATTGTAATGGATGTGAAATTTTTAACGCGTCCGCAGTTACCGTAACTGATTCGCCAAAGGTAAGTCTGAATAAGCTAAAGGAGGAGGGTAAAAAATTAGGATTTTGCCCTTATTATTCTCTTCTGGAGACCATAAAAACCGCTGATGTGATATTACTCACATATCCTTATCTGTTTATACCTTGGCTTAGAGAATCTTTAGATATTAATTGGGAGGACTATGTTGTTATAGTAGACGAGGCTCATAATATAGAGAACGTTTCTAATATAGAAGAGAAAAAACTAAACAAAAGAATTATAGAGATGGCAATTTCCCAATCTCACTCACAAAATGTGAAAGTAATATTGGAAAGACTTAAGGAAAATGTTGAAAAGGCAGTTTATTCAGAGGATAAATATATACTTATTGAAAAGGATAAATTAGACAATATACTACCTTCTAATGAAGAAATCGAGATTTTATCGGAAGAATATGATGAAATTAGGAAGATTATGATAAAAAATAAGACGGTAAGTAGGAATTATCTCGGATCGATTTTGAGGTTTTTTGATTTAGTTAATGATGAAGGAATTAGAGTTTTTTCATATTCTGGTTCCTTGATTGCAAAATATATAATACCCTCTTACTTTACTGATATACTTAACGATGAGAAAATTACGTATATGCTGATGTCCGGTACTATGCAACCCTTAGATTATCTTAGAAATATTATAGGAATTAAAAGGAAAATATTATATATTGATGCAGAAAAGGTTATGAAAAAAAGATTAACTGGGACATATGAGTGTCTTATATCTATTGATGTTACAACTACTTATAGTTTAAGATCGGAACAAATGGCACGTAAATATGCATCATATTTACTAAAAATTTTCTATAATTCTAGAAGACATGTTCTAGCTATATTTCCTAGCTATGAATTTATGAGAATAGTATCTAAATTTCTAAATATAAGATATTTGGCAGAAGATACAGAAACTAGTATCGAAGAGATAATGAGCAATCTGAAAAAAGAAAAAACAATTATCATGGGTATAGCAAGGGGTAAGTTAGCTGAAGGAATTGAAATAGTTGAAAATGGATCTAGTCTAATATCAGATGTGGCAATGGTAGGTATCCCTTATCCTCCAATAGATGATTACTTAAAGATACGAGTTGAGGAGATATCAAAAATCTTGAAAAAGGATATTAGTAACGAATTAATCAGTATACAAGCATTAATTGCTGTAAAACAATCCATAGGTAGGGCCATAAGGGGTCCAACGGATAATGCAACTATATGGCTTCTTGATAAAAGATATGATAGTCTATGGTGGAAGAAAGAACTTAATTGCTTGAATGCAAGGAAAATTAAACTGTGAAATAGAAATGGAAGTGCAGATTTTTACTCATAAAAACTGTGTAGAATGTAACATGCTTCTTGAGTATCTAGAGAATAAAGGACTATTGGGTAAAGTAAAAATCATTGATACCGAATTATATCCATTTTTAGCTTTCGAAAAAGGTGTAATTTCAACACCGTCCATTTTTATTGATGGGAAGTTGGTATATGCTGGTATTGTAGATTTTGAGGAGTTTGAAAGAATTTTAAGTGGGCAAAAGGTGACTAAACAAATAGATAAGGCTAGTTTGGTTGAAAAATTGATGCTTGGAATAGTGGATTCTTTTGCAGCAACAGCTTGGTTATATATTAACCGCGACTTTGATTCGTTTTTGGCTCAAAAGGATTTCGTAATGGCAGTAACTGGATTATCACTTTTGGACGAGAGGGAAGGGGATGAATACTATAATTACCTGAGAAATGTGATGGTAAAAGAAGGAGATAGGTATTTGGAGGAATGGAAACCTAGAATGCTAAGGAATATATCGTCTAATTTCATTAGGGAAATATTTTGGCTATATGAGAGAAAAATAAGTAAGGAAACACTCACGCAGAAATATCCAGTAGAAGTTTTCGCCCATTGGTTGATGATAAGAAGTGGTGCAGTAGGAAGAGTGGGTCTAAGAATCTATCCACTTTCTGACTCCACTGTAATGAAAAGGGTATTAGAGGCATACAATTTCATGTTAGAGAATTACGATGAGATATTTAATAAGGTTCAAAAAGAACAAATGGAGCTCAAGACTAAAAACAAAGAGCAAGTAAGGTATTTGCAACTTTAAAACCTAACCATTAAAGCTATGCTTTGTGGACTTGTAAAATTTTAGCAAACATTTAAGATATCTCACAAGCCTAAATTGTAGGCCTTGAGATTAATTGAAAGGGAAGATAATAGTGGTTTAGTGTAAAAATATTCAACAGATTAACTACGCATTAAAGCTAAAAGTGTTTTAAACTTTTTAATCTCAGTTAAAATAACTCATTTTATGGAGAAATTAGATCTTAGGGGAAAGCCTTGTGAAGAATTTATTCTAGAGATTTCAAAATACCTAGTAGCAATGAAAGTAGGTGATAGTATATTAATACTAACTGATAAAGACAGAGTCCTCTGTACTCATCAACTTCTAAGAAATGCTCCTAGATATCTTTTTAAAGCAGATCTAGTAGACGATCATGCGGAAATTACTATAAAAAGACTAAGATAGAGAACTATCTCATGTAACAAATTGAGTCATTAACAACTCTTAAGTTCGTACCCTTTTCTTGAAGTACCAGATCTATGAACTTACCATAATCTAAGGCTATCCCCAACTCGCTGAGTTTTATACATCCCTCTTCTATTACTTTTTGCAAGATGAGATCATAGTTATCGTTAATCAAATTAATAACATCGGCAATTTCACTCTTATGTGCTATTATGCTAGACAAATCTTGAATTACTTGGAAAGATGAGGATAACGTCTCTATTCTCTTACATATTGGCTTAGTGGAGTCGTTTATTTCTTTCTCAAGTAAGTTAATAAGATCAAATTCTTTATATCTACTTAATGAAGGTATCTCATTCTTGATGTATTCGTATTCCTCTTTAACTTTAGCTAACACAATAGAAGCTGTTTTTAAGCCTTGTTCTAAAAATTCTTTACTTTTTACCACAAATATAGCTGGTTTTTCATCACTAAGCTTTATTATGTTTTTCAACAATTCTTGATTTGCATTTAAATTAAGTGAATTAGATAGCTGTAAAAACTTTAGCATCAGTTCTGTACAAGTTTTGCAAGTTTCTAAATTTTCTTTATTAAGTAACCTATTAAAATACTTGATTGACATTTCTATATTAAATCTTATATCAGTTATTTCGTTATTATACTTCTTGCCTAATAACAACTCTAATGAATTATATATAGATTCGATATATTTATACAATATTTGGACATTTACATTTACTCTAGATAGTAATTTTCTTATCTTAATTACTCCTTCATCATTAATTTTTATAGCTTCAGATAATGGTTCTATTTTATCTAACACGATACCATAATTTTTAATTTCATCTACGATTTCATTATATCGTGAAATTTGATCGAAGAGATAATCATTAATACTTCTCTCTAACTCTAATCTTTTAGCGTTTAATTCCAGCTCGAGATTTTGCAAAGTCTTCATATCAGATATATTTTCTAGATTACTTGAAATATCAGCAAAGAACTTATTATACTTTTGAATTAAAGGAGTTAGTTCTATATCATTAGTATCCTTTATAACTAATTTTATCTTTTCTAGTACTCCTTTTAGTTCATCTAGATTTTCAATAATTCTTTTTCTTGTATCAACTAATTCTTTTTTAATATAAAAATTGGCTTTAATCAGTGATACTATAGAAGGAATTATATTTAAAATTATCGTTAATAACCCAGTTAAGGTTATTATTTCTAAAGCCTGACCATTTAGATAAAGAAAGATAGAAAGTGGAATACTTCCAATTAAACTATATAGTTGACTTATACCAAATAATATACCAGCTGCTAGAGCTAATATAATAGATACCCAGAGCGAATAGTTATGTAATATGTATGATGTTGTGTTGTAGCTTAAAATGCTAGGTACTATTAGTATTAGTAGAGGTAATACGGAAAGAATATTTACTGTAATTCTACTATTCTTTTCAGCAATTCCAAACGGTAAAAACAATAGAAAGAAAGGATTATATATTGATAAAAGTATAGAACTAGATGTTATTACACCTCCTATGGAACTATATTTTAAAATAGAAAATAGCGGGATTATGAATATAAAAATTAATGCTACCAGTAATTCTATTAGATATTCAATTGAGTAGCCTTGAATCAGAGGTAATAATGTAATATTGTATAATGTCTTAAAAACTACTGCACTTTCTATAATATATATCGCTAAAAATATTATAGAAAGAGGTTTGTAGAAGAAAAATGAAATTACTGAGATAATAGCTATAACAAAATACACGTAATCAATAGGTAAAAACGAAAAGAAGATTTTGTATGACAGAATTGCATTAATAACTGCAACTATTACTCTATTTATATATTCATATACAATATCACTATTTGCCTCCATGTTCTTTATAAACATACTTAGAATAATATTATCTCTCAAAGATATATATGGTTTACTAGCTTTAGTAAGTTAAAGATATAAACGGTTCTTCATATCTATACCTATGACTCTCCAAATTCAGTTTAAAAAGTACGAGCTACCTCCATTACCCTACAAGATAGATGCATTAGAACCGTATATAAGTAAAGATATAATTGATGTACATTATAACGGACATCATAAAGGCTATGTAAATGGAGCAAATTCACTCCTAGAAAGACTAGAAAAAGTAGTAAAAGGAGATTTACAAACAGGGCAATATGATATTCAAGGTATTATACGTGGTCTTACGTTTAACATTAATGGACACAAGTTACACGCCTTGTATTGGGAAAATATGGCACCAAGTGGAAAAGGTGGTGGAAAACCTGGTGGTGCACTAGCAGACTTAATAAACAAGCAATATGGTAGTTTTGATAGGTTTAAGCAAGTATTTACTGAAACTGCTAATTCACTACCCGGGACTGGTTGGGCTGTTCTCTATTACGATACTGAGTCTGGCAATTTGCAAATTATGACGTTCGAAAATCACTTCCAAAATCATATAGCGGAAATACCAATAATATTAATACTAGATGAGTTCGAGCATGCGTACTATCTTCAGTATAAGAACAAGAGAGCTGATTACGTTAATGCTTGGTGGAATGTAGTAAATTGGGATGCAGCGGAAAAGAAGTTACAGAAATATTTAACGAAGTAAATAGTTTTTTATCTATTATCGCATTTTTCTTAGTATGGTATCCGCAATTGTACTAGCTGGAGGTTATGCTACTAGACTTAGGCCTTTAAGTTTGACTAAACCGAAAGCTCTTTTCCCCATTTTAAACAAACCTATACTGGGTTACATTTTGGAAAGTCTTATCAATTCCGATGTTAGTGATATATATTTATCATTAAGAGTAATGGCTGACAAGATAATCGATTACTTAAAGGATACTAGCATGCTAGATAAGGTTAAGATAGAAGTTGAAAGTGAACCTTTAGGTGATGCAGGACCTTTAAAATTGATCTCCCAGAAGTATAATTTAGATGATGACGTTTTGGTCATATATGGAGATATATATAGTGAGATAAATATAAAATCCCTTCTCGATTTTTATTATAAAAAGAGTTGTGATGCAGTAGTAGTTGGTACGGAAGTTGAAGATCCGAGAAGATATGGTGTACTTTATACAGAAAATGATGTCTTAGTAGAGTTAATAGAAAAACCTAAAAAACCTATAAGCAATTTGATTAACGGAGGAGTATATATTTTTAAAAAGGATCTATTCAAGTTAGTAGAAACTCCATCTTCTATTAGTAAGGATTTTTTACCTAAGCTACTTAGAACTAAGTCCATTTCAGTGTATAAATATCACGGGATATGGGCAGATATAGGAGTCCCAGACGACTATCTTAGACTCAATTTTGAAGTATTAGTACAGAAATACCCTAAGGGTTATATAAACTCGTCAGCTAAGGTCAGTGAAAAATCTACGCTTATTCCGCCCTATTATATTGGTTCGAA
This sequence comes from Saccharolobus solfataricus, assembly GCF_900079115.1. Taxonomy (NCBI): domain Archaea; kingdom Thermoproteati; phylum Thermoproteota; class Thermoprotei; order Sulfolobales; family Sulfolobaceae; genus Saccharolobus; species Saccharolobus solfataricus. The sequence goes on from NZ_LT549890.1 coordinate 272,821, forward strand.
AAATGTTATTGGAGAGGATGCATATATTACCTCTAATACTATTTTGGGTAATGATGTAGAAATAGGAAAAGGAACATACATATCTGAGAGTATACTAATGAATAAAGTGCAAGTTAAAGAATATACATATATCTCAGGATCTATAATAGCTGACAAAACTAAGATAGGGAGATGGAATCATATATTAGATGGGTCTATTTTAGGTGAAGAGGTAATTACTAGCGATGGAGTACTTATAAATCGACGTACGATAATCTTGCCTAATAAGGAAGTGAAGGAACACGTTTATGATAAAGGCAAAATAATACTATAAGGTGACAATTATGATCCTTAGGGAAATTATTGACGAATTGTCATATCAGTTGAAGCAAAGAAGAATTATTAACGTATGTGTTAGCCCTGCTTACACATCAGTAATGTTAGACGATCAATCCATAGGAATCTCACATACTATAACAGATGGTGAGATAGAAGGTGCTGGTGAGATAATAGGGAAAAATGCTTATGATGTTGTGATAAACAATCTAGACTCAAACTTGCAAAGATCTCTGTCTCTAGCAATTCTAAATGCTTTAGGGAGTATGATTGATTTTACGCAAGGTGATCCAATTAATTTATACTCTGGAGGAAAGCTTTGCGTATTTGGTTTTTCACCTCAACTGTCATATAGTAATTTTGATAGCGTTATCGTGTATGATTTCATGTCTACTGAAAATAAGAAGGTAGGTAACACAGAAATAAAACCTTACTCTTCACTATCTCGTGAAGTATGTTCTACTGCATTAATTTTCGCATCTTCTATAGTCAATAATACAATAGATAGGATTATTAGTCAGATCTCTGCTAATCACCTAATTCTAACTGGCATTTCTTCGGTAGACGCTCCAATTACGCTTAAAAACCATGGATTTGAAGTGTTAGGAAAATTATTCCCAGTTGAGAAATATCGAGTATTTCGAACAATCTGCGAAGGTGGCAGTAATAAGTTATTGAGTAAATATATAATGAGGTATTTTAAAAAGCTGTAGGTTGTATTTCATCAATTTTTGAATAACATTGCCCACTATAATATAACATAGAGTCATTGCAACCATTATTTTTTACTACAGTAATTCTGGCATCTATAATATTTAAGTAACGATTAGCTTTTATACTATCAAAAAGTTTAAGGTAAGCTATCGCTGCTCTTGCAATAACCTTAGGATTATTTAGAGCCCCTCCTAACGCGCTACCTAATCCCTTAAGTGCTAAATTCTTGTATGTTTCGTCACCAGTTATATTCCATAATCGTGAAAAGAATATAGAAGCTTCAGAGTTTGAAATTGGCTCTAAGTAAGGCACTTTAGTTATATTATCAATCTCCTTTATGTCCCTAAAACCTCTTTCATGTTGTAAATTATTCTTTATATAATCTGCAACCTTTATAGCGAGACTGAGATACTCCTCGTTTATAGTTCTCTCATATTCACTAACTAGTGCATTACCAGCTAATGCTTCATCGAGCAAAATTCCTTTAGTTTCTTTTTTCTTACTTCTATATACTTCACCACTATTAATGTCTATAAAATCTAGTAATTTTTGTACACTAGTCACTCCGTAATTTACTAACATTGAAACGTTTGCAGAGGATTTCTCATCAATTTTTATCTCTCCTTTTCCTTCTAAAAGATACCTAGCTACATCATCAGAGCATTTTATCTTATCTTTCGCTTTAAGGTATTCCTTGTATACATTAGTATAGGTTAAATAAACTTCTATCATCCTAGTATCAGCTTCATATCCCCCAATCACTTTATTTATTGTTTCATAAATTATGCTAGGAGTGGGTTCTATAGGATCAGGGGTATATCCCTCTAATTTTATACCTTTTACTATTCTTCTTTTATATTCATCTAGTAACTCTCTTAATTTATTTTCGATAAATTTCAAATCTTTAGATTCGATTACCGCGAGTAAATCTAAAGTAGGACTAAGAATAGTAATTGTGGGTATCATTCCTCGTGTTAGTCTAATCGTATAGTGAATGTATTCTAGTGCATTTACCTTTTTGCCTATATATTTTGAAAAAATTGTAGAATCTTGTAGTTTTGAATAGATAGTATCACAGTCCTTACAGTTTTCATCAGTAAAAAACAATAATATGGGCTTGTCGAAGAATTTAGCGTCATCAATTGTGCGTGAATTTAGTATCATTATTAACCGTAAGGCTTATTTACATATAAAACTTCTACTATCTATGAGTCGTCCAGCTACAAAATGGAAGTGTGTACTATGTAATAATACAATATATTGGGACGAATTATTCACTTATTTAAAAAACGGTGTTAGTCATTATACTTGTTTGAGAGATAAAGCAATAAGAAATGCTAAGATTGATAGCAAAGAATTAACTTTGCTTTTGGACTCTCTAGAGGAAGAACTAAAATCAATAGTTTCTTATAAGCAAAAGTTATCATCACTACAAAATGAGGAGGCAAAAAAGACGTTAGACCAAATTGAAAAGGATGCTGAGAAAAACGCCGGGATTTTAACTAGATTGATTGAGAAGTTTAGTGATCTTTCTTAATAACTGATGAGGATATTAGAATTAAATTATTTTATTAAATTATTTTATAAAAGTTATAAGATTATTTTAGATCAATTAAGCTGTCAATAAAACGATGAACCATATTTCTTAAAAATATAATAAGAGATAGTAGTATTTGATATGATCTCTGTTAAATTAGTCTCATATACGAATGATGGAGAGAAAGTCATTGCTATTGCTGCTAAGATGAGTAGGAGTAGAAAAGGTTGGGATTATCATGAGAAAGACATGACTGATGATGAAATTGAGACATGGATCAGAGATGCAATCCTTCACGGTTATTGGAGTGTTCTTGAGCATAGCGTTTATACTTTTTCTATAGAAGAAATTTCTCGTGTAGCTTCACATCAGCTTGTGAGGCATAGGATTGCAAGTTATACGCAAATGAGTCATAGGTTTGCTAAGCCTATAGACGAATACTACAAACCAATTATTCCGCCATCTGCCAAGAAAAGAAGTAAAGAGTTAGTGGAGAAAGCGTATAAGGAAGCCTATGACAACTATTACACACTTTTAGAAAGCGGTGTACCAGAGGAAGATGCAAGATATGTACTACCAAATGGAGTAAATACAAATATTGTCGTCACAATGAATGCTAGAGAGTTATATAACTTCTTCTCGCTTCGACTGTGTTCAAGGGCACAGTGGGAGATTAGAGCAATAGCTTGGAAAATGTTAGAGGAGGTTAAGAAAGTTCATCCCCGACTATTCAAATATACTGGACCAAATTGTATAATACATGAAAACTTCATAAGAAATGAAAATGAATCTATAACTTTAGAAGATATATTTAAAGATTACAAATTAGAGTTCATATCTCAAAGATGCATCGAGGGAGTATTGAGAGACGGAATAAAAAAATGCATCATAAATTCGCGTTCTGTATTGGATAATATTAAATAACTATAGTATAGGATAGAACTTTTTACTGTAACTCTTTAACGAAGAGTATTTAAATGATTACCTTTTATATACACATGCGATGTCATTTACACAAGCTATTTTAGGTTTTGGTATTCCCATTGTAGTCTTTCTGGCTGCTGGGTATGGTCTTTATAAGTTCTTACTGCTGATACTTCCATCGAAGCCTAATCCCTTAAAGGTTAGCCGATTTGAGGCTGGTAATATCCCCACAGGATCAGGGAGGCTTTGGTTCCCATTGCAATATTATGGTTATTTATTGCTTTATGTTACCTTAGAACCGATAATTGTATTACTACTTCCTATCGCATTTTCAAATTATTATTCAGTACCAGTAGCTTTCAGAGATCTATTATTAATAATTGTAGTGTTTATTGTTTTAATGTACCCCGTTTTGTATTATGCTATCAGACAAATTAATTTATTATACCAGTGGGAGATGAGAAGATGAGCGAAGCGCTAAAAAGTCTTGTAAACGATTTGCAGACTAAGTTTAAATGTCAAGCCAAGATTGAAAGTGATAGACGGATAACTGTGATTGTGCCTGATAAGAAAATCATAAGAGATGTGGCCAGCTTCTTAAAAGATTTTGGGTTTGATCATGTTAAGGCAGTAACTGGTATAGACTATCCTGAGCACGAGAAACTAGAGGTGGTTTATCATATATCTTCATACTCTAATTTAGATCTGGCTAAAATCATATTAGCCTTAAGAACGACTGTAAGTTATAAGGATCCTTCTTTGCCTTCACTATATTCAATATTTGAAAGTGCGTGGACTGGAGAAAGGGAGACTTATGAGATGTTAGGAATCAGATTTGAGGGTCATCCAGATCTTAGAAGATTTTTCTTGGATGAGGATTTTGAAGGTGTATATCCATTGAGGAAGTCATATAAGATCAAGTTGGAGGGGGTCTTCGTTGACAAGCCAACCACAGAATGAAATACAAGAACAACTACTTGCAGCTACTGGAATGTCTGTAGAATTTATACCAGTTCAAGGAGAGCTCAATGTCGGCCCGCAACACCCTGGCTCTGGTCATATGAGAATATTTGTTAAACTAAATGGTGACATCATAGAGGATGTAGACTTAGATGTCGGTTATGTTCATAGAGCAGTAGAAAAGCTTTCAGAAAATAGGAATTACATGCACCTTATACCTTTAGTAGAGAGGCCGGCGATTTTAGATTCTATACATATGAATTTAGGCTACATAATTGCGGTAGAAAAGATTTTAGGAGTTGATGTTCCAGAAAGGGCGCAATACTTAAGGAGCTTTGCTGCGGAGGTAAATAGAATAGCTAGTCACCTCTACGGATTAGGAATTTTGGCAATATTCTTAGGCCATTCTACCGGTTTTATGTGGGGCTTTGGTGATAGAGAGGTATGGGTTACCATATTAGAAGCATTAACAGGGGCGAGGGTTACAAATTCGTACGTAATACCAGGTGGGGTTAGAAAAGATATAACTCAAGAAATAAAAGAAATGACCATAAAGGCTATAGCATATCAACGTAAAAGACTAGAAGATTGGAAAAAAATTTTCTTTTATAATCCATCGATTAGAGCGAGGCTTGAAAATGTTGGAGTTATGAGTAGAGAAAATGCAATTAAATGGGGAGCTGTCGGGCCTAATTTAAGAGCTTCTGGAGTATACTATGACGTTCGAAAAATAGAACCATATGGGGCTTACGATAAGTTAGATTTTGAGATTCCAGTTTACAAGGAGGGAGATGGTCTAGCAAGAGGTTTGGTAAGATTAGAGGAAATCGAACAAAGTATGAGAATATTAGAGCAGATAATAAAGAATATACCTGAGGGTAATATCTTATCAGATAGATTCTTCAAACAGATACCTCCTATTAGACTTAAGAAGTATTGGGAGACATATCGACGCATTGTATTGCCAGGCTATTACGCTTCATTTAGACCACCTAAGGGTGAAGCAATATCTAGAGTTGAAGCTGGAAGGGGAGAGCTGGCATATTATGTAGTAAGTGATGGTTCTCCTAAGCCTTATAGATTAAGAATGATAACTCCTTCTTATAGGTTAATATATGTTTTTAAAGAGTTATGTAAAGGTTCACGATATGCTGATTTGGTTTCGATTTATGGTAGTCTAGATTATTTCCCTCCGGAGGCGGATAGGTAATGAGCGTTCTCTCAGCTTTGCAATATTATTTCTTTTATCCTTCATTTTTCTTAACAGTAATTTTCCCTGGTCTAATATTCACTCTAATTTTTCTTTTAGTTACTATATGGTTTGAAAGAAAAGCAGCAGCTATAGTTCAACTTAGATACGGTCCTTACTATGCATCTAAACGATTAGGAGGTATACTTCAGTTATTTGCTGACGCTATAAAATTTGTATTCTCGGAGATAATAATTCCTAATGGAGTAAATCAAACACTTTATGCAATATCTCCAGTTCTAGTATTAATATTTGCGTTTTTACCTATGGCTCTTATACCAATATCTACTATACCAACACAAGGATCTATATTGTCAGTTTATCATGGCATATTTTATGACACCCAAATTCATCAAGGTATTTTAGTTCCATATTTCATAGAGTACAATTTAATAGGAATAATCGCACTGGAATCTCTATATCCAATACTTGTCATATTCTTGGCATGGAATACAAACAATAGATTCGCTATAGTAGGTTCTATAAGGGAGGCTTATTTGTCAGTATCTTATGATGTATTAATCATAATTTCGACACTTGCATTAGGATTAGAATATCACACACTTGATGTTGCTAAGATAGTGACTTCTGGAATACCGGGATTTATAGCTAATCCTATTGCGGCATTTGTATTCTTAGTTGCAATGTTAATAGGTTCTTCGAGGTTTCCATTTGAAATAGTAGAAGCTGAAACAGAGTTAGTTATAGGTCCTTATACTGAATATAGCGGTTTTCTATTTGTATTAACCATGGCGGGTTCCTATGTGGCAAATTTGGTATATGCAATTCTCTTTGTGGACTTATTCTTGGGTGGTTGGCTTCCATTTACGGGATTTGTAGGTGCAATATTTACCGTTTTCAAGGCAGCAATAGTGGTATTTTTTGCTGTATTTCTTAGAGCGGTTTATGGAAGATACAGAATAGATCAAGCTTTAAGGGGAAGTTGGAAATATTTCTTTCCCTTAGCTTTAGCTTCCTTATTATTAGGTGTGGTGGTGGGTTATTTATGGATAAGGTGAAAGAATATAAAAAAGAAAATATAGCGAGTTTATTTGCAGAACATATACAGTCCATAGTTACGGGTATAAAATATTTTGTAAAGCCTCAGAGAATCACACTGCAATATCCAGAAGATAGCCTTACTCTTCCTACGGGTTATAGAGGTATGATTAGGCTGTACAAAGACGTATGTATAGGCTGTACTTTATGCGCTTTGATATGTCCCGCAGATGCGATGAAAATGGTTACAGAAAGTGGAAAGAAGTTTCCGCAAATAAATTACGGTAGGTGCGTCTTCTGTGGTTTCTGTGTAGACGTATGTCCAGTGGATGCTTTAAAGGAAACTAAAGTACATGATCTTGTTTTTAATAACAGAAAACAACTGATCTTCGATCCGGATAGATTTAACGTAGATATAGATGATGTGCCTATGCAAGATAAGCCTGTAAGAAAAGTAAAAGCAATAATAGATGAGAAGAGGGGTATAAAATATGTACCCGCAGACGAGTGAGATAATACAATATATATTATTTGGTTTTTTTGGAGTTATGACTATAGCCTTCTCAATATATATTGTTAGGGCTAAGAATGTGTTTTATGGTGCAGTGAGTCTAGCATTTCTAGGTTTAAGTATTGCAGCATTAATAGCATTAGAAGCTCCATCAACGTATGGTATATATTCAGTGTTTCATATTCTCTTGTATGTGGGAGCGACGGTAACTTTTCTTGCTATTTCGCTGGTAATGTTTAAAGATTTAGAGGTAAAATTTGGTAGAGGAGCATTAGGAATATTGGCTGGAGGGGCTGTAACACTCTTGTTTTTAATTATAGTTTTTATCTCTATTCCTCAAGTTTCTTCAGCAGAAGTACAACCAATTAATTTCCAAGTATTAGCTAATGATCTTATAGAGAATTATTGGTTTCCACTAATTATACTTGTTATAGCTTTATTAACTACTTTAATTGAGGCAATATCCTTAGCTAGGAGGGATTAGCCATGATGGACCTCGGGTTATTAGGTATTACGATCTCAGGTTTACTTATAGGTATAGGCATATATGGTTTATCTTCGACGTCAAATATCATTCGAGTACTGCTATCATCTGAGATTATATTAAATTCATCTATATTATTTGTTTTTTCCTATTCTTCCATGGTGGGAATGGTGTATAAGCCTATAGTATTTTCCCTCTTTGCAATAGGTATGGCTTTAACAGAAGTCGTAGTTGCATTTGCGGCTGTTATACTTTACTATAGGCAAAAGGATAAACTGGAGGTGGAATAAGATGTTTCCTCTCTCCTTTATAATGTTAATAATATCCTTTATACTTGCAGTTAGTATATTTTTTGTTAGATCAAGAGTAGCCTCATTTATTTTGAGTTTTGTATCAATAGCCATAAATATCCCATTTTTGGTTTTTAGAGGTATTTTTGAAAACATATTCGTCTCGAAATATGTTGGAGACTTCGGAATTGTAGTAAACAATTTCAACTATCCATTTATAATAACTATTATAATTATTACACTATTGTCCGCAATATATTCCTTAAGGTATATGGAACATAAGTTTGATGAGGAGAGAAAAAGTAGCTGGGGTCTTTACTATGCTTTGTATACTTTATTTGCCCTTTCGATGCTATACACTGTACTATCGACTAATCTACTGGAATTATATATATTTTTGGAGATTTCGTTAATTTCGTCATTTTTACTGATAGCGCTTTATGGGTATGGTGATAGACGCAGAATAAGCCTTATGTATTTCATATGGACGCACATTGGTACAATATTACTCTTGGCTTCAATAATAGTAATAGGTCTTTCTACAGGCTCTATGAACATTTACGTTGATGCTTATACTTTTGCCAATTATTCAACTATATCCTATGGAATCCTAGTATTTATAATAGCAGTAGTTGGTATGTTTGTAAAAGGTGCTCAAGCTGGTTTCAACATATGGCTACCGTATGCCCATGGCGAAGCACCAACTCCTATTTCAGTATTGTTAAGTCCAAATATGGTTGGTTTAGGAATATTTGTAGTAATAATTTACTATTATCTATTTCCCACTATGTCCTTCTTAGCTCCCATATTCATAGCTTGGGCCATTATCACGATGATTTATGGTGGTATTAACGCTCTGGCTCAAAAAGACTTTAAGAGGTTTTTAGCGTATTCTAGTGTTTCTCAAATGGGTTATATGCTATTAGGTGCTTCTATAGCATTTTTAAGCGGATTATCAAATTCCATTATTTCGTTGCCTATAGGAATATTGGCGAGTATTTTGATCTATGTATCTCATGGTTTTGGCAAAGCTATATTATTCATGAGCGCTGGTGCGTCAATTACCGAACTTAATGAAAGGAATATTGAAAAGTTAGGGGGACTATATCTTTCTTCTCCCCTTCATTCAACATTAGCGTTTATAGGCGCATTGAATCTTTTGGGTCTGCCTCCTACAATTGGACTGATAAGTGAAGCATTGTTGATATTTTCATTAGGTACTATATTAGATAAGATAGGAATAGTAGGTTTTATAGTGATAGTAGCTTTTATAATGATCGCAATAGGTACCTCTTCGGCTTATATAGGTTATTTGTTCAAGACTGTGTACGCAGGTAAAAAGGAAACCAAGAATATTGATAACGTAAAAGAGTATTCTATTCCAATGTTATTAATAGGAATATTTAGCATAATTACGTTCTTTATTCCTCAATATGTATCACCTTCTTTAGTATTCACGTCACTGTTTTCAAATTCTACAATTTTGCCATTCATAGCGTTCTTGCCCGTTTTAGGTTCGCTAATCGCGCTAATAACTCCAAAGTCATTAAATCAAGATTTGAGAGGCGCAATAGTAGTGGTATCAATAGGTATTTCAATGGTCTTATCTGCTGTGTTATTAGTTAATAATTTAGGAAAACCCTTATTCGGACACCCTCAGTTATCATATTCATTTGGTTATCTACAATTTAGTGCTAATTTGCTTCAATCCATTTTAGCCCTATTTGTATCTTCACTATCATTCTTTATAGCATTATATAGTATAGGATACATGAGAGAAGATAACGTTTTAAGAAGGTACTGGGGTTTCTTTGGACTTTTCGTAACATCAATGTTATCTGTTGTTTTAGCTAATAACGTTTTATTATTTATTGCTGGATGGGAGGGAACTAGTCTAGCATCTTATGGTTTAATTAGTTACTGGCTAGATGACAATGAAAGGAATGTAGTTGGAGATTTTGGAAGAAGAATATTCGGAATCGAAAATGTCTCCAAACCAACAACTAGTGGGATTAGAGCTTTAATTTTCACTCGTGTAGGTGATGTTGGCTTGCTAGCGGTACTAGGATATTTGCTTTCATTATCAAGTTACAATTATATCTTATATCCCATTTCAAATGTATCGTCCACAGTATTTTCTGCATTGTACGCTGTAGCCTCACATCCAGAAGGGTGGTTAATATTGCTAATATTCTTTTTAGGTGGGCTTGCTAAAAGTGCACAATTTCCTTTCACGCAATGGCTATTGACTGCTATGACTGGTCCCACACCAGTTAGTGCTCTAATACACGCAGCTACTATGGTTAATTTAGGGGCTATTCTTACATTCCTCACCTATCAATTTATACCAATAAATTCTAACACTTATTTGTTCTTTGCCATAATGGTAGGAATAACATTATTTACAGCATTATACACAAGTATTAACGCTCTAGCCTCAAATGAACAAAAGGTAATTTTAGCTTATTCTACAGCGGATCAAATATCGTTAATGATATTCTCATCTTCTTTAGGTGCTTTACTTGGAAATGTAAGTTTAGGAATAATAATAGGGCTTATACAAATGTTCGCACACGGACTATATAAGGCATCTCTCTTTATGAACGCTGGTTCCGTAATACATTACACAGAAAGTAGATATGTAGCTTCAAAACCATTATTATATAAGGAGATTCCTTCTGTGTTTATTTTACAACTAATTGCTGCATTAAACCTAGCCAATTTGCCGCCTTTAATAGGATTTTGGGCCCACAATATCATAGGTAATTTAGCTAGTAGTACTTCAACTACGATATTTTACTTGTATATAATTCTGGAATTTCTAGGTTCAATCTATATATTAAGATATATTGCAAGAACGTTCTTATGGAAGGGAGAGACAGATAAGACTCATGAACATGGGCACTTAAGTATCTTAATGGTTATAAGTCCTGCATTCTTGATATTAGGATCAATAATACTAGGTGTACTTTACTTTAATCTGGCGACCTTCTTTAATATTATACAATTTTCTGAGATAGATTTCCTTAGTTTAACATTATCTATAATAGGTTGGATAATCGCTTTTGCCATATATACTAGATATTTGAATTTAAGTTCTGTAAAGCCCCTAATAGATTTTGTTTATTATGGTTGGTATGTGAATCCAGCTTTTGATAAATTTGGATATCTTTTCAAAGATTTTGCTGGTGCTCTATTCAAAAACTTTGAGAGAGGAGTTATCGATTTAGGGCTGAACGAGAGATTACCTAAATCTATAGTAAACTTTGGATCAAGAATCTATAATGTAGTCGAGGATCATATTCTTGGGGATTATATCATGTTATATGCATGGGGTATAGTTTTACTTTTAATTATAGTTTTGATTCTATTCGGGGTGATTGGATAATGGATCCTATGTATTATTTACCAATTTTAATACCATCAATTTTTATTTTGTTTTCATCTATATCAGTTTTATTTATAGACAATGGTCTTGATGAAAATAGGTTTAGATTATCAGTAATACTTTCTGTAGTATTATTAGGAGTTAGCCTAGCGTTTTTAATATACTCGTGGACAGCTAGTGTTATAAACTATACTCTATTCTCTAAATCTCTACTTATAGACGTGCCGGGCTATTTCTTTTCAATAACTGTATTTAGTATAGGTATACTTGCTATTTTATTGAGTAAAGATCATATAATATCTTGGCCTACACGCTCTTCGATGCTGTCATTGATGTTGCTATCTTTACTAGGTCTATTTTATATGTCTTTTGCGAACAATATTATCATTGTTCTCACAACTTGGGCAATATCATCAGCTGCAAGTTATGCAATAGCTATGCTTAGAAAGGATTACAAGTCAGTTGATGCTGGTATTAAATATCTTATTATGGGGCTTTTATCGAGCTCAATAATGATAATTGGTTTTGCCTCATATCTAATTTCAACTGGTTCATTACTATTTACTACATCTGTGATATATCCAAATCTCTTCTTTTTCTCTATATCTTTTATTTCAATAGCATTTTTATTTAAGATTGGAGCATTTCCATTTCAAGCATGGTTGCCAGATGTTTACACGGATGCTGATAGAATATCAGTGGCTTTTATTTCAAGTGTGGGTAAGCTTATAGGTATAATTCCTTTATTTAGGGTAGTATATCTATCAGATCCTAATATGGTAGAATTGGTTATATTCATAGTCATTTCAGTAGCTAGTATGTTGGTTGGAAATATAACCGCTTTTTCAAGGAGAGATGTTGCAGCAATACTTTCATTTAGTTCTATAACTCAAATGGGCTATATCTTAATAGGTTTTGCAATGTTTACAGTATCTCCAGCCATAGCAGTTGTAGGCATTTTAGTACAATCCCTTGCATATGGAATAGCTCAAGTTGGTCTATTTGGTATAGTGAGTCACGTAGAGAAAGTATCTGGGACTTCTGATATTTCTGGTCTTAGAGGAATATCATCTCAAGATAAGCCACTAGCTTTTGCAATTGTTGTTCTTATATTAAGTTTACTAGGAATACCGCCAATTTTCGGGTTTTGGGGTAAGTTGTTCTTATTTGAAAGCTCATTCACATACCCTTGGCTTACTATAATAGCTGTACTTAATAGTGCAATTTCTGCCGGATACTATGTACCTATTGTTAGAGAAGTGTTTAGGGAAGGAGAATTTGAGGTTATAAAAAGTTCAGAAAGAAACATTGCAGTAGTCTCGGCAATTTTAAGTATAATACTAGGTATAGTTATTCCAATTGTATTTCAGATTTTGGTGAGTCAGATTGATTAGAATTGCCTTAATTGGAGTAGGTAATGTGGCTTCTGCATTAGTGCAATCTATAGAACTGATTAGAAATGGCAAAGAGATTTACGGAATATTAGATCTCCCAATAAGGCCAAATGATATAGAGATAGTAGCGGCTTTCGATATTGACAAGAGGAAAGTTAATAAGAGGCTTAGAGAGGCTATATTCACTAAACCAAATGTAGTTGATAAGTATGTAGACGTTAAAAACGATATAATTGTAATGAGAGGTCCTACTCTCGATGGAAGAGTTGGGATTCTTTCAAATATTATTGAAGAATCTGAAGAAGAACCTGTTGATATAGTTGACGTTTTAAAGAAAGAGAAGGTAGACGTGGTAGTAAATTTATTACCAACTGGGGCAACAAGCGCAAGTAATTTCTATGCTAAGGCTTCCTTAGAGGCTGGTTCTGCTTTCATAAACACTACTCCTTCCCCAACTGCTAAGGAATTTAAAGATCAATTTATGGAGAAAAGACTTCCAATCTTAGGCGATGATTTATTAAGTCAAATAGGAGGAACAATAACACATGCTGGTATTATTGAGTTTTTAAAAAGTAGAGGAGTAAAAGTTCTAAAGTCTTATCAAATAGACATTGCTGGTTCTACAGAAGCTCTCGTAGCCTTGGAAGACTGGAGAAAAGATCTCAAAAAGAGCTTAAAGTCCTCCTTCATATCTTCTTTTACGAACGACGTTGAAGTTGTAGCGGGGACATCTGATTACGTAGAGTTTCTAAAGGACAGAAGGGTTAGTTATATGGTAATTGAAGGATTATATGGAATAGGAGTTCCAATAAGAATTGACATTTCTCTGAAAACATACGATTCTTTCAATGCAGTAGCTCCTCTAATAGATCTAATAAGAATTGCAAAGCTCTTAGGACGTCATGGTATTGGTGGTGCTGTAAAAGAGGTTTGTTATTACTACTTTAAAGACCCTCCAGAAAAGGCTAAGAGTATTATGGATGCTAAAAGATCATTAGATTCCCTTTTAAATAAGCTTTTAGGATAAGTCTTATTCTATTTTATTAATGATAAAAGTTTAGAACGAATCTCATCCTTTAAGGGGTTTAGATGATGTGTGAACCCCGGACTGATAAATGATGTGCGCGTGTGAGGACTGATCATAATTCAATTACCTCCGAGTTTTCAAGTATCTTCTCGTAATCAACATTTAGCCTCTCTTCATTCTTTAATATTTCATTAAGATCCTCAGAGGTCCTAGCTTTAGTTGAGATTGCGCAATATTCTGGAAGTTTTATTGAGTGTTTGTAAGTTCCAATTTTCCTTGCGATGTCAACGATTTCTTCCTTATCAAATCCAATTAGAGGTCTAAAAATAGGATACTTTATCCCATATTCAGTTACGTATAAATTAGCCATAGTTTGTGACGATACTTGCGAAAGTGATTCCCCGGTGGTAATCGATTTAGCATTCGTTTTTTCGCACAGCTTTTCAGCCGTTTTATACATCACTCTCTTTAACATGACTACACGGCTTCTTCTCTCAACTTGCGATAACTTAATAAACACATCTGTACCCTTTACGATAAATATTTTTAATTTATGTCCTCCACTCCATCTTTTAAGCATATTTAATTCTTTTAATACTAACTCCTTATGTAGGTCTCCGCCCAAATTGAAGTTTAAAATAATGGGAACTGACCCTCTTTTCATCATCATCCATGTGGCTACAGGTGAATCAATGCCACCAGAAAACAACACAACTGTCTTCCCTGCAACACCGACCGGTAAACCCTTCGGTCCTTTAATAACCTTATGATAGAAGTACGTCATCTCATTTCTAATTTCTATAAATATCTCAACTTCAGGGTTCTCTAGATCTACTCCTTTAGAATATGGATATAAAGCTTCACCAGCTCTTCTTTCAACATCTAGGCTAGTAAAACTGTGAGATCCTATTCTTTTTGCTCTTACTGCGAAAATTTTGCCTTTAACTATCTCCGCAAAAATTTCTTTAGCTTTGTTAACTATATCTTCCAAATTATTTGATTTAATTGCTATTACTGGCGAGAAAGACGATATACCGAATACCTCGCTAAGTGCCTCTATGTTCGCGTTATTATCGTTAACTTCTAATAGGATTACTCCTTGTGATCTCCATATTTTCCCTCCTCCTATAGTATTTCTTATATTATTGATTAATGTATACTCAAAATTCCTCCTAGACCTTGGCGATTTAAGTGCAATTTCACCTGATGGTCTTATAATTACTAACATGATCCCTCACTCTCATGTAGTGCATAAATAGTTGTATTGCGTGCCTACAAAATTTTTGTCCGCATTCGCACTCAGAATAAATTATTTTAAAGCCATCAATTTTTATCCTTACCTTATAGTACCCTGCTACACATCTAGCACCCACAAAGCCTTCTATGAGATTATTATTAATGGATGTTATAATTATCATAATATAAAAGAGAGGATATAAAGAAAAATAAGGTTATCTTCCATGAGACAAGTTATATCTTTAGACTTATCCCCAGTAAGGACTAGAGGTGGAAGTTGTTGTAGTAGAAGTTGAGGATGACGAGGTCATTGGTGTGCTAGATGAAGAAGAAATTTCTGGTGCCGTCAGTATCCATGGTACTGGTTTAAAGAATGTTAAGTTTATTACTATACCATTTCCAACTATTATCGGATCCTTAAATATATAGCCTTTTGCTCCCCATGTCCACATTGACACGTTTTGACTTGGCGTTAATATTACAGTTATAAATGGATTAGCAAGACCGGTAATTGAGTTCACTGATGAGTAACTAAATGTGACATTTCCGTTTATTGCATAGGCGAAAGCTAGTATTGGGACTTGTCCATTCGGTGCATTCCCTGCATTTGCAGGATTATAAAACACTATTGAGAAGTTAAATACACTCAGATTTCCACTAGGTGTAACTATTTTAGTGTTTGGCTGTATTGTGACAATCATATTGCCAGCTACTGCTACCCCTCCTTGGGTACCATTTATTTCGTAACTATACACATTTACTGGAGTCAGACCATATACGCTACTTACACTTACTTGTACTGGTTTGGGTGTTTGGGCAACTGGCGTTTCTGATGACTCGAATATCCATATAACTGGCTTGAAGAACTGTACATTAACCATTACTCCATTACCATATAACCAATGGTCCACAAACTTGTAGCTTCCACCTATGTATGCAGTTCCATTAAATGTTCCACCAAACCAAGTCCAAGAGGTCCAAGTATTTGGAGCCCATACAACTGTTATTGGTGGTTGAGCTATAACTTTTCCATTGCTCATAGTTACTAACGAAATAGCTGGCGTTATCTGGTTGTTTACAGCGAATGCAAACGCATATAATGGCGTTAGGTTAGGTGCAGTCGGTGGTGAATATATGGCTTCAAGGCTAAAGGTTACTAATGAGAAATTGTATACAGATAACATTGTACCATTCGCTAATTCCGCATAGGTATCTGGTTTTACTATAACCATTACATTGCCAACTTGTAATGTATATCCTTGACCGCTACTGGCATTTATAGTTACTGTATCTATCCCACTAACCTTCATTATTGGTTCATTGAGATTATAGTAAACCGTATCTGATAATGCATTGACTTCTGTTGAGTTCCAAATTTCCTTAGTTATTTGCCAGCTTGCAGTAGTGATATTATAAACGAAATATGCGGTTATTGCAACATGAATATCATATATCATTGGGAAATTAGGTTGACCTTGATTTACGAATCCAAAAAATACAGTATCGTTGGCTATGACTTCGGCTGTAGCATTCGATGGAGATAGATACACTTTAACTATTGGTGGTACAGCTGTCCCATTGGGTAATAGATTTTGGACATATGTTAAGGCAAAGATAAAGTATTGATCCCAAGTGTTGAAAACGTTTGTTATACTAGAAACTCCAGTATAAGTTCCCGCTTTAAATACCGGAGGTAATTGTCCAATTAACACTAATTGTGCATTTGGAGCAAAATTTTGTGCTATTGTACTGCCTGGAAATTCTGCTCCTAATGCGTTCATCTGTGACAAGAATTCATCAAGCACTTGATTTGCTTGTATTAAGTGTTGAGATGGATATCCTGTAATTACAGCTGATGGAGGTACCTCGTTTCCTTTCCATATTAATTCAGTAATTTCCGGAACTCCGTGAATGTATTGTACTATTATAGTATTGCTAGCATTAAATACTTGTAAATATACTGGATCAGCGGTAGGTGCTACAAAGTATTGTACAACGTCAGTTACATTGAACGTATTTCCATTAATTTGTGTTACAGTAGGTAATGCTGTGGTGTAGAAGTATACTGTCTCATAAGTTCCGAAGAAGTTAGCTAGCCAAGTTGTATTAAATGTGGTTAAGTTATATGTTCCGGCAAATGGCTGTCCCATTATATACGCAGTAAAGTTAGATGCTAACAAAGGAACAACATCTGAGGGAGATTCTATCGCTATGCCGTCATAGAACTGTAATACTGCAGATAGAGCTGCGCCAGGTTTATATCCCGAAACGTTTAATTTGCTTATTTGCTGTAACATCTGTTCATATAAGGTCTTATAATAAGTATAGTTTGTTTCCGCTTGCCTGTATAAGGTGTAATTATTCTTAGCTTCTGTTAATACTGCATTATACATGCCTTCTAGTAGTTTGTATTGGGAAGCTAGTTGTGAATATGTTTGATTTAATTTAGTATAATTTCCTTGCAATGCCATGTATTGACTATCTACACTCTGATACTCATTATATGCGCTAGTGTATCTCGAGTTTGCTACTGAATATTCATAAAAACCTATAGCTGCTATTACAATTAAAACTACTGCTACTATAGAGAATGCAATAGTTTTCATGTCTGCCATTTTGGATCGAGAAGAAAGTTGAAACTTATTTAAAAAGTTTTTACCCAAATCTAGTTACTTGCATTTAAAATAAAATTCTTAATTACGGTTAGATCTAGGCTGTAATCTTAAGATTTTTGTATACTATTGCTCCAAGTGAAATTGAGGATATTAGAGTTAATATTGCTGAGTTTATTTCTATATCTCCAATACTAACTAAAGAAGGTATTAGAAATCCACTTAATGAGGCTAGGTTCATACTAGGCCCTATTTTTGTTACTTCAACTTTCATTAATTTAATTATAATAGGCAACAATGAATTAAGACCCAATCCCAGTACTGTAAAAGGTATGAACATCCATGCTTTAAGCGTAATAAATGATGTAAATCCCAAAATTCCGATCATCAGAGAAGTCAGTAATGATGAAATTCTAATGTTTCCGATACTTGGTAGAATTATATACGCTATAAATGAAATAGAATACGCGATTATCGTTTCTTCTATTGCATTATTCTCTCCTAATAGGGAAGGAATTAGCTGTAATATATATGCTGGCTCAAATCCTAGTAAAAATATTAACAATGCTTTCCACGAGAACGCTATACTTATACTTCCAGAATTAGAGAATAATTTCTTATCAATATTAGATCTCTTGATTAGCAAGAAAAATACTAATGAAAAAGAGCTTGTTATAAGTACCATTTTTCCCATTAGAAATGACATGAGTGCGGATAGTATCCATCCTAATGCCCATCCACCCATTGTCATTCCCATAATTATTTTGCTCCTACTCTGAGTTGCAAGTTCTACTGCTGCTGATGTAGCCAGGCCGAATAGAATTCCAGTTGCAACTCTTAATAGAATTAGTGCAAGGGTGTCTGTTCCCATAAAGAATTCTAATATATCCAAAATAGCCATATTTCCTAATGAGAGATAAGTTATTCTCTCAATATTTATTCTTGACATCAGAAAAGGATATGTTATTGGAGTTATCGCTCTTCCTATAAATGGGGCACCTATTAATAAAAACTCCACTAAGCCCGTATAATCTGTATATTGTAGATAAAAAATGAAATTAGTAAGGAAGTAGGAAGATAATGTAAAGCTTAATACTGGTAGTATGGTGGTTTTCCTTAGTGGTATTTTTATTCCTAACATTTCAATCAAGATATATACTTTTCAGTTCAAATTTAAAATTAAGTACCATGTAAGTATAGTCTACTTATACATTTCAGTATCAGTAATTATTATAATTACAGTTTTATGTATTTTTCACATATCACTAGAGTTCGATATTGCTAAATAAAAGATTCGTACTATATTATGGAGATTTTCACAGCAGAAAGTAATAAGCTCTGGCTTCCTTCACCTTAAAAGGTTAAGGTTTCAGTTTTAAACACATTATGAGAATGTGCGGACCCGGCGGGATTCGAACCCGCGACCACCGGCTTTCTTCCGAAAGTTAGGAGGCCGGCGCTCCATCCTGGCTGAGCTACGGGTCCAATTATTAGATTACTATAATCCCATTAAAGTTTTTCTTCAAGATTAGCAATCCAAGGTCCCTTAAGTATCTTAAACGTGCTTTCGAAAAATATCGTGTTTAAGATAGTAGAAATTTTTTGTGATTTGAACAGAATTACGAAATCGTTACTATAAACAGCTTTATTTGAAATTATTATCTCTTTATCAGCCTTGTTAACAGTTCTTATTTCTATTCCTTTTTTCCTTAATTTACTTGTTATTTCGCCACTTTTACTTAACTGTTTATCAAGTATTATTTCACATTTTATTCTATATTTCTCACAATATTCAGAAATTAGTATCAATGTATCGGATATTATCTCACTAGATTTGTGTCTTCCTAAACCTAGATCTCTAAGGAATCCATCATCACATAGATATAACTCGTCATTATTTATCGCAGAAATTAGTGTTAAAGCTAAATTATATCCGTCCAATACAACTTCTCTTTCTTCGTTGTTTATTTTTCCTTTAATTATTTCTATTTCCTTATCGGAATGTACGCAGCGATATAATAAGAGTCGTTCTAAGCTAGATAAGTTGTATTTAGCAGCTATTATATCAAGGACAACCTTTCTAGAATAGTCTCTATTTAAAAAATATTTATAATCCAAATAAGCCTCCCTAAAAACATCTGTGAAATACATAATATTCTCTTATAGCGATTTTCTTACTATATCTATTATTTCTTCTTTACTCTTTTTACTACTTAGAATTACGTTTGCAAATGTACCTTTTCCTCCTCCTTTTCCTCCTCCCTTTAGTAATTCTTCTACTATCTTATCTACTCTCATATTTTTAGACGTGGCAATTTGTAATCTATTATCAGAGATGGATATTGCAATAGTATTATCTGTGGAAGTTAATTTTCTTAGTATCTCCTTGTTTTCCTCCTCGTCATTTAATCCCTCTATGATATATATTTTATTACCGTTAATTTCGTAAGGCTTCAGACTATTTAGCAATTCAGTTTCAACTATTCTTCTATATTGGATTATTAAATTATTTTTTTTCTCAACTTCATTAAGTATTCTTCTCAATCTGCTAGGTAGTTGATCTGGAGAAGTACCTATTATTTTCGAAGCTTCAGCAATTTTTGCTTCAGTTTCCCTAATATAGTCAACTAACGCTGGTCCCGCAACATATTCAAGTCTTATTATACCATCTTGTATTCTCTCCACGTTAATTATTTTCACGGCTCCTATCTCACTAGTATTACTTACATGAGTTCCTCCACAACTCTCTATATCCCAGTCCTTTATCTCCAATAATCTGATTGTTGCAGAATTAGGTACTCCACCCTCATATATCGATACTCCATATTTCATTTCAGCTTCCATTCTGTTCATTTCTAAAGGTTTAACTGGTCTTCTATCTGATATTACACTATTTGCGTAATTCTCTATTAGCTTAACTTCTTCCTCAGTTAAAGCTTTATGATGAGTAATATCTAGTCTTCCCTTTTCTGGCGTTTTTTCAGCTCCAGCTTGCCATATATGGTCACCTAATACTTTTTTAGCGGCTGCAAGTATTACGTGTGTTACTGTGTGATGTCTCATTAAACGATACCTTCTTTCCCAATTAATTTCCCCTCTTACATTATCTCCAACCTTTATTGTTGATGGCTCCTCCTTTAGTACATGTATTATCACATCGTTTACTTTCTGCGTATCTACAACTTCATATCTTTTACTACTTTTTTCATCAATTATGAGGCCAGTATCACCTAATTGGCCTCCTCCCTCTGGATAAAATGTGGTCTTATCTAAAATCAAGTAGTTCTTATAGATTCCCAACACTTTTCCTTCAAAAGATCTCATATACTGGTCTTTATAGTATAATTTTTCAGTTGGTTGTAGTGTAGTAATATATTCTAATAAATCCTTGGGCAACTTAACCTTATCATATACGTTTTTGATTGTTGAGGTTTGGTGTCTCTTAGCTACTAATGCGTAAAAGTTACGCGGTAGTTCAAATTTTACTCTCTTTTTCTTTAGTTCCTCTTCTAGTAGATCCGGGGGAACGCCATTAGAATCGTAAACTTGTATTAAGTCTTCTGTTGTAATTTCGCTCTTTCTAGCTAAAGTTGAGGCTATAGATGGAACTTTTTCCAAAATCTTCTCAAATCTCTGTTGTTCTAGTTCCACTGCGTCTAATATGTAATCTTTATTCTTTAATACTTGCGGAAAATCTTCTTTCCAGAAGCCTATTTGCTCTTTTACTAGTTCATACAGTCTTACATCCGATTTGAGTAATCTTAGTACTTTTAAGGCTCTTCTTATAACGAGTCTGCCAAGATATCCTTCACCAGAGTTGGAAGGAACTAGACCATCAGCTAGCATTAGCATTATTGTTTTCGTATGGTCTAAGATCTGAAATACCTTAGCTGCCCTATCTAATTCTTCTTCAACATTCTTGATATCAATTCCTAATTCCTTGCTAACCATTTGTCTATGAATTTTTATAGTATCTGGGTTATCTGGGTCTATCTTACCAGCAAATCTAGATGCTACTTTTAGTAGTGTCTCATCTATGTAAGCTACTCCTATTTTGTCAAAGAATTTGTATACTAAATTACCATATATCGCATGAAATGCAGAGGGAGTCTTTTGTGTTACCCATGCAATCCTTTCCACACCATACCCGGTATCTACAATTTTTAATTTCAGTGGAATGTAATCACCATTATCAGTTATCTTATATTGCATAAATACTAATGTTGCTAACTCTAATCCACCTACTGTAACTTCTAGGCAAGGTCCGGCGTTTCCTCCTCCTTCCCACCACGACTCTTTGAAGTTTAATTCCTCTTCTGGTATTCCTAACTCCTTTGTGAAGAATTCTGTGGCATATGCTGTCGTTTCGTCCTTCCAATACACATAACGATCTGGATAGTTGAAGGCATGATGTGCGGCCATTTCGAACGTAGTTAAATGCCTTCCAAACGTTACTCCCACATTATCTATATCTTCTAATCTTATTGAAGGTTGTGAAACCACTAGGGGATTTGCGGGTGGAGGAACTAAGCCGCTAGTCACATGGGGCTGAAAGTCAACAATGCTCGCTATTGTTAAGTATAAGTCCTCTCTCCATCTAGCCAAAACTGGTTTAGGAGGTATCCTTGTATGTCCTCTCTTCTCAAAGAATGAAAGGAATTTCTCCCTGGCTTCCTTAACTGTTAATGGTTGGCTTTTTATATTTATGTCAAAAAAATAATAATCAGTACAAGGTATATCTGAACAATATTCTTTTTTATCGTCCTTGGTCCAAAATGGTGTTTGGCATGATTTGCATATTTTTCGCTTAAAATCATTTTTGATAAAAAAATTTAGTTTGTACTCCTCTTCACTAGCTTTCATACAATAAAAAGAAAAGTATCTAAAGCTTAAAAACTGACTCCTCTCGTAATTTAGATTCTAAAACAAATAGCCATTAAGATTTCATTTAAGATTTCCATGAGGAAGGGACTAATCCATAAATTAAATTCTGTATTATAAAAACAAATTTAAAATGTGACTATTTCTCGGAAAAAGTGTTACTTTTATTATCCTTTGTAAGAATTTTAGCCGAATAGTGAGGCTAACCCGCTTGCAATTTCTTCTTCGCTTGGTCCTTTCTTTTCTTCTTCTTTCTTTTCTTCTTTCTTCTCTTCTGCAGCAGGTTGTGCTTGAGTTGCTTGTGGTTGTGCAGCTACTGCTACCGGCATAGCTGCAGCATTCTTTAGTACTTCATCAATATTTACTTCTTTTAATGCAGCTACTACGGCTTTTAATCTTACCTCATCTACACTTATACCAGCTGCAGTTAGTACATTCTTTAGAGCATCTTCACTTATTTCCTTCTTAGCTGAATGTAATAGGAGACTCGCATATATGTACTCCATTCTTATTCACACTCCACATTTTTGTCTTAGGTTATATAAATTTTTATCATCCAAATAAGGATGCAAGTCCGCTTGCAATTTCTTCTTCGCTTGGTCCTTTCTTTTCTTCTTCTTTCTTTTCTTCTTTCTTCTCTTCTGCAGCAGGTTGTTGGCTCTGGCTCTGTTGTACTGTAGGTAACTGTACTCCTAAATCTACTTTTCCGCCGATCGCGGTAGCTAATGCATATGCTTTAGCTACAGCTTTAGATATTACCGCTTGGGCTGATTCTGGTGTAATGTAGCCTATCTCAGATGCTAGTGCGATCGCATTCTTAAATACCTTACTAATTGTAAACTTTAATACATCTGGAGTTGGATACGCTATCTCTACTGCAAGAGTGAATGCGTTCCTATAAGCTTCAGTTATATTACTCCTATAACCTTCTAAATCAAGTTTTAGACTTTCAGCGGGAATTACTAAACCTTCATGATACGCTACTTTTATCTTTAATTTTACATATACTGGCATTATTCCAAGTTTCTGTAAAATTGGTAAGGCCTCTGCAGGGATTACATCACCAGGTTTCGCTACTACTGTATCTTTTACTACGTGTACCTTACCATCTTGTACCTTAGTTTGTACCTTTAGCTTTCCAAATACGCTTAATATTGGTCCTGCAGGCATCCCAGTATCTCCAGCTGGAATTACAACTTCTTCTTCAGCCTTATCGCCTGGCATGGCGTACCTTCTTAATTTATAATTTTCAAAGAACATGTTAGTTATGAATGGATTATCTTTAGTGAATATGAAAACGTTTGGACCAGTTAAATATTGCTCAAGCTTTTCTATATCTATACCAGCATTTTTGGCAGCTATCTTGAATAAAGTATTTTTAGTTACTTTTATTGTGGCTTTTCCTCTTAATTTCTTCCTAATTTCATGTAATTTATCTGCAGGGAAACCTTCAAGATTTCCAATTAGTATAGTATTGCTGTTTTTAATAAGTTCAGTTAATTCCTTGACTTCTTCAAGCTTCCAACTGGCAACTTTTCTCTGTTTCAAGGCTAGAGCCAATCTTTTCACCTTAACTCTACTTTTACTACCTTACCCATAGTAGTTTTTACATATATATTCCTTACCTTTTGGGCGTACCCTTTAGATTCTATTACGTTTAGTACTGCTAGTGCGTTTTCAGCTAAGTCTGCAATTTGCTGGCTTTCAGTGCCTATAAATACTTGTGTTTGTGGTTGATCTTTCGTCTTAACTAATGTTGATCTCTTAAATCGTAGTATATATTCTGAGATGTCTGCAGTATTTGGCAATGGAGTCGGGAATTTCCCTCTTGGACCTAAAGCTGGACCTAATATTCTACCTACTAAAGCCATTGAGTCTGGGGCTATCAGAAACCAATCATTTTGACGAGCTATTTTTTTAATTGCCCTCTTGTTCCCTTGAAGTTTTTGTAATTCTTCTTTGGTTAAAATGGTGTTAGGTTCGGCTTTCTTTGCGTACTCTAGTTGCTGAATAGTTGGGACTACTAAAACTTTCTTTGTTTTTTCCGGAGGCTTAGGCAATACTACTATTTCTCTTAATTTTAAGTCTCCCTTTTTCATGTCTACTTCTTTAAACGTAACTATTATCTCTACGCTTTGGACAAAGTTTCTCTTAGGGTTGTTTTCGGGAGATAGTGCTAGCTTAAGAGAAGCTTCAAGATTACTTCTATCAACAATTTGCATTTTACTCTTTCACCCCATTCCATTCATTCTCATATTTTGCTAATAAATCATCGTATTTACCTTCTTCCACTTCCTTTACTAGTTCTTTAGGGTCTCTATTATCCACTGTTAGTCCGATAGACTTAGCTGTACCTAGCATACTTTTTAATGCAGCCTTTAACGATTTAGTAGTTAACCCCGGTTTTTTCATAATTGCTATTTTAATTACTTGTTCTAACGATAAATTACCTATCTTTTTATGTGCGGGATCTCCAGATGGTTCACTAGCACCGGCTTCCTTTAATAATAATGCAGTAGTAGTAGGTATTCCGACTTTTATCTCATATTTTTTAGTACTACTATCGACTTCTATAGTAACTGGAACTGACATGCCTTTAAAACTACTAGTAGCCTCATTTAATTTCTTGACAACTTCTCCTACATTTAACCCTAACTGCGAAAGTGTTGGCGCTAATGGTGGTCCTGGCTTAACATTACCTCCTTCTACCATTATTTTTATTGTTTTTATGGGCACCTTATTCACCTCTTTGAGACCTTAATTTGATCTAGAGGAACTGTGACTTGTAATGGAAATGCTGATTCTAAAATATTTAACACTACCTCTCCTTTAGCTTCCTCAACCCTTATCACTTGAGCTTGAGTACCCCTAAAGGGACCAGAAATTACTTCTACTACATCACCAGGTTTTACAGTAGGACCTACAGTTTTTCTAGATACAATCTTTAATATTTCATCTCTAGGTAGTAAACCTTGTGCAAGACCTCTTGCATTCCTTATCCCAGCAATTAATGGTTTAACTATATGTAAACCCTCTGCCTCTAGAACTACATATCCTTTTAAATTGGGTGGAACAATTATTGCGTATATTCCTTTAATATTATTAGTTTTTATTCTTTCTTCCAGCATTAAAGCTACATTTATTTCTTGCCCTCCAACCACCTTTATAGCATAATAGTTTCTCATATTCGGTTTTTCCACAAAATTACACCCCAATTAATGTCAACGCAAGTTGAATTATGTAAGCTAATACACCTACTACGGCTAATACTAGTAAAGTAACTTTAAGGTTAAGTGAGAAAAAGTTTCTATCCGGTTTCCTCGCTACTGTAATTATTCTATTCCAATCCTCTCTAAGCCTTCTGAACCAGTTAATTATCTTATTTGAACTCACAGTAATTTATAATTGGTTTAAGGTATTTAAGTTAACTGAATAATCTCTGAATGAACCATTCGGCATTAAATGGAATTAGATCATCATAAGCCTGACCTATTCCTAAATATCCAACAGGCTTATTTAATTCATAAGCTAACGATAATATTACACCGCCTTTTACATCTGCATCGACTTTAGTTAATATTACTAGATCGAATCCAACATTATTTTCGAAGTATTTAGCTTGCTCTAATGCATCGTTTCCACCTAGGGAGTCTAAAACTAATATTTTTAGATTTGGCTTTGCAATATTAACAACTCTCTTTAGCTCATTCACTAAATCAGTGTCAGTATGCATTCTTCCAGCAGTATCTATTAAGACTACATCTATACCCCTACTTTTAGCTGCACGTATTGCATCAAAAGCAACTGAGGCAGGGTCACCTCCATATCTACCTTTAATTAAAGGTATCTCTAAGTTTCTTGAATGAACTTCCAACTGTTCTTGCGCTGCTGCTCTAAACGTATCTGAAGCTGAAATAATACACGATAAGCCATTTTTTTTAAGCATATATGCAAATTTCGCAATAGTTGTAGTTTTACCTACTCCGTTTATTCCGAAAAATATTATTATATAAGGTTTTGGTGATTTTTTTATTTCTTCTAATACATTTATGGCATTATTCTTTGTTATTATCTCAGTGATAGATTTTTTCAGAGAATCCTTTACTATTCTTTCAAGATCATCGCTTCGTTTTACCTTTTTGCCGATTATGTTTTCTTTCAGATCTTCAAGAATTTTCTCAGTAACTTCAAAAGAAACGTCACTTTCCAGTAGCTGATATCTCAATTCCTCTATGAAGTCTTCTATATCTTTCTCCTTAATTTCTCTATATCTAAAAACATCAAAAATACTTCCACCACTCTTCCTCTCTTCTTTAGTTTCTTCCTTTACTTCACTAGTTACTGATTGATCCGTTATGTTATTACTAGTCTGCTGTTGATTACTAATAGTTGTCTCTGTAGAAGGGATATTTTGTTCGATCTTTTGTGTCTCTTCTTGCTCTCCCTTTAATTTATCTACAAAATTAGAAAAAGCTTTCCTTATTTTATCAAAACAATTTATTCACCTTGTTGTCTCCTGGCAGCTGCTTGCTGTATTTGATTTAGTATGTCAACTATCTGATTATATGTACTAGCAGCTTTTTGAAGTTCATTATTTAGATCTTGGGCTGCCTTACTTATCTCATCCTTTCTCTTATCAAGAATCTTTATAGCTGAGTCTAGGTCCACTTCTGCATAATAAGATAAACCTAAATGAACAGTTACCTTATCTCCTATTATACCCCCTACTTTTGCTAAAAGATATCCTTTTCTATCAATGAAGACTAACATTTCTTTATTTCCACTCTTCATCGTCTCTATCGCTTGTTTTGCAGAGTCTATTGAGTTTATCGACTCTAGCAATTCTAGTTGAGTTCTCTGCAATGAATCTATGTACCTTTTTAGGTAATCTGCTTGTGCTATTAATTCGTCTAATGTTATACCTCCTTGTCCTTGACTCATCTTTCATCACATTATAATTTTATCAACTTTAGCTAATTCTCTTATTCTTCTATCTGGAATTTCTTCTTCCTTTATTTCACTTATTTGCTCTATTTTTATGTTATATCGCTTTATCTTATTCTTGCTGCCAAAATGTGAATAAACGTACTCAATAGCTTGTTTTTCATTCAATGCTCTAACTATCTTTACAAATTTTCTCTTTTCTGGATAGTGGGATTCGCCAAATAGTGCAGTTCCTTTGACAAGGTAAAATTTTATTCCACTCATCTCATTCACCTAATGCTTTTTGAATTCTTAAAATCTCTGGACCCGTAGTTGACGCGCCTACTAACGTTCCTTTATCGTTTGCGACTAGCCCACTTTTGATAAATACACTTCCAAAATTTACCGTGCCAATATCTATCTTAACTCCGAACAATTTTTCCAATTCTTTTAATTCTTTCTCACTTGTATCAACATGTACTAGTCCACCCTTATTTGTTATAACTCCTACAGAACCTACGGTTATCATTTGAGCTATTTTCCCTCTTTTTATATCTTCAACACCTAAGGTCTCCTTTATTATCTTCTCTTCAATATCATTAAATTCAGGGTAGATTAACGCGGCCTTATTATTTGCCAGTATTGTATTTCCTAGTGCAGTAACTTTTGAATTAAGAATCTCAACTCTGCAATCCCTTAGATTCTCCTTCAGAAATCTGAATTCATCATCAATTGTAGACTTAGGTAAAAGAATTCCGTTATCGTTACCGCTTATGAAAATACCTAAAAGAAAACTTCTGGATATTTCTGCTTCTAATAACTCCGTTCCTAATACTTGGGCAATATTTTCTTTTGTTTCGCTATCTAATCCTCTAGGTATGATTGTATATTTATTATTAGTATAAATATAGACTCCTATATTATCTGTTCCAAAAACTGATAACCTTTGCAGATTCATCTACTTTTAATAGCTAGTCTCACAAGATATATTTTTTCTTCTATCTTACTAACTACTACTCTAATTTTACTTACTATTTTATCATTTCCGTTCTTTGATATTGATTTAGCTAATAGTGGATCTATTATTACCTTCTCCGCGTTAAAATGTCTTGCTACAACCTTTTTTATGAATTTTACTGCCCTTTTACTTCTACCAGTTCTCTTTCCAGTTTTTATTTTTCTTAAATTAATTATCATTTCAAAATTATCTTTCTCTTTCATTTTTTACACCTTTAGATCATTTCTCCTCCAATTTCTCCTTAAGGGATTGTATCTAACTCTTCCACGAGTCTTTAGAACTATCCATATTGGTATTGGAGAGTTCGCTTTTAAGGCTTTGGCTAATCTAAATTTCTTAGCTACTGGTTTATTTCTACTCATTTCCATCCTCTCTCTCTTATTTGTATTTTGAAATCACGTCTGTTCTGTTGTGAAATCTGTTCCAATATTTGCTTTAATTCCTCATCTGTTATTGGTATCTTTATTCTTCCAGATTGTGCTAGTGCAATTAATTGATTTTCCAGCGATTCGGCAAATTCAGGCTTAACTAATTTTATATTTGTTAGCCTCTGTCGTGCCTCAGGTGTTAATATTACTCTTAAGATTGACTCTTTTTGGGATTCTAATTCTGCTTTTCTCTTTCTCTCTTCTTCTATTCTTTTTTGCTCTTGTGCAGCTTTTCTTCTTAATAATTCTTCTAATTCTTCATCATCATATGAGTTTGGAGTTGACATCTTTTCACCCCTTATTCCAAGTATACCTTCAAAGAAGTATTATTCTCAGCCAGCTCTTTAAAGATTTCCAACGCTAATTTATCTAATAATGACCTTCCTTTAGGACTTAAAGATCTTCCCTTATTCTTAATTTTTTGGACTAGCCCAGCTTTTTCTAATTGTTGAAATATTAATCTATTTACATGACCAGGAGCTTTTACAAATTTTTCTGGTCTAGTCCCCCTTCTTTTTCTTCCACCGTAAATTGTTCTTGTTTTTTCTATTCCAATAATTGAGTTAACGTAAAGTTTTCTTAGTAATGATGCGGCTCTTATATACCACCAATCCTCTGCGTTATCTGGTACTCTTTCCTTAAAGCTAGCTGTTTTAGCTAATAGTGCCCACTCTGGTGGATCTACAGTTTTCACATTCTCCTTTAGATATATTGCTAACCGTTTTATCAAAAGATCTGGAGGTACCATTTCAGCTGTTATCATTATAAGACTCAATTACATTCGTAGTATATAAGGTTTAAAATTTATCCTTTTTAATAACATATGATCTCGAATGGAGTTTTATATAGCCGATTTTAAGCAGATTAAGGAGGGTAAAGTCACAGATATTTATTTTGAAAGAACATTAAAGACACTAGAATATCTTGGGATTAAAGACGCTAAAGTAAGGATGGAAGTACATTCTTACGGTTTACCTAAAGGTTATGAATGGGCTCTTTTTACTGGTTTAGAAGAAGTTCTTCATTTGTTGGAAGGAGTGCCAGTGAACGTTTATGCGATGCCAGAAGGTACCTTATTTAAAGAAATAGAACCGGTAATGATAATAGAAGGCAACTATTTAGATTTTGGTATTTACGAGACTGCCTTCCTAGGAATATTGAGGCATTATTCTAGCATATCTACTAAGGCAGCCAGACTTAAATTTCTTGCAATGGATAAAACATTATTTTTCTTTGGCTTAAGATCTCTTCATCCTGCACTAGCCCCTATGGCAGATAGGGCAGCTTATATAGGCGGCATGGATGGAGTTTCTGGTGCCATGAGTAAGGAATATCTAGGAGTTGACCCTTCAGGTACTATGCCTCATGCACTAATGCTTATTGTAGGTGATAACGTGAAAGCCTGGAAGGCTTTTGACGAGGCTATGGGATCTGAAGTTCCTAGAATAACCTTAGTTGATACATTTGAGGACGAAAGAACTGAAGCCTTAAAGGCTGCAACTTTACTTGGTAAGAAATTATATGGTATAAGGTTAGATACGCCGTCAAGTAGAAGAGGGAATTTTAGAAAAATTATTCAGGAGGTTAAATGGACGTTAAAGATACACGGTTATGATCATGTTAAGATATTTGCAAGCGGAGGGATAGATGAGGACGATATAATTAACCTTCGAGATATTGTTGACGGATTTGGGATTGGAACGAGTATAGCATTTCCTCCAAGTGTTGATTTCAGTGCTGATATAGTGGAAAAATTTGTTGATGGTAAATGGGTGCCTTTTACAAAGAGAGGCAAATGGCCCGGGGCTAAGCAAGTATATAGATGTGGAAAGCTAAATGATGTAATTACCCTTATGGACCAAGAACATCCTTCTTCAGATTGTAAGCCTCTACTGCAAAAATATATGGAAAATGGAAAGATTATAAAACCTTTACCTTCTCCAAAAGAAATAAGGGAATACGTGATTAAACAGTTAACTGAATTGCAGAGTAGCTAGCCTGTTATTATAATTTCTTTTTGATTCTCTATGCTTCTGTTAAATGCTATTTCGGTTATTGGCTCCATTCTTCTTATTGCGTTATATAACCTTAAGTTAAGCGCTCGCAATACAGCTATTAGGCTGGGAGATTTGACCTCTTTAAGCATTTCTTCTGAGATTATAGCCTCAGTTATCAATACTCTTCTTAGTGTTCTTAATTCTTCCATCACTTCATTTATTAGTATGGTATCCTCTTTCGCTAGCACTTTTACCGCGTGGTCAATTACAGAAGAAGTTTGTTCTATATACATATTTATCTTATTCCATAATCTCTTCATTTCCTCAAGATCTGATGGATGTAAAGATAATAGATCTAATGCTATCTCACTTATCTCATCGGCAGCTTCCTCTATTGCCTTTATTAAAATTCTATTTCCCACTATTTGTATTCTTTTAACACCTATCATATAGGCTAAGCTCCTATTCATTTGAGCTAATAGTAATTGCCTTAAAGCTAGATAATATAGTCTATCTACTTCCCTTTCTAATTCTATTACTTCTTGTAAGAAAGTTCTACTTGATTCTTTTATTCCGAGATCTAGGTAGTGAAGCATTTGTTTTATTGAATTTGATAATCTATTAATTAGATTATTCATAGTATACTTTGTAGGATCAAGAAAAGATTGTATTTGGATTGTATCTGTTGTCTGCGATACGATCTCTAATCCAATCAGATTCCTTATTGTATCTTTAACTTTCCTCAGTATATCCTCAGTAAAGATACCGCTTTTACTTTCAATATCTATCCTATCGTAGCCTAGGATGTATAATGAGTATATTACTCTGCTTACTAATTCACCTTGAACACTATCGTTTTGTATACTTATTTTCATCTCTTTTACTTTACTTTCTGCCTTTAGATTCGGTGGATATACTTTTAGACTACCATCCTCATCAACTTCTAGATATACACTTTCGCCTGGACTTAAAGAGACTTCTTTTACCCATTCTGCAGGTAGCGAAACCATAAGTGTAGATTTGCCGAACTTTTGAACTCTCCTAACTTCCATTAAATACTACCTCCCACTGTATCATATAGTTCAAAGTTTATAAAAGTAGTTTTATACTATACTATACTACTTTTACCTCGGGTATTTCTCCAAACATCTTAGTTAATACTGGGCTTCCATTAGTTGGTATCATCCTTACACCGTATGGTTTTCGTTTTGTATACTGAATATAATAAACTGATTTCAATATATTCTCATATGTAACTAAATCTGAATATATACCAACCATGTCAATGCCTGCGACACAAACATAGCTCATTAGTAATAAATCCTTTAAAGTTAGGCTACCCTCCTTAACTCTCTCCCTTAAAAGATTGTCCTCTGCAATTGGCAACATTAATTCTGAAA
Source organism: Saccharolobus solfataricus (assembly GCF_900079115.1). NCBI lineage: Archaea > Thermoproteati > Thermoproteota > Thermoprotei > Sulfolobales > Sulfolobaceae > Saccharolobus > Saccharolobus solfataricus. The sequence continues at coordinate 305,108 of NZ_LT549890.1, forward strand.
AACCGATAGGATTTACTCTATTTCTCCAAACTCCCTCAAATATCTCCCTATTTATTTCAGCTACTGCTGATAAATTTGAGATATCAAACATTTTCTTACTTCTACTTTCTACAATTTCTCCCACACTACTTTCCATCCATGGCGATAATGACGCATCTATTCCTAAGTACTTTATATTTAATTTTTTCTCTAATTGTCTCCCTATTGTATCTGCCTTTGATAAGGCTTCATTTATCTTTCCTTGTTTAAATTCGTCTACATATAGTAAAGATATTCCAAAAGAATCATAGACTGTATTTGCGGAGGAAGTTGGAAAATAGGGGGTTAATAGAAAATCTTGGTTAAATAATAAGGCAAACCTAGAAGCCTCCTCTGGCTCCAGACTAATGATAAGTTTTGCTAGATCTTTCAGATTATCTGTTGTCTTTACTAATACATGGGCGTAAATTCTTTTATCAGATTTCAATATATCCTTGATTTCTCTTAATCTCTTATCTTTCTCTTGGAGATTTATTAGACTAAATATAATTTCACTATGCGTTGTAGGTAATAATTCTATTAGTTTACTTAAGCTTAAATCAATAGGTGTAGGTGGTAATGAGATCCTTTTACTCCATATATTGTTATCATTTAATTTACTTAGTTTTTCCGTATAATCACTAATTTTTGAGTAGTTGGTAACGAAAATTGTTATCGCTCTTATCATCATTTTGTTTACACTTTTATAATCTTTGTAGAAGTTTAAATTACTGATGAGTAAGATTACTATCTTACTTGCAGATAATAATATAGATAAACTGTATCATGGTCTGGTGGTAGCTTTAGGCGCAAAAGCGTTAGGTTGGGATGTTAAGTTTTTCGTGACATCGCAAGCAGTAGTTCTTTTCACAAAGGCAAAGAAGGGAAAAGGGAAATTAGGTTTACCTTTTTTTGCCAGATTTTTTGTTAGGCTTCAAATGAAGAGGTTAAATATTCCAAATCCTGAAAAATTAATTGATGACGCAATAAATCAAGGTGTTGAATTTTTTGTAGATGAGGCTGGTTTAAGGCTTGTAAACGCTAGAAGTGAAGATTTATTAGAAAATGTTAAATTATCAGGAACTATAACGTTTATATTGGAAGCAAAGGAATCAGATGTGGTGATTACGCTATGAAAATTATTGAATCGGATGAGATATGCCCAGTTATTTTAACTAAGGTAGTAAAGGAATGGGTTTCACTAGAAAACGGCGAAGAAGAGGAATTAGTTATAATTACCACGTGGCAAGCGGTGGGGCAAGAGTTAGAGAAATGGTGTAAGGAAACTGGTAATTCATTTCTTGGCGTATCTAAAAAGGATGGGAAGTTAGAAGTAAGGCTCAAGTTAATTAAAAATAAATAAATACCAGTTTCTCACTACTAAAATCTCGGTAGATCTATATTGTGTCAAATCCTCTTCACGTATTCTCAAATGAGCAAGAGTTACTAGAAGGTATGTGGCCTACTCCACTACTAAAACTTAGGATAGGAAATGACACATGGGCTAAACTAGAATTTTATAATCCTTTTAGCAGAAGTGTAAAAGATAGGACAGCGTGGTTCTTATTTAGGCAAGCATTACTAAAGAATGCAACTCATATAGTTGAAGCCACCTCTGGCAATACTGGAATAGCATTAGCGTCGCTATCTTCAATTTTCGGTATGCGATTCACAATGTTTCTTCCCGTAGTTGCTCCAAAGGTGTATAAGGTTTTTGTAAAGTTATTAGGAGGTAATGTTATAGAGGCTGGTAATTCGACCAATGATGTAATACCCTTAGTAAAGAAGTTTGCAGAGATGACTAATGCGCTCAATTTGGATCAGTTCAATAATCCAATCAACGTAATAGCTCACTATGAGACTACCGCAAGAGAAATTGATGAACAGTTAAGTTCTATTGGGAAGAAGCCTTCACGTATTATAGCTACCATGGGAACTGGGGGTCATATAGCGGGGATTGCTAAGTATTTTAAAGAGAAATATGGAAATGATGTAGAAATAATAGGAGTTCAACCCTCAGAAAATTCCAGAATTCCTGGAATAAAGAGACAAAATGGCTCTAATTCTTTACTAAGGGACGTGAAGATAGATAGAGTAGTTGACGTAAGTTTGGAAGAAGCAATCGATGGGACTATTAGTGTAGCAAGGACTTCCGGGATTTTAATAGGTATAAGTGCAGGTGCTACTGTGGCAGCCTATAAGAAGATAAGTGATGTTTCCTCCACTACAGTGCTTATATTTCCAGATGATGCTTTTAAGTATGTTGATATTTTAGAGCAAACTTTAAAAGAGATATAGGAGTAAGCAAATAACTGTGCCAGAAGTAATAGTTATAATGAATAAGAATGGAGATATTCTGGATTTTTCTCCCAGGAGTTTAGATATATCAAAATTTTTGTCTAAAAAGCCTAATGAGATATACGATGACGGAGAATTAATAAGATTAAGAATAGATATAGCTAACGATGTTTAAAAATTCATACAGTCAGTCAAGAATCATAAAGAAGGATAACAACATATATGTGCAAAAATGTTATATGACAATCTTTGGAATAAAGTGGTATTTTATCTCTACTTTCTTTTGGAATTATCCCTATGTGGCTGATCCTAAGGAAAGATTCGTTAGAGAACTGGATTTTTTCTTGGATAATGCGTGGAAAGATACAGTTGTTGTACCTAAACTAATCGATATTGATGCAAAAGAACTTTGCATTACTAGAGAGTTTATAGAAGGGGATGAAATAAATGAGGAAAATATAGAGATCATGGCTAAGGGCCTAAGGGAAATTCATGAGGTTGGATATGTGCTAGGTGATACTAAAATAAGTAACTTTGTTATAGTAGATAAAAGTAAGTTAGCTGTTATAGATGCTGAGCAATCTTTTAAATCTAACAATTTATATTATAGAGCTTGGGATTTACTAGTATTTTTCCTATTTTTAAGTTACAAAATGGTTAATATAAGTCATTTCCAAGAGGTAGCTAAAAGATTTCTAGACGAATATATGCCAGATAAGAATATTGTGAAAGAATTCTTTGATATGAAGAATATAAATCTAATGGGATTATATCCCCCCACTCATTTATATGTACTAAAAAACTTAATGAGTAATTTTTATTAAAATGGTTGTTGTATCTTTTATAGTCTCTATATTGGAGTCTAAAATTCTTGAGCCACACGCTGGGCATCTATAGTAATATCTTATTACCTTTTTTGTACCATCAGTGCTTTCAGATTCCGCAATGAAGTCCATTCTAATTCTGCATTTTGGACAAATTACTGCATTCATACATGTGTTTATAATCTTTTGAGGTAAAAAAGCTATTAATGATTGATAGATTTGGTAGACCATTAGAAGATCTTAGAATAACGTTAACACACGCATGTAACTTTGAATGTTTCTTCTGCCATATGGAGGGAGAAGAAGGAGATAATTATCTTTTAAGTAAAGAGGATATTTTATTAGTTGCTAAAGTTGCTAGGAAATTTGGTATAAACTCTGTAAAATTAACTGGAGGAGAACCGACATTACGACGAGATTTAGTTGAAATAGTTCGAGGGCTTAAGCAATTAGGGTATGAAGACGTTTCTATGACAACTAATGGTTTTCTCCTAAAAGATTTAGCTCACAAATTAAAGCTAGCTGGGCTTGATAGGATTAATATCAGCCTTCATGCTGTTTCAAGGGATACATTTAAGAAAATTACGGGTGTAGATGCTTTTGATAGAGTAATTGAAGGGATAAAAAGTGCCATAGATGTGGGTTTAGTACCAGTTAAGTTAAATTTTGTTGTAAATAGGAGAAATCGTGAAGAAGCCTTCAAGTTCATTGAGCTATCCCAAAATTTAGGTGTAAATGAGATACACCTTATAGAACTGCATCCGGTAGGGTTAGGAAAATTAGCTTTTAAGGAACATGATGATTTAAGAGAAATAGAAGAATATATTGAGAAAATATCTATTAAAAAACTAATTAGGAAAAAGCATTTTAGACCACGTTATGTTTTACCCTCTGGATTAATAGTCGAAGTAGTTAAGCCCTATGCGAATCCGATATTCTGTGCTGGATGTAACAGGATCAGATTATCTGTTGATGGAAAGTTAAAGACGTGTTTATACAGAGAAGATAACGTAATAGATGTATTAGATATATTGAAAGGTGAATATTCCGAAGATGTTAAAGAAGAATTATTAGGAAGAGCCTTTATGATAGCAATAGCTATTAGAGAGCCTAACTTCAAATATAAAATATGAATAGGTTAAGAAAGCTTAAGGCAATCCTAGAAGATAAGAAAGATAGTTGTGCCATAATATTTGGTTCTCCAAATTTATTCTACTTCTTAGAATATTCTGGGGCAGGAGCGTTAATTTATTGTGATTCACGCTTTACCTTACTTGTCCCTGCCCTAGAGATGTATAGAGCAGAGAATGTGAAAGATGTCGATATTGCAATTTATTATCCATCTAAAATCTTGGAGAATGTCATTGAAGGTAATATATTTAGGGCTATTGAAAAAATTGTTAATAAGAGCAACATAATGCTAGACGTAAGCTGGGTTGAGGCAAGTACGTATAAGGCGTTATCAGAAAAGTATAAGGTAATTGATTTTTCTAATGAGATAGTAAGGTTAAGAGAAGTTAAGGATAACGATGAGATAGAAAGAATAAGAAAAGCTGGTGAAATTACTGCTGTTGCAATGAAAATTGGTATGGAGAAATTGAGCGAAGGAACTTCTAACGAAAAACAAGTAGCGGGTATTATAGATATGACTATGAGATCTATGGGTGCTGAAGATTATGCTTTCCCATCAATAGTGGCATTTGGAGAGAATTCAGCGTATCCACATCACATTCCTACAGATCGTGTATTAGGAAATAATGATATTGTACTATTTGATATAGGTGCGAAATATAATGGTTACTGCTTTGATAGCACCAGAACTTTTGTATTTAAGAATAGTGAAGCAAAGAAAGTTTATGAAGTAGTTTTGGAAGCACAAATGGAGGCTATAGATGCCGTTAGGGATGGAGTAATGGCTTCTGAAGTAGATATTACTGCTAGGAGAGTTATAGAAAAAGCTGGTTATGGTAAATATTTTATACACTCTACTGGACATGGAGTTGGAGTAGAAATTCATGAAAGCCCTGCAGTTTCCATGAATTCCAAGCAGATATTGAAGGAAAATATGATTATTACCGTAGAACCTGGAATATATCTGAAAGGCAGGTTCGGTATACGTATAGAAGATACCCTTATTGTAACTAAAGGAAAGCCCATCGTGCTAGAAACTGCTTATAAACTGTTGTAGAAGTTTTTTAACAAAATAGTTATATTAGATTTCTTCACTAAACTATAAACGGTATGCAAAAGACAGAATTAGACGACCAAAAATTAGTAGAAGAAATAGCTAGAAGGATTAGAGAAATTCTAGAACTACTGGGTGAGAATCCGGAGAGAGAAGGGCTTAAAGAGACGCCTGAAAGAGTAGCAAAGGCTTTATTAGAAATGACCTCAGGGTTGAGAACACCGCCTCCTCAAATAAAGGTTTTCAATTTAGGCGACGATGGTGAAGTATACGAAAAGAATCAAATAGTACTAATAAAAGACGTTAACTTTTCGTCATTGTGTGAGCATCACATGTTGCCAATTATCGGAAAAATTCATGTAGCGTATATTGTTAGTAATAGCGGTAAGGTAGCTGGTTTTAGCAAAATAATTAGAATTGTGAATTACTATTCTTCACGTCTCCAAATCCAAGAGAGATTAGTAGAACAAATAGCTGATGCGATAATGAATAGCGAAATAAAGCCTAAAGGTGTCATGGTGATCGGGAACGCAATACATATGTGTTCATATGTCAGGGGAGTAAAGGATAAAGAGGCTAAGTTAGTTTCAGTAGCTTACAGAGGACTGTTTAAGACTAATAGGGCTTTACAAAATCATGTATTTAGGCTACTCGATAATGCAAATAAGGTAAACTTATTATAGAGTTTTTTAGAATAATTAATTGTTAATGGGCAGTAAAGATAAAGTTATATCTATATTGAAGGAAAAAGGTCCTATATCCCAAACTGAATTAAGTAAACTTTCTGGATTATCGAAGAGCAGATTATCTGAAGTCTTATCCGAACTTGAGAAACAAGGTATAGTAAAAAGGAGGAAGGTTTTAGGAAAAAACCTTGAGGTAAGTTTATCTCAAGATAGATTTTTGAGATTGGGAATTATAAGAGCTGCAGAATATCCATTTATAATTCCATTTATTAAAAACTTGGAAAATAGAGGATATAGCGTTACTGTTAAAATTTATGAAAATGGAATTGATCTAACTAGGGATTTAGTTGAAGCAAAGTTAGATTTAGGCCTATCCCCGATCATAACGCAAATAATATTTTCGACGATATATCGGAATATAAGAATTATTGGGGGAGGCGCTAAAGGGGGAGGTGGTATTATAGGCAAAACTTGTAACAGAATTGCATCAACTGTAATGTCAAGTATGGAAATATGGGCGTTTAGTGAATTCAAGAATATTGAAATCATTCCATCTTATAGTTCATATGAAATGTTAGACTTTCTTGAAAAAGGGATAGTAGATGGTATAGCAATTTGGGAACCTTTTTTGTCAATTTTAGAGAGGAAGGGACATAAGGTACATAGATTTACACCATTACACTGTTGTACTTTAGCAGTAAGGGAAACTATGGATTGGGAGAGAATAAAGAATATTTATGAAGAATCGTTTAGCTGGTTTAAATCTTCCATAGATAGATGGGTTTCAAGTTATTCAAACTTACTTAATATTGATTATAATATTCTAAAAGAAGCATCAAAAAATTATGAATTCGATTATTACCTCGACCTTAAGGAGTTCAAAAACTCATTAAAAAATACTGGTATTTTTATACCAATTTAGGAATCTAAATAATAGTATAACTCCATTGGGTGTGGATAACCTTGCAAGCTTCTTGCCTCATCTCTCTTTAAATCTATGTAAGTATCTAATATTGACGAATTAAATACTGGCTTCAAGAACTCTTTATCACTTTCTAACTCATCTAAAGCTTCATTTAATGATCTAGGTAGTTCTTTTATTCCCAATTGTCTTCTCTTCTCTGGAGTTAGATGGTATATATTCTCATCCACTGGATCTCCTGGATCTATTTTCTTATTTACACCATCTAATGCAGCCATTAGTAAAGCAGCAAATGCTAGATACGGATTAGTGGATGGATCTGGAGGTCTATACTCTATTCTTTTTGCCTTTTCCATTCCTCTATAGTATGCTGGCACTCTAATTACGGCACTTCTGTTTCCCTTACTCCACGCAATGTAAACTGGAGCTTCAAACCCTGGTATTAACCTTCTATAACTGTTTACAGTAGGTGAGACTATTGCAGATAAAGCCCTAGCGTGTGTTAAAAGACCTCCTATTACATATCTTCCAAATTGGCTTATCTCTGCATATTCGTCATTAGGATCATACATTAAATTCTTCTTTCCATCTTTAGTCCATAAACTGAGGTGCGTGTGCATACCAGTTCCATTATCACCATAAATAGGTTTTGGCATGAAAGTTACTACTAATCCGTGTTTAGCGGCAATATTTTTAGCTACATACTTCAAAGTTTGGACCTTGTCTGCAGTATCTACAAGAGTAGAGAATCTGAAATCTATTTCCCCTTGACCTGCAGTTGCAACTTCATGATGTGTAGCCTCTATGGTGTATCCAAAGTACTTAACTAAAGTATCGACTATCTCTACTCTTACATCCATTAGCTGATCAACTGGTGGTGCAGGGTAATATCCCTCTTTAAATCTTATTACAAAGGTTCCACTATCGCTCCACGGAGCCTCCCTTGCATAAATTTTGTACCCAGTTCCAGACTGTGGGGCACTTACGTCTAATTTTACCTTATCAAACATGAAGAATTCCAATTCTGGACCATAGTAGGAAGTGTAGCCTTGTTCTGTCTGGTATTTCTCGGCTTCCTCGGCTATGAATCTAGGATCTCTTTCAAATCTTCCCTTTCCCCCTCCCCAAAAAACTTTGCATAAGACTCTAGCTACTCCTGGAGACCAAGGAATTAGTGTCATAGTCTCTGGTACTGGTAAGAGTACCATATCACTTTCATAAATGCTCGTAAATCCTCTTATACTGCTTCCGTCTAATTTTCCGAAACCCGTCTTTAAGGATTCTAAATCAAACTCGTCAGCAGGTATTGTAATATGATGCAGCCTACCGGGAACATCTGTGAATTGTAGATCTACCCATTTTATGTTATTTTCCTTTAGGAATTTGAGTACATCTTCTGCTGTACTTGGCATGTATGTGGCTATTCATATATAGTTTAAAAAGATTGCTAGATATTATCATAGAAAGTTTTCACATTCTTATGTGGAATTTCACATGAGATTTCTCAAAATCTTTCAATTATCTTATAAACCTTTTAGAAAACTTTATGTAGAGAGCCATTATTCATCACGTAATGGTGATCAGAAAATTTAGCATCTTCAGTATCTTGAGTAACGTAAATTAGATCTATTTGATTCTTTTTACATAGATCGGTATAGATATTAATAAAATATTCCTTTTCTGAGATATTACTGAACCCCTCATCAACTAAAATTAGGTTAGGTTTTGTTAAAATAGCTGTGGCTAATGATACTTTCTCCCTATTTCCTAAACTTAAATTACCTACTTTTTTGTTCTCATTCGGAACTCCGAGTAATTTAGCCACCTCCATTACTTCTTTATCATTTACTTTTCTTCCTCTTAGTTTAGCTCCCCATGTTAGATGTTTCTTTAAGTCTAATGTGGGAATGTAACTATCTGGAGTTACTAATATAACATTTCTCTTGTTTATAGGTAAATTTGTGATATCTATGTCATTTAATCTAATGTACCCTTCATCTGGTTTTAAAATTCCGGCAATAACGTTTAATAATGTACTTTTCCCACTACCATTTTTACCGGTAATTGCAATTATACCTTTTTCAGAAAAATTAACATTTAGCAAAAAAGCTTGTAATTTCTTTTTTACATATACCTCAATCATTTCAAGTATTTATTTACAGTACTCTCTAAAGTATCTTCATCAACAGCTCCAACTAAGGAATCAACCAACTGACCATTGACGAAAATTAATGTAGTAGGTATATTAAGTACGCTATACTTATCCGCAATTTTTTGATTTTCATCAACGTTTAGTCTTCCAAAAACTGCTTTACCTTTATATTTCTCAGCAACTTTTTTATAAATTGGTTCATAGAGGTGGCATGGAGCACACCATTCAGCCCAACAATCAACTAGAACTAACTTATTATTTCTAATTACCTCATCGAAGTTCTCTTCAGTTAAGACTAATGTAACATCCTCCTTCTTTTTACCATATTCCTCAGCCTTCTTTTGTAATCTTTCAGCAACCTCCTTAATTAATGAGTCAATTTCGCTCAATCCTATCTACCACATAAACTTTCTTCAATCTCTTATAAAAAGCTACCCTAGAATTTACATAATTAAGTAATTCATCCTCAATTCCGGCTTTGTGCTCCTTTACCTTAACTAAGGCAACGGGTTGCTGTCCTAGATTTCCAGCATCTTCCCCTATAACTTTTACGTCTTCAACCATTGGATGAGTCTTTAAGATCTCTTCTAAATCTCTTGGAAATATCGGGTAGCCCTTAAATTTCAACATCCTCTTTTTGACTCCTCTAAAATACAATAAGCCCTTTTCATCAATCTTAACTAAATCACCTGTTCTTAGCCACCCCTCATTAAATACTCTGGCCGTCTCCTCTCTATCTTTATATCCTAGCATGAGCCAAGGAGCCTTAACCCACAATTCTCCCTCATTATTCTCATTGCCCTTATCATCTACTATCTTTATCTCAACGCCAGGCAAAGGTTTTCCTATCGAAATTACTCCAGATAGCTCTTTGGGTTGGAAAGTTAGAATTAAACCCTCAGTAAAGCCGTATTGTTGAACAATATCCTTTCCGTATTTACTCTTAAATGTATTTACGGTCGATGGATACAGTGGTGCAGCAGAACTTACACACAGTTCTAAACTATCTACTTTCCTTTTTTCCTCGTTATTTAAGTAATCGTAAACAGTTGGGACAGTTGATAGATAATTTATGTTATATTTGTTTATACTTTCAATAGCCTCATCGACGTTAAACTTACTCATAATATATAACTTGCCACCAGCTTCCAAGGTAATACCTAACACGCTATTTCCTAAGACGTGAGCTAAAGGAACTGTTAGTATTCCCCTAATCTCTTTAAGGCCAATAGAATTGTAGAGCGTCGCAGAATTGAGTTCAACTCTGTTAGCGCTATGCAGTACTTGCATTGTCCTTCCTACTATTCCAGCATAATAGTAAACTAAGCCGACCTCATCCTCTCTGTACTCATAAGGTTTTGTAAAAACGTCTTTTCCTCTCTTATTCACTATCACCTGGTACGATTTGAGAATATCGTACTCTCTCTTGTATATCTCCTCGTCGGTTACTATTAGGTCAGGGTTTGAATCCTCCAATATGAACTTTAAATCTTCTGCTGAAGTTTGCGGGTCAACTGCAACTGCCTTACCGCCTGCCCAAAATATTGCTAAGTAATTAATCACTGACTGCAGAGAGTTTAACATTATATGGACTACAGTATCTCCAGGTGAGATGTTGGAAGCTACATATACTACTTCTCTCGTAACTTGTTCATAGGTAAGTGACTGATTTTTGTCAATTAAAAAGGTTTTTGAAGGCGTTTCTTTAAACCATTTATAGAGTAATGTTGCAAGACTCACAGTTTCCTTTTTTATTACACAATCTTATTAATTCTTATGATAAAGATCGTCGGATTATCACGAATTCATATTACCTTGTTTGATCTTGAGGGAAAATATGGTAGACTCGACGGTGGGGCAGGAGTTGCCTTGAAATACCCTAGGATAGTAGTTAGGAGTGGCAATTGTTTTAAGCCTGAAGTCTCCTTGCCTTTTGATGTCCCTAAAATATGTATAGAGGAAGACTTTGAACAACATATAGGACTTGGTCACACTACACAATATTTGTTATCAGTGGCTAAGCTAGCTGCTGAATATAATTTTAAGAGGCTTAACTCATATGAACTAGCCAAATTGGTAAAAAGAGGTGGGACATCCGGTGTCGGTGTTTACGCCTTCGAGTATGGAGGTTTTATAGTAGATGGAGGCCATTCCACTAAAGTAAAAAGGGAATTATTACCATCGGATTTCTCTTCTGCTCCTCCTCCCCCACTAATAGCTAGACTAAATTTTCCTTGGTATATTTACGTTAATGTGGTTAGGGGCGGTAGAAGAGTATTCGGAAAAGATGAGATTAACGCATTTAAACAAGCTAAGCTAGAGGGATTAGATACTTTGGCGAGAGTAGTTTTAATGGAGTTAATTCCATCAGTTGCAGAAAGAGATTTGGAAGGAGCGTTAAATGCTATCTCGTTAATACAGGATCTAGGATTTAAGAAAGTTGAGGTCTTTTTGCAAACTGATGAGGTCAAAAAACTTATGAATGATATGGTTAAAGCTGGGTTTCCCGCTGGTCTTTCCTCCTTCGGTCCAGCCGTCTATACATTCGTTAGCTCTAAAAGGGAGGGTGATGAGTTAATTTCAAGATTTGGTGGATTTGTATCTGAACCAAATAATGAGGGTGCTAAGGTATTCTGGAGTACGATGAGTTCGTAATTAGTGATTTAAGAGAGGTTTATGGTGAATATTTAAACGACTTCTTGAATGCCATAAGGAAGCCAAATCCTAGATTATACATTAGGGTTAATACTCTAAAGACCTCTGTAGAGAAAATACTGGAAAGGCTTCCACATTTTAAGCCGGACGAAGATTTCAAAGAGGCAATTTACGTTGAGATAAAAGGGCCAAATGAAATTAACATTCATGAAAATAAGGTAATTGTAGATAAGAAAACTGCGGAAAGCGCTATGTTAGGTGCTAATGTTTACAAACCGGGTTTAAAGAGTGTTGTAATTAATAATGCAAAAGATAAAAGGGTTACAGTTTATAGCGATAATGGAATACCAGTAGCTGAGGGTAAATATTATGGCATGAATACTAATTTAGTAGTTGAGGTTACGAATTCCTTATACACCTCCCCTAAATTAGCTGATCTGCCAGAGTTGAAGAATGGATTAATATATGTTCAAGGTAAGGCATCAATGTATGTTGCTCATTTACTTGATCCACATCCTAATGAGAAAATAGTAGATATGACTGCATATGCTGGTGGGAAATTAACTCATATTTATCAGTTAGAGCCTAGAGTTAAGCTTATTGGTTTTGATCATACTGAAAAGAAGGTAGAGAAATTAAGGGATTTAGCAAATAAAATGGGAATGAGAATAGAAATATATAAGGCGGATTCAAGGTATCTTTACGAGGATTATAAAATAGGTGATGTTGATAAAGTGGTAATTGATCCTCCATGTTCAGCGTTGGGGATAAGGCCTAAATTATACGACCATAAAACTAAACAAGATATACTCAATTTCCATAAATACCAGAAGCAATTCCTAAATTCCGCTTATAAGATTTTAAAGAAAAATGGTGTGGTAATTTATTCTACTTGTACTGTAACTACATGGGAGAACGAGAAGGTTATAAATGATCCAAGATTTTCGGTAGAATATGAGATTAGATTTCATCCCCATATTCACGAAATTACCGGTTTTTTCATAGCTAAGCTAATAAAGAAAGGCTAAAAATTCTATATATGCCAATAGAAGAGTATTTAGGTAAAACCCCAAAGGTTTCTCAGAAGGCGTACATACATCCTACTTCTTACATTATAGGTGATGTGGAAATAGGGGATCTGACGAGTATATGGCATTATGTTGTGATTAGGGGAGATAATGACAGTATAAGAATTGGCAAGGAATCTAATGTGCAAGAGAATACTACAATCCACACAGATTACGGATACCCAGTTGAAATTGGCGATAAAGTCACAATTGGTCATAATGCTGTTATTCATGGTGCCAAAGTCTCATCTCACGTTATTGTAGGAATGGGGGCAATATTATTAAATGGATCTCAAGTTAAGGAATACTCAATTATTGGAGCTGGGTCTGTAGTTACTCAAGGCACTGTTATCCCTCCCTATAGTGTAGCAGTTGGAGTTCCCGCTAAAGTTATCAAAAAGTTAAGAGAAGATGAGATTTTGATAATAGATGAGAACGCTGAAGAATATTTAAAGCATACGAGGAGGTTATTGAAATTATGAATAAGGATTTGAAAGCTATAAAATGGTTTATTACAACGCAAATTCTTAAAGATCCTTTTAATCCCGCATATGCAACGTTTAAGGTAACATCTAGATGCAACTTGAGATGTACATTCTGTTCTCCATCGTATTATTCTGGTGAATTAGGAGAGGGAAGTACGGAAAGGGTGAAAAAGATAATAGACAATTTGAGGGATTCGTCAATAGTTGTCTTATCGTTTGAAGGTGGAGAACCAACTTATAGGCCAGATATTTTAGATCTTTTAGAGTACGCACACGATGGGTCCTTTTATATTATGCTTACAACTAATGGTTATAGGCTTAAGGATGAAGATTTCCTAACTAAACTGGCAGACAAGATAGACTTCTTGCACTATTCTATAGACGAATATCATTGGAATGTGAAGGAATTAGAGAATTTATGTAGGTTCAGGAAATATGGCCTTAAGGTTAACGTTCAAACCGTAGTTACCAGATATAATTTATATAAATTGGAGGAAAAAGTTAGGAAGGTTGCTGAATGTGGATACAAGATACTAGCGATGCCTGCAGTAGATTATCCCAATTCAAAGGTAAAGTTAGCTCCAGATCCTTACGAATTTTATAAAGTACTGTATGATCTGAAGCGAAAATATGGTTCTACATTAAATAACTCATGGGGATTCATAAACGCCATAATAGGTAAAGTCCCTAAAAGGGTAGTAAGTTATGCAATAACCATATATCCTAATGGCGACTTGCCTTATCCAGACGATATAAATGGAGAAATAGTTGGAAACGTAGCTGAAGAACCCCTAAATAAAATTTTACAATCTAGTAAAGTGAAGGAATTACAGCAGAAAATGCTAGAAAATCAAGCTAAATTTGAATACTTACATTTGCAAACTGCTTCGTTCAATAATATTAGAGATCTAGCATCATATGTTAGTGAAATGTTAAGGTGGCGTTTTACTGGAAGAGCTTGACATTGCCTTAAGGTATTCATTCCTTAAATCGTCTAGGACTAAATGTGTGTAGATTTGAGTTGTTTTTATATCCTTATGTCCTAGTAATTTCTGTAATGTAATTACATTAATTCCTCTTTTTAGTGATAAGGTAGCGAAAGTGTGTCTCAAAATATGTGGTCTTAAATCAATTCCAACTTTCTTACCTAATCTCTTTAATTTTCTATATAAAGTATCATATTTTAAATCGAATAATTTGTCCTCAGCTTTCTTTCCCTTTATGTACTTTCTCAACAGCAGTTTAGTCTCATCAGTAAAGAAAACTATTCTTTCCTCTCCATTCTTAGTATTCCTAACTCTAATCATGTTATTTTCCAAATCTATATCCTTTACTAATACCGATAACAATTCATTTGCACGTAACCCAGTATCTAATAGTAACCTTATTATTAATTTATCCTTAGTCCTCTTACATGCGTTAAGTACTTTCTGGATCTGAATCTCGTCCAGAGCCTTAACTTCTTTTCTCCTTACTTTAGGAATAGGTGGCCTTACAGAAACGTTAATCCATTTAAGGAATCTTCTCACTGCAATTATATAATATCTAATGGTAACACTCTTGGCTCTCTTCTTTTCTACTTCGTCTCCTTTAACCTTACCCTCTCTATTTAACAGACTAGAAATCCATCTGTTTAGATCTTCACTAGTAACCTTTCTAGGATCTTTGTTTATAAAGTCTAGAAAGTCCCTTACTGCGGTAGAGTAAAGCTTTATAGTTCCATTTCCAGCTCCTGCGATAATTAATGCGTTTATGAAAGCGTTATAAAGATCTCCGGATTCTGGTGGAGAGCCTAGATCAAGCTTCACATATTATATGTAGTAGGATTAAGTCTCAAAAGGATAAACTCTTAATAATTAGGGTATTACTTACTTAGCTTATTATGGTATCATTGCTTCTGATTTCCTTGTTATATCTAGGAATAATGTTGATAGCTGCTAAGATATCTGAGGAGATATTCAGAAGAATTGGTTTAGTAACTTTTGTTGGCCCTATATTAATGGGCATTCTACTTGGAAACGGTGTATTTGGAGTCATACAGATTAATGAGATTATCTCATTTATTACATCTCTTGGTATAGTTTTTCTATTATTCTTGGCTGGAGCTGAAGAGTTTAACGTCGAAAATAGACCTAATGCTAACGTATTTCTAGCGGTGATATTAGAGTCAATTATACCATTTTCGGTAATACTCGTTGCGATCTATATTATAGGCTTTAAGAACTACCTAATTCTCATAGTCCCATTAGCAATGAGTAGTGCTGGTCCCTTATCCAGAATGCTGATGGACGTTAAGATTTCTGATAACAGAATTTCTAACTTAATTTTCCAACAAGTAATCTTAATAGAAATAATTTTTGTGATATTGTTTGCAATACTCTTAAAGACTAGTGAAATTCTGATTACAATAATTGAAATTTTCTTGGTATTCGCATTTACGATAATGTTTGGTAGAACTTTAGCTAAGATTCTAGAGAAAATAGAGTATTATTTTAAGGCGAGAGAAATAGAGTTTGCCTCGCTTATTGCAATAATTTTAATCATAGGTTATTTAGCAGAATTATACAAATTTAATTCAGCCATATCAGCCTTTTTCCTGGGTATATTATTAAAGGATTATTTAAAAGATAGGCCAGAATTACTGGAGAGGCTTCACGCATTTACATATGGATTCTTTGAACCATTATTCTTTTTAGGTATAGGCTTATATGTTACTAAAATTAACGCATCCATTATTCTTTTTAGCTTGCTCTTCTTCTCACTAATAATTGCTTCTAAATTCCTTGCCGGCTTTATTTCATCGAAGATTCTAAATATTAAGGGGAAGATAAATGGATTTGCAACTAGCGTAAAAGGAGGAGTTGATTCATCACTATTGCTTACTGGACTAACTTTAGGGTATATAAACGAATTCATGTACTCGTTTTCAATTTTAGCGATTTCGCTTTCAGCATTAATAGTTCCCCTCCTATTTCAAATTAATTTTAAAATTAGTAATAAAATTTCAGAGAGTAAAAAGGTGAAACTCTCTCAAGAGGTAATTAAGCTTCAGATAAAGCCACTTTACGCTTCATGTGAAGAGAACTTGAGATCGGTAATTAGTAAAATTAGTGAAAGAGGTGTTAGGGGAATAGTTGTTGTAAATTATGAGAATAAACCTCTAGGTTATGTTTCAATACAAACTTTACTTGAAATTGACCCCGAACTATATGAGAGTACTAAAGCTTGCGAGGTACCACTGGATGAGGTTCCAATAGAATACGATAACGTGAAAGTTATAGATCTTCTAAGAAAATTTAGGGAAACTGAGAAACCGGTAATAGCAATTATAAATAAGGAAGGAGTCTTAGTCACTACAGTATATGAAAGAGAACTGGCGAGGTTTTTAATTTCCTTTTAAGCATTAAGATCTTATGACAGTTTGGTATACTGGAACTGGTGATAAGGGTAAGACGAAATTACCTTCAGTTGGCGAGATTTGGAAGGATGATGATATTGTAAATGCTATTGGAGATCTTGATGAGTTGAATGCCAGTTTAGGCGTTATTTCATCCCTTTATCCACAACTTCGTGAAATTATGGTAAGAATTCAATCAGATATATTCTCACTTTCCTCAGAAATTGCTGGGTTTGACATGAATTTCGAAGAAGAGAAGGTAAAATGGATAGAAGAGGAGATCAGTAGTTTTTCTAAGGGCATACCCGAGTTAAGAAATTTCATTTTACCGGGAGGACATGTCGCAGCTTCTTTTCTTCATCTAGCTAGAACCATATGCAGAAGGAGTGAGAGAAGTGTAGTAAAGATATTAAAGAGGAGTAAGGCGAAGGACGTTCACGTTAAATACCTTAATCGTTTATCCTCATTGCTATTTGTTTTAGCATTATACGTTAATAAGCAAGAGAAAGTCCAAGAGATTATATGGAAACGTTAAAACCAATTCCTCTCCTTAAAGCCTCTTGATAAGCTATGTGGGCAGTTATGTTATCCTCTACAGCAATCCCCACAGTTTTAAATAATGATGGTCTTTCTATTTTTATTCCCTTTTCTATTATTTCTCCCAGTTCTTTTATCATTTTGTTTTCCAATAATCCTCTTTGTTTAGGAATGATATAATCACCACTCTCTTTAGAAACTGCTTCTAACGAGTCGACAATATAACTCTTTACCTTTATTATAGTATCATCATCTAATTCCCTCGAATCTGGAGTATGGGCTCCTATACTTGATAAATGAAATACATCTTTTAGATACTTACCTAATACAACTGGAAAATTAGATGAGGTGGTTGCGAAGATAGTATCTGAATTCTTCAATAACGTTTCTAAGTCCGTAGCCTCACCGCCAACTCTCTTAGCTAATTCGAAGTGAGATTTTCTAGCTGAAATGTAAAGCTTCTGAACTTTAAAGTACTCTAAGGCTAATTTTGCGTGATAGTATGCTTCAGTGCCTGCACCTATTATTCCTAAGATGCCTATATTTCTACCATTTATAGCTAACTCAGTCGATAATATACTTGCTGCAGCGGTTCTTATTGCAGTTAGCGTTGTCCCATCAATTATCGCTAAAATCTCTCCAGTATCTGGTGACATCAATATTACAACACCTTGAACTAATGGTAACCCTCTCTCTTTATTCTCAGGTATAACGTTAACTATTTTGGTCACAAAAGAATAATCAGTTGATGATGGCATTAAGCCCCACCAATTTCCCTTTACACTCATGACTAACCTTTGTGGTTGATCTACCTTCTTCTGATAATGCAATTTGAATGCCTCTTTCACTGAGCTTACGGCTATTTCAGCTTTTAATAATTCATCTAGATCTTTCCTTGTTAAGATAATCATTAAGTTAAGATCCTTTTATCGATTATAAACTTTAACATTATTTTGGAATTTTCTGATTAGCATAAGAATTAACCCTAGGACTATATGCAGTATTATTTAAAAATGCTTTTTAGGGATATTAAGGACACATTAAAAGGAAAGTCGATAATTAATATTATATCTAATATACCTTTACCCATTGTATTTAATACTTATCAACATAATACTACTAAGCAAAAAGTTTATTTACAAACACGTTTTGCATAATGTGATGTCAGTGAATTTAAGAAAAGTACTTGTAACTGGTTTTATATCACTATTTGCAATTTTAATGTTAATACTTCCAATTACACTAGCACAATCGCAAACGATAAGTAATGTACTCCTTATTCCAACTGGTTTTATCACAATTCCTACAAGTGGTTCATCAGCCTCGTTTACGGCTTACGTCATAAATAATAACCCAAATAGTGAAACAGTAACTGTTTATTTGAACGGTAACTCATATACTACATTAACTATCCCTCCCTATTCTTACTCTCCGGTTACGTTATCTTTATCAACTGGTAAGAACATTTTAATCGTAAACGGCCAGTCTCTAATAATTAACGTGAATAGTATATCTAAGGTTATATCTGCAAACATCTTGCTAAACAACAGTGCAAACTTGATATTAATAAATGGAATACCCGGTAAGCTTTACACAGTAAATTTAACAATTGCAAATATCCATAATTGGAACATCTCCATATCCACATATACCTATTCATCAATATTTTTCACCAATATGTATAAGCTCTACAACGCTCCGTTTGAGTTACAACCGCCTCTGTCAAACTCCTCTTACATACCGATTCTAGTACCACTTTACGTTCCACAAGGTCTATATTATTTCTATAATTACGTTCAGTTCTATAATATTAGTAATTATCAACAAGTGTTGGGGTACATTCCATTTTTAATTTTTATAAATGTAAGCTATGGGTTGAATGGTACGTTAGTTACGTCTAACACGTATACATCTAATAACATCACGGTATCGTATGTTACAGCAAACGGCTATACATACATTTTATCTAAGTATCCATTTAGCTTAAGCGATAAAGTTATAGTGAAAGTTATTCCACACTCATCCTCTCTTAATCCATATACAGTGGTCTTAGGTAACTTCACCTCAACACTGACAATAAATGGTCAAGCATTACAAGAACCTTACTTTGGGAGTAATAGCAGTGAATTTGCATATGGTAATTCTTGGATAGAATTAAAGATCCCTGAACAGTATACCGGGACACAATATCAAATAAATATAACTTACATTACACCACATGGTATAGTAAGCACTGGAGTAATACCCGCCATTACTTCTTCTACTACAACTACTACAACGACGAGCTCTACTACAACTACAAGTACTACTACCTCAACGACATCTACTACCTCAACTTCTTCCTCAACAACTTCGACTACGACATCGTCCTCCTCAACAACTACTACCTCTTCTTCAATTACATCCTCCTCAACCACATCATCAACAACTTCTTCAACATCCACTACCACACCCACCTCGACTTCCTCGTCTACTACCTCAGTTACTACTTCTGGGGTATCTACTTCAGTTATAATAGGCATTGCAATAGTGGTGATAATAATAGTGATTGTCGCTGTAGTACTTTTAAGAAGAAGATAGAGTAAAAGAAAATGCAAAGGGAATATAGGCTTTTTTTATTAAACCTTCGTACCAGCCTCTATTACGCTTCCATGTTTAATTACTTTTTCTGGTGAAATTAAAGCGCCAAGTTTATTGAATCTAGGTCTACTTAGTGAATGTGCTGGGTAACTTGCAGTTATGACAGAAGCTCCTATCTTAGCTCCTTTACCTACTATTGAGTAAGTCAAATAGGATTTTGAACCTACTTCAGCAAAGGGTTCAATTAAAGAATGGGCAATTTCACAGTAAGCTCCTATCTTAGCTCCCTCCTCTATGGAGGAATAATCTCTAACTAGAGAAAATGATCCTACGTAAGCGTTTTTACCAATATAAGCTGGTCCTTTAATTATTGCATAATCTTCTATTATTGCATAATCTTCTATTATAACTCCTTTCCCTATTATTGCGTTTTTCGAAATCTCAGCCTTATCTGAAATTACGCTTTCTTTTCTCCTTAGCAACGTTTCCAATGCAAATAATAAATCCTCTGGGTAACCTATGTCAACCCAACTCTCTGACCAAATGAAATAGTTGAGTCTAGCTTGACTAGAAAGTAGATCAATATAATCTAGTAGAGAGGTGAAATTGTCCTTTGGTTTTGGTAGTATGTAGGCTCCACCTAACGCTAGAGTTGAGCTTTCTTTAACTACCTTTAGTTTATTATCGACGATTTTAACTAAACCGTAAGTTTCTGTTCCCTCACTTATCGGTATCAGCGGTATTACCGCTTGACTCCCCGTCATTATGTATGTGTCCATAAGGCTCTTGTAGAATTCCGCAGGCGCTATTATATCACCAAATGCCAATACAAATACGTCATCATCAATACTTTCTATACCTTCTAGAACTGCTCCATCAATTCCTTGTTTCTTTTGCACTATGGTCTCAAAGGACACGTCAAGTTTCTCCACCTCTTCTTCTATTTGATTTCCCTTCTCGTTTACAATTATTTCAAATTCTTTTACACCAGCTTTCTTTAAACCCTCTATTGTGTAGTTTATTATTGCCTTACCTAGTACTGTAATAGCTTCTTTCTGTACCTTCTCAGTATATGGTAACAGTCCCTCTCCCTTTCCTCCAGCTAATACTATAGCCTTCATTTCACTCAACCGTTACTGTTTTCGCTAGGTTCCTAGGCTTATCTGGATCATATCCTCTCTTAACAGAAGCATAATACGCAATAAGTTGAATTATTGGCGCTATGGCAAGTGAAGAAAGTTTTTCGCTAGTATTTACTAGAATTTCAGTATCTGCGAAATTAAGTCTCTTATTCACACTTATTGAATAAGTCTTGCCACCTCTAGCTTTCATCTCTTGCAAATTCTTCTCTAATTCATCTACTAGTTCACCATCATTTACGAAGATTATTGGAAATCCACTCTCTACTAACGCTATTGGACCATGTTTACTTTCGCCGGCTGGATACGCTTCTGCATGAATGTATGCTATTTCCTTTATCTTTAATGCCCCTTCCATAGCTAAAGGTACTCCTAGACCTCTTCCTAAATAATAAACGTTGTTCTTGTTAGCTAATTCCTCCCCAATCTTCTTAGCAAATCCTTCAGTCTCAGTTATTACATTTCTAACTGTCTCATGAGCAGTTTCCAGATACGAAATGCTTTCTTTTTCTATTAGGGAATATAAGAAAAGTAAGGATACTATCTCAGATGTGAAAGTTTTTGTAGCAGCTACCCCTATTTCTGGCCCAGCTCTCATATATAATTTGTAATGACTTTCCCTAGCTATGTCGCTCTCAATTACGTTTGTTAATGCAATTATCTTAGCCCCTTCATCCTTGAATTTCCTAATTCCCATTTTCACGTCGAGAGTTTCTCCACTCTGACTTATGGCAAGTACAATATCACCCTTTCTAGCTCTAAAATTGTGGTATTCAGATGCAATTAATGGAATAACCGTATACCCCTTTCTTGTAAGTAATAGGGAGAAATATAGTCCAGCGTGATAACTCGTCCCTGCAGCTGTAACTATTATTCTAGAGGACTCTCTTATTTCCTCAGCGATTTCATTTATCTTATCAACTTCACTTAAAAGTCCAGAAATTGTGTCTTTAACAGCTATTGGGCTCTCATGGATTTCCTTAAGCATAAAGTGAGGATATCCTTGCTTAGAGGCTGATGATGCGTCCCAATCTATAATTTTTATTCTACTTGTAACATCTATTGGATTACCGTTTTCGTCTTCCATATAAACAGTATTTGGCGTAACATATCCTAGCTCTCCATCAGATATTACTATAACCTTTCTAGTATAAGGTAAAAATGAAGGTATATCACTAGCCACAAACGTCTTATCATCTCCTAATCCTATTACTAATGGGTTATCTCTCTTTGCAAAGAAAATTCTTCTCTCTCCCTTAACTATTGCTAAAACTGCATAACTGCCTTGAATGTTCTTTATTGCGCTTCTAAACGCTTGAAAAGTATCCATACCTCTCTTCATGTATTCCTCCATCATATGGGGTATTACTTCGGTGTCAGTCTCGCTTTTGAACTTATGGCCTAGAGCTTGTAACTCATCCCTTAGCTCTTTAAAGTTCCTTATTGTTCCATTATGAATCACTGCTATATTATTGATGCAATCTGTGTGAGGATGAGCATTGTAATCAGTAGGAGCTCCATGAGTAGCCCATCTGGTATGTCCTAAAAATGCGTAACCAGATAATTCTTTAATATTTTTCTTTCTCACTACTTCCTCAACAGTACCTTTAGCCTTTCTGACCTCTAAATTACCGCCTGAAAGTGCTGCAACACCAACACTATCATAACCCCTATACTCTAATCTATTAAGGCATGAGACTACTAATTCAGCTAGTCTATTACTTTCCTTATTTGACACAATCCCTATAATTCCACACACATTAATCTATCTTTTAAGCACTGGTAAATTAGACTTTTCCTTATAGTATCGAAAAAATGACACCATCTTTAGTTAGTGTAGAATTAACTATTCTAGCGTTGTAACTCCTCAGAAGAACTTCAGCCTCAACGGACTTTATACATATTATGGAACCCCCAGCCCCTCCCCCACTGATCTTACAACCTTTTATTCCCAATTGTTTAGCTCTAGAAACAATCTCATCAGCTTCTGGTGAAGTTATTCCTAATGAAAACAATAATCCATGATTTACGTACATTAAGAGTCCTAATTCCTCGAAATTTTGTTCGACTATTAAAGATTTAGCCCTATTAGTTATCTCGCCTATCACATCTAATATGTTCTCAAAGACTTCCTTGTTTGACTCCTTAAGCGTTCTAACACGCCATAAAACATCAGCAGTACTCATACTCCTCCTTATGTATCCTGCAGTCAGTTCAAAATTGGTATCTATTTTTTCAAATCCCTTTCCACCAGCTGGAAAGTAAATTAGCCCACCATAAGTTTCAGTATAAGTATCCATCCTACTGGCTATTCCTTGAACCTTTAACTCTATATTGTGCGAGATTTTGGCTATTTCATCTCTGCTTAAATCAATACCCAAATATTTAGAGTAAGCAGCAACAGTGCCAACAATAACTGCAGCACTAGTACCTAATCCAACAGAAGGTTCGACTGTTGAATTTATTTCTATTTTAACTGGCTTCTTCATTTCAAAATAGTTCAACACCTCAAATACATATCTAAGTACTTTCTTAGCCTCATCGCTCTCAATTTTCATCTCATTTAAATCTAACTTAACCCCTTTTATATTAAGGGATGGAGATATAATTAGGAACTTGTCGTTTTCACTTACCTTTACCTTTAAACTTTCTGAAATAGTCATTGCGATTGCTGGTCTATCGTAAACTACAGCATGTTCCCCAAATAATGTCAGCTTCAACGGAACCTTAGCTTCAACCATCATTACATGAAAAAGTCTAGGTTTAAAATAATAAAGTTCATTTACGTATTTTAGATAGGCTTCTTCTCCGATATAGCAGTTTGGTAAGAATCGTTCTTAAAATTATGTAAATTACTAGAACTTACACAAACATTAACGAAGCTGAGTATACGAATACGAACATTACGTATACTATGAGTTGTTTCAAGAAAACACTAGCCGTGATCTAATAGAAGCTAATAGCTGTAGCATAGAGAATTAATTATATTTGCATTAAGAAATTTATTTTATTTTTTACGTATTATTTCAAAAATTTTTCACATAATGAACTCAGTTATTTTTATGCCTATAAAGAGTATAATAAAGTGGTAAATTCTGCCTTTCTTTAACCTCATCCTTTATTTCCTTTACTAACTCCTCAACAGTCATACTTTTCTGCTCATTCCTCGCTCTGATTTTTACAGTAAGAGTATTAGTCTTTACTTCCCTTTCTCCTATAACTATAACGAAAGGTATCCAGTCAGTTCCGGCTCTTCTTATCTTATTTCCTAAGCTATCATCTAGGTCGTCAATGTTAACTCTTATTCCCTCCTTTCTTAACCTTTCAGCAACTTGTATCGAGAAATCCAAGAAGTCTTTCTTAACTGGCAAAAGTCTAACTTGAATTGGATTAAGCCAATCCGGTAATGTGGGAGGCTGTTGTTTAACCGACTCTAAAATGAAGTAATATATTAATCTTCCGACGTCTACGTAGATTTTACTCTCATTAACCCACCAGACCCTAATCCTATTTTTACTATCGTTAATTTCCTTGGGAAAATTTAACTCTCTAACACCACCATACACTACCACTATCCTAGGATTCTCATTGATACATGGGAGAATTCTTCCGCTCTCAACGTTTTGATAAAGTATACTCATTTCACCATCACGTACGTTCTCGTTATTTTCAGATTCGAAAAGCGGTTGAAACAAGTTCCTTAAATACCCTATTGTAGCTCTCCTCATGAACGCACTTTCAGAGGAGCTAGGAAATCCAAATTTTTCACAATACTTTAACTCCTCACTTTTCTCCAACTCCTCAGTTTTTCTTATTCTCCTAGATAACTCACTTAAAGGATGACCATAGCAAGATATTGAAAAAGCCTTATACCAACCAAATGGCGCCCTATAAACCTTTACCTTATCCTTTAATAGATTCTCCAAGGATTCAAGTATCTTTATTGCAGTATCTGGGTTTGCTAAATTAGAAGATAGGTGAGCGTAAGGGTAAATAACCACAGAATCCGCTTTTACCTTACTATAAACGTCTAAGATATCGTCTATTGCTTTGCTTAAAATCTCCTCATCATCTCCTTTCTCCACTGTAGTAAAACAGACTAGAGTGTTCTTCAGCTCTATCGATTTTAATTTTGCTTCTTCTGGTTCCTTAATAGCTCTTTCCTTTACATTAAATGAGAAGTCAGATGCGTGAATAAATAGTATTATCACAAATTACGGTTACTTTAAACGTTTATAAACTAATTTCTTGACCATTTTCCGGAGTTATAACTTCAACCCCAATCTCTTGCTTTATTAGATCCGCTAAAGATGATTCATTATCTGGAGAACCATGAACGAGCACGACTTTTTCCAAATCCTTAACGGATTTAACTATTTCCAACAACTGTCTTCTTCCAGCGTGACTTGAAAAGTCAAAGATTTCTAACCTAGCCTTTAACAATCCAGAATACTCATCGAACTTACCCATTTCTAATAGCTTCCTTCCCGGAGTGTTAATAGCTTGGTAACTGACTAAGAATACCGCATTCTTACTATTTTCTGATAGCTTTTTGAAGTAATAAACGGCTGGCCCACCCTTAAGCATTCCCGCACTCGCAACGATAACCCCTTTCTCCTTCCATGCTCTATGCCTATCCTCCCAGCCCTTAACGTAATTGAAATTATCATAAGCCTTCTTAAGCAGATCTGGTCTATTCAAAAACTCTTTAAAACCAAGCATTATCTCCGTTATCTCTCTGGACATACCGTCATAATAAACTGGATAAGGAAAATTCCTTTCCGCCAATACAGATAAGACTTCCTGGCTCCTAGCTAAACTAAAAGCTGGTACTAAAACAGTCCCACCGCTTTCTACTACTTCCATAACCTTATCGTAGAAATCGTTTTCAACATCTTTTCTATTTGGATGATTAAACTTGCCATAAGTTGACTCCATAACTAAAACATTTGCATCTCCTATATTCTCAATTTCTGCAGGTTTCATTAATTTGGTCTCCGTTAAGTTAATATCCCCCGTAAAGGCTATTACGCCTTTCTCTGACGATACCTTAATAATAGAACTTCCCGGTATGTGCCCAGCATTGTAAAGCGAAACTTTCAAACTATCTATTTCTACTTCTTCCCCATACCCAATTGCCATGAAATTGTCCATTGTTTTCCTTACTTCAACCCATTCGTACGGTATTTTAGCTCCAGAAAGCTTTAGAAAATCCTTTAGCATTGTCTCAGTTATTATCCTAGTGGCCACAGTGCCATAGACCTTAGTGTTCAATGAACCTATTTGATAAATAGGTAAAGCTCCTATATGGTCTAGATGTGCATGAGATACGACAAAGCCCTTCACCTTACCTGGCATTTCTTGCAACGGAAAATTAGGATTGTCCTTTTCATCGAAGTTTACACCATAGTCTAGTATTATGCTACCATCACTATTTCCAACCTCAATGGCAGATCTACCTACTTCTCTTCCACCACCTAATATTTTCAGAAAGTAATTCATTTGTGAAATATCGTAACCGCAAACTATTAAGTTTACTTCCTCTTCAATAAAACATGTAATGGCAAAAATAAAACCCTCTGATCTAAAGAAAATGGAAAGAATGGGAATAAAAACTGAACAAATAAATGCAACTAGAGTGATAATTGAGACTAATGAAAAGAATATAGTAATTGAAAATCCTACCGTTATGAAAACAAATGTCATGGGCAATGAGGCAATTGTTATATATGGTGGGCAAACCAGGGAAGAGAAAAAGCAGAGTCAAATTGAAATAAAAGATGAAGATGTAAAATTTGTCGCTGAACAAACTGGTAAAAGCGAAAAAGACGCCAGAGAGGCCTTAGTTAAGGCAAATGGCGACATAGCAAAGGCAATTATGATTCTGCAAGGAGAGACCTCAAACCCTTAATTAAATCCTCCTCAGTTGGTTTCATAGAGACAATGATGTTTATTCCTTCAACCTCACTTAACATTAAGGCTAAGGGGTCTAGCTTAACCGGTCTATGGAAAACCACAACCTGAGGCCTTATTGGGGCAACCTTAAGAGCTATCATTGGAGACCTACCGCTACTTACTCTCGTGAAAACCACAACCCTATTCACCATCATACTCAAAACTTGATAAAACTCTAAACCACTTAAACTCAGAATAGCCCTAATACTATCGGTAACAACGTAACCGTAAACCTTCTTATCAGTAACAAAGGAATTTACGACAACACCGTCAACAGCCCTAATCAACTTATCTATACAAATAGGAGAATTGAAATCCCTCATATCAACAATGAAAGGGAAATTTATACCAAACATCTTAGCCAACTCTTTAACAACCTTATAACCCCTCCTAGCGTCAATTGAAATCAAAGCAGACACATAACGCTTAATGAACTCACTACCAGCCTGCCTTCTTCCCCTTTCGTAATCTGCGATAACAGATTGCTTAATTCCCATCTCCCTAGCCAGCTCACCTTGAGAAACGTTAAACATTTCCCTCCACTTCCTTAAAGATCCGGATATATCCTTACTCCAAACAATATCTCCAGATATTCTCTTACCAATAGTCTCTATTATATAGGAATCAAATAATTCATCAACTGCCATTAGTGTTATAAACACGCGTTATAATTTAAATAATAGGGGTCCGTGGTCTAGCCTGGACTAGGATGCGACGTTCGGGTCGTCGTGGTCCCGGGTTCAAATCCCGGCGGACCCATACATAAATTAACTACTTCTTCCAATTCCTAACTAAAATCTCCCGAAAAGTAATGCATAATATACGAAATTTACGTTAATGGGTACTTTGTAGAATCGTCGAATTTTCACTATAGAGTTGGTGGTAGAACAAGCAGAGATTGTGCATCTGATCATCAATTGAAAGGAAGTTAATACTAGTTCAGTAGAAAAATATTCAACACGTTAACTAAGCATTTAGTGAGACCTATGATAGTAAAGTATCTCGGTTTCATTAGAAGATAATAATTGCCATACTCTCCCTAATGGGATTTTACGATAATATTTAAGATCTAATGTGAATTTCCTAAAGTGCTACCCCATATCCAAAACCAAAGTTTCTATTCTCAAATCAAATAAGATACTTCTTTAAAATTTTCAAGACAGAATTGGCAACATTATCCCAATTCGAATGCAGCTTTAAGAATTCCATTAACTTATCTCCATTCATGATCTCTTCAATTTCTTTCTCACTCATTTTGTAGAACTTTAAAGCGTTTTCAGCCATACTTTCCTTATCGAATTCATTAACAATCCTAACACACTCTAATCCTCCATAAACACTCTTAATTGCGGGAATGTCATAGGCAACAACCGGCGTACCTAGGGCTAGAGATTCTAGAGCAACTAATGAGAAACCATCAACATGAGATGGATAAATTAGAACCTTAGCCTTAGAAACAATATCTGCTAACTCCTCCCTCTTAACAAAGCCCTTATAGTCAACCCTCAAATCGTATTTTCTGACCTTAGACCAAAACCTCCTCTCGTTGTATTTATCGAAAAATTTGCCCATTAGAATTAACCTTACCTTATTACCACCCCTCTTTTCCATAATGCGCAAAATGTCTGGCAACTCATGAAAACCCTTATCTTGATTTAACCTACTCCAGAATACAACGTAATCCTCTTTCCCCCTATTCCTAAACTTCAGAAGAGAAGGATTAAAAGCATTTCCGGGTTTAATAACCTCACCACCTAAACCAGACTCAAGTAAAGGAGCTTCACTGACACCAGCTAAAAAAGTAGGTTTTTTCACTTTTTTAAACAACCTCTTATACAAATATTTTATATACTCGTTGTATAGAAACCTAGTGTGAAAACCTTTTCCAGTATATGGATTTACACCATAAAATTTGACTAATCTCCTAAAGTATCTAAGGGAGTTATTATAAAAGGGGGGTTCATGGAAAGTTACGCCATATTTAGTATCCCTAGCCAGATAGAAAATATCAAGGGATGTGTGGTCTGGCTCGTACAAGATATCGGCGTCAACTTTAAAACCCTTGGAAAACTCCCTAGCGATCTTATCGGCAAATAAAAACCTCTTAAGCCTTCCAATTCTCCTCTTCTCCTCCAATATCTCATAAAATTCATCAGCAACCTTTATGCCTTGGCTCTCTAATTCCTTAGCCTTCTTCTCTACGTTCTCCTTATCCCATGAAAGGACTGGGCTAGAAGGGTAATATACAATTTTGAAATGCTCCTTAAGCCTAATCGTAACCTCATAAGCATGAACGGCTCCACCACCAGCAAAATACGGTGAGAGGAATTTATCGTAGACAACTCCCAGTGTAGTCATTTCCTACACATAAACTTTATTTAGTCTCAATAAAAATTCTTAACCAGTGGGCCGGTAGCTCAGCCTGGAAGAGTGCTCGGTTGGCATCCGAGAGGTCCCGGGTTCAAATCCCGGCCGGTCCACTGTGGGGGATACCCCCACACCCCCACTGCTAACGTAAAACTTCAATAACCTTACCAAAAGAGCTGTCTGTTCTTCCACTTTAATGAGCATTTTTCAACAACGAAACTTCAATACCCTCTTATGCCTATTATATTTTTATTTAATGGTACAAAATTTGAAACTGTATACAAAGCTTTATAAAGTATTTTCGCTTATTCCACTAGCAGATGTAGTATGAATAAAACCCTCGGTCTAATCCTAACCTCTGTATTCCTACTATCCACTTTAGGCATAATAACTGGATTTGTAATACCAACACAAGCTGCCAACTCTAATGATGCGGCAATATACACAATACCTAGTGTTACTAGTGTAAGTAATACTTCTAATATAGTCATTAACCTATTCTTTAACGCTACTTCAAACTCTACAGTAGGCGCACAAGCATCTGCATTTAATTATGGTTTAGCAATTAACTATACTTTAGATGCCATAACGTTTACCGTGGTACTTCCAAGTGGTACGTCCTATCCACTAATAAAATTAAATGCTAAAAATTTTGCAAATTATGGATATTATGATCTAGCTCACAATTCAATAGTTTTACTATTAAATACTACTGCTTCATCCACAGCCAAAGAATTGGCATATAGTTATGAGCAAAGTATTGGAGTAACTCCTTCAGCAAGTTATAAAATTTATAATTATACTAATAAAACCGTAAATGTTAATCAATACATGAATGAGCTACCTCTATCAATGTTGATATATATGGCAACTAATGGAAAATATAACAATTTAGCATCATTACCAGTAGGTACTAAACTAGAATTCACTTACGCTGGTGTCACTTATATCATAGCAGTGTCCCCAACCGTGAAATTAGTAGGTGAGTTATTAAACCCATTGTATACAGCAAATTCAAAGATGTTACCTGGCACTAACTACGCAGTTGGAAGAAGCAACATAACCGTAGCAGTTTACGATAACTTGATTACAACTACCACATCACCATTTAACTTTACCTTAACCTATTCCTCATTAGCGCCAGCCCTAATATACTGGTTTGTAATAGCTAATACAACATATACTAATAATGGTGCTTCTACACCAACAGCTAGCTTCCAGGCTCCACCGTTTAAACAATACTTCCCATCTAATAGTACCATATTATATTCCGCAGCACCAACTAAAAGTTCGATCCTAATGTTTAATGGACAAATGAACGTCACTGCACATGAAAACGTAACGCTAACCTTACAAACCGGTACTAACATATACACATCTCCAAACTTCAACGTGACTCCACCAGGTAATTATACTTTCTCTGGTAAGTTAGGTGTTGGATTCAATGGCTTCATCTATCAAAACGGTAGTGCAACATTAACTGCAACTATATTTAATGGTACAATTAATTTCTTCTTTAGCAGTACTGGCCAGAAAGCCGCATTTACTTTCTTCCTAGTTCCGATAGTTCCAATAAACTTAGGCGATAATAATGGTGCAACAGTGATCTATAATGGGGTATCTCTCAACACTGGCTTCCCACAAGTAGTAGTAATGTTTAACATAACTGGTAATTTCACTAAATCTGGAAGTAATTATCTATTATACGGATCAGTATATGAGGCTGAGTTAAAACCGTTAGGCTCTACTCAATTACAAAAATTAGCTGGTGCAACTGATAGTACACAGTTCGTGGGTAACTTAATTTCATCCGCTTCATCACCTTTAGTATCTTACTTCAACTACGGTGAATCTACAACAACAATAACAGGAACATCATTATCCTTCACAGTGCTAATGCCATTAAAGTTCATTGTTGAGAGATTAGGCTACATCTATCTAGTAACCTTCCATATATGGGGTCCGTCAGCTACTGTAACTGTAACTGGTGTTGACTACCACGGTACCCAAATTGCACTAGGTTCCTTTAGAGCATATGTAGCACTTCCAAGCTTCTATACACTGCCAAAAACTCCATTGGTTGGCTTAACTTGCGACAACATGTATACACTAGCACAAGTAAGTGATGCTGGCTCAGTCCTAGAGACCTCCACGGCGAATTCCAATGCTAATAATGCAACTGTTATTGGACCCTATGACTTAATGTCCAATGCTGGTCTACACGTGGCAATTTACAATGGTTCTAAACTAGTGAAGAGTGGGAATTTAGGCCTATTACCCAATGCGACAACAGCTCCTATAACCACTACTATAACGCTAAATGGACAAACAGTTGCATTAACTTACTCTTCTGCTCCAACAGCGATATACCCAGTTGATTTCAAGTTTGAGCCAGGATTCAGTTACAGTGTTACAACTAACGTGATATATAATACTTCAATTCCAACCTATGTTGTGACTGTATATATGCCATTGAAATACATACTACAAACTAAAATCGTAATGTGGTATGTGAGTCCTGACTATGCTGCTTACTTCTATTATTCAAGCACTGGACAGTATCAAACTAGTAACGTAACCTTAACGTTTGCAAATGTTACTCCAGAATTAGTAATGCCACAAGTATTCCCGGTTGGCAAACTATACATGCCCTTCGGAATTAATGATCCGTATTACGTGTTCTACAGCAGTATAAGTATAGGTCCGCAGAGTGGAGTAATTGAAGCTGTTGAGAATGGATTTAACGTAGGTAACATTACTTCAATTACTGTAGAACTAAATGGTATGAACGAGTCAATAGTATTATCACCACTAAATGTTAGTAAATTATTAATATCAAGTAACTTAGGTGAAGTATCTCAATGCAGCCCATTATTTACAACTACACTATTCAACATATCCGCGTTAGCTTCACTATTAGGTTTACCAAACGCAGCTGCTCTAAATGGAAGCTATTTATATGTAACCTATCACGATATAATCAGTGGAGCTTATGTGACAAACAGGACCTTACTGGTGGTTGGTCAATTCTACGTGATGCCACCAACTACTCCAGGTTCGGTTGAATGGATATTAACTGCAAAGTACATTAATGCTACAACGGGTATTCCAGTTGAGATAAGCTATGCTGTAGTGCAACAGCCAAGTGCTAAGGTAGTTGATATAAACGCAGCTAATGCAAGCATTACACAAATACAAGTAACTGGTGTGAAGATTGTTAGCAAGTACGCTACTGTGACAGTTATGTATAATCCAAGTAATGCAAGCACAATCGTATACATGAACGGTATGTTTGTAGCTTCATATGGTGGTAATCTAATATCTTCGCTATCAGAGACGTCAACATTTGGAGTATATTACGGAGCAGTAGTTAACTTATATGTAGCGACTGGTACATTAAGTAGTCCTAACGGAACAATGTATGTAGTATTAGGATCTCATAAAGTTGCAGTAGGTACTGCTAATCTATACACTTACGCTGGATACCACTTCGGTCCATACACAGCCCTACCACTAGTATCTAATGTAACATTTACAGTACAAGACCCAGTAACTCATGCGACACTCACTGGTCAAACCACCTTAGGTGCATTTAACAACACTCCAATTAGGTTAGCTCCATTAGGTGTATCAATACCTCAAACTGCCCAATATAAAGTGTTCTACTACTATAGCACACCTTTAGTATTAAGCCCAACAAGTCAGTACATAGTGTTGTCTGTGACAAGTGTTATATCCTATCCATATCCATTCTACATAGAAACTGTATCGTTCTTAGGTTATAACGTAACTACTGGAACTCCAGTGCCTGGCACTCCAGCATTCCAGACAGTATATTCGCCATCCTTAGGTCCTGGTGTAGTATTACAAGTACCTGTTCAGTCATATCAGTTCATAAGCTTATCGACTCCAAGTGAGCCTCATACAGTAGTAATGTTTGCAGTGCCGTTTGCAGGCGGTCCAGCAATATCTCTATACCCGACATTCTTAGTATACGCTAATGTGACGGCGATTTCAAGTTAAAAGGTTTTTATTTTTTTCTCTTAACCATATATTTGAGGTGATTGGTTGTGAAAAAAACATTCGTTTTATCTACCTTGATATTAATTTCAGTTGTAGCGTTAGTGAGTACAGCAGTTTATACATCTGGTAACGTAACTTTTTACAGTCCTAGTGTAAATAATCAAATTTACTATGTTGGAAAATCAGTAACAATTGATGCTGTTGTTCCTCAACAATTTGCTGGTCAAGGAGCTGTTATAAACTTATTCTTCCCTAATTCAACGCTAGCTGCTAGTATTCCTACTACCGTTAATGCTACTGGTGGAATTTATGTGCCCAATGCTTATACATTTCCTCACGTAATAGGAATTTGGCAAATTACTGTTGAAGTTACTGGTGGTGTGGCTGTAGGTACAATTGACGTTAATGTTACAACTCCCGCAGTAGCTCCAATCATATTAACTCTACAAAACTTAGCTATGTATGAGAATACTTACCCACAGTTTATAGAGTTTGCTAATGGTATCATAACTTCAGTGGTTATGCAAAACGGTACTGTGAACATAATGGGTTACGTCTATAATAGTACAGTAGGTCCATTATCTGGTGCTACTGTTTCCTTAACTCTTAATATACCCACTGTTGGGACTAAAACGTTATCTACGACAACTGCTTCAAACGGGTCGTTCATGTTAAGTTTCCAAGTTCCTCAATTATCAACCACTTTAACGCTAATATCTTCCTACTTGATCAGTGGTAGCTTAACGGTATCTTATGGAGTCCATACTGTAACTTATAACGTATTTATAACCGCAATTCCGAACTATCTTAGTGTAATTAATGCGTTAAATAATGAAGTTAGTACGTTAAGGAGTGAGATCTCATCGTTAAATAGCACAATCGCTAGCTTAAATAAGAGTTTAGCTAATGCAAATACTCAGATATCCAATTTACAGAGTGAGATAACCACATTGAATAGCGAAATAGGAAAGTTAAACAGTACTGTAGGATCGCTAAGTACTCAACTTAGCTCACTGTCTTCACAGTATAATACTTTGAGCAGTCAAGTTACTGCACTAAATGGTAAAATAAGCAATCTAAGTACAAGTCTCAGTACTTTAAACGGAGAGGTTGCTAGCTTAAGGAGTACTGTTAGTAGTTTAACTACAATAGCCTATGGCGGAATTATAGCTGGCATAATAGGTCTAATTGTTGCAATAGTAGCCATAGTACTAGTAATGAGGAGAATAAGTTAAGCTAATTATTGTTTTTTTTAATAAGAACTTTTTCTTTTTTCCAAACTCTGTTTCAATGCGTTCATTGCTTAAGGTGCTTTGTGGGTTTGATGAATTTTTCGCCAAGAGTTAAGAGGATTCATAAACAGAAATTGAACATCTTGAGATTAATTGAAAGGAAGATATTGGTGATTTAATTTAAAAATATTCAACAGATCAACTAAGCAGCAGCTCATAGGGAAAAAAATAAATACCTTCCCCATTCTCATTATTATAGAGTGCGGCCGTAGTCTAGGCTGGATTAGGACGCCGGCCTTCCAAGCCGGTGATCCCGGGTTCAAATCCCGGCGGCCGCATACATAATGTGATTGAGATGTTTGAAAATTACTTCATGGATGCGGTAAAGGGTTATTATAGGCATTTAGCGATAATTGAATCTCAAGATCCTTTAGAGAAGATTAATTCATTAATTGATGACTATTTAAAGGTTAACAAGAAGCCAAGGGTTATATACGGCTTTCATCCTTGGCTCGACAATTCAAAAGATAGAATGAAAGAGCTGAAAAAGAGATTTGAAAACTTTCTCGACATAGATTACTCCAATTCAGAGAAATATCTTGGGCAAAGCGCGGATTTGGTAATATTAGACGCAATGGATGATTTTAGGCCTAACTACATTGCTAGATTCGTTGACATGACTAAGGGAGGAGGTATAGCGATAATCTACAGCGATAACATCCTAGAGGGTAAGTTGTATAAGAAGTCTTTGACCAGGTATGGTGTTGTTAAAGATCTGTTTGAAGCTAGGTTTATTGAACTGGCTAAGAGATATAGAGGGATCATTTTCTTTCAAGGAAATGATAGGATAACTTTTACACCGTATTCCTCAAATGAAACTCACAAACCATACAAGAAAATACCTAAAAGTCCTAAAGTTTCGATGGAGCTTCATGAGCTTTGTCTATCTTCTGACCAGAACAAGGTTCTTGAGGAATCCTTGTTCATTATGAATCTAGGGAAAAGAGTTTTAGTAATAACTGCAGCAAGGGGTAGGGGTAAGAGTGCATCCATAGGTTTGTTTTTGTCTTATTTAATGAGTGAGGGAAATTTTGGTAGTATTATAGTAACTTCCCCAACGTACTATTCTTCACAAGAGATATTCAAATTCATAATTAGAGGGTTAGAAGCTCTAAATGTTAAGTATAAGGTAATCACATCAAGGGATGGTAAGATAATGAAGATATCTACAAGGGATTCCAGGGTAAAATGGGTTTCTCCGGACTTAGCTAAAAATGAGGAGGGTGATTTAATAGTTATAGATGAGGCAGCTGCTATGGGTATAGAGTTTTTAGACTATATCGTGAGATCTTGGGATAAGGTAATCTTGGTTACTACTATTCACGGTTATGAGGGTTCTGGGAAGGCATTTTTAAAGTACGTTGATAAACTGAAGGGTAAGGTTCTTTTGAAGAATATAAAGATGGATTATCCTATTAGGTATGCTAAGGGTGATCCTATTGAGAAGTTCTTATTTGATGTATTCTTATTGGATGCTGAACCGCATGAAGTTGAATATAATGGTAAGTTGAAAATAGTTGAGGTTCCTCAAGAGGAATTGTTTCGAGATGATGATTTGCTTAAGAGCGTTTATGGAATATTGGTTACTGCTCATTATAGGAATTCCCCTGATGATTTAATGCTTTTAGGCGATATGGCTTTCCAAAAGGTTATAGTAGGTTATTCATCTGAGAATCCTGTGGCAGTTTGTCAAGTTGTCTATGAGGGAGGTCTAACTGATAAGCAAATATGGGATATTTCCAATGGGTTAAAGAATGAGGGGCATTTGATTCCTCATAGGCTTATAAAGTACATGAGGGCTTTAGATTTCGGTAAGTTGAAGGGTTGGAGGATAATGAGGATTGCTGTTTCTCCGGAAAATCAAGGTAAGGGTATAGGGAGTAGAGTTATCGAAGAGGTTATTAAGATGGCGAAGGGAGTTGATTGGATTGGATCTTCATTTGTTGCAGATTACTCCGTTTTACGATTTTGGATAAAGAACGGATTTTTGCCGGTTTATTTATCCTCTATTAAGAATGAGGAACTTAATGGTTATTCGGTGATTGTGATTAAGGCTTTAAGCGAGAGAACTAAGGAGTTTGTTGTTAAACTTTCCAGTTTATTGAAGGATAAGCTATTGAGAACTTCTCATCAAGTCTATTATAATTTGAATCCTCAACTTATTGTTCTATTATTAAGGAATACTTACAGTGAAAGGATAGAGGGAGAGGTTCCAGATCTATATGTTGATAAGATTAAGGCTTATACTGAAGGTAAGGTTCCATATAATGTCATCGCTGAAGCTGCACATTTCTTAGTTACTAAACATTTTTTAGAACTTAAAGCCGATTTAAGTATAGAAGCCGAGGCTTCACTAGTAGCTAGAGTTTTACAAGGTAAAAGTTGGTATCATGCAGGTTTAATGTTAGGTTTGAGTAGTAGGGAAGTTGAAGATAATGTTAAGCAGAGTTTAGGGGTTTTGTTAGAAACTTATACTTAGTGGACTTTCTCTCTCTGTATAGATGGTATGTATATGTTATGGAATCACTTTACTTTGCAGTAGTTTTCCAAAGGTATGAAGAAGGGATTGTTATCTTTTATCATCTTGTAAAATAGCTAAATTGAAGATTTTTTATCATTTTCTTTTAACTAAACACTTTTTGATGCAAAATTTACTAACTAAATAGACTATAAACATGTTTTCGTTGCTGTAATACGGGACGGGAAAATGAAGAAAGAAAAGAGCAGTTTTGAAGTGGAGATACAATTACGCTAGAGAAACGATAAGTATCACACCTATTGATCGGAAACGATAAACGGTTAGGCGAAGGAAATTTACGTTGTTCTTCAATGGCGTTATTTGGTTATATGTAAATTAGAAATGGAATCGAGGGTAAGGTTAGCTGTTTTCCCTATACTTTAATTTAAATCATTTTATGCTCTATCACGTTAGTCTCAACCATAAGGTAAGTTATAAGGCTCCTTTGAGCTTAACGGCATAAGGTTCACTTTTCTGTTTTTCTCCTCAGTTAATTTACATAGAATTCCTTGGGAACATCACTCCCGTCGAACCGGAATTATAGAGAACTAGTAATAAGAAAAATCAATATAAAAAGGGTTAAACGCTTAGCGCCGGGGGCGGGATTTGAACCCGCGCAGGCTAGACACCTACTGGCTCTCAAGGCCAGCCCCTTGGACCACTCGGGCACCCCGGCAAATTATAGTTTAACACTATAGCTTTAATCTTTAACTATTGTTATTAAGGAATATCCTTTTTTTCTCTTTATGGATTCAATTTTAAATCTTTTACTGAATATTTTCTCTATATTTTCTTCACCCTTATATGCTATCAACTGTATGAATCCCTTTTCAACTAATCTATCATAGGCTTCGGCTTCAAGCTTCTTTAGAAAATCTACTCCTTTAGAAAGAGGAGGGTTAGAATAAATTGCGGTAAATTTAACGTCGATAGGAATGTTATCAAAGATATCTGATTTCACTATTATTGTCCTATTTTCAACCCCATTAAGTTTTGCATTTTTCTTAGCCAGCTTAATTGCAATGTAGTTGACATCTACCATGTAGACCTTAAGGTTAGGATTTTTCAATGCTAGGTAGATTCCTATGGGTCCGTAGCCACAACCAACGTCTGCTACAGTTCCGTTTTCCGCTACTTTTATGTTTTCCAAAAGTATCCTTGTTCCCAAATCTAGTTCCTTTTTTGAAAATATCCCCGGTGAGGATAGAAGGGTTAGAGGTATACCGTTAATTACTTCAAAAATTATGTACTCATGACTCATGTTTTTTCCATGCTTTTGGATATATATCTCTCTGCATAAAAACTCTACTTAAGTTGACTACTATTCCCTTTTTTGCGTTTTCCAATTCTTCGCTGTCCATTAGTGCGTTGCCTGTCGCTACTAATTCCCCTTTAAGCGTTAATACTGCGACTGTATCGTTCTTTTTAAAGTTCTGATAAGCTACTACTCCAGGTACTGCTAGTTGCGCACCATAAGCTAATGCGTTTACAGCTGAGTCTTCTATTACAATTTTTGGAATTTCACAAGTTGCGAATTCCATTGGTATAAGTACTCTTCTTAGTTCTGTTTCGTCTTTGCAGTTCTTGTATAAGTATATTGCTTCAGAAAGTTCGTGTAATTTCACTAGATTTGTGGATTCTGTGAAAATCCCGGATCTAGTTCTTCTTAGCTCTCTCATATGAGCTCCACAACCGTAAATTATTCCTATATCATGACATAATTTTCTCATGTACGTCCCGGAGTCACAGTTTACTCTAAGTAATACTAACTTCTTGTCCATGTCTAGAATTTCTATATCATATATTCTTCTAATTCTTAGTCTCCTTTTGACTGATGATCTAACTGGTGGTCGTTGGTATATTTCTCCTTTAAATGAACTTATTATCTTTGCCAATTCCTCTTTATTGTATTCACAGTGAACTTGCATTACACATACGTACTCTTTTCCTCCTTTACTTATATAGTTCATTATTTTAGTTGCGTTCTCTATTCCTATTGGTAACACACCGGTAACTTTAGGATTACCCCGCCCAATGAATGGGCTCTAGGGTCCCCCCATGTCCTGCTTTGGTAACGTTTAACATCTTTTTAACCCAATACGCTACTTCATGGCTCGTGGGCCCTGGAGGTTTATCAAGGTTTATTATTGAGTTTTTGATATGTATCTCTATTGGTCTTTTTTCTGGATAATATCCGTATTTATCTGATGTTTCACTATCCTTCCTTATCTTCCATTCATTTTTATATCCACAAAAATTATCTATTTTGT
The DNA here is from genome assembly GCF_900079115.1 of Saccharolobus solfataricus. NCBI lineage: Archaea > Thermoproteati > Thermoproteota > Thermoprotei > Sulfolobales > Sulfolobaceae > Saccharolobus > Saccharolobus solfataricus. The sequence goes on from NZ_LT549890.1 coordinate 344,478, forward strand.
AAATAAAATCATTTAAAATCATCTAAATCACAATGTTGGCATCCTAATCTTTATTTTCTCCTTCATGTACTCTGTTAAGTTGGACTCCTCTAATTTCTTCTTTACTTCCTCATCCGAAGCTCCTTTCTGTATATCAATTTTCTTATCAGTTGGTTCTAAGTGAAGAATGTTAACCCTTCTTCTCTTAACGCCAGTTATGTCTTTTGGTCCGGTGACTAATACGAAATTGTCATCTATTATGTCTACTATTACGCATTTGCTTCCAGCTTCTCTTCCTTTTACTTTTACACAAATTCTTCCAACTTCTATTGCGGGCATTTTAATCTCACAAAAACTTTTAAGAGGCTTAAATTTAAGATTAGTGCCAGTATTTTCTTGTTCTTATAAATCTTTTCTCTTCATCTATTAAGGCCATGTAAAACTCATTTTCTCCTTCATTTAATTTACTCAATACTTTGCCTAAATTACTTGGTCCAACTCCATTAGTTGCTAATGCTATTAGGCTGTACTTACCGTAATCTGGGAAGAAGGAGGCAACTCTCTTCAAGTCTTCTAACTGTCTTCTCTCCTTACTTGTTAATTTCTCACCTTTTATTGCTTTTCTCACTATCTTCACGGAATCGCTATCATCTGGATTAGTTGCAGTTAAGAAAATTGAGGAACATTTGGGGCATTTGCTAGGTGAGTTAATTATAGAGTATTTTCCCTCCCACCCACATGAGAGACAGATTAATTTCAGCTCCTTGTTTTCTAATCTCTTTTTGAAAATTTCAATCATTAATGGTTTTTCTTCTTTATCGAACGAGGTGTAGTTAAGGATTTTATCTAGAAATTGTTTAGCTAAGGGGGACGCTTCGTAAACCTCTACTATTTTCCAGTTGTAATTCTTGAGTTCCTTTATTATTTCTACATCATAATTTTTGACTAATAATTCCTTAACTGCTTCTTCTCCAATTATTGTATCTCCATAAGCCTTTATAATGGATGAGGTAAGCGTTATTTCCTTTTCTGGGTCTATCATCCCAAACCTCTTTATCTCAACCAATAATTTCCACTTGAATTGCGGACTTTCTTTAATTCCCTTCTTTAATATTTCAATTATTCTGTCTATAGGAGTAGAATTTAGCGTAGAGACAATTTTTTCCATATCATTTTTAGTTATTGGCAGTACAGAAGATATTGCGATGTGATATGGATCAGCCCTATAAGTCGTTTTGGTCTGTTTTTCTACGTCTAACATAACTGAAATTATGGCACCAAGCGTGTTGTTTCCTCTTGAGCCGAATGGTGAATGCACTATTATTAAATTATTCTTTACTATTTCAACAAGGATTAGATCTGGTCTTAGTTCTGGATATCCTCTTTTCATGTATTCTCTAACTACTTCAGCTAAGCTATTATCTTCAGTTTCCCTTTTTTCCTTCTCCACTGCGTAAATATACTCGTAGACTTTCCTAGCTATCTCTTTCTCAACTGGAATTGATTCTCCGAACCAACTAGGCAATATTCCGTTTTTTAGCTCAGCCCTTTCCACAAATATTCTGTCGTTCTCTATGGATACGACTTTCCATAGTCTACTTCCTAAAATGAATACACTATCTTCATCTAGTGTGACTACGAAATCTTCGTCTAAGGTACCTATTTTCATGTTGGTAGCATGGTCAATTACTATATAACTTCTAATGGAATCTGGTATCATATTAGTAGTGTAATAATATTTCCAAATTCTTCTACTTGGAAATAAGCTTCCGTCTTCTCTTCTTTTAACTATTTTTGCGCTCTCTAATAATTCTATAACGTTTTCGAACATCTCATCGGTGAAGTTCTCGAAATAAAATGAATTGCGAAGAATCTCCATCATTTCTTTAGGGTTTTTATAACCTTCTAAAACCATTCCCGCTATTTCATGTGCTGCAACGTCAAGTGGGTTTTCTTCAAACAGGGGTTTTTCCAAATAACCAGAATATAATGCTTCAATTATTGCTCTGCACTCTAAAATATCGAAAAGGTCCTCTGAGGGTATAACGTAACCTATAGACGTTCTACCTATTTTATGTCCACTTCTTCCGACTCTTTGAATTAACCTAATTACTTGTCTCGGTGACATGTATTGGACAACTAGATTAATTCTACCGATATCAATACCCAATTCTAAGCTCGAGGTTGCGACTATAGCGTCTATATTACCGTTTTTGAAGTCGTTTTCAGTTTTTATTCTAATTTCTCTTGATAATGAGCCGTGATGAGAAGCTATTTTTAAGGAATAGTTACTCATGAGTTGGTTTGCTATGAATTCGCTAGTTTCCCTAGTATTTGTAAATATTATAATAGGTTTGTTGTTTTTTATAATTTCGTTAAGTTTCTCAAGTCTCGCAATTGTATCTGGTCTTAATCCCAACTTTACTGCTAAATCCGCATCTTTCTTTTCAACCTTAGGGAGTATTAAATCCACTTTTATATCCTTTATTGCGTTGATATTCGCTATTTCGACCTCTCCCTCTCTATCTAAGTACCTTTTTGCTATTTCAACATCACCAATAGTAGCTGAAATTCCTATTAATTGAATTTTATTTCTTGTTGCTATTTTTTTGATCCTTTGGATTAGTACAGAGAGTTCTATTCCTCTTTTCTCATCTAACATTTCTTGTAATTCATCTATTATTATCCATTTCAGATTGGTAAAGTACTTCCTAAAAGTATCGTTTAGCACTAAGTAAAGTAACGTTTCTGGCGTTACTAATAATACGTCAGGAGGGTTATCCAAAATTTCCTTCCTTTCTTTCTGAGAGGAATCTCCGTGTCTTACGTTAACACTAATATTAAAGGCTTCACCTAGCCTTCTTAACCTTAACTCAAGGTCTCTATTTAGCGCTCTTAAGGGAGTTATATAGAGTGTTGAGATTTTTTCAGGTTTATCTTTAAAGATAGTATAAAAAATTGGTAATATCGCTGCCTCAGTTTTGCCATACCCCGTTGGTGCTATGATTAAAACATTCTTTCCAGATAGTACTTTTGGTATTGCTATTTTTTGGATTGGCGTTAAATCTTCATAGCCAAGTTTCTTCAGTCTTACCAAGAATTCATTGGTTACATTTATCATTACTTTGGCAATAATGTAATACTAAAGAGGAGTATATAAATGTATGAGAAGAGACACATTGTTGCTAATATATTAATGCTTATTGTAGCTTATCTAGTTGATAATTTAATGTATTATTTGACATCAGCAGGTAATTTAAGCCAGTTAGTAAATAATCTGTCTACATTACTATTAATTATTCCTATATTAGTAGTGATATTTTCAGTATTCATAACTTTAATGTTTTCATCCATAATAGTCTCATTCCTTTATTACGTAACAGCCATAGCTTACGCGTTAGTAATTTCTAATAACGTGGGCTCTACCCTTATTTTATCTACGTTCTTAAATTTGTTAGGATATTATGCTCTTGCTACTATTATTATCGGAGTTATATTGGGAATTTCTAGAAGAAGTTTTCCAGATGAGATTTTGTTAAATGTTTCACGGCTTAATGTGAGTGTTAATAAGAAGAATGCTATCTATGGGGGATTGATTGTTTTAATTTCTTTCCTGATTTTCTATGAGGTTTTATCCAGTCCATTCTTGTTTGTAGGTAGCATAGCATCATTCACCTTACTATTCTTTATTTCAAATGACTCTATTTTTCCGTTAATTATCTTGTCGTGGTTCTCATTTCCATTCCTATTTACGCAATTATCTGCGTATTCTGTTAACGAGAAGGGGATAGAGCTCGGTTCTATTGAGGGAGTGTTGGCTCCTTCATTAGTTAATAGGATATCTAATACTAAGTATGGTTGGAAGAAATTTTCTAACTTGAAGTTTGTTCTAAACTTTGATGGAGCAAAGAACTATAACATAGTGATACTAGGTACAAGTGGATCTGGAAAGTCTAGTTTAGCTAAGAGTATTATTGGGAAATTTACAGATGCTAGTTTCTTGGTTTTTGATCTACATGGAGAGTATGAGATTGAAAAAGCAGAAAGAATTGACATCTCTAAGAATTCATTAAATCCTCTTTCGTTAAATGGCGCATCTCCTAGGCAAAGGGCATTGGAAGTGGCTTATATGCTAAGGTCCATTTTTAAACTTGGTAATTTACAAACTATAGATATTTTTAATATTATAATGGATACCTATGCCGAAAAGGGAATTGATGAAAACGATGAGAGCAGTTGGAATTTAACACCACCTACTTTTAGGGATGTATTATTAATGATAGAGAGAAGGAAGAAATTAGTTGATAATTCACAAGACCTTTCTAGGCTATCTTCAATTGAACCGTATATACAATTTTTGGCTAATCAAATTTTAAGTGGTAATAGCTTAAATATGAAAAAAATTTTCGAGAGTAATATAATTCTGGATTTTTCTAAAGTTACTACAGACGAGCTAAAATATGTTTTAATTGAAACGATACTTAGAGATTTTAGAAATTACATATATAGGCGTGGGATATCTGGTTTGTGGAAATTTTTGGTTATAGACGAGGCTCCTTTTATACTCAGTAAAGAGACTGGATTAGAGATAGTTGAGAGATTATTCGCAGAGGTTAGGAAGTTCGGAGTCGGAATGATTCTTATATCTCAATTAACTGAGAATATAGAAAATATTGTCCAAAATTCGAGTTATATCTTTATATTTAATGTTGTTGAGCCAAAAGAGTTAGATTACTTAAGTAGGGTGTTAAGTGGAAGCGACAGAGATAAATACGAGGCTATTTATCAAGCTATTCGATCTTTAGAAAGGGGTTACGTGGTTACTGTAAGCGGGGATAACAGAGCTATACTTTTAGTAAAGCTTAATTCTTTAAAATAAATGGTATCTGGTATGTCAACAGATGAGGAAAAGGAAGGGACTAGTGACGAGGAGGTTAATGAGGAAAAGGAAGTTGAGGAGACATCGGAAGACGAGTTTCCAAAACTTTCAATACAAGATATAGAGCTACTAATGAGAAATACTGAAATTTGGGATAACTTGTTGAACGGTAAGATTACTTTGGAGGAAGCTAAGAAGTTGTTTGAGGATAATTACAAGGAATATGAAAAGAGGGATTCTAGGAGGAAAGCTAAAAAGGCTGTTAGTAAAAAAGTTAAAAAGACAAAGAAAAAAGAGAAGAGCGTAGAGGGTTAAAATTATGTTTAAGATTGTTTACCCTAATGCAAAAGACTTTTTCTCTTTTATAAATTCCATTACGAACGTTACTGATTCCATTATTCTAAATTTCACTGAAGATGGAATATTTTCGAGACATTTGACTGAAGATAAAGTGCTAATGGCGATTATGAGAATACCTAAAGATGTTTTAAGCGAATATAGTATTGATAGCCCTACTTCAGTTAAATTGGATGTCTCTTCAGTAAAGAAGATTCTTTCAAAAGCCAGCTCAAAGAAAGCTACGATCGAGTTGACAGAGACTGATAGTGGATTAAAGATTATAATAAGAGATGAGAAGAGTGGGGCGAAAAGTACAATTTATATTAAAGCAGAGAAAGGTCAAGTTGAACAACTAACTGAACCGAAAGTTAATTTGGCCGTGAATTTCACTACAGATGAAAGTGTACTTAATGTAATAGCAGCTGACGTAACTTTGGTTGGAGAAGAGATGAGGATTTCAACAGAGGAGGATAAGATAAAGATAGAGGCTGGTGAGGAGGGGAAAAGATATGTCGCATTTCTTATGAAGGATAAACCCCTAAAGGAACTTTCTATAGATACATCGGCATCATCTTCTTATAGCGCGGAAATGTTTAAGGATGCTGTAAAAGGTCTAAGAGGTTTTTCGGCCCCAACAATGGTAAGCTTTGGAGAAAATCTCCCTATGAAAATTGACGTAGAAGCAGTAAGTGGGGGTCATATGATCTTTTGGATAGCGCCAAGGTTATAAATTATTTTATTACCTCTTTTTATAATTCCAATATATTTATTATTTGAGTTTAATATGCCCGTGCTATCTCCCTCAAGGACTAGTAACCCAGCTTCAATAGGGTTCCCCTCTTCTATCCATCCTCTAATTCCTAAAAACTTATAAGCGTTAATAGTACTTGCCTTCAATATTTGTAGTGAGTGGTCAGAAAGTGGATCTTGAACCCTTGAAATTAGAAGCAAAGTCTCCATTTCTTTCCACATGTCTGGATCTAATACTCCCCCATTATCAGTTCCAATCAATAGATTAACCCCACTCTTTAACCCATTTATTACCTTTGGTATCCCTACAGAGAACCACAGATTACTCCTTGGACAATAAACTATGGATGCTTTCCTATATCTCATAATATCAATTTCCTCTTCACTTAAATAAGTACCATGTATTATTAGGTTTGGTTCATATCTTTTCATAACGTACTCTAAGTCATCTCTTAACCAATGTTTTATGGTCTCGGATACGTGAACAGACCTAATTTTATTGTTAAATACGTGTTTTATTAACTCTATTTCAGATGTGCTAAAAGCACTAGATAACCCATAACCGTCAGCTATTTTATATAAACTATTTAAATTACGGATATCCTTGAACTCATCTTCTTCAAGTCTTCCTAGAAAGTAATACTTCACCCCGTTCGTAGCCATTTTCTTCTTAATTGTACTTGAAATTAAGCTTCCCTCTAATCCTTGCTCTCTAAAGTCTATCATTACATTTGAACCTAGTTCTCTCGCTCTTAAGACAAATCTCTCTATGGAGTTCATGATGGATTCTTTTGTGTTTTTTGCAAAACATTCGTATTTAACGCTATGCGGATCTCCAACGACTTTACTTATTGGCATATTGTATCCCATTTCTTGGCATATGAAGTCGGCAGAATGCACATGAGCGTTAACTATCCCAGGGATTAAGATTCCGTTTTTAAACGTTATGCCTTCAGATGAGAAACCATTTCCTATATGAGTTATTATACCTTCTTCTATTTCTATATTAACGTTCTCTCTTATTTCTAGCTCTTCTCCTACGAGAGCTATTCTTACATTTAGTGTTATTCTTCCTCCATATGCCAAGTTTTTTCCCTATTATTTCTTATTTTTTCTAAAGAAGTAGTAGCCAATCTTATTGCAGTTCTCGCATTTTTCCCTATTCCTATTCCTACCTTTATCTTGTTATCATCACTAAATTCTTCGATTACTTTATTGACGCTCTCAGTCGATATAAAGCCTAAATAATTATCCCCGCCTAGATATTGCAGTATCCCGCCTATCTTGTATAAAAATCTTGATAAGTTTACATATATATTGGTTATCTCTATAAATGAGTCGTATACAGATGTGTATTTTAACGTTTCCGTATTAAAATTTATATCGAAATGCAAAGCGGCTATTTTTTCGTCTGTATATTCCTTAATTTCATTATCGTCTTGATTATTTAGACAAATTGACGCGTTCCATTGCGCCTCTAGTGGAGTTTTTCCATAACCTAGGCAAGACTTTATCCTTACTGGAAGGTTCTCTTGCATATCATTTATCATGTATGCTAGTTGAGTGGTAGTTATCCCATCAGCTATCATTAGGAAATTGTCAAATCTGAGTTGAAGGGGAAATGTGTTATATTGGGAGGCTATTTCATGAATTTTCATCATAAATTTATTTTGAATTTTTTGGATTAACCACTCTCTATCATACCCTAACCTTTCAGTCCACTCTCTATAATCTAAAAGCTTTATCGCTAATATCTTCACTCTATGATCACCGTTTCCTTGATTTCTTTTAATTCATCTAATTTCCTAGTTCTCTGAACTAATTTTATTGCAGCCTCTACTGCTCTGGTAGCGTATTCTTCAATTCTTTCAACAGCTTGTTCGTGGGTTGCTCCATGCCCAATTATCCCTAACGTCACTGGTTTGTTGAATTCCGTAGAGAGATCGACTATTTTCCTAGCAGTCTGGCTTGCAACTAGCTCATCGTGCTTAGTTTCTCCCTTTATTACTGCTCCTAAAGTCACCACAGCATCTATGAAGTCTTTCTCAAGAAGTTTTTTAATTGCAAGAGGCATATCGAAGGTGCCTGGTACTTTTATTACCACTTTTACTTCCACATTCAAGAATCTAGCATGTGATAATGCTTTTTGTAACATCAACTGCGTAATATCATAGTTGAATTCAGCTACTACTATACCTAGTCTAATCGATTTCTCCTGCATTGCTATACCCCTGTCTCAACCCTTTCCCCGCGTATTTAGTTAGCGCATTTTTGCCCTCCTTTACTAGCTTAACTAAGTTTTTAGCGTGTTTAGTGGCTCTATCAATTGCTATTTCCTTTAGTTTCTCCTCATCATCTGCTTCATCCTCATGTACTGTTACGTCAATCACGTGTTTAGAAGTTAGAATTTGAACCATTATTAAGCCTATGCTCGTAGCTAAGTAGCTGTACTTATCTAACATCGTTTTGCCTACCCATCCCAAGGTTATTACACCATCACATCCTTCATCTATTAATCTTTTCGCAGCTACTGGTAGGTCTTTAATACCTGGTACAGTATACCTAACGATATCCGCTTCACTGTCTTCGCTTCTTATTACCTTGTATACTAGACTTCCCATATCTACTCTTGAAAATGTAGTATCCGCTATTCCATATTTTCTCGTCATATGATCACCTCTTTAAAGATGTCTTTTCCCTCTATAAAGTGAAGCCCGAAGTTCTTTGCAATCATTTTTGCCTTATCTTTATTCATGCTGGACTTCTCGTCTAGTATCTCTGCTATTACCGCACTTCTTTCTAATCCTAGTTTTTGTAACAATGTTATTGATAATTCAGTATGGCCCCTTCTCTCTCTTATATCCCTTGCAATGAGTATAGGTACATGACCTGGTGTCATGAAGTTCTCATAAAATTCCCTTCTTGCCTCTTCTGGATTTGTTTTAGTTTTGAGTATTATTTTATGTAATTCGCTTATAGTAATATATCTATCATAGTCAGAGATTCCAGTTTTTGTATTAACATGATTAACCCACACGGAAAATGCTGGGTAATCTCCATAAGAAGGCTTCTTTACTAGTTTACTGTATGTTTCGTGTTGTTTTAACTCTTCTGCTATAAAATTCAGACCTAATGTTTTAGCTTCGTTAATTGCTGTTGCGTAGCATATTAATCCCCCTGCTTCTTTCCTTAGAGTATATATGCTTTTCCAGCTTATTGCTCCCGCGTAAAATACCATGTCAGTTTCTTCTTCCCTTCCATCAAAATCATATATTAATATCGGTATTCCAGATTCTAGATCTTTACGTAAACTGAGAAAATCCATACCAAGAATATCAGAACTGCAATAGTATAAAAAAGTATTTACTCATATCTAAGTACAATATTTATTTAAACGGGTAAATTATTGATCCAACAGAAATATAAGCTTAAGTTATAAAGTTATAGTAGCAATGTCCTCTACTGGATATAATCCATTCAACTGGAAGTTTGTACTACTATCACAAGTAATGATGATATTGTTTTCTCTAGTACTTAGCTTTTTCCCAAAGTATTTTATAGAATTTTACATACTATACATTTTAGTTTACTTGGGTATAACATCAGTAATAATGATGCGTTCGAATCCTTTACTTAGAGAGAGGAGATCCTTAGGTGAAATAGCTAATGCTAGAACCTTATATGAAGAGAAAAAAGCAAGTGAACTCGTAAACCAAGATGAGGAGTATTTAAAGGAAACTACTGAGGTAATGAAGAAGAATTTCTCCTCAATGGGTATTATGTTCTTATACATGATAATACTAATATTAGTTTATAATTATGTGATAATTAGATTTGTTACTAATATTGATAATACATTATATAAATTTGGATTCTTCGTGTTGTATTTTGAATTGCTCTACGGTGTTAGCTTTTTAATGAATAGACGTGTACTAAAGTTTCAAACTAATATCCCCATGGCGCCTACATCATATAAAATAACAGAAAAAGGTATTATAGCTACTGATAGATCTGGCGTATTTTTACCATCAAAGTATCTAATAGATGCCCAAATTTCTCAAAATAGAGATAAAAAGTACATTGAGATTAGGTCTTCATCAAAGTTCCCATTCCAGGTGAGACTGTATTCACAAGATATAGATAAAGTTTCCGAATTAATTGAGAGGGTAAAGAAAATAGAGCTCAAAAAACAATCCTCAGCTGAAAGTTAGAAAAGTGTAAGTGAGAGTAACTTGCAACAGTGTTATTGCTTTTTACGCCGTCCAATTTATTAATAATACCTTTCCCTATTCTAACTTTAAATACAAATTCTTTTTCATTAACGCTTATGGGTTTAGACACATGAAATTCATGCCCCCTGACTACATTGTTCTTATTAACTATGAAGTTCTCTTTAACTGCCTCTAATTCTGTATATCCAATTGTTAATTTATCTTTAGTTTTTATATCAATATCAAAAATACCAGTCATACTATGGTTTTTATTATTTTCGTCTATTAGGTTTTTAGATAAGTACATTAGTCCACCGCACTCAGCATAGATTTTTACTCCCGCGTAAGACATATTTTTAAGCCATTTCTTCGTTCTAGTGGACTTTTCTAACTCATTTAGATGAAGTTCTGGATAACCTCCCCCGATATATATGGCTTCCGCATCCTCCACATATTCGTTATTTAGAGGGCTGAAGAATTCCAATTCGTATTTATTTTTCAATATATCCAAGTTTTCTTGATAATAGAAACTAAATGCTGGATCGTAAGCTATTGCCATTTTTCTTTTTACCCCATTACTCTCATTATCTTCCGGAAGATCGATTTCAAGATCTTCATCTGAAGCCATTTCATAGATCTTATCTAAATCAACGTATTTCTCTACTAACTCTGAGGCATATCTAATTAAGTTTTGTACTTCTCTATTATCTTCGACGGTAACTAAACCTAAATGTCTAGACTTAATTTCTAAATTCTTATCAAATGGGACATAGCCTAAAACTTCAACATCCTCTACTGCGTTCCTACAGTAATTATAATGGGTCTCAGAAGCTATTTTATTAAAGATTACACCCCTTATACTTACGTCGCTTCTATAATATTTTAGCCCCTTTACAATTGCACCTACAGTGCTCCCTATGTTGGAGCAGTTAATTATTAAAATTATTGGGGTCTTAGTAACCTTGGCTAGCTCATAAGTGCTGTAAAGCGTGTCAACACCATCATATAAGCCCATTACTCCCTCAATTATTCCTATATCGAATTCCTTTCCGTATTTCGCTAGACTTCTTTTTACATTATTTTTTCCCATCATCCATAAGTCCAAGTTTATTGAAGGAAAACCTGTGGCAATCTTGTGATATCCTGGATCTATGAAATCTGGTCCCGCTTTGAAACCTCTGACTTTATATTTTTTAGATAGTGCTCTCATTATTGCTGAGGTTATAAGCGTTTTACCTGATCCACTTCTATCTGATGATAACAATATCCTTTTCATTGCTATTAGAAGTATATATTTAAAAGGTAGTTAAATCTTGTGAATCTTTAGTTAAATTGAAAGTATGATATATCTTAAATCTTTTGAAAGGAATATAAGATTGATTAACATGAAAGTAGTTTACGATGATGTAAGGGTTCTTAAAGATATCATACAAGCCTTAGCCAGGTTAGTTGATGAAGCGGTATTAAAGTTTAAGCAAGACAGCGTAGAGTTAGTCGCGCTAGATAGAGCTCATATTTCCCTTATATCAGTAAACTTGCCTAGAGAGATGTTTAAGGAGTATGATGTAAATGACGAATTTAAATTTGGCTTTAATACTCAATATTTAATGAAAATTTTGAAAGTAGCCAAGAGAAAAGAGGCAATAGAGATAGCTAGTGAATCTCCAGACAGTGTTATCATAAATATTATAGGGAGTACTAATAGAGAATTTAATGTTAGGAACCTAGAGGTATCTGAACAAGAGATACCAGAGATCAATCTACAATTTGATATATCAGCGACTATTTCCTCAGATGGTTTTAAGTCTGCTATATCAGAAGTTTCCACAGTTACGGATAATGTAGTTGTAGAGGGCCACGAAGATAGAATACTAATTAAGGCTGAAGGTGAAAGCGAGGTTGAAGTTGAATTTTCAAAAGATACCGGAGGTCTTCAAGATTTGGAATTCTCTAAAGAGTCCAAGAATTCATATTCCGCGGAATATCTTGATGACGTCTTATCTTTAACTAAACTTTCAGATTATGTGAAGATTTCATTCGGTAATCAGAAGCCCCTTCAGTTATTCTTTAATATGGAGGGAGGGGGGAAAGTTACTTATTTATTAGCTCCAAAAGTTTGATAATGAATGTGAAAAAAGCCTTAGTGGGTAGTTTTCCAAAAAATCCAAAATTAGGGAAAGTAATTTCATGGTACAATACAGGCAAGATAAATAAGGAGAAACTAGAGAAGCATATAAGTGAGAATATAAAAAAATTGTTTGAGCTAGCTGGAAATATCAAACTAGAGTATACTACCAATGGACTTTTTAGGTGGGATGACATAGTGGATGTAACATTTGGTTTTATTAGTGGTACTGAAAAGGGTCCCCTACAAAGGTTTTTCGATAATAACTTCTATTATAGACAACCTATAATTAAGGAGAAAATAAATGTAAAGAAGAGAGAGGAAAACTCTTTCCTACAAGATTTGGAATTCTCTAGGAAAATTAAGGAAGAAGTAAGTTTACCTTCAAAGTTAAAGGCCGTAATTCCAGGACCTTTAACGTACTATGTACTATCTGATAATCGGTATTACAATAGTCCAATAGAACTAATGATGGATTATGCATCAGTGGTTAATTCATTATCACAAGAACTTTCGAGTGTGGTAGATGCTATAGAAATTCATGAGCCTGCCATATATACTAATAACATCAAGAGAGATATTTTAGAGAAATTACCGGAGATATACAAAAGCATGTTAGATAATGTAAAAATAGAGAAGCATCTAATAACCTATTTTGAAATCAATAACTTAAAGAGGCTAGATACTCTATTCTCCTTACCAGTAGACTATTTTGGTATAGACGTGATAGAGAACTTGAAGAAACTTGGGAGAGTATATACATATTTCTCCTCTAGGAAAGTATACTTAGGTATGTTAAATGCTAGGAATACTAAGATGGAGAGGATAACTACAATTATTAGAGTTTATAACTCCGTTAAGCGAAAAGGTGTAAGTGATGTAATTATAGGTAATAATACCCTATTTGATTTTATACCAGAGGTAGTTGTTGTAAAGAAACTTAAACTTTTAAAGAAATTAGAAAAGGTGGAAATCAATGAGTAAGTTACCTTTACTTCCTACCACTGTTATAGGAAGCTATCCTAGACCTAAATGGTTAAGGGAATCCATAAGGCTCCATAAAGCTGGTAAAATGAGCAATGAGGACTTACAAGAGGCCTTTAATGATGCTGTAATAGCAGTTTTTCAAGATCACTATAAGGCAGGGGTGGACGTACCTACAGATGGCGAAGTCAGAAGAGATGAAATGGTTGAATTTTTTGCCGAGAGAATAAAAGGGTTTAAATTCTATGGTCCAGTACGAGTGTGGGGAACTGCATATTATAGGAAACCCTCTGTTGTAAGCAAAATTGAATATAGAGAACCAATGTTAGTTGATGAGTTCACTTTTGCAAAATCCGTCTCTTATACTGATAACTTAAAAATAACAATAACTGGTCCTTACACCATAGCTGAATGGTCCTATAACGAGTACTATAGAAATAAGAAAGACCTAGTTTTTGATCTAGCGAAAGCGATAAATCAAGAAATCAAAAATTTAGTAGAAGCAGGTGCTAAAATAATACAAATAGATGAACCCGCCTTACATACTAGAAAGGAAGACGTAAGTTGGGGTGTAGAAGCAGTAAATGAGGCTGTAAAAGGTGTAAATGCTAAGTTGGTTATGCATATATGCTATGGTGATTACAGCTTTGTTGCACCATACTTTAACGAGATTAAAGTTGATCAGATTAATTTTGCATTAAAAATTTACAACTACAAGCCTTTAGAGCTTTTGAAGAAGTATGGTTTCGATAAGGAACTTGGCGCTGGCGTGGTAGATGTGCATAATAGAAAGGTCGAGACGTCTGAGGAAGTTGCCAATGATATAAGAAAGATTTTAGAGTATTTCCCACCAGAGAAAGTGTGGATAAATCCAGACTGTGGGCTGAAATTACTTTCTAGAAAAATAGCCTATCAGAAACTAGTATCCATGGTAGAGGGAACAAAGGTTGTCAGAGAAGAACTTAAAAGGAAAGGATATAGTGTAGATTAAAGGTAGTAATTTGGTGAACGCAGATGAACAAGAGGAGGGCTAAAGGTAAATCGCATTCCATAAGGCCTGCTAGAGCTGGAGCACCTAAATGGGTAAGGTTAACCAGAGAAGAAGTTGAAATGCTAGTTGAAGAATTGGCAAAAAGAGGTTATACTCCATCAATGATAGGGATAATATTAAGAGATCAATATGGGATTCCTTTAGTTAAACAAATAGTCGGGAAAAAGGTTACTCAAATACTGGAAGAAAGAGGTTTAGCTCCTCAAATACCTGAAGATCTTTTCAATCTGATAAGGAAGGCAGTAAATGTAAGGAGGCATATCAATGAATATCCACGTGATAAAACAGCAAAGAAAGGATTAGAAGAGATTGAATCAAAAATCAGGCGTTTAACTAGGTATTATAAAGGTATTGGAAAACTACCACAAGAATGGGTTTACGATCCTGCAAAGGCCGAGCTATTAGTAGCTGGTGCAAGTTAGTAGTTTTTGTTGTAAGTTTCGTTTACTCTTTTAACCAATACCTCTCCTATTTTCTCATCAAATCCTAATGGATCAGCTATTGTTATTTCAATTTCTCTTCCCATGTATCGTATTTTCTTTTCATCGTTGTCTATACCTAGTAGCCTTGGGATATCTCTTCTGAAATGAGTTCCGGTTGCAAATAGTAATGGAACTACTACTATCTTGTCAGCGCCTTTAGCGAGAAGGTTACTTAGGGCTTCGCTTAGCGTAGGTTTATTAAATTCTAAGAAACCAAATTCCACCAAACTAAAATATTTAGATAAATATTCGGCATACTTAATACCAACGTCTTTCCATTCTGGTATCTTGCTACCATGTAAAACTAACAAAACTCCTAGCACCGCTGTTCACATAGCTTATGGTAATGCGATTTTATATATTTGTTTTAAGTATACCACACAAAAGGTGGCATTGTTAAATGCCGGACTTCAAAATTGTCATTTCAGATCCACAATCTGTAGAGCCTAAAAGAATAAAGGTCAAAGTAAAGGCAAGTGATCAAGTTAAATCAATTACTGGGGAAAAAGATGGAAAAGCGGTACCACAAGCTAAGGTTAATGAAAAAACTAAACAATTATTAAATGTTGATACGCTTTTAACATTAGAAATAACCAAACAAGAAGGCGATAAAAAGGTAAAGGTAAAAGGTCATTTTAAGGTAGATGTAGATAACAGTGTACCAGATAACGAAGTATGGATAAGTAAAACAATGGCGGAGAAATTTGGAGCTGAGGATTTTGAAGCCTTTGCATATAGGACTAAGACGCTACAAATAAGTGTTGATCAAAACAAGGCAACGAATCTAGTCGGTCTAAAAATAGGCGATGTATTCGAAGCTAATCAACTAATTGGGTTACCAGTTAAGTTGAAGATAACTGGAGGATCGGATAATTCAGGGTTCCCAATGCGATTTGATGTTATTGGGGCAGCTAAGCGTAAAATATTACTAAGTGGGCCTCCTGGATTTTACCCGAATGAAAATGGAGAAAGAAGAAGAAAAACTATACGAGGAAATACAATTAGCCAGGAAATAGTTCAAATTAATACCATAATAGTAAGGTGAAGTAGTTTTTGGCATGGCCTAAAGTTCAACCAGAAGTTAATATAGGTGTAGTTGGTCATGTAGATCATGGTAAGACTACACTAGTTCAAGCAATAACGGGAATTTGGACATCAAAACATTCCGAAGAATTAAAAAGAGGTATGACAATAAAACTGGGTTACGCAGAGACTAATATAGGTGTTTGTGAAAGTTGTAAAAAACCTGAGGCATATGTAACTGAACCCTCATGTAAATCTTGTGGATCAGATGATGAGCCCAAGTTTCTGAGACGAATTTCCTTTATTGATGCCCCGGGCCATGAAGTTCTAATGGCTACAATGTTATCTGGAGCTGCATTAATGGATGGCGCAATTCTAGTCGTTGCTGCAAATGAACCTTTTCCGCAACCTCAGACTAGAGAACATTTCGTAGCATTAGGTATAATAGGAGTGAAAAACCTAATTATAGTTCAAAATAAGGTAGACGTAGTCTCCAAAGAGGAAGCGTTATCGCAGTATAGGCAAATAAAGCAGTTTACGAAGGGAACTTGGGCTGAAAATGTACCTATAATCCCAGTAAGTGCACTTCATAAGATTAATATAGATTCTCTAATCGAAGGTATAGAAGAGTATATAAAAACTCCTTACAGGGATCTCTCACAAAAACCTGTTATGCTTGTGATAAGAAGTTTTGACGTTAATAAGCCCGGTACCCAATTCAATGAGTTGAAGGGTGGTGTAATAGGTGGCAGTATTATACAAGGTTTGTTTAAAGTTGACCAAGAAATAAAAGTATTACCGGGCTTAAGAGTGGAAAAACAAGGTAAAGTATCTTATGAACCTATTTTCACAAAGATTTCGTCCATAAGGTTTGGAGATGAGGAATTTAAAGAGGCTAAACCAGGAGGTTTAGTTGCAATAGGTACATATTTAGATCCCTCATTGACTAAAGCTGATAATTTGCTTGGCAGTATTATTACCTTAGCTGATGCTGAAGTTCCAGTTTTATGGAACATTAGAATAAAGTATAATCTCCTAGAACGTGTAGTTGGAGCTAAGGAAATGTTAAAGGTAGATCCCATAAGAGCTAAGGAAACTTTAATGTTGTCTGTAGGTTCATCGACGACTTTGGGTATCGTTACCTCTGTAAAGAAGGATGAGATTGAAGTGGAGTTAAGGAGACCTGTGGCAGTATGGTCTAATAATATTAGAACTGTCATAAGTAGGCAAATAGCTGGTAGGTGGAGAATGATAGGATGGGGTTTAGTAGAGATCTAAAAGTACTAGTTGATACTAATATTTTATTGTACGTGTATGATGGTTTAGATCCATTTAATAAGGTATTAGAATTTCTAGATTATAAACCGTCTTTTTTTATTCATTCTACAGTCTTAAGAGAGCTAGATATTTTATTTGAGAAGAACAAAAAAGGATTTATTATATCATCTAGAATTAAGATAGCCAGAAAATATTTGGAAGTATATAAAAATTTATGGAATTTAATAAATGATTATGATGATTTACCTACAGATGAAGCATTAATAAGGACCGCTCTTAAGCATAATATGTTTATATTTACTAATGATAAGGAATTAAAAAATGATGCAATTAAAAAGGGTATAGGAGTTTTATTTCTTCAGAATAGGAGTAAAATTATAAAATCCTTATATCCTATCTAACGTATGTATAAACTTATTAAAGCACGTAGCATTGTGAGGATTCCTCCAAATGAATTTGGCAAGCCGTTAAACGAGATAGCTTTAAACGAACTAAGGCAGCAATATCAAGAAAAGATCCTCAAGGATTTAGGTCTAGTTTTAGCTATATTAAATGTGAAAACCAGTGAGGAAGGGATACTAGTATTTGGCGATGGCGCTACTTACCATGAGGTTGAATTCGATATGATAACCTATGTACCAGTTGTACAAGAGGTAGTTGAGGGTGAGGTTTTACAAGTTGACAACTATGGCATATTCGTTAATTTAGGTCCAATGGATGGTCTTGTTCACATTTCCCAAATAACAGATGATACACTAAAATATGACAATGTAAGAGGTATAATATTCGGAGAGAAATCTAAGAAAGTGATACAAAAGGGTGATAAGGTAAGAGCAAGGGTAATAAGCGTCGCATCTACGGTAACAGGTCGGTTGCCTAGAATTGCTTTAACAATGAGGCAACCCTACTTAGGTAAACTAGAGTGGATAACACAGACTAAGAAGTGAGTATAAATGGCTAAGAAATCAGTCTTTAAAGCATGCAAAAATTGTAAGGCATTAGTAGATACTGATAAGGAAACATGTCCAGTATGTGGAAGTACTAGTTTTACAGATGAGTGGGATGGTATGATAATTATCATTAATTCAGAGTCTGAAATAGCCAAAATAACTGAGGCACCAAAGCCATGGAAGTACGCAATAATAATAAAGTAAATCTATGCTTTAGTTTTGATAATTTAAGAAATGAACTTTCTAGGCCATATGGTATTCTTTTTATAAATAACAAAATCTTTTTAGAGTTTATATCTAAATCGATACAACGAGGTTCTAGGATAATTACTGTAGGAGATTACGTAAGTAGAGTACTAGAAGAAAATGGCATAGTTCCCTTCTTAGAAGTCATAGATGGAAAAACTAAGAGAACTATAACACAGAATAGAGCCATTACAAGAAATAAGGAATATAAGGTAACAAATGAGGCAGGGAAAATTCGATTTGAAATATTTGAAATCATGGAGAATATCCTAAAAGATAGGGAAGGTGGAGTAGTTTTTGTAGATGGAGAGGAGGACTTACTCGTTATTCCGGTCACATTAAGTGCAAATCATGGTGATATAGTAATTTATGGACAACCCAATGCAGGAGCAGTTGTAATTATTGTAAACGAGATGATAAGGTGGAGAGTAAGAGATATATTAGAAAAAGCTATAGTAAAAGAATGTTAACTCTTCTACTTCTTAAAGAGTAAATCTTAACTTAATCAGCCCTGCGCAGGATCTTCATTTTTAATTCCGTCCTTCCGAGCGTCATCATGAACCGTATTTCTCTGCTCTATTAGAGTAGTTTAACAATATATTTGTTACGTCTAATCCTCTTATTCTTAGGCTTCCCTTTCTAGCCTCCTTCTCGTTAAAATCTCCTACATTATCGTTAATAATTGGATAAGGTACGTAGAGAAGTACTGGAACTGGATCTCCAGTATGTTCTTTAATTTCTACTGGGGTAACGTGATCTCCAGTAAACATTAATATTAAATTATCTCTTCCGATATTGTCTATAATAGCTCCTATTACTCTATCTATCCTCTCTATTGCCTTTACTTTTTCTTCTACTAATCCATCATGTGATGCTGCATCTGTAGCTTTAATATGTAGGAAAACGAAATCATTCTCCTTTAATAATTCTATTGCAGCTTTAGCTTTGGCGTTATAATTAGTATCTATACCTCCAGTAGCACCCGATGGCGTTATAACGTTCATACCGAGTTCTCTACATATTCCTTTTATGAGTGCTGTAGCCGAAACAGCCGCAGCTTTAAGTTTGGTATAGCTTGAAAATGGCGGTAACTTAACGTAATGAGCGGCTCCTCTCAATAGCACAATGTTAGCAGGCTTCTCTCCTTGTTCTATTCTTCTCTTATTTATTTCAGAGGAATTTAATACATCAAAAACTTTCCGCGTAAGTATATTGATGATCTCGGCTGTTCTTATAGCTTCGTTAGAATCTTCTAATGGTTTACTTTCTAGAACTTTCAAGCCCTCATGATGAGGATCAGTATCACTAACCTTATCACTTATTCCTTTCCCGGATAATACTACTGCTATTCTATGCTCTGTTCCTTTATAAAATTTAATCTTTACGTCATTTATCTCTTTAATTTTTTCGTTTAATTCCTTTACTAGCTGCTCTCCTTCTTCAAGCTTCCTTCCTGCTCTCCTATCAACTACAACTAGATCATTATTCACTGTAGCGAAATTTCCTCTAAATGCAACATCTCCGTGGCTAAGCGTAGCTCCAGCTCCTAATGCCTCGAAAGCCCCTCTTCCCCTATAGTAAACATGTGGATCTAGGCCAAATATTGATAGATGTGAAGTATCACTCCCAGGAATTATACCCGGTGATATTGGATCCATTAAGCCAATCATTGAGTTTTTAAGCAAGTCAGTTATGGCTGGTTTATTGGCAGCTTCTAATGGGGTTAATCCATTTAATTTAGATACCGGTCTATCTCCTAAACCATCTGCGACTATTAAAAGAATTTTATATTGCTTCAACCAATCACCGATCTCTTTATTTCTTTTACCATGTTTTCATATCTCATAATATCAGCTTTAGTTAGACTAGGCGTTACAATCTTCATGGTATCTAGGAAATCTTGCATAGTAATTTTTATTTCTAGATTGCTCATGCAACTCTTTATAGTCTTATCAGTGCACTCTTGATCTTTGCACTCCTTTTTGGCTTTATTTAAGCAATCGTAATACTTTTGTCTCAGTACTTTCATTGTTGTTTCCCTAGCTAAGGCTTCTATATCAGCTCCCGTATATCCTTCAAGTTTTTTGGCTAACTCCTCTAGGTTTACACTAGAATCTATAGGTAATGTTCTAGTGTAAATTTTGAGTATCTCTATTCTAGCCTTCTCATCAGGTGGCGGAACATATATTAATCTATCAAACCTACCAGGTCTTAGCAATGCTGGATCTAAAATATCTGGTCTATTAGTTGCAGCTATAACTACAACTCTATTTAGTGATTGAATTCCATCCATTTCTGACAATAACTGATTTACTATTCTTTCTGTTACACCAGAATCATGTGTAAAGCCTCTCATGGGTGCAATCGAATCTATTTCATCAAAGAATATTACGCAAGGAGCCGTTTGTCTTGCTCTCCTAAATATTTCTCTAACTGCTTTTTCACTTTCACCTACCCATTTGGATAATATTTCTGGTCCTCTCACTGCTATGAAGTTTGCTCCGCTTTCAGTCGCCACAGCCTTCGCTAGCATTGTCTTTCCAGTTCCGGGTGGACCAAATAACAATATACCCTTAGGTGGTCTAATTCCAAGCTTTTCAAACATTTCTGGAAATTTCAATGGCCACTCCACAGCCTCTCTTAATTGCTGTTTGGCTTCTTCCAGTCCTCCAATATCCTCCCATTTAACCTTCGGAACTTCAACGTATACTTCTCTAAGGAGTGTTGGTTGAATGAACTTCATGGCGTCAATGAAATCTTGCATTGTTACTTTCAATTCCTTTAAAACATCTACTGGTATTTGTTCTTGTTCTAGATTAATCTTGCGTTCATTTATAAATCTTCTCAATGCATTCATAGCTGCCTCTCTAGCCAGAGCTGCGAGATCAGCTCCAGTGTAACCGTGAGTCTGCTCAGAAATTTTATCTAAATCTACATCCTCAGCTAGAGGCATGTTTCTGGTATGTACTTGTAGAATCTCTTTTCTAGCCTTAGCATCGGGTGGTCTAATTTCTATTTCCCTATCAAATCTGCCAGGTCTTCTTAATGCAGGATCTACTGCATCTGGTCTATTAGTTGCTCCTATAACTATTACTTTTCCTCTTCCTTTAATTCCATCCATTAGAGTTAACAATTGCGCTACTACTCTTTTCTCTACTTCTCCAGTAACTTCTTCTCTCTTTGGTGCTATTGCATCAATTTCATCAATGAATATTATTGCTGGAGAATTCTTTTCTGCTTCCTCAAATATTTCTCTTAATCTTTGCTCACTTTCCCCATAGAATTTACTCATTATTTCTGGTCCATTAATTGAAGTGAAGTATGCACCTATCTCATTAGCCAGTGCTCTAGCCAATAAGGTTTTTCCAACTCCCGGTGGTCCATATAGTAGTACACCCTTTGGAGGTTCTATTCCTAGATGCTGGAAAACTTCTGGATGTCTCATTGGTAGTTCTACTATTTCTCTTATTTTCTCTTTTACATCTTCAAGATCGCCAATATCTTCCCAAGTTACCTTAGGTACTGCTGCAGACTCTTTTACTGGTTCTTGTCTTATCTCTAATGATGTCCTACCAGTAATCCTTACTGATTGTGAAGGCTGAGTCGAAACTACGACAAAATCTATTGAGCCAACATAAGTAGGTACAGAAATTGTTTCTCCTCTGCTTATCGGTTTATCCATTAACCAGTCTTTAACGTATTCTACGAAACTCTGACTAAAGGATATAGGTTGTGTTGGAGCTAAAACTACTTTAGTGGCATCTTGTACTTGTGCTCTCTTTACTGTAACTTCATCTCCAATACCCACTCCTATGGATCTTCTAATGTAACCATCTACTCTTATCTCATTGTCTGCAATTCCGTCTCCTATTAATGCTTGAGCTAACGCAGAACCAGAAGGTCCAATAATCTCTACATAGTCACCGTTTTCTATGCCTAGTCTGCTTATAGTGTAATCCGTTATTCTGGCGACTTTTCTCCCAACATCTCTTTGCCTAGCCTCTACCACTCTCAATTTCAATTGTTGGGACATATTATTCATCTTTCCGAAACGTTTAAAATAAGTCTTACTCATTAAAACTATACGAGATTGGGAAGTTGACAAGCATCAATAAAGTCCCACCCTCAATTTATACTAGGTCATGTCCCAATTGTGGAGGAAATATATCATCTCAGAGATTATTTAATGGTTCCGTATGCGAATCATGCCTAAAGGATGATAGAGAGTTTAGTAATTTATCTGATCTCATTAATATCCTTTCTGAAAATAGTAATTTGAAAAATCTTACTCAAATACGTGATGTATTAGAAGAGTACAAGAAAGTTGAAGAAATATTCGGTAAATTATTAAATAATTCAAAACCTATAGGTCCTCAAAGGTCGTGGACAATAAGGTTCTTAAGAGGAGAGAGTTTTGCAATCATAGCACCTCCCGGTTTAGGTAAAACGACCTTTGGTTTAATAATGTCCCTATATAATGCTACTCGTAATAGGAAATCTATCATCATTTTCCCAACGAGGACCTTAATCTCACAAACAGTAGATAAATTGGCAAAATTTTCTGAATTGTACTCATATTCGCCTAGGATACTTTATAATAAGCAATCTCCTACTCAGACTGAGAACATATTAGACCAACTTAAGAGTGGGAATTTTGACATATTCATTTCAACGAATAGATTTGTAATTCAGAATTTATCTGAGTTATCAAATATAAAGTTTGACTTCATTTTCGTAGATGATGTCGACGCTGCGTTAAAGTCTGGAAAAAGTGCTAAGGCGATACTTCGGTTGGTAGGATTTACTGATGAAGACATTCAAACGACCATGAAATTACTTAGAGAAAATATTGGGGAGGAGGAGAAGTTTGGAAAAATTCAAGAGATTAGAGAAAGTAGGTTAAAGGACAAGATAGTAATTTTCTCCTCTGCAACCATTAGTAGAGGAAATCCCATACTCTCATCGCTTATGGGTTTTAGACCCGGGAGTTCTGTGATATATCTAAGGAATATTTATGACTCTTATATTGATCTAACTCAAACTTGTAAAGGACAAGATTTTGAAGAGTGCACTCTTGGTACCGTTATCAAACTTCTTAAAAGACTTAATGATGGTACTTTGATTTTTGTACCCATAGATAAGGGTGCCCAATATGCAGACTATCTAGCTTCGAATTTGAGAGATCATGGGATAAATGTGGAATCTGTTGCATCATCTTCTATCTCCAAACTGGAGAAATTTGAAAGAGGTGAGGTAAGCTCTTTAGTCGGAGTGGCTACACATTACGGAGTTTTAGTGAGAGGAATAGACTTACCATGGAGGGTAAAATATTCAATATTTGTGGGGATACCAAAATTTAAGTTCAAAATTGGCGAATATATGCATCCATTAGCGTTAACCAGATTGCTAAGCTTAGTATACTTAGTGAAGAATGATGATAAAGTAAGGGGTCTACTTAGTTATATTCGTAAGAGGTTAAGAAAAATAAGCCCTGCGGCCTTAGCGATGTTAGCTAAGGATATAAGAGAGGGAAAGATCGATGATGAGAGGTTAAAGGAAGCATATAATTTAGTTAATGAGTATCTAAAAGATAATGAGTTTTTGAAAAAAGTATCTGATGTTGGAGATTTGGTAATAGAAGGGGATTATATTCTAATGCCAGATTACCTAACCTATATTCAAGCTAGTGGTAGAACATCTAGACTTTACGGCGCTAATTTAACTACTGGTCTTTCAGTATTATTAATAGATAATTCTAGATTATTTGAGTTACTTAATAAAAAATTAAATTTAATTTTAGATGAAGTAAAATGGTATTCACTAGATATTGATGCAGATAAACTTGGACAAGTAAGTCTAAGCGATATCTCAGCTAAAATAACAGAAGAAAGAGAGAGTTTAAGTAAAATCAAGAAAGAAGGAAACGTCGAATCATCATCCCTTAGTGTTAAGACTACTTTATTTATAGTTGAATCTCCTAACAAGGCTAAGACTATTTCAAACTTCTTTTCTAGACCGTCTACGAGATCATATGGTAAGCTTAGAGTTTATGAGACAGTACTTGGAGATAGAGTCTTAATTGTAGCAGCTAGTGGTGGGCATATTTATGATCTAATAACGGAAGATGAAAGTGAAAAGCAAGATGACAACTACGTGTATGGAGTACTAGTGAAAGATAGTAAATTTATTCCAATTTATTCTACTATAAAGAAATGTGAAAAAGGTCATCAGATAGTAAAAGATCTAAGTCAAAATAAATGCCCTATTTGTGGATCCAGAATAGTAACTGACAAAACAGAAGTAGTAGATATATTAAGGAAACTGGCTCTTGAAGTAGACGAAGTTCTTATAGGTACTGACCCTGATACTGAAGGGGAAAAGATTGCTTGGGATATATATCTGGCTATCCGTCCGTTTAATGGTAATATAAAAAGGGCAGAATTTCATGAGGTTACCAGAAGAGCGATACTTAATGCAATAAAGAACCCGAGGGAATTTAACGATAACCTAGTTAAATCTCAAATTGTAAGAAGAATTGAGGATAGATGGATTGGATTTAAATTATCACGAAAACTACAAACAGAATTTTGGGAACAACACTGTACATCTATATCTAAGAAAAATAGCAAAGATGAAGAATGCAAAGAAAATCGTAATCTAAGTGCGGGTAGAGTCCAAACTCCAGTATTGGATTGGGTAGTTAATAGATACCAAAAATATAACGAAAATAAGAAGAAGTACCTTATTATAGAGTCTCAAGATAAATCAATCTTTCCCTTTAGTGTATTGGCTTTAAAGAAGAATGGCTTATCTAAAAATACTCAAATAATTATACATCTAGAAGATATAAATATAAAAGAAGAGGAATTTGGACCCTTGCCACCATACACTACGGATACACTACTATCTGACGCTGCTAACCTTTTGAGAATTCCCGCATCAGATACTATGAGAGTAGCCCAAGATCTTTTCGAATTAGGTTTGATAACTTATCATAGAACTGATAGTACTAGGGTATCAAATGTTGGTATAAGTGTAGCAGAAACTTATCTTAAATCTAAACAAGTTGACATTTCCAAAATATTTAGACCAAGATCTTGGGGAGAAGGAGGTGCACATGAAGCTATAAGACCTACCAAACCCCTAGATGAGACAATGTTAAAGGCATCCATAGAACAAGGGGACTTAGAACTATCCAAACAATTGACTTTTAACCATTTTAGAGTATATAATCTAATATTTAGGAGGTTCATTACTAGTCAACTACCACCACTAGTAGTAACTAAACAGATAGTTAGGATAAGGGCGTATACTAAGGACAACATTGAATTGGAATTGGATGAGAATAAGAAGGAATTTGTTATTGGGTATAAATTAAAGGAAGGAGATGAATTTAGACAAACATTACAAGACGCTATTTATACTCTATTTAGGCTTTATCAACCTTTAGATGAAAAAATGAAAGGGAAAGAGCTTTCTGCAACAATAACAGGCACATTAAATAAGAGTGATGTGCAGTTATATACTGAAGGAGAGTTGATAAGTGAGATGAAAAGTAAACAAATCGGAAGACCGAGCACGTACGCAGTAATAATCTCTACTTTAAAGAAGAGAAGATACATTATAGAATCAAAAAATTTGAAGAAAATAATACCAACTAAATTAGGTATGGCAGTAAAAGAGTATCTTATGGAAAATTATAAACAGATAGTATCTGAGAAACGAACTGTGAAATTACTGGAAAAGATGAACGAGGTAGAGGAGGGTAAAGTTGATTATTTAGTACTCTTAAAAGAATTATATAATGAAATACAAACAATTAGTTAGGAATGGTGAAAAAGTTTATGCTTATAGCTTTAGTCCATTTAAGGCTTAAAGAATTGTCAAGGAAACATAATCTAGAGAAAGCTAAAAAACTAATAAGACAAGCAAAAGATAAAGGTGCAAAATTAGTTATACTACCTTCTCTGTTCCCTTCTGGAAACATGTTTGAAATATACGATAACGACAAAAAGCTAAGAAGTTTTATTAAAAACCTTGCAGAAAAAATTCCTGGTAACAATACTGATACTCTAATAAATCTCGCTATGGATGGGGAGGTTCATGTAATAGTTGGTCCTATTTTGGAACAAGCTGGCCCTAAAATATTCCTTACTTCCCTTATAATATCGCCACAAGGAGAGATTATAGGGAAATATAGGAAAACTGTGTTATCTGAAAAGGATATAAGGCTGGGCATATCGGCGGGAAAAGAACCAGTTAATGTAGTTCTTGATAGAAAATATGGTATTATCGCTGAGGACGATATTTTCTCGCCAGAGATCAGCAGACTACTAGCTATGGGAGGTTCAGAAATAGTTATTGGTACAATGAAGGCCCTGGGAAAAGAGCAGCAGGTTATAAAACATCTTGCCATAGCAAGGACCATAGAGAACGGAATACCTTATTTGATAGTAGGGGAAAGTATAGAGGATGAAGAGGGAGAAATTATAGGATACTCGCCAACTTTCATTACCTCTCCAGATAATTTGATAAGCAAGGAGGCTGAAGAAGATGATAGTTTACTATTTGTCGAAAGCTCAATCTTGTCATCGTCAAAACAAACGTCATTAACTTATCTAGAACCGATAATAAACGGTCTTTGTAAAGGTGTAAAAAAGATTAAAGGGGAGGCAAAGAAGAGATCTGCTTCTACAATGGAAGAGGAGTAATTTTTAAGATGCTGCTATATATATTTCTAATCTTCTATTCTTAGAATATAACTTTACTACGTTTTGGTTTTCTAACTCCTTTAGTATTTTTCTAGCTACACTAATGCTTATTCCCGATTTGGTAGCTAAGGCGTACGGGGTTATGATACTCTCCTTCTTTATTTCATCTAGAACTTTCTTTTTAGTTTCTTCATCTATAGTTACAGCTCTACTAATTATCTCTTTCCCAGTTTTAGACGGACCCTTCTTTTTCTCCTCTGCCTTCTGTTGTTTTTCAGCTTCCTTCTTTAATCTCTTTTCCATTGTTGAAATAGGTTTCTTCGAAGCTCCACCCATCTCTTACTCACTATGCTTTAAATTCCAATTCTGCCTAATAAATTATAGATGTCATCTGAATTATTAGAAGAGACCATAAGCAGAGTATCAAAGTTTGCTTCAATTTTTGGAATATCAAAATCGGAATTAAAAGTTTATTCATATCTCTTAATATATGGACGAGCAACTGCGAGAGAAGTCTCAAACAAGTTAAGCTTACCATACACTAAAGTATATAATGTCCTATCTAAACTAGAGGGAAGAGGGTGGGTTATAAAAATAGATAAGAGACCCGCAGTGTACGAGGCAATTCCTTTAAGAGATGTTTGGAATAAGATTAAAATTACTTTTCAAGAAAAATTGGACGAATTTGAAAAACAATTTATCGAGCCGATATCTAGTATTTTCTCCTCAAATATGGCATATAATATAGTTGTTATACCAAGAGATAATATTATGGATAATGCACTAAGACTACTCAAGGACTACAGCAAGATGTATTTAGTTGCAATATCCTATCAAGAGTTCGTAAGAAGCGATATTATAGATATATTAAGGGCTAATTCGCTTAAAGCAGAGACTAAAATAATAGTCGACAAAAGCGTTAATTTACCAGATATCTCATCAGCTCAAGTTAAGAGAGCTCAATCGCTATTTGGCAGTGGTATAATCACATCTGACTCAATTCTCCTAGTCATAAAGAATAATGATATATTAACTGGTCTATTTTCAAATCATAAATATCTAATAGACATCGGCACAGTATATTTTAATCACTTATGGTCTACATTACCGGGATAACTCTTATAAATGTTATAAAATTAACTATGCTATTTGAGTTTCTATGAAAATAATAACGGTAAAACTACCAGAGCAGTTTCTGGAAGCAATAGACGAATTAGTTAATACGGGTAGATATGGTTCTAGAAGTGAAGTCATAAGAGCAGCAATAGGGGATTTTATACGGAAAGAACTATGGATAACTACAGAAGAGTAGATGATGAAGGCTGG
This sequence comes from Saccharolobus solfataricus, assembly GCF_900079115.1. Taxonomy (NCBI): domain Archaea; kingdom Thermoproteati; phylum Thermoproteota; class Thermoprotei; order Sulfolobales; family Sulfolobaceae; genus Saccharolobus; species Saccharolobus solfataricus. The sequence goes on from NZ_LT549890.1 coordinate 372,812, forward strand.
TATTTTTGATAAAGTGAAATAAGACACCAAAGCTGAACCTTTTTTGTCAAGTAGAAAGATACTTAACTAACTATTTTTCCTATTATATGATGCCATTAAACGAAGGAGATCCGGTAGTAATTTGGATAGATCCAAAAAGAGTATATATTTCCAAACTGGAAAGAGGCAAAAGGCTTGATACTGATAAGGGAGTAGTATTTTACGACAATTTAATAGGTCTTGAATATGGTACCTCACTAACCTTGAAAACTGGTGTTAAAGCCTACTTACTAAAACCTACTATCCAAGATCTCTACTCCAAAGGGTTAAAGAGACCCTCACAAGTTCTATATCCTAAAGATATAGGATACATTTTAACTACCCTTTCACTAAATCAAGTAAAGACAGTTATCGAAGCTGGAACTGGTTCTGGATTTCTTACAATCTCCTTAGCTTTAAGTTTAAGTGAGAACGCTAAGATCTATACTTATGATATAAGAGAAGATATGCAAAAAGTAGCTAAATTTAACGCAAATGTGTTGGGTGTTCAAGATAGGATAGTATTCAAATTGAAGGATATAAGGGAAGGTATAGACGAGAAGGAGGTAGACGCAATTTTTCTAGATATGCCCGATCCATGGAACGCCATACCAAAGCTTTATGAGTCTCTGAAACCTTCGTCCACCATAATTATATTTGTTCCTACAGTAAATCAAATAGAGAAAACATACTTCGCAATGAAGAATTCTGGAATTATAGATATTCATGTAGAGGAACTTATCTTGAGGGAGTATCAAGTTAAAGAGAACGCTATAAGGCCTAGAAATATAGGTATCATGCATACGGGTTTTATTATTAGGGGAAGAAAATCAATATAAGGTACTGTTATTGGAGTATATTTGATGAGTGAAGTTAAGTTTAACGCATATTCTAAAGCGATAATGGAGTTTGAGGATGAAATAAAGAGAATAAAGAAAGAGATAGCAGATGATAGTAAAAGATTAATCACCCTTTCGGATTCTTATCTTTCTGAGTTAAGGGCAACTGCTGAGAAATCATTAGGAGATGTTCAGAAATTATTGAACGATGAGAAAAAAAGGCAGTTAGATGAGATAAGAAATAAATATATTTCAGAACGAGAAAAACAATTAGAGGAGATAAGAAAAGAGGCTGAGAAGAATATCGATAAGGTTGTAAATGAGGTTATAAGGCAACTATTAGGTGTCTTTAAATGAGTTATGCGATCTATTCTTTTATACATTCAATTTCCAGAACGCAAAAGGTTTCATTATTAACAAAAGGTTTAGTTAATGAATTAATAAGTAGTGAAAGTTGGAATAATGTTGCCTCTCTGCTTAAAGAAAGGGGAATAATTGAGGAACAACCAGCTAGTTTAGAAGATTTTGAATACATGCTCAAGTCTAGATCTCTTACACTATTAGAAAAGATAAGGAATTACTTTTCAATTTTTAGAGTAACCTATAATATAGTTGACCTATATATTTATATGATATCTCTAGACGAATTGAAAAACATAATAGTTAGTATAGTTAACGGCACTGGTAATGGAAATAGTAATAAAATAAGATTTTTTAGAAAGTACTTTGATCAAATACCATCTTCACTTGAGGAATTAATGAATAGTTTTAAGGGAAATGTATACGCTAATGCACTTTCATACGCCATTAAGGATGGACAGGGAAAAAATATATCCTATCTTCTATCGCTACTTGATATCTATTTCATAAAGAAACTATCAGAGATTATAGAAGGTTTCAAGGGAGATTGGAAAAGCCTTGCTGAAAATATAATATGTTATTATAAAGATTACTATTCAATATCATTGGCAATTAAACATAAAACAGTAGAGAATACTGTTTGTAAAATCGGTACCGAGATACTTAAAGATCTCTCTTCTTCCACAAGTGATGCTGAAACACTTGATATTTTAAGACGAACTCAATACTCAAAGCTACTTAACGTAAATAGCACTTATGGGGCGCTCGCTAGCATGTATAGAATAGCGAGAATCAACGCCAGGAAGAACTCAGAGCTAGTATTTATGAGTTCTCCATTTAACCCTGCCTTAGCATTAGCATTAGCAGAACTAATACGTCTTGATACGGAAGATATAATAAGTATAGCGAATGCGAAAAGCCTACGATTAAAGGAAGAAGAAATTAAGAATATGCTATCCTTCGAGATCATATAATATTTTCTCGTCCACTATATATTCGTCATCTTCTTTTATTATGGTCGATTCAGGTATCTGTGGGGGATTTGGCATATTTTCTATTGGTTTAGTTTTACCTAAATATATCCATTTCAATTTGCCCCCAATTTTCTCTAATTTGTACCAATATTTCCCAATATAGATATATCTTTTACCATTTTTATATACAATATGATAAGGTTTTAGATAGACACCATATTCCTTTATCTTCGTATTATATTCGTAGACCATTACTTTAAGTTTGTCAATAATCATATCGAATTGCTTTTCGTTTACCTTAACTCTCATAACTATCATCTTTATTTTTATTATTTAAAATGCAATGATAATAATGGTCGATATTACATGCTCTACAGACGCATAGGTGATACTAACATTACGGTATCTGAAATAGGTATAGGGGTATGGAGTTTGGTTACCGATTGGTGGGGAGCTGATACAAATAAGGCGGAGGATATAATAAGAAGGGCGTATGAAGTCGGAATTAATTTTTACGACACCGCGGACACCTATGGAGAGGGTAAGGGCGAGGAAATTATTGCAAAAGTTTTAGAGACTAAGAGAGATAATATAGTAATATTAACTAAAATAGGATATGACTTTTATCATAAAGAGGGAGGTAAGATACGACAAAGATTTGATATACCATATCTTGAATTTGCTTTAAAGAGATCCCTAGAAAGATTAAGAACAGACTATATTGACATACTTATGATTCACAATCCTAAGATGAATGCTATCAAAAATCTAGAGATCCTATCTTTTCTTAGATCGTTAAAGAAAGATGGAATAATAAGAATGTATGGTGTCGCATTAGGCCCAACATTGGGTTGGGAAGAGGAGGGAATTGAGGCCATAAATATGGGTTACGAAAGTCTCGAGTATATATATAATATCATTGAGCAAAGACCAGGGAACAAGTTCCTAAAGTACGAGAAAGTAGGCCATATAATAAGGGTGCCGCATGCTTCTGACGTTCTAAATGAGGACAAATGGCCACTAATTTCTGATCCTAAGCTTCATAGGTCGTTAAAGGATATTAAATGGCTAAATGAAGGAATCAAGAGAAGCTTAAAATTAAAGGAATTTGCAAGTTCTAAAGGAATGACGTTATCTGATCTAGCACTGAAGTTTATCCTCTCTAATAAGAACGTATCCACAGTGATTCCTAATATAACTTCCATAAATGAATTGGAGAAATATGTAAAAGTTGAGAATTTGTCAATTCTTACTGAAGATGATTTAAAATATATTGGAGAATACTATAGGAAATATTATGAAGATCTAAATGAGGATAGTATAAAAGAAACTTTAAGGTATAAGTAGGTTATTTTATTAATTACTACTTATATATTTATTCTTTTTCAGTATAACTCTCTAAGAATTCTGCAAATTTAGCAAAAGCCCTTGCCCTATGAGAGTACCTATTTTTCTCCTCTAATGACATCTCTGCGAAAGTTCTCTTTTCTCCTTCAGGTATAAATATAGGGTCAAATCCGAAACCTAAATTACCTCTAATCTCTTCAGAAATAGCTCCCTTTACGATCCCAATAAATGTTTTAATTATTTTTCCGTCAGTAAACGTTAGTGCAGTCATAAAATAGGCAGACCTATCTTTTATTCCTTCGAGCAATTTTAGTATACCTTTAAGCCCTATTGTATTCTTAACAAAATTAGTATAGGGACCAGGGAAATTCTGTAATGCTTGCACGAATAATCCGCTATCATCTACTATTAATGGCCTCCTAAATATCAAATATGCCAAATTTGCTGCAGTTCTAGATATTTCTTCTAAGTCATCACTTTGTATTTCTATTTTCTCTCCTCTCAGATGCTCTAACTCTATATTAAAATTCTTTGCAATTTCCTTCAGCTCTATAAATTTATTTTCATTATTCGTTAATACTCCTATTTTTACGCCTCTCCTCAACATATCTACCTCTCATCCTAATATCCTTTACTAGTTCTAATATCTCATCAGTCTTTCTTCCCATGATTTTTCTGTAACCCTCTATAAATGCATCGTATATTATATCTTTAAAATCAGAATGTACACTTTCTAAAGATCTCAGAAATACATGCAAATCTGTTGCGAAATCCTCCTCATCTTGAGTTCTTCTTGATAAGCCGAAATCTATTATGAAGATATCGTCATTTGTAGAGCTTAAAATTAGGTTATTGGTAGTTAAATCACCGTGTGCTATTCCAATATTATGCAACTTTCCCGTAAGTTCCCCTATTCTCTTCCCAATATTAGGCAACAATTGTGTAGGATTATTTGTGTTTATAATATCTTTTACTATCTCTCCTTCTATATATTCAATTACCAATAAATAATTATTAGGATCTATAAAAAGTACTGCGGGTACGTTCACGTCATTTTTCAGTGCAGTATAAATTATCTTTGCTTCTAGTATTGTCCTCTCATAGTTAATTTTGTGATCTAGTTCTGGATTTCTATAACTTTTCTTGATCCTTTGCTTAAATATTGCATGTATGCCTAAAAAATACCCTTCATATATGTTGGATTCTGCGCCACGCTTAATTAACCTTAATTTCTCCAAGGAATATCAACCTCATCTACTCTCCATCTAGGCCTTATGTATGATTTATCAACGTCAATAAATACACCTTTAGATGCAGCTAACATACCGGCATAGGCTATCATCGCTCCGTTGTCTCCCGCAAATTCTGGAGGTACTATTTTGATTTGTACATTCCACTCTTTTCCTAACTCTTCTAATTTTTTTCTCAAACTCACACTTGCTGCTACTCCTCCAACTATCATTAATTCCTTCTTTGAGGTAAGCGCTAATGCCCTTTCCGTAGCCTCTAACAACATGTCAAATGCTATTTCCCTTACTGAGTAACAAATATCTTCTAACTTTTCCTTGCCAACAACCCTTAAAGCTGCTGTAAGTAATCCGGAAAATGACATATCTTGACCTTTAACAACGTAAGGTAATTTAAGCAATTTATTTCCCTTCTCTGCACAAATATCAATTACATGTATTCCATTTATAATATACGGTGGTGCCAAGCTCACCTCTCTTACAAATACATCCATCATGTTTCCTAATGCAATATCTAATGTCTCCCCAAAAACCCTAAATCTTCCTTTATAGAAAGTGGTTATTATCGTATTTCCACCTGAGAGGTATAAGATTAGAGGATCTCTGGCTTCAGTTGTTAAATACCCTATTTCAATATGTCCTATACCATGGTTTACTGGCACTAGTTTCTTATTATATTTCAATGCTATTGCTCTCGCTAGTGTAGCTCCAACTCTCAATGCTGGTCCTATACCTGGCCCTAAAGCTACCGCTATATAATTAATATCGTTTATACTAATTTTAGCCTTCTCTAAGGCTCTTCTTAATATAGTAGCTGAGACCTCAGCATGATGTTTTAATAGATCCCCAGGCTTCATACCCCCTTCTTTAGGAATAAAAGTATCCCTTTCATTCGCCAATATATAAGGTGGCGAATCTCTTACTATTCCTACGCCGAAGGTGTGAGCAGTTGACTCAATACCTAATACAAACATATTTTATCTTTTCTTAGAAGCGCCTATAAACTCAGTGTAACCACACTTTCCACAAGACCATCTTTCATTTGGTTTTAGGTGATGAGCCATTATACTTCCACATCTAGGGCATTTCTTATTTTTCAGCTTTACCTTATTCCCTTCGATCACGTAATAAGTCCTTACTATTGCTTTAACCTTTTGCTCCTTGGCCACCTTTGCTTCCTCCTTTCTTTTGTTTAGTTCCAGCATCTCTATCTAATAAATATTTTGGCTCAACTTTCTCTAATATTTCACGGGATTTATAAATATGTAATTTCACGTTACTTATGCCAGCTCCATAGCTTGTAGATATCTTTCTTACCACTACTAAGTTTTCTTGGGAACCCAAAGCTTGAATTATTGCCTTTATTATATCTTTCCTGGATGGGGTTCCGCTCCCCATATGATAAACTTTTAATGAGATTTCACGCCTACCTATGACAGAATTTTGCATATCCCTTTCTATAATCCCTTCAGCCTTATCTGAGATCTTCACTTTAGCTTGAGACTCCATTCTATTTCACCATTTTTAAAAATACGTATCAATTTAAGGTTTACTGTTTTAAACGTTATCGCTTTACTAAGCCCTTATTTCGCTTTTTAGGAGATCCTTAGTGATCTCCCCCGCTACCGCTTTACCAGAAAGTACCATAGCTCCAAATATTGGCCCCATTCTAGGTAATCCCTTTACTTCGGTAACTGCCATTCCGGTAGCGTATAAACCTTCTGCAACCTTTCCAGTGTTAATTACTGTTAATTCTTCAGCCCTTTCGCTATATGCTGATTTTTCGCCAGGAATAACTATTCCTAATTCTGGTATTTTTCTCGCAGCTACTGATATTACTTCAGCGTCATGACCAGTTGCGTCAACTACAGCTTTAGCTGAAATAAATATAGGATCCACATGAAGGCTTGCCATTTGCGTTGCTGTCCACTCTACTGCCACTCCAGCTACTCTTAAAGGATTCTCTCTAAATATTACATCATCTACGGTAACTCCATGAATTATTTTAGCACCAGCATCTATCGCGGCAGTGGCTAATTTGGCCATGAATTCAGCCGAATCCACAACGTAAACTCCCTCTTCTACTTCCTTTAACCTTATATTGACTTCTCTTAGAATCTCGTCTGCGGGCTTTTCTATTATTAATTTATGGAATAGCATTGCCCCTCCGCCTATTCCTCCGCCGAAACTTAACCTTCTCTCAAACACTAGCGTCTTTAATCCAGCTTTAGCTAGGTAGTAAGCTGCAGATAATCCAGATGGTCCTGCTCCTACTATTACAACATCAGACTCTACAAATTGGTACCAATCTTCCATTGTTTCCTTAATTATGTACCTACTTATCTTGACTTCATCTACTTGCTTAATTTTAACTTCCATAATCTAAAATGATATAACTTGCTTATAAATTAACTTTTATAATGTTATACATAGACAAGGTTTTTTTATAGCCAGAACGAGTGATAAGTATGCCATTGCAATTAAATACTAGTACGGTTACGTTAAAGTGCAACTGGTGTGGTACTATCATAAAGGAAAATCCAATAGTAGTTAAAACATGTTGTAATAATAAACCGTGGGTTTTTTGTAGTAATAGGTGTTATCAACAATGGTTAGCGGAATGGTTAAGGAAGCAGGAACAAAGAACAGGAGGGAAAAAACAAAGAGGATTATTATAGGGATAAGTGGGGCAAGTGGAACAATATACGGTATTAGGACTGTCCAATTTCTAAATGAGCTTGGTTATGAGATACATATCATAATTTCTAAAAGTGCGGAGAAAGTAGCACAAAAGGAACTAGGTATCAATTTAATCAATGAACTGAAGAAGTATTCCTCTTATATTTATAATCAATCCCAGATCGAAGCTTCACCTTCTAGTTCAAGCTTTTCCATAACTTCAAAAGGTATGATTATCATTCCATGTAGTATTAAAACTCTTGCAGAAATTGCAAATGGTATTGGATCGAATCTTCTATCCAGAACTGCATTAAATTTCATCAGAACAAATAAAAGGTTAGTTCTAGTAATTAGGGAAACCCCATTAGGTGCTATAGAACTTGAAAATGCCCTAAAGTTAGCTAGATTGGGGGTTTATATAATGCCAGCTTCTCCTGCCTTCTATATCTTACCAAAAAACATTGATGACATGATTAACTTCATTGTAGGCAAGGCTTTAGACTTACTGGGAATAAAGCATGATATATACAAGAGATGGAAGGGATAGTATGAAAACCTCTAATCCTAGTAGCAGTTTTCTGAAAACAACGCGTAATATAAACTGTTCATATTCATAATCCAAATTAGAGCATTGGTCTAATGTTAAATACTTGGAATTATTTTTGTAAAAGATTTTGTGTTCCTCATAGACTAATATCCCATTATCATTCATTTCCTCTCTGCCTTTTTTGGAGATTTTACTTAGTACCTTTAATCATCTTCCTTTTATAGAACTATCTCCATAACTGATTTAATTCTAGTCTTTCATTGAGTAATTTAATTTCTAGATTTTTAAAAATGTGTACACTTATCTATGTTCTACAAGCTTTCTATACACATCATTACAATCCTTAACTTATAAAATAGAGTCATAAGACATCTAATCCTTTTTTGCCAAATTTCTTAGATATTATCTCTTTCATTTTATCGTCGTAATCCTCTTTTTCAAGTTCTTTTTCAATTTCATTATCCCTTTCATTCTTCTTGTTAATGGCAAATGCGCATTTGTTACCAGGTAATAGTGCTCTCTTTTCACAATAAGCGTATTGGCATTCACCAGTTATACATACATCTCCTACCCATCTGCAATAGCCGACTTTGTATGGATTCCCTTTTGCGTATTTTACTTGAACTAATAGTGCTCTCTTATTACACCTGAAATATGGACACAAATAGTTACACTTATCTCCTAAAGGCATTGGTTTCTGCTCATCAGTAAAGGAGGGCTGTCTTTCAAAGCCTCTATTTCCGTTCCTCAAACTACTTATACCCCCAAACTTTTAGACAATCATATTAAACTTACATTTTGACCCATTTAAACATTATGTATCTTATACCTTCACTTTTACGATCCACTAGAGCCAATACTAATCTCTTTTTAGTGCTATGTGAGACTCTACCGAAACTCAATAGTTCATGAGGTGTGATTTCCTCATCAATATCAACAGCAATAACGACATAGGGTGCATGTTCTAATCCTGGCCCTAATGTATATACCGCAAAGTCCGCTCCATACTTTACTCCAGATCTAACTATAAATCCTTTTTCCCTTAAGTCTTCATAAACTTTGTATAAGATCTCGAATTTATTAATCTTCATTGCACTATATTCATATAATTTCTTATACTCAAGAAGGTCGCCATTTTTATCCACAACATTAATTAAACCCTTCTTAGTTAGATATACACTTTCAATTAGTGACAATTCCAGAGGTCTAACTATATCTTTAGGGCCTTTTGGCTTAGAAATTCCTATGGGTTTTCCATAGAAACCATTTGAATAAAGGTATCTTGACTCATCTATACTTGGAACTAGTACTTTAGATCCTACCAATAAAGCTTTTACCATCTACATCCTCTCATATGCGATATAGGTTATATTGTCAGCAGAACTCTTCAATAGATCCTCACTATCTTCTAATCTGTCAGCTATATCTTTAAGTAACATTATATATGAGAAGTCAGCGAGCTTCTTCTCAAATAGTGCTAATTCTAAACTCCTATACAATTCATCTATTTCTTGCTCCAATTTTATTACGTTACGTGCATTTTCATAGGAATTTTTCGGGTTGACAGATAGTAATCTTAATGCCTCTATGAAATAGGTAATAGATGTAATTATTTTTTCACAGATAACTATAAGTAATCTATTTATTACGTTGTCAATATTCATTTGTTTAGATAGTATAACACTTAGCCTATATGTAGCAGCGTCTAGGTTTTGTGAAACTTTCTCTAAATTATTCAATATTTCTACATATAAATCCTTATCTAATAATCCTTCTCTTATTTTGAATATATATTCACCTAATCTGTATTTGCTAACCTCTATATCGTTTTTTATACCGTTTACCTTAGAATAGATTTGCATTGCATTTACATTTGAATTACTGGTATTAGATAGGAATTCATACAAAACTCTAGTTTCATCCAATAATTTTAATGATATTTGTTGCAATTGCTCCTCTATTGCAAGTGTAGCTATTCCTTCACCCATTGTGAGTTAAAACAGTCATTAAAGTTTAAAAATTAAGATGTGACACACTATTCATAATCTTTTCTATTTGTTCTAAATCTTTATCTATTTCAATATTTACCCCCTTTCCTTTCAAATAATTATTCAGATTATTTAGAAGTTCTTTTTCATCCTTTAATCCCACTATTACCAAATAATTAACTAAACCAAGCGCTTCTTCTTTAATTTGATTATCGGTTGTTTTATCTATATTTTGGATTATAACTTCTAATCCTTGGAAGAGTTCTTTTCTAACTCTTCTCATCCTCCTAACCAGTCTAGTAGCTTTTCCTATGTCAGGGTTGGGAAAAGCTACCAAATTCTCTAACTCATTCAAATATTCAGTATGATCATTTATTATTGTTTCAAAATCAAATAATACTCTACTTATTACCATATCACTTTCATTCATTTATAAGCCCTCGCAGTTACCGTACTATTATCTTCTATGCCCAATGTAACCAGATCTTGAGGATTAGCCCAGACCTCTAATTCTGGTATCCCCTCTTGCAATATAGCTTTTAATCTTATTCTTTTCCCTTTAACTGATATTTCAATATTATCAGTAATCCCTAGATCTTTTGCTAATTTCGATGAAATTATTGCAAACCCCTTATCAACATCGTTTCTTTTTCTGATCTTGATTCTTTTCTCCTTTGGTGGGGCTTTGTTCCCCTTTAATGCTGAAGCTGGAGGTATAACACTAACAAGGGTTTTTATATCAACCTTTTTCTCCTCTTCCTTTTCATTCTCGTTACTACTCATTACTATCATTCACCTCAATTCCAATCTTATTAAAGGCTTCCCCTCTAAATAACTTTTCTAGAGAAATCTTAAGATCATCTATTTTAACTCTAACTTGCTTCCAGCTATCCCTATCCCTTATTGTTACGCTGTTATCTACTAGTGTCTGAGGATCAACTGTAATAGCAAAAGGTATACCAATCTCATCAGCTCTGGCATATCTTCTTCCAATACTTCCAGAATCGTCGTATAACACTTCATATTTTTCGGAAAGACTTTCTCGTATTTCCACTGATTTTCTAATTAGTTCTTCTCTCTCCAGTAGTGGAAAAACTGCAATGTCATAAGGAGCCAGATGTCTAGGTAAGGATAGTAAAACTCTGCCCTCTTTTTCCTTGTATGCACTTAATATCGTTAAGAATAATGTCCTTTCCACACCGAATGAAGGCTCTACAACATGTGGTATGAAGTGCTCACCGTGAACCTTCTCTTCTCTCTCAACAATATTTATGAACTCACTTAAAGGTTTGTCATCTATCATCACGTTGTTTCTAATCATTTGTTCAATTTCCTCGGCGGATTTCCCATTTAACAGTTCCATGATCTTTTTTCTTAGTTCCTTATCCTTTAATTTAGTATTGTTAACTATAACAGTCTTCTTTTTAATCATTTTAGGTTCTTTATATTTTCTGAAAATAGTCAAATCTTGTCCACTATATTTCATATGTCTTGATAAATCATAATCTCCTCTATATGCATGACCAGAAATCTCAACCTTTATACCATTAATTACAGCTATTTGGTCGAAAGTCTGTTTAGAATAATGTGCTCTCTCGTAAGGTAACTTTTCCTCAAAATAAAATTCATTAATACCTAACGCCTTGACAAAACTCGATGCTACAGCCATCCAATATGCCATCCAAGGCTGGATAATGATTTTTTCTCTTACGCTCTCTTCTAACTTGAACTCTTGTGGTTTACCATCTTTTTCCTTTTCACTTGCAGTCAAAATATTGAGCTTAGTATCCTTAAATCTATACAACGGTATATTTTCAATATTATTATCCTCTGGGTCTATGAAAAACTCAATCTCCATTATGGTGAACTCCCTCATTCTTATTAGTCCTTGTCTAGGTGAGATTTCATTTCTACCTACTTTCCCTATTTGAGCTATTCCAATAGGTAATCTTTGCCTAGTAGCCTCGTATACGCGTTTAAATGCAGTGAACATCCCTTGAGCAGTCTCTGGTCTAATGTAACCTAAATTACCAGTATAAGGACCTATGTTAGTGGTAAAAAGTAAATTAAACAATCTTACTTCTCCCAACTCGCCCCCACAATATTGGCATCTTATGTTGTTTTCTTTTATTATCCTCGTTAGTTCTTCTGGCTTAAGACCCTCTACGCTTTTCTTTAATATGTCTTCGATTAAATGGTCAGCCCTATATATTCTTTTGCAATTATTACACTCCACGATAGGATCTGTAAAACTTTCTACATGCCCACTAGCTTCAAACACTTTAGCTGGTCCTATCATTGGACTTTCTATTTCTACTACAAAATCGCCATTATCCTTCACGAAATATTTTCGCCATAGCTCTACTATTCTATTTTTAATCCTTACACCTACTGGTCCTATGTCGTAGAATCCCGCAACTCCTCCGTAAATTTCATACGATAACCAAAATATCCCTCTTCTTTTAGCTAAGTCCAACACTTTATCTATTACTTCACTCACAACTCTCTAACATTACAACAAGTTTATAAAGTTCTATGACCAAAATTAACGAGTGAGCGATGGAAGATTACTTTATTTAAATGAGAATAGTAGGAAATTTGCTGGATTTAACAAGGAAAAATCCCCATTTGTAATAATTGGAATACCTATGGACATTACGAGTAGTTATAGGCCTGGAAGTAGATTTGCTCCGTCTTCAATTAGAGAATCGGCTCAATATATTGAATTTTATTCAATACGAAATGATGTAGATATGGGGGAAATAGGTTTCAATGATGTAGGTGATATAATTCTACATCCTTCAAACGTTGAGGAGAATTTAAGTAGAATATCCAGTGTGATTAGTTATTTCCAAGAAAGTGGGAAGATCACTATTTCTATAGGAGGAGAGCATACAATAACCGCGGGAATAATAAAGGGGACTAAGAGAGAAGGATTATGCCTAGTTAGCTTCGATGCACATTTAGATTTAAGAGACGAGTATATGGGATATAGATATGATCACGCTTGTGTTATGAGGAGAATATCTGAATATGGTGTGAAAATTATTGAAGTCGGTACTAGGGCAGTTAGTAAAGAGGAAATAGAATATGCTAAACAAAAGGGTATACTCTTCTTCACCCCTCAGCAAATTAGACTTTTAGGAGTCAAGGAAACTGCAAGAAGAATAATTACCTCAACGCAAGAATGTAAATCGCTCTATATCTCAGTTGATATGGATGGGATAGATCCAGCTTATGCACCCGGCGTAGCAACACCAGAACCAGATGGATTAGACCCCACTAACCTGTTAGATATTATTAACTTAATTGCAGATAAAAGAGTTATAGGGTTTGATATTGTGGAAGTTTCTCCTTCTTATGACACCTCAGGAATAACTAGTGTATTGGCTTCCAGAATAATTCTGGAGACAGCAGCTACAGTTTATAAAGCTAGATCGCTTTAACTATTTTTATAGTAGGCTTTCTAACCATAAATATTATTTTGTAACCGCAGTATGGACATCTTACACCTGGCAATACTTTTAATTGTTCATCTGTAAACGTCTTCCAGCATTTACCACATCTATAGACTGCCATAGCAACATTTACTTTACGATAACGTTTATAAGCTTATCTGATAAAAAAGGATAGAAAGATTAAAAGGGGAGTGTATATAAAGATAATTTCTGAGAATGGCAGAAAATCTGTGTGGTGGTCTTCCACCAGACATATGTGAGCAACTTTCTAAGGAAGAACAATTTATTAAAATTAAAGTTGAAAAAAGAAGATATGGAAAAGAGGTCACAATAATAGAAGGATTAGGAGGTAATGATTCTGAACTTAAAAAAATAGCTTCTGAACTTAAATCCAAATTAGCAGCAGGAGGTACAGTAAAAGATGGAAAGATACTTATTCAAGGGGATCATAAAGAAAAAGTTAGGGAGATCCTAATAAAAATGGGATATGCAGAATCCAATATTCTAGTTATTGAGTAGGTATTGATATTTTTAGCTCTTGTGTTAACTCTTTATATCTGTTTCTCACAGTAACTTCCGTGACACCTGCAACTTGAGCTATCTCTTTTTGCGTTCTTCTTTCATCATGTAGTAATGATGCTATATAAATTGCAGCCGCAGCTAAACCAGCTGGATCTTTACCAGCAGTTAACCCAGAACCTTTCGCCTTATCTATAATTTCAGCCGCCGTTTTCATAACAGCTCCGCTTAGACCTAACAAGTTAGCTATTCTAGTTACGTAATCCTTGGGATCACTTACTGGTACACTAACATCTAGTTCTCTAAGTAATAGTCTATAGCATCTCGCTACTTCCTTTCTATTAGCCTTAGTATATTGGGCTATCTCATCCAAAGTTCTGGCCAACTTCATTCTTCTACATGCAGCGTATATTGCAGCTGCTACGACGCTTTCTATACTCCTTCCCCTCACTAATCCTTTCTCTACTGCTTTTCTATAGATTAATGCAGCCTCATCTTTAACTGATTTTGGTAAGTTTAGTAAATTCCCAATTCTTTCTAGTTCATTCATAGCTTGTGCTAAGTTTCTATCTATGGAAGATTGAATTCTCGCTCTAATTTGCCACTTTCTCCATCTCAATGCCTCAAGTCTTCTCTTAGGGTCTAAAGTTCTTCCCATAGCATCCTTATCTTTCCAGTCTATAAGAGTGGATAAACCCCTATCGTGAATAGTATTGTTTAAAGGCCCTCCAACTCTGCTTCTCTTTTCTTTCTCCTCTGGCGTGAAGGCCCTCCACTCTGGCCCTTGATCTATAATTTTATCTTCTAAAACTTCTCCAGTTTCAGAGCAAATGTACTCCCCCCTCTCTGCATCAAAGATAATCTTATCAGGAGGGCAAGGAGTGGATACGGATTTATTTTCTTCAGACAAATACAACACCCCAATTATATATAGCCACGAATAGTAAACCTTTTAAACTTTTCTGTTTCCTTACTTATAAATCTTTCTCCCATGTTCCCCATTATTTATCTAAAAATGAGAGAGGTCAGTATAAATTAAGCGTTAAGCTTAAATGATAAGTTAGAATAGTATAGAATTAGCCGGGTAGTCTAGTGGTCAAGGATCCAGGGCTTTGGCCCCTGGGACCAGGGTTCGAATCCCTGCCCGGCTACCTCTCGGCTAATTTAGTTTTGTTCTTCTTTACCTTTTTGAATATAAAATTTATATTGATTGAAAGGTCTTTTTACCTATATTAGACTAGTTTAATGTAATTTAGTAATATTACGAAGGTAACAGAAAAACCATAATATACTAGCTTTTACTAACGAGAGTTAAGATTAACTTAAGTAATGTTGAGAGGTCGTTTACGAGAGGAAAAAAATAAATACCTTGCGTTATCATTATTAAACAGTGCGGCCGTAGTCTAGCCTGGATTAGGACGCCTGCCTGCCACGCAGGAGGTCCCGGGTTCAAATCCCGGCGGCCGCATACAATACTTTTTTATTTGCTGTCGTTATTTATTTCTCCAAGACTTAATTTATTAGAAGTTTATAATTCTCGTTATGATGAGCCTCGTAGTTAATGAAAGGTGAATGAAGGTCTTGAGTGCTGAATTTTAATTGTTAGTAGATAAGTTTAAGTAGTATAAGTTTAGAGGTAATTATGTAATGCTGTTATACGTCGTAATAAAGACTCCTAATTTGCTTCAGTTTCCAGAATTTATTCCTAAAAAGGTTACAGTTAACATTCTGGATATAAGGGTTGATGGGGAGAAAGGTAAGCTACTTCTCGAGATACGTGGAGACGAAACCAGCGCTAAGCAAGTTTGTGAAGAACCTATTAAAGTTTCAAAGTATAAATTTATCTGTACAAATTATATTTCAAGTGAGTTACTTAAGATTTTATCGCAATATACTATAATGAATGGTGCTTTAACAGATGATGGAATTTTTTGGACTTTAATACTAAACGGTTATACAGAGCTTAGGGAATTACTTAACTCGCTAATAGACATTACAAAAGAAGTTAGAGTTTTAAAAGTTGTGAAAGCTGAAAAGAAAGATGCAATAACTGCAAGGCAGGAGCAAATACTAAGGATTGCATTAGAAGCTGGATTTTTCGACTATCCTAGAAGAATAGGATTAAAAGATCTGGCTAAAAAGTTAAACATCAGTCCATCTAGTCTAAGTGAAATTATAAGAAGAGCTGAAAAGAACGTAATTACAGCTTATTTTGAAGAGAGGGAACTATGAAACATGGAGGATACCCTTGGAAAAATGGAAAACCAGCTTTAGACGTTAAAGATTTTAGCGTGAATCTTAATCCTATGGGTGTACCTAAGTTCATTGAGGAATTAATTAATGAAGCCGTAAAACTTAAAGTATACGCGTATTATCCTCCTCAAAACCTTAGAGAGATAAAAGGTATAATTGCCGAAATTTACGGAGTTAATGAAGATTTAGTAGGAGTTTTCAATGGTGCTTCCGAGGTCATTAGTATACTTGACGAGAACTTCACTGTTCCACAGCCTAATTACAGTGAATATAAATTTCATAGCTATTATTTTGCAGAAGAACATGAAGACGAATTTGTTTTCGAGTTAAATCCAGGTAGGATATTAACTAGCAATCCAAATAATCCTACCGGATCTTTAATCAAATTAGACGAAATTGAGGAATTTCTTATAAATGAGAAAAACGAACTTATTCTAGATGAGTCATTTATTGATATAAGCTTGGCGGAAAGCGCGACTAAGCTAGTCAACGAATTCAACAATTTGACAATTATAAACTCATTTACGAAGAGCCTTGCAATTCCAGGATTGAGATTTGGTTTTTCAATAGGACATAAAAGTAAGGAACTGGAAAAACGTGTACCAATTTGGCGGATTAACTCTATTACCTATTATGTTATATCTAATTTAAATCCTAAGGAAGTAAGGTCTTTTTTTGTGAATAGCAAAATTAAGGTGAAGGAAATTTACGATAAAGTAGATGGCGTGAAGAAGCTGTTCAAAATGTATAAATCTTACGCGCCGTTTTTTCTAGTAGAATTTAAAATTCCCACGAGCCTGATTAACGATGAACTAATTAGAAGATGTAAATGCTATATAAGGGATGCTAGTAACTTTTTAGGGTTGAGGAATACCCATGCCAGAATAGCTTTGAAGAATGAGGTTATAGAATTGATTAATAATATAAATGAAATTATATCTGAAAAAGAAAGTTAAGCCCATACATACTTTAGACTAGTTATAAATCTTACTACAAACCCGGATACAATTCCAATGAAATTTGTTAGGACTAGGGTGAAGGTTGAAGCAGCGAGTTTACTAAAGAACAATATAAACACCGCATCAGAAATAGAAGAAATATGCAACAAATATACCAATAAAACCAATGCAACAATATACTGGACTATATTTCCAAGGTAAGAAGATCCATGGAATTTTAATAAACGATTAAGGTACGAATTATTCCTCTTATCTTTGAATGTCCATATATCATTTAAGACGAAATTAAAGATGAGTGAAATCTCGATTGCAATGGCTAGAGAAACCCCAATTGGTATAGTCTTAGAGGCTAAAACGTAAGTGACTTCATTTACAATTGTGCCTAAACCACCAACTAAAGCAAACTTAGCGAGCCTGATTAGTAATGACACAAAAATAGTTATCTGCCCAAACTAATAAATAAATTCCCTATGGTTTAACAGTATAGTAAACTCTCTTTCTCCCTTTCCCTTTGTTTTCAACTTTAAGTAATACTATTTCTCCTATTTCCTTGGTATTCTTAACGTGAGGTCCACCATCAGCTTGGATATCTATACCCGGAATCTCAACAATTCGCCATATGGGAATCTGTGGTGGATTTCTTCCAGCTAGTTTCACTATAGCTGGTATCATTAGAGCTTCTTCCCTAGGTAGAAAATAGATCTTCAACTCTATGTCTTTTTTGATTATTTCGTTAGCTTCATTTATTAACTCAATAAGGGTATCTTTATTTTCAACATTAAAATCGTCCTTAGCTTGTTCTGGGCTAATGTGCCCTCCGGTTATCAAAGCTCCGAATTTTCTATAAGCCAATGCAGCGACTATATGCGAAGCGGTATGTAATCGCATCATTCTATATCTTCTGTCCCAATCTATTGTGCCTATAACTTTTTCATTAACATTAAGGGAACCATTTTGATCTATCTTATGTAAAATCTCTCCGTTTTCTCCCCTTTTTACCTCAGTAACGCTTATTCTCTCCCCTTTCTCATTGACTAGGAATCCAGTATCGTTATCTAAACCTCCTCCACCTGGATAAAAAGCTGTCTTATCAAGTATTACGTAGTTACCTTCTATCCTAACTACTCTTCCCTCGAATTCTTTAATGTAAGAATCCTTTAGATAGAGTTCTTCTGTCATTTAGTTTAACTTGTTACCTTGTAATATAAATATTCCATTCTTGTGCTTGTAAGTTAAGGTTAATGGGTCTATCCTTATTGGTAACGATATCACTTTAATTATTCGGTTATTTATCGAATCAGTTATATAAATCTTGTTTCCGTCAGTATTTATCTTTACTCTATTATATTCTAGTTCTTTCCACCTAAGATCTAAGTATATTACCACGTTATCAGTTGATACGAAGATGTCGTATTCTGGATCTTCATCTTCTTTAATGAACGTGTTTGGCATATTACTTATTTCCGATTCTAATAATTTAAACTCTTCACATTATGTGTTTGATCTTATAAGAGTTGATGAGGTAAGATATATATTAGCCATGCTCGGAAAGGATTTTCAGAAAATGTGGGGTTATGAGGAAAATAAATTTAAAATAAAGGGCTCTAAAGAGCCCTTAAAATACAAGTTGGTTCAAGCTCACTATAAAATCAGCTCCATGATAAGTAGGCTTGACGCTTACATTTCCAGAATGCAAGAAAGAGATAAAATATTATTTGAAAGAGTCGTAGAAGCACAAATGTCTAAGGATACACAAAGAGCAGCAATGTATGCTAATGAGGTAGCTGAAATTAGAAAGATTTCCAGACAATTATTAACAACTCAAATTGCCTTAGAGCAAGTACAACTTAGATTAGAGACAGTAACTGAGTTAGGAGATGTGTTCGTAAACTTGATCCCAGTATTGGGTGTTATTGGTGAATTGAAGTCTGCCTTAAGAGGTATAATGCCTGAAGTTTCGTTAGAACTGACAGAATTAGGAGAAGGATTACAAGAAATAGTTACCGAGTCTGGAGAATTCACAGGTATGGGATCTTACGCAGCAGCATCTTCACCAGAGGCAAGGAAGATATTGGAAGAAGCATCTGTTGTTGCTGAACAGAGAATGAAGGAGAAGTTCCCAGACCTACCTGTCGGTACCGGATTAGCCTCTAAATCTAATTCCTAACCCTTGTAACCGCATATTTCACTTAATTTTAACCTTTTATATTTTCATGTATTTTCTTACTACAATGCCAGATGAATTTACTGTAACTCCTTGGGAAGTTAAGGGTAAAGTTGATTATGATAAACTAATTGTTCAATTTGGTACTCAGAAAATTACAGAAGAGCTGAAACAAAGAATTAAGAACTTAGCTGGGGATTTGCATGTCATGCTCAGGAGAAACGTATTTTTTTCTCATAGGGATTTAGATTTAGTTTTAAATGACTATGAGAAAAGTAAAGGATTCTTCCTATATACTGGAAGAGCGCCTTCCTTAGGTATGCATATAGGACATCTGATACCATTCATATTTACCAAATGGCTACAAGAGAAATTTAATGCTAATTTATACATTGAGATAACTGACGACGAGAAGTACATGAGAAATCCAGAATTTACATTAGATCAAACTAGGAGTTGGGCTTACGATAATATTTTAGATATAATCGCTGTTGGCTTTAATCCCGATAAAACGTTCATCTTCCAAGATACAGAGTACATAAGGAATATGTATCCTATAACAGTGAAAATAGCAAAGAAGCTGACGTTTTCAGAAGTAAGAGCTACTTTTGGATTAGACGCATCCTCAAATATAGGTCTCATATTTTACCCAGCCCTACAGATAGCTCCTACCATGTTTGAAAAGAAGAGATGTCTAATACCAGCCGGTATAGATCAAGATCCCTATTGGAGATTGCAAAGGGATATAGCGGAAAGCCTTGGGTATTATAAGGCTGCGCAGATACATAGTAAATTCCTTCCCCCACTCACGGGTCCAGAGGGCAAGATGAGTTCTTCAAACCCAGAAACGGCAATATATCTTGTAGATGATCCTAAAACCGTGGAAAGGAAAATCATGAAATACGCATTTTCAGGGGGACAACCCACAATAGAGTTACATAGGAAATATGGCGGAAACCCGGAAATAGATGTTCCCTTTCAGTGGTTATATTACTTCTTTGAGGAGGATGATAATAGGATTAAGGAGATTGAGGAGGAGTATAGATCAGGCAAGATGTTAACCGGTGAGTTAAAACAGATATTAATAGACAAACTAAATAATTTCTTAGAAGAACACAGAAGAAGGAGGGAAGAAGCAAAAGAACTTGTACATGTATTTAAATATGATGGTAAATTAGCTAAGCAGATGTGGGAGAAGATTCACGAATAGGTCTATATAAACCCATTTTCTTTAAGTGATACACCACGAGATTAGTTGAAATATTGAGCTCTTTTGCGATCCTATATATACTATTTCCTTTAATATACTCTTCTCTTATCTTCTCTATTTCCTTTGCATCCAACTTTCTTCTCTTTTTACCTAGATTGTATTTTTTAAGAATTCTTAATACGGTATTAAAGTTGATATTTAATTCCCTACTTATCCTATTTGCACTATAACCTTGTTTACCCATTTCTATGATTTTTTGTATTTTATCGTTAGGCACTTTTCCCCTGAAATTAACCTTAGCCTTAATTAGCATTCTACGAACCTTGGAATAACTTAACCCTAATTGATTTGCAATCTCTCTAATACTTAATCCTTCTTCATACATTTTCTTAACTTTTTCAATGTTTTCTTCCTCGCTCACGAGTTATGTGTATACTAAACCAATTATATTAATCTTTTCCCAAAATCTATGTAAGATGATAAAAATAGGTACATGTGGATTTACGAGAAAGCATTTCAATTATTTTGATGTTCTTGAGGTCCAAGAGACTTTTTACAACTTCTTATCAGAAGAAAGGCTAAATAAATTGAAGGAACTTTCTATACGGAATAAAGTTGAGCTAACTATTAAGGCTAATCAGATAATTACACATGAATATAATAGAATTACATATAAGAGATTTAAGAAAATTATTGGGGACGTCAAAAACTACGGATATTTTAGACCAACTAAAGAAGTTATGCAAGCTCTGGAAATCACATTAAATGAAGCAAAATTTTTAAATTCTAGGATTATAATATTTCAGACACCTCCATCCTTTGCACCAAATAATGAAAACATAAAAAATCTTAAAGACTTTTTCAGTATTCTAGATAAATCATTTATCTATGGTTGGGAGCCTAGAGGAGAATGGAATCAAAATCATGAAGTTCTGCTTAAAATATTTTCTCAAATTGATGTAATTCACGTAGTAGATCCATTCAAAAACAAGTCAGTAGATGATAAGCAAATTAGATATTTTCGACTTCACGGTTTAGGATCCAGCGAAGTTAATTATAGATATAAATACACTAAGGCTGATTTGGAGAAACTAAAGGAATATGTGTTATCTGAAAGGAAAGAGCTAATTTACGTCCTTTTCAATAACGTTTACTCGTTTGATGACGCTTTAAGTTTTAAAAGGATGATTGAAGGATAGTCTAATAAATGTTACTCACTTACTTGGGCTTAGGAATTATTCTTGGTTTATCCATGGCTGCACCTCCCGGACCGGTTAATGCAATGATCGCAAATGAGTCTATGAAATCGTGGCTTCATGGAAGTAGTATTGGGGCGGGAGCAATGACAGCTGATTTAATTTTCTTTATAATAGTTTACTTCATTCAAGGATACATCCCTACACCAATTAGAAATGCCCTATATATAATAGGTGGTATTTTCATGTTATATTTATCGTACTTAACAATTAGAGCTAAAATGCCTTCTAAGTCCATAAAAGGAAATTATTTCATAGGACTTTCCATGGGTTTAACTAATCCATACCAAATAAGTTGGTGGATTACTGTTGGAATTTCCATTATCAGGTCCCTTTCAATTTTAATAATACCGGGATTTTTTGTTGGTATACTAATATGGATAATAGCTTTTCCGAAGGCAGTAAATATGTTAGGATCAAAATACGTCAAGTATGTAAAGGTAATTTCATCTGTAATATTAGTCATATTCGGTGTCTACTTATTATACGAGGGTATTCTAAATGTTATCTAAGCAGGAAATAAGAGAATTAATATGGAGAAAATTAGAGGAGGGAAATATAGCACTGTTTCCGAGGCCAGTTTACGGTAGGATTCCTAATTTTAAAGGAGCCGAAGAAGCTGCTTTAAACTTAGTAAAGTGTAAAGAGTTCGAAAACGCCGAAATAATTAAGGTTAACCCTGATTCCCCACAATATAAGGTAAGAGAAATTGCGTTGAGACATAAGAAAAAGGTTCTAGTCCCTACTCCTAGATTAAGAGGAGACTTCTTTTTATTAGATCCTTCTAGAATTTCACCTTCTGATATACCAAGAGCTTCTAGAATATCCGGCTTTGAAAAATATGGAATAAGGATAAGTTTAGAAGATATAGTGAGGGTTGATTTCATGGTAGCTGGATCTGTGGCTGTTGACATAAATGGAAATAGGGTTGGCAAAGGTGAAGGATATAGTGAGTTGGAGTTTGCAATTTTAAGGGAGCTTGGTAAGGTAGATGAGAATACCCCTATTGCAACTACTGTTCATGATGTACAAATAGTTGATGAGATACCCTCAGAACCTTTTGATGTACCAGTTGATATAATTGCAACTCCCTCTAGGCTTATAAGGGTTAATAGGAAAAGAGAAAAACCAAAGGGAATTTACTTAGAATATTTAAGTAAGCAAAAAATAGATAATACACCTTTGTTGAGGGAATACTTAAAGAAAAGAGGATATAATAGTATGTAAATCTTTACAAGTTTCTTCTGATCTTTTAATAAGTTTTTTCTTTAGCTCCTCTTTATTGATACGGTATAAGAACTTTGGTCTTCCTCCTCTACTCACACTAGTTTTCTCTTTTTCTACTAATCCAGCATCAGCTAACTTCTTTAGTATTAGACTTGCCCTACTCTTGCTTATTCCTAATTCTCCAGCTATTGCATCTACATCTTTTCCAGTCTCACTACTTACTATCTTTATGAAGGCATCTACATCTGCCTCTGATAGACCATAGGCTACTATTAAGAACCTTTTCAATAAAAAACTTTTTTCGCTAATTTCAATACTCAATAAACTTTCACCAATCTTTATTTAATATTTTTTTATTTTTAAGTTTTTCCTTCATTAACCCTCAATTTTTTATTTGCATTTATATAATAAATATTATCATGAGTGCAGAGTTAAAACGCAAAATAATTGACATCGTATCTAAAGGTGATAAAACGTCCACACAAATAAGGGATGAACTAATTCAAATGGGGGAGGAGATTAATTTATTGGAATTTAGAAAAGTTCTAGCGAATTTAGTTAGAGAAGGACTATTAGAAAAATATCCAGTTTATAATGAAAGGAAATTTTATTTTCGACTTAAGTCAAAAAGCTATTGATTGGATTCAACAATTTTAATTACTTTGTCAGCTATATTTAAGAATTCTTTAGAAGTTGGACTGTCTGGATGTTTCAAAAAGAAGGGTTCTCCAGCATCATTAGCTTCTGCTATGGAAGGATCAAGAGGAACTTGACCTAAAAGGTCTACTCCCATTTCCTCTGCCATTTTCTTACCTTTACCTTCTCCAAATATATAATAGACTTTCCCATCACTTGGGCATACAAAATGGCTCATATTTTCAACTACACCTAATATTTTTGTGTTTACAGTTCTAGCGAAATTTATTGATTTCTTAACAGCTAATGTGGAAACTTCAGATGGTATTGTAACGATAACAAATCCTGTAATGCCAGGAACTAATTGAGCAATGGACAAAGCTTCATCTCCAGTCCCTGGGGGCATATCTATTATCAGATAGTCCAATTCTCCCCAATTAACGTCACCTAGGAATTGTTTTATCGCTGAATGTTTTATGGCTCCTCTCCATACTACTGGCGTATCGTCTCTAGGTAATAGAAAATCTATGGAAACAACTTTTATTCCGAAAGGCCCTATAACTGGATTTATTCCCTTATCATCGGCAGTTAACATTTGTCCTCTAACGCCTAACATTTTTGGCACTGATGGTCCATGGAAATCAACATCTACTATACCTACTTTTCTACCGCTCGCAGCTATAGCCATTGCTAGGTTAGATGAGACAAATGATTTACCAACTCCACCTTTTCCACTAACTACTCCAATCTTATATTTTATATTTTTCATCTTCATTTGTACTTTTAGATCAACAGCTTGAACTTGTTGGTTAACCTTTCTTAAATCACGAGGCTGTCTTTGAGGTTGTGGCTGAGGATTTTGAATTCTAAAAGGATTACTGCTCATCTAGATATCATTCTCATAGGAGCTAATAATCTTATCTAATTCCTCTAAAAATCTTTGTACTTTTGTATCAACTAACCATTCTATTGGTCCATCACATTGTTTATTTAGTATTTTATTTAATATTTGTTCTGTACTCATTTCTGTGGTATCTACTTCACACACCTTATCCTTAAAGGCTTCTCTAGCCTCTTGTGAGATCACTCCTAGAATTTCTGCCTCCACGTTCTCAGCTACTTTTATATCAGCCCAACCCCTTCCTTTTAGTTCATTATATAGAGAAAAAGGATTCTTCCTAAGGACAACTACTAAGTCAGCGGTAGATACCAATGAAGGGTATATAGTTTCAATCACGAGATGGCTAGTTGAAATAATTTTCTCTAATTCTTCCTTTACTTTATCCTCGTCTATTATATAACTTTGCCTAAGTTCATCATATTCCGTATAAAGTTTATTTTCTATAACAAATTGGGAAAGAGAAAGATAGTTTAGATTAAGCGCCTCAGAAAGTTTCTTTGAAGCTACGGTTTTTCCCACACCGGGTGTGCCAGTCACTATTATTATCATTGCTTCACTGCTAATATCGTTTCAATTGCAAATAAAACTATTGAAATCCCAACAAGGGTTATCTTCACAGCTCTATCTGCCTCACTTTTGATAATTTCATACAAACCGTATGGGAGCATTAAGAATCCTATAATTAATAGTATTTCCTCTACTAATATCATAATTATTTTATTGTCCTTCCACTCCTTATAAGGTAATAGACAACTGCGTACATAATACCTCCCAAAATACCTCCGATATGAGCAACAACGTTCACATTAGGGAATATTAAATCACTAACTCCAAATACTGATACTAAAAATACAAGACCATAAACCCCTAGATTATCCTTTTTTAAGAAATCGTAAAACGTGTAGTAACTTAATAATCCAAATATTCCCCCAGACGCTCCCGAGCTTAGTGTAAAAGGACTATAGAATATTACAGTTAGTAGATTTCCAGTGGTGTTTCACCAAATTATTTCATTTGAAAGATATAATATTAGTCCTTTCAAAAAGAGATTGATATAGAGAAAAACAATAAAATTATTATGAAACATAACATGTTAAAATAATTTGCAAAAAATATAGCGTACAATTCTAATAATAAGAGGAGAATTCTGAATTTTTCTCACGTGGTGAAAACGACGTGCATAGTCTCCTCTGAACACCGAGAAAGTTAGAGAAGCTTGACGAATGAATCGAAGGACAAAACCTTCTTACACGTGGACTTGAAGTTAAAGAGAAGATGATTCACTAGATTCCACGCAGAATCCAGAACCGTGTAATAGAGGAACAAGAAGATCTTATTACTCAACTTCCTAACATACCTTATCCTTGCCTTCCTAACCTTAAAACCCTCCTCAACTTGCCACCTCAACCTATAGAGTTCAGCCAGTTCATAGGGATCTCCCTCGAAGTTCGTTACGAACATGAAGTGCCTCGGCTTCCCCTTAACGTAAACCACATCGTAATAATAAAGCCCTTCAAATTTCAAGACCCTATACGCAACGTAAACCCTGTCCTTAACCTCGTATCTCTTCTCAACTAATGGAACGTTAGATAGTTCCTTGAATCCCTTCAAGTTCGACTTTCCTCTCACAATGGTCTTCACGGGCATTTCCTTGATGACCCCTAGGTTCAAGAATCCGGCGTCAGCTACAACGTAATCTATTTCCATGTATTGGCTTACTTCCCTCACGCTCCTGAGTAGGAACTGTGATGGACTGTCGCTTCTCAAATCTGCTACCTCCACTAGGAGGGGTAACCTTAAGGGATATACGAGGTCCAAGGATCTCATCTTTACTCCTTTTCTCTTCCAGTTGTAGAGTAGAAAGCCCTCTGCTTTTTCTTGTTCCTTTTCTCCCACGGTTAATCCGGTCTCATCTACAGCGACTACGTTGATCTCTCCCTTTACTTCTCTGTAGATTGGGTAGAACTTGAAGGTTCTCTGACCTTTACTAATTACTTTCTCGCCTCGTCTTACTACCTTCAAGTAGTATTTTCCTCTGTTTCCGGTTAGCAAGGATGGTGCTGCTTTCACTATTTCCGGGTCTAGATCTTGAGAGATAACGTTAATATTGTTTGTTGCTAAAGTTATAGCGAGGGACTTCAGCTCCGTTTTGGGTAATATCATGGTTTGCATAACGGAGTTATGGAGTCCCTCGCTTTAACCTTTTCTTGTTCATCTCGTCCTTCCACCTACTTTCCTCTATTGATAATACTAGACAAATGGTATTACTCTTTATATATAAACTCGTTTTCTGTTAGTTTCTTCAACAAATATGAAAATTTTTTGCTTCTTGTGTTGAAATAAGCCGATTTTTCTAACTCCGCTCTGATATTTTTCTCTTCCATAGAAATTGTATCATTTTGAGTAAAATTGGTGAAACACCACTGGTAGATTTCCTAGAATACCAGCTAGGATAAATATACCATATTCATGTTTTCCCGCTCTACTACCAAAAATTAAATATATAACATATAATGAAATAAAATTAAATATAAAATCAACAAAGCTATTAGTTATAAATATTGATGTGAATAGTTCGTAATAATACCCTTTAATTACTAAGTAGTTTAATTGTTCTAGATAATATAATGAGGTAGAATCTATAAAAGTTGCTAATAAACCTACCATAAAACCCAAAGTAACAAGAAACATTAAGAAAAAAGTTGATATACCTATTATTTTTTTTATTATCACTTTATTCACCATTATAGAAATGTTAGTGCGAATGCAATGATTATCAATACTGCCCACACTATCATGTTCCATCTAAAGATCTTTAATCCGTCTAAAACCCAGAATGGAAGCAAGTTAAAGAATGCTACCCAGAAGTTAAACCTAGCTAATTCAAAGAAAAATAAGCCAACAAGGCTAAAAGGCACTAACGATGCACCAATAAGGCCAACAAATCCTACTATTATGTTAGTTAGAGGTCCAGCTAGAGCTGTTTTTCCCTCAACGTCTCTATTAAGAAATCCACAAGATATTGATGTGTATCCCGAAAAGAAAACTAAGATACCTACGAAGCTACCAATTATATTCAGTATTAACGTTGTCCAAAACCCTGAAAAACTTAAAGTAAATCTAGAGAAACAACCATATCTTCTCGCAGCTTGTCTGTGGCCTATTTCATGTGGTATTATAGCTAATAATGCTACGATATATGGTATGATTATACTACCTATTGGATCTGAAAGTATTGATGTTGGGCGTATATAAGCTACTGCTAAAGATAAGGCAGCAAGTAAAAAGGAAGTGATCTCATTTAGGTTGGCGAATCTCCATTCTAAGTATCTTATATCCCAAGACATACCTATCTTATTAATCTTAACAACTCTGAGGGTATTAAATTATTGCTTACATATCGAATGTTTGTACTATCTATTTTCCATAATAACGCTTTTTTGTCATTACTGATGGTTGCCATGTAAATATTTCCACTTAAGTTTATTATCCCTTCAAATATTATGTCAAATAATCTTTTGAAGGAATTAAAGGTATCAAAGATTACTGATCTATACATAAATGGCATCGTAATTTTTAGACAAATATATCTTTTTGCTAAAATTTCAATTAAGTCCTTAGAGAAATCGTTATAGAGTTCAGGTCTCAATAACGTTATTTGCGCATTTCCTTCAACGTTTATAATTATAACTAACATTTTTCTTGTCTGATTAGTTGTGGATATCCATATCTCAAATATCCTTAGGACGTTCTCACACTCATCACTTATCTTTTTAGCTGGCAAGAAAAAAGAATAAGTTCCATTATTTTGAGTTACAGCATCTATTAGTCCCTCTGCAAAAAGTTTCGATGAGACCCCTATTAAGGACAATTCCTTTTCAAGCGAAGGATTTAATTCTACTACATGCCCATCACTTGTAAGTACCTTTCTCCCTATACCTTGTAGGTAATCTACAGTGACTTCGAATCTCACAAAAATAAAATAGTGTACATTAAACTTTTATATATTTTGCGTATATCTCTGCATTTAATTCCATGTTCTTTGCCAATACTTTTTCGAGTACTTGTTTATCCTCAGCGGATGGATTATAATTCTTTATGATAGATTCGATTTGTTCCAACAGCCTTAATACATCTTGTATACTTTCCATGATTTTACTTTATGCTTAATCTAAAAAATGGTTACCAATGTAAAATTGGTATTTCCACAATACTTTTTACTGTATATAAAGTCTAGGAATAATGTGAAGAATGGCCTTGTATCGTTGGTATTATGGTTATTACTGATTATGATATTATTGCATTTTGCAATTAAAACTCCTAGTTTATTTACGTATTCGGATTCCCCATTCTTGTCAAGCAGCGTACAAAGTGTAAGGGCTGATAAGATAGTAACCAATTACTTTCACATTGGCAACGTTGATAATCTGTATATTATTATCAATTCCTCGTCTTATAACCAAGCTTTACAAGAAATTTATTCTAATTTATATCTCCTTAATAACGCTACGGTGATAACTCCCAACGGTTACGTTAGCATGCTTAAGACAGAGTATCTCAGCTACCTTGGCTTAAATGAGAAGAATTTCTCATCTACGATAAGCCAGTTGTATGAGAATTTGACTCGTTTGAAACTTTATTTAATTTCAAATTTTCAATACTTTGAATATCAGTTAAATATTACATTTGGTCTTCCACTTCATAATTTCACTAGTAACATATGCCCTACCTATAAGGAAAATTTTGATAAAGTTAATGGAAGTTTACTAGAGAAAGCTAGATATGCGGGATACTTAACCTTTAAAGATCCATTTCTTTTCTACTTTGGATTTAATAATTACACTAATTACACTTTGGCATTAAAGTTTTTGATACAGTTTAATAACTACACTAGTCTAATCGAAAGGATACTTAAAACTCAAAACATAACGTCTGTTAATGAAAGCAATGTGATTTTTAATAATATAACTACAGCCTTTAACTCATCCTTTCATAAGGGTACTTTATGGCTTTTCATTATAAATGTTCCTAGCAATGAAAGCCTAACAAATATTAATCAATTTACTGAAAGTCTCAGAAACGCCTATGTAATAGGTCACCTAGCGTATTATGCACAATCCGCATATTATACTCAAAGTAACGTTGAAATTATAGATATAACTACAATTATTCTTGTAATGATATTACTAATACTGTTAGTTAGATCAATTGTTCCAATTCTGATTTTAATATCTAGTGCTGGTACTAGTCTTTTATTAGCTTATGGTCTCATGTACATGGAAACGCTTCTAGGTTATAAGATATATTATATTTCGGGTTTGGTTGCACCTCCAATTGTATTTGGTCTTAACATTGACTATGGCATATTACTCATATATAGATATTTTGAAGAAATTAATAAAAATAATTTAGATGCTCTCCTATATGCGCTTAAAAATTCAATAAAAGGTATACTATTAAGTGGTATTAGTATCACGATTGGGTTCTCCAGTTTTATCCTTTCCCCTTCTGCACTACTTCAAAACATAGGAATAGCGTTAGTGACATCTTCCATTTCAGCATTAATACCAGCAGTTTTCTTTACGTACACGTTATTGCTCTTAATCCCTCAAAGATATCTTAGTTTTCCTAGACGAAAATTACCGAGTATTACGGATATAAGGCAAAGGTACTTATATAAGCTTTCCAACTTTGCAGTAAGGCACAATAAGTTATTAGTAATTCTTATGCTAGTTTCTATCGTTATCTTTATCTTTTATTTTCCTTCTATACACACCAACGTTAATATAGATGAAATATTACCTCCCCATGCAAATTCACTTGTAGGTACAAAGGTTCTTAATCAACTTTACAATTATAGTATAGACTATATTATATTGTATGGAAGCCCTAAGGCTAACTACACTCTCATTTATAATTTAACTAAAACTCTTATAGATCAAGGTAACTTAGTTTATGGACCAATGTCCTTAGGTTCTCAGATCATTGTCAATAATAGCAACTTATATGATCACTTTCATCAAGGAAATTACACCTTGTTGATAATTTACCTAAAGTACCCTGTATTTAGCAATGGCGCTATAAATTTAACAAATTGGCTCATAAGCAAGGGATTCCTAGTTGGAGGGGATAACGCACAAAGAATAGATATCGTTAATAATACCGTTAGTACTTATTTTAGCTATACTTTACCACTTACTATAATTTTAATTGTCATTTACCTCTTCATGATTCTCGGATCTATTCTACTTCCCTTGAGGTTATCCTTAACTGTAGGTCTAAGCTCATTATTGGGAGCATTTACAGTGGCATTAGTATATAACTCGCCATATTGGCTATCCCCACTTGTAATTTTTGCCCTTCTTTTCAGTTTAGGTATAGACTATGATATGTTCATAATCATAAGATTATTTGATGAGATGAAAAACGACGATGACATAAATAGTGCTATAGTAAGATCGGTAGAAAATACTGGATTAGTAGTAACTACTTGTGGTTTGATTTTAGCCGGAGCCTTTTTCTCATTGATGGTGGCAAATATGAGATTCTTACAAGAAATAGGTCTAGGTGTAGGAGTCTCAATACTGTTTGATACTTTTGTAGTTAGGCCTATTCTAGTACCTGCAATTATTTCAATTCTGAAAAAATATAATTTTTGGCCATTTAAGGCGAGAAAATTTCTTTATACTTAACTGATATATTTATAATCTTTTTTACAACATCTAATGGATCTCTGCCAAAAACATAAGTGTTGGCCTCAATACCAGTACCGCCCAAATGTATTACCACATCTGTACCTTCATCAAATACTGCAGCTATTGTTTCGGCTATTCTTTCATTGCCTAGGTCGTTCTGAGGACCTACTTTCTTAAATTTATAGCCAATTTCCTTCAATATCATTTCCACTTTCTCATCATACTTGATATTCATAACTGACCTCACAGCGGGATGATTTTTCATCACTGATAATAGTACCTTAGCTAAATGCTTGCTTCCTCCCCACATTGGTTTAGAAGCAGGTGTTGGTAGGTTTCTAATTTTAGTTATTCTCCCTGGAATTGCAAGCACATCTTCTTCCCTCTTAGCGTTGGCTTTTGCAAAGGCTAAATTGCTTAGAACTTCTGGGATTAATTCCGCTACAGACTCGTTTTGAAGCATTGATAGTGCAAGTTCCATCATTTCCTCTTCATTCTCCTTGTACAAACTTTTACAAATGTCGCAATCAACAGGAATTTCACTATCAATCATTTTGTGGTATTTACAGAATTTTAGCCTACTTAAATTGGAAAGGAAAAACACACTGATATATTGCATTACTTGTTTAGGGTCACCATTTATTAGTAATTGCGTAAGTTTATCTAGAAAATCGTCTATTTCTTCACGTGTTAATCCCAAATTCTGTAATCTTTTAATGTACGAATTTTCGTCTTCATCTAAGTATTGTTTCACTGCTGGTTGGCTAACTCCTAATAGATTAGCAATTCTCGTTTGACTCATATGTAGTTCCCTAAGTCTTTTAGCCTCTAATACCCTAATTGATGTTATGAATATGTCATCAAATATTGATAGTGGTGATTTTAGCACAATAGTAAGATTGAGATCAAACAAAAATTACTTTCTGAATAGAGAGTTAACGTTTGCCGCAATTGATGGAACCTTCTCTGACATTATTTTGGAAGGAGAGAAAGGAGGTTATATAGTAATAGGCATAATCAAAGGCAGAATATTTAAGGATTTTAAATTTACTATAGAAGATATTTCAGTTGATGATGAGCTGTGCATTTGTGAAGCAGAGAAGAGAATGAGAGAACTAGAATACTACAATATAAAGGAAAATGAAGTTGATCTAATATTTTTCGATAGAAAACTGTCATTTGATAAATCTTTAGGTATTTCGGTTCCTAAAAATTCCATTGGAATTGTAAAGGATTTTGATATAGTAAAAAGAGAAAATTTGAACAATGTAGAAAACCCCCCTTGGCTAGTAATTAATGAAAAACATGATGAAACGATTTATGGATATTTTAAACTGTTTCCCTCCTCATGGGTATTCTACATAGAGTCTCAAGTTTTTGTAGAAAATCCGGAAGAATTGCTTTCTCTAATCTATAATCTAGGAAGGGAGCCAATACCAGAAGCTTTAGGGTATAATTATCCATTGTTTTTAGCTGATAAGTTAGTGAAATATTACAGAAATAAATTAAGCAAGTTCATAAATGTCACCAGTTTGCAAAGCAATATTAGATACAGAGAATTTAGAAGTTGGATTGAGAGATTAAGAAATGATGGAAAGTATTTTTGAAGTAGAAGAGGGAAAGCTAAGAGAAGCCAAAATAATAACTAGGCAAACTTCTGATGGCAGGGGTACAATATCTTTTAGAAATTATATAGTAGAATTCCCCTTCTCGCTAAAGGATAAATTAGGTATAGGAAAATTGCTTGCTGTAAATACAATAAAGGAAAATTACTATCTGATTTTAGAAGTTGCAGATATTATTCCGATGCATTATGGTATGATAAATCTGGACTCTACAATACCTAAGGAGATTAGAAATGAAATCATGAAAAAAGTTAGTGAAAGTTGGTATTCGAACGATGAGAAAGAAATATGGATAGATTCAATAACTTATCCTTTGGGATATATTCTCGAAATAAATTCGAACAATATTCAATTTAAAAAAGGATATTTCCCACCTCTATTGGGTTCCTCAGTAAAGATTTTAAATAAAAAGGCGTATGCGTCATTTGTCTGTGCAAATAGTAATGTAAGTTTAGGAAACATTCTACATGAACAACTTTCTTTAGATATAAATTTAGAAAAAGCAATAAAGTATCACCTAGGTATTTTCGCTTTTACGGGCTCGGGTAAATCAAATTTAGCATCCTTGATAGCAAGAAAAGTGTTAGATAACCTACCCGACACTAAAGTTGTAATATTTGACGTATCAATGGAGTACGCAATACTTCTCTTAGATAAGTTGCTTGAAGTTCCATCTAGAGTTATAAGCTTAGATAGAGTTCCCCCTAATCCAGCTGATGCGAGTAGAAAATTTTTAAGAAGTCACGTGATTCCTGACGACATTATAGATATTAGAGATAAGATAAAAAAAAGTGCAGAAATTCTACATCAAAATGGGAAAATGAAACAGTTATACGTTCCACCTGAAGGTTTTACTTACTTAACTTATGCCGATTTAATAGATCTAGTCAAAAAGCAGATAGAAGATAAATATACTGCAATATCGCAGAAACCACTACTCTATACTTTCCTAAGTAAGTTAGATAATTTCATGAGAGAAAGGAAATTGACAGTGGATGATATCATAGATGACTCTATTAATAATTTATTGGATGAAATAGAAAACTTAGGAAAAGATGCGCATTTAAAGGAGAATTCGTCACTGTTTACATTTATATCTGGTATAAGAGCATACATCTCACTCGGCATCAGAGAAACTGAAGATTATGATATAGAAAATTTAGCGATTGAAATTTTGGATTCTTCCAGGGACTCACCTAGATTATTTATTTTAGAACTCCCTAACTTAGAAGAGGGAAGGCAAGTAGTTGCGACTGTAATTAATCAAATTTACAATAGGAGAAAGAGAATGTATTCCGACAATCCTAAAGTACTATTCATAATAGATGAAGCTCAAGAGTTTATACCTTATGATACCAAACAGAAAGATAAAAGTGAAGCCTCAAGCACTGCCATAGAGAAATTGCTTAGACATGGAAGAAAGTATCACTTACATTCACTAATAAGTACTCAAAGACTAGCTTACCTAAACACTAACGCACTGCAGCAGTTACACTCTTACTTCATAAGCACACTTCCTAGGCCGTACGATAGACAATTATTAGCTGAAACTTTTGGAATTAGTGATATGCTCTTAGATAAGACCCTAGAACTGGAACCAGGGCAATGGTTATTAGTAAGCTTTAAGTCGGCTCTCCCTCATGATGTTCCAGTATTCTTTGCCGCTGAGAACAATCTAGATTTATTAAAGGATAGAATAAATAAGCTATGACTGTACTTCTATTTCTTCCAAATTTTGATCAGCAAAGGCCTTGTAAGAGCTCTTAGACATAATTAGAATTGTAAGGTTTATCTCATCAGTATGTTTGTATACCTCATCATAAATTGCATCTATTAGTTTAGACTTTTCTTTGCAATTAGCCGTTCTAACTATGATTAGATAGTATGCACCACTTTCATCTTTAAAAAGGTGAACTTCGCCATCTTTATTTAGTTCCCTTGCCTTCTTATATGCAGTCAGAATAGCGTTTTCCATATAATACTAATTAACTTATAAACTAATATATCCAGCGACTCTTGGTTTTCCCTGTCTGACGTTAACGTTTAAGACAAGTATCCTATTGTCAACAATAGGTATTGGAACAGATGACATAATCTTAGCTTTTTGATTATCGACTTTTATATTAGCTGCAATTCCATGACCCTTAACTATTATGTGATTTTGACCTTGATTTATAGTGGACCATTTGTAATTAGTTATTTGTCCTTCTATTTCCTTTACAACCTTAACATTTGGCTTAACCAAATACAGTAAATCTTCTATTTCCTCTTCTTTTACGTTTTTCAGAGCAAACCCTATTCTAACTCCGGTTGAAACACTCTTTTGATCCTCATCTAAAACTTGAATACTCTTTATTTCAACCTCCTTATTATAAGGTAACGCCACTAATTTCTCATGAACTTCAACATTGGTAAATGAGAATCCAGTAACTACGGTTCCAACACCTTTGACTGTGAATACTCTATCTACATATACTATTCCCTTATCCTCCTCTTCGGTCTCGCTTAAGTCTGGAATATCATTATATAGATCGAATTTAGTAAAGGAGCTTAAAGAGCCTAAAATATTATTTATTTTACCTTGATCTAAGTTGGATATTACTATCTTGTTATGCGTATTTAGAGAATCAATTAAAAGTGCTAGCTCTCCATCCATCCACGTTAAAGTTTCTGGTATATATAATATTGCAGTCGACGAGAGTGATAATGCTTCAGCTAAATCTATAATTTTTTCCGGATACTCTGTAGTCAATAGGATTGATCTAATGTATTCCCCCTTTTTTCTATAATATATTTTTGTCTTGGCGGTTTCATGAAGCTTACCTAGTTTTTCGGCTATCCCAGTTAGTTTATTCTTATCTGACGATAAGACTGTAATTATACTCCCGTAATACATACGCTCACCTTAATATAAAGTTTATAAAGCTTATAACAAAAGATTAACATATGAAGTTAATTGCGGCTGGTCTCACATTAATATTTCTTGGTTTCATCCTACTCTTCCTAGGTGTAGTATTGCAAGTTCAAACTCCCCAGACAACTACTTCATCTTCTCCGCAATTCGCAGGATTAGTGTTATTAGGACCAATTCCAATAGCCTTTGGCAATGTCCCACCATCGGTCTTAAGTAACCTAATTATAGTAGGTGTTGTATTTACCATAATAATGTTAATCATCTATTTAATAATGTTTATAATTGGAAGAAAAACTACCAGAGCTCCATTTTAGTTAGGAATTATTAAACTTCTTATTGCCTCTCCTTGCTCCAATAATTTTACTGCCTCGTTAATTTCTTCTAATCTGAACTTTCCAGTCACTAACGCAGTAGGGTCATATTTTCCCAATTTTACAAGTTCAATAAGTCTAGGCATATCTACTCTAGGCCTCCCTCCATAGTCTCCTATGATTTTAATACCCCCTCTAACTATACTTGCTATCCTAATTGGAATTTCAGCAGTAGTTGGAGGTAATCCCACTAGTACTACCTTTCCTCCTATTCTAACCATATCTAAAGACATTTTCACTGTTTCCGTAGTTCCTGCTACTTCTATTACAACATCCGGCCCTCCTCCAGTAATATTCTTAACAGCTCTAACAACATCAGTCTCTTTAGAGTTAACTACATCACTAGCTCCTAGCTCTAACGCCTTTTCCAATTTCCATTTTCTAGTCCCGACTGCTATTATCCTTCCGGCACCAGCAATCTTTAACATCTGTATCACAGACAATCCTACACCGCCAACTCCAATTACAGCAACTGTTTCACCAGGCTCTATTTTAGCGGAATTTACAGCACCATAAGCAGTTAAACCTGCACAACCCAATACTGCAACCTTTCTTAAATCCAAATCTTCCGGAACTTTAGTTAATGCAGTATAAGGTACCATTGCGTATTCTGCAAATCCTCCTCCTAAAAATGCCCTTATCGGAGTTCCATCCTTAAAGTGTAATCTAGTTGTACCATCTAGTAATGTCCCATTTAGTCTATTTTTCGCAAAGACTTCACATAAATTCTCCTTTCCCGTTATACAATTTTTGCATTTACCGCAGGGATGAATAAATGCTGATATAACCCTATCGCCAGGTTTAAAGTCTGTAACGTTATTTCCTACCTCCTCTATAACACCAGCTATTTCATGTCCCGCAATGACTGGTGGAGGGACTGGAGTTTTTCCTTCAAATACATTTACATCTGAATGACATAAGCCAGTTGCCTCAATTCTAATCTTTGTTTCACCTACCTTAGGTTCATCTATTTGAATATTATCCTCAATAATTAATGGCTCATTATATTTATACAATATTGCTCCTTTCATTAGTATAAGGTACAGTATAATCATATTTAAACATTTCTAAACATCTCCCTTTATAACTGCGAAAACTATTCATTATATCGTGGTACGATTACGATACTTTAAATGTTTATTACTATCCGATTTTTCAGCTCCCGGTTTAAGCTGGAATGATGAGTTTAAGTGCTATATAGGCCAAGCAAACAAGTATCGAGAAGTCCTTTATTACTATAAGAGGTCTCACGTTGAAGTTGAGGATAGCGTCCTAGAGTTATTACCTTTTCCTTTGATTGTAGATCGAATAAAATTAAGGGAATATCAGCAAGAGGCTTTGAATGCATGGTTAAAGAGTAAGCTAGGGATAATAGTGATTCCCACTGGAGGTGGAAAAACTGTAATAGGATTGAAGGCCATAGCTCTGATTAGGCTTGCTACACTAATAATAGTGCCTACAATCGATTTATTACAGCAATGGTATGAAAATATAAGAGAGTTACTTGGAGTTGAGGCGGGGAGGGTAGGGGGAGGATATGATGAACTTAAGGGAATAACCGTAATTACGTATGATTCAGCGTACACTCAGCTAGAGAAAATAGGAAATAAATTTGGATTAGTAATTTTTGATGAAGTTCATCATCTACCTTCAGAAGGATATTCCATAATAGCTCAAGGTTTAGCTGCCCCATATAGATTAGGCTTGACTGCTACGCCAGAAAGAAGTGACGGAAGACACAAACTGTATCCATCACTCGTTGGGCCCTTAGTATATAGGATTACAGTTTCTAACCTAGTCGGAAAATATCTTTCAAGTTTTGAAATTCAACGTATATACGTAAATCTCACTGAAGACGAAGAGAAATTATATAGGCACTATAGAGGAATCCTAAAGAAATTTTTATCTCAACGTAATCTTAAGTTAAAGTCATTGAATGATTTCAATAGGCTACTTAGGCTAGCAGTTAAGGATAAGGAAGCTAGAGAGGCATTATTAGCATGGCATGAAGCTCTCAAGATAGCTGTAAATTCCAAGGCAAAGTTAGAGAAGCTTAAAGACTTGCTCAAGGAGCTAAATGGTGAGAAAATTATAATATTTACTAGAAATACGTCAATGGTATACGAGATATCAAGACTATTCTTAATTCCTGCAGTTACATACAAGACGAATAAGCAAGAAAGGATAGAGATTCTGGAGAAATTTAGATCTGGAAAATACAATGTAATAGTAACTTCTAGTGTCCTCGATGAAGGTATTGACGTTCCAGATGCTTCTATTGGTATAGTTCTAGGAGGTTATGGAACCTCTAGGCAATTCATACAGAGGTTAGGTAGAATCTTAAGGAAGAAAGAGAATAAAAAAGCTAGATTGATAGAAATAATAACTAAAGGTACTAGTGATTATAATTTAAGTAAAAGGCGAAGACAAAATGCTAACCTCTGATCTAGCTAGGTTTAAGATAGAAAATCAGAGGATAATTCCACTATTTGCTACAGATTCTGACATAGATGTAGCAAAGGAAGTCATTGACATGTTTAAAATAGGAGCAAAAGTTGGTGATATTCTAGAAGATTTAAAATATTTATCTAAAATATATGATTATAAACTAGTCAAGGGATTAGGGAAAATTTATCTAAGATATTGTATCGTTGAAAGTGCGACTAAGATCGATTATATAGAATTGCGTAGGCAATTATTTAGTAGGGGTCCAGTATTAGAGGAGAACGATAAGGAGAGAGTATTAAAAGAGGTCGGTGACCTTTTTCACGTTGATCCCATAAAGGCTATGTATGAAGACCTTGACGTTGAAAAGAAAATAGTGGAACTCCCTAAATTTTCTCCAGAAGATCTATTAAAAATATATAATCTTTCCCTTTTGCAAACCATTATTTTCAACGCGTATAAGGTTACAGTTTCCGTTAGTGATGGCTGGAAAGAAATCGCGAGAAGAATAAAAATGCTAGGATTAATGTATTTAGCGTATGAAAATCCGCTTAGAATAGAGATTTTTGGTCCATTGTCCCTAGTAAAGATGACAGAGAAATATGGGAGAAATTTAGCTGCATTAGTACCGTTTTTAGTCTCTAAGAATAAGTGGACTATTATAGCTGATATAGTTTTAGGCAAAAATAAAAGAAGAACCTATAGACTGGAACTCTCGAGCGGCTATTCTAAACTCTTTAAGTATATTAATGATGAAGAGATGGAAAAGAGGTTTGATAGTTCAATTGAGGAAAAGTTTTACGAGGAGTTCAGAAGGGTCATAAGGGATTGGAATATAGTAAGGGAACCAGAACCTATAGTGATAGAAAAAAGGCTTTATTTTCCGGATTTCGTACTTAGTAAAGGTAATATCAAAGTGTATGTAGAGATAATGGGATTTTGGACTAAAGAATATGTAAATTCTAAGATAGAGAAACTGAGAAACTTCAAATATCCGATTTTAGTTCTCTTGAATGAAGAGCTTTCATACGAAAATTACATACCGGATACTTTAAATGTAATAAAATTTAAGAAAAAAATTGATATAGGTAAACTGTATTCAGCTTTAAGAGGCTTTCAAGCAAATGTTAACGAGGATATCGACTTAAGTGATGTTAATGACGATATTATCTTGATTAAGGAGCTGTCTGCCAAATATAATGTTAATGAGAAGATAGTTAGAAGCAAGTTGATGCAAAGACCTGATTATATAGTACTTAAAAATTACGCTATAAAGAAAACGTTTATAGAAGAGCTAAAAAAGGAAGATTTCTCAAATACGCAACTTTCTTCATTAGTTAACAAATATGGAAATTATATAGTTGACATTATAGATTATCTAGGTTATAAAATTGTCTGGAAAAACATTTCCGATGCAATTGTAGAAAAGATCAAAGAGGTTTAAAGGCTAACCTGAATAACCAGTAGATCGCCTTTATCACTCCCGTCGTGTTATTGAGATTGATACTTGCGAAAGTGTACGCATATTTCCCTTGTGTCTCTTTTAGTTGTTTAAATACCCATTCAATGCTGTAGAATATTTTGTCTATCATGTATTGGACAGTCCTTTGAGCGAATTTGTTCTTGATACCTCCAGTGAGAATTGGTATCATCTCTCTCGTTATCTGTAAATCGTATTTCCACGATATGTATAGTACATCCCAATATCTGGTGGGCATTTTTTCTAACACTGGAAATGGATTATTTCTTATATAAGAAACTCCCATAGGTATGACCGGCAATGGGAATATCCAAGCTTTAAGTTTATGATCAATTATGGACTGAACTAAATCAATTGATTGATCAACATCTTCATTTGTCTCCTCTGGATAACCTATTGTCATAGTGTAACAAGGATAGATGTAATTATCGTTCATTATCGCAGTCGCATCAAGTATGACATCTTTCCACTCTCTAGGAGTCCAAGGGAATGGCTTTGCTCTCATGTACTTACTTAGTATCTTCTCACTTCCACTCTCTAGTCCAACCACTGGAGCAGCAGCTCTATCCTCATCATATCTTGCAATCTCAGACATAGCCTTTACTGTTTGTGGACTACTTCTAACAGCTGGGGCAGAGATATGTGGAAACCATATCCCATCTACTCCCATATTCATGGTTTCGGTAAACAACTTTGTAATAGCTTCGTGATTTACCCTCAACTTCTGTGAACCGTACAGTAGGACATCATCAGTTATAAATTCAACCCTCTTTACACCAGCCCTCATGTTAACTTCAACTTCCTTCTTCACAACGTCTAATGGTATCGTTCTAAAGGTTTCAGGGGTTATTGGACAGAATTGACATCCTCTTGGACATCCTCTGGTTATTTGAACTTCCCCTAGTCTTGCAGGGTTTATTATTGGTGGTATTTCATTTACCTTTGGATTCTTGCCATAGACAACTTTAGGGACTTCTTGTCCATCAATTATGGATTTTACAACTCGTGGTAGATCTGCTTCAGCTTCTCCTATGAATATAACATCTGCCCAATCCTTATTCTCCTTGGTTAACTCCCAGCTCCCTGGCCCACCTACTATTACTTTAAAATTATACTTTGACTTAAGCTTCGAGATCTTTTCTCCAAATTCTTCGAAATATTTGGCTGTCCATGTAGGACCACCTCCAAATATCATACTTAACTTAAAGCTAACTGGATTTAGGCCAAAGGGATCATGAACTGTTAATCCCACTACTTTAGTCTTCTGGTTTATTGCTTTCTCTAGTCTGTGCGGAGGTATTACTACAACGCTATCGAATCCCGCATGAACAAGCGTACTTTCTACTTTTCTAAGAGCGTACGGTGCTACTATTGCTCTTCCTTCAGAATCCACTGGGACATCTGGAGTGAAGAATCTATCCATAAAGAATTTGGGTATTAGTCTTGATGGCATGCAAGCTACATAACCTA
This sequence comes from Saccharolobus solfataricus, assembly GCF_900079115.1. Classification (NCBI taxonomy): domain Archaea; kingdom Thermoproteati; phylum Thermoproteota; class Thermoprotei; order Sulfolobales; family Sulfolobaceae; genus Saccharolobus; species Saccharolobus solfataricus. The sequence continues at coordinate 414,394 of NZ_LT549890.1, forward strand.
ATACACTTGAACCCCCATAATCTGTAAAAGACCCTTTATCCGCGGTTAATATGATCTCCCATGCCATAATATTATATTTTACTTTCCTACTATAAAAAGTATTCATTATAGGGCGTATAAAAGAGTAATATTTAATTTATGTAAACTTTTTTATTGTATATAGAATTATACTAAAGCTTGGAACTATTACGTCTAATTACTTTTAGCTAGTTAAATGTAAACAATCTTACTATGTGAGAAAGTTAAAAAGGGAGGCATATAAATTAAATAATATTAAGATGTTACAGCAAGATGTTAAATATTCTGAAGAAGTGATAGAGGCTGAATTTTCAGTTGAAGGGTATAGCCTCATCGATTATAAAAGATCTTATACGTTAAGTCGAGCTTTAGTTAATGGTAAATGGATAGTTTATGATGGTAACAGATTAGAGAGTAGTCAAAAAATAAAGGAGTTTGAAATTTGTGAAGACTTTTATCATGAATCAGTGAAGGCGTGGCCGAATAAGGAAAAGTATTCCAGACTCTTCACTAATATTAAATTAAATGAAGATGACCAACTAAAAGTTATAAGCAAGAAAATTTCAAAGTCTATCTTAATTCACGATGTTAAGGAGTGCCGCGAAGAAAAAGTAGTAAACTATGTAGAGTATAACGATTTAAATTTCTCATATGCTGGTAACCCTAAAGATATACCGTCAATTGTAGAATATTTAAGGGCAAGTCAGTCCCAACTTACTTCTCCATCTAGACAAGTCTTAACTGAGAGTGGCAGACTAACTTTCATATTAGATTCTGAAATAGTAGCCTCCATTTTCCATTACGTTCTTAGGAATTTTTTAAATGGTAACTCACCTAAGTTGAAATTAAATGAAAAAATATCAAGTGAAATTACAATTTATGATAATCCATTAAATTCATTCTCCTCATCCTTTTCAGTCTTTGATGATGAGGGAGTAAAAACAAAGAAGAAAGAGATTATTGGAGATGGGATAATTACAAATTATTTAGGAACACTTACTTCAAAGTACGGTGAAGCAGGGAACGCACGAGGTATTTTACCAAAACCAGATTATTTCTCCTTAGAAGTAAAGCAAGGAGACTGGTCTCTTAATGAACTAATTGATGAAAGTAGAGGGGCGTACATTGCCATGGGTGTTAAGAAGTCGGAATTAATACGTAATAGTATTAGAATAACTCCGAGAAGTGTAGTTAAAATAGGCCAAGGACAAATATTCTTTAGGGAGATTGCAATTCCACTTCAAGAACTGGTTACAATTGATGCTGTTACTAGAGAGAATAGAGGGGTATTTATTGACGAGGAACATGGAGGTGTAACTCCATACGTAAGAATGAAGGTAAGAGCGATATTGTACTAAAGCAAGATATAATAAATGCATATGATAATATAGTGTATAGAAGAAAGCCTAATCCTTATGTCAAATTGATAAATGGAGATAAGATTATTGATGTAGGTTGTGGATCTGGTCAAAATTGTGACCAATTTAAGGGAAGACTAGTTATTTGCTTAGATCTTTCACTAAATCAATTAAATCAAGCTCGTAAAAAAGGATGTCAAAATTTAGTACAAGCAGATATGGAATATTTACCATTTAGAGATTCATCAGTTGATTCTCTAGCCTATATAGCGTCTCTTCATCATTTGAGAGATCCATCTCAAGCTTTAGGGGAAGCTCAAAGGGTGCTAAAAGATAAAGGTGAAATACTGGTTACTGTATGGTTAGTACAACTAAAGTTTTTCTTCTTAAGAAGATATATAATCAAGAGAAGTCTCATAAACGGCAAAGAGGTTAGACGTTTCTATAGACTTTATTACCCTTGGGAATTAAAGCGAATAATGGAAAGCAAGGGTTTCGTTACAAAAATCTATAAGTTATATAGAGTAAATAGTTTATTGCCAAATAATTCCCTTTATTACGGTATCAAATCAACTGCTTAGACATATAAGGACCTTCTTTTACATAGCCTCTTTTAGCATAGTATTCTCGAGCACCTATTCCAGATAAAACAGAAATTTTCCGCATATCGAATTCCTCTCTCGCAATCTTTTCAGCTTCGCTTAATAACTTACTTCCATACCCCCTATGTTGGAAACCCAATTCATCCCAGCTTCCTATAGGTACTTCTATCCCGTATACGTGAAGTTCTCTTACTATGGCCGTCTTTCCATCTATCTCTTTTCTATGAGCCTTATTTGATGTTATTCTTAATCGTAAATAACCTATTAAAATCTCTTTTTCATCCTCAAAAGATAGGAAAATTTCAGTACCTTCACTTGCTTCATAAACTTCCTTGTAAAGATGAATTTTAGTATGATCTGGTAATAATCCCCTATGTTGCCACATCATCCCAACTTCCCTAAATCTAATTTCATTAATCTTAATTCCTTTCTCCAAGACCTTTTTCTCTACCAATTCTCTTAAGTTTCCCTTTTTGTTACCATCTAAGATTACATTAGCAGGAATATCTCTTTGTATTCTCATCACTCTAACCCATTTAGGAATATATCTATACATTTCAGATATTAATTCAATTAAAGTCTCCGTACCATAAGGCTTATATAATCCCCTTCTCCATAAATTCGCTAACGGCGCAGTTTCAACTACTAAGGTAGGATATATTTTCAACATATCCGGCCTAAAATTAGGATCAGAAAATATTGTCTTAAATGCCTCCAGATCCTTATCAGGATCTGATTTAGGAAGACCAAGCATTACATGATAGACCACTTTGAACCCTGAATCCTTCAGTATTCTAGTAGATTCTATGGAATCTTTTACGGTATGACCCCTATTGGTGAACTTTAAAATGTCATCGTATACAGTTTGCACTCCTAATTCAACTTTGGTTGCACCTAATCTTAGCATTTGATCTGCGTGCCACTCCTTAGCCCAATCCGGTTTCGTTTCAATCGTCATTCCTACACAACGTACTTCTGCCTTTTCGTTTTTCACTTGTGCATCTTCTAAATATACAAAAGAAGGTTTATCATAACTAGGAAATCTATTCATAGCCTCTAAGGCATAGGTCACAAACCAATCTTGATAATCTATGGGTAATGATAGGAAAGTACCACCCATTATTATTAACTCTACTTTACTTGGAGTATGTCCATTCTCAACATATTGTCTTAATCTTGACTGTACTTGATGGAATGGATCATAATCGTTTTCTATTGCCCTCATTAAAGTGGGTTCTCTACCATAGTAGCTTTGGGGGGTATCCACATCTACTCCTCCGGGACAGAATACACACTTTCCATGCGGACAAGAATGCGGGTGAGTCATTATCGATACTATCGTAACGCCAGAAAGCATTCTAGTTGGTTTCCTTATTACTTGCATTAAACTATACTACTCTTTATTCATATTTAGGACTTACTGTGTTAAAACTTTAATATTTCCAGTAAGGTTATAACTTATGAGAAAAGCAGTAATATTTGACCTAGATGGCACTTTAGCGAATACGGATGAAGTTCACAAATTAGCTTGGGAAATTGCTTTACGAAAACTGGGATATGACGTTAAAGTGGATATTAGATATTTGCTTGGTAGGAAAACGATAGACATAGCAAAGATTTTGATTGGGGAGAGTCATGCGGAAAAATTGGCTTCTGTAAAAACCGAAATTTATAACGAATTAGTGAAAACTTTGGCAAAACCTAAACCTTGCGTAATGGAGCTAATAAATCGTTTGAGAGATGTGGAAATACCTATTGCAGTGGTAACCTCGTCGATGCGTAACTCTGCTGTTCAAGTTTTAAAGGTAATTAATGTAGAACCAGATGTCCTAATTACAGGGGATGATGTTAAACTAGGAAAGCCTAATCCTATGCCGGTAATAGAGGCAATTAAAAGATTAAATGTAGATCCTAATGAAAGCGTAGGAGTAGGAGATACAATCTATGATGTAATGGCATACTATTCAGCTGGAATAAGGGAGATTATAGTGGTAAGGAGTAGTGTTCCTCTAAATGTAGAAGAGGCAAGAAAGTACGATGCAAAGATATTGGATTCATTATGTGAAATATCGGATTGGTTTGAATTATTTTAATACTATCTAACCTCCCACTCGAATGAAAACAAAGTTTTTAATCTCACAATACGACTTTTCTTATAAGGATGGGAAAATGTTAACAAACCCTTACGATTGGATCATAATACTAGTAGTAATTGCTGTACTATTCTTTGGAGCATCCAAAATACCAGAACTATTTAGATCGATGGGGAGAGCTGTTGGAGAGTTCAAGAAGGGTAGAGTAGAGGCCGAAATGGAGTTGCAGCAAATGCAAGCACAAAACCTTCAACAACCGTTAGTTCAACAACAGCAACCTAATGTTCAAGACCTAGAGAAACAAATAGCCGAATTACAGAAACAGTTAGAGGAGTTAAAGAAATCTAAGCAGAATCAATAAAATAATAAATACTTTTTTTACTTAGGTGAGATAGGAATGATTAGCAACTTAAGTGACTTTTTAGTAGTGGTAGTTGTGTTTATACTGTTGATGGCCGGAGATAAAAATGCTGGAAATACCACTAAGTCAATAGGGAGGTTTTTAGGTGAAATAAGGAAAAGACAAAACGAATTCAAGAACGAGTTAATGAGGGAATTGAATAGTGTAGAGGCTACTAATAACACTCCTTTTACTGGGTCTAATTTCAAATACGTAAAGGTTACAAATCAAGAAAGAGTTAAAGAATTAGAGGCTCAAATAAAACGATTACAAGAGGAATTGGAGAGGCTGAAAGCTAGTGACGGAAAGAACTAGAGAGGTTGAAAAGCTTGAAGAAAGACCTTTAATAGAACATTTGAGAGAATTGGCGTACAGATTAAGGAGAATTTTAATTGCTCTCGCAATAACTTTTATGATATATTTCATGCTGGGTTTAGAATTAGTTAGAGTATATTTACCTTATCCATTCTTTGGTCTTAAATACGTTTTAGCGGAAGTTCCCGTTTTATACCCATCTCTATTTGATAGTATATCTGTACAACTGACACAGCTTTTCATATATAATGAGCTACCTAAAGGCGTGAAATTGATAATCATAAATTTGTTCGATCCACTTTTCGCATCCTTTTATATTTCCCTGTATCTGGCAATATTTACTACAATCCCTATCATTGTAAGGGAAATTTGGGCATTTGTAGCTCCAGGATTATATGAACATGAGAAGAAACTTTTCAAGAGTATAATATTTCCTGCCTTTTTATTGTTTGCCTTAGGTTCTGCCTTTGCTTACTTTCTTCTTATTCCCTTAATGTTAAGAATAATACTCTTATATGCTACTGCTTTAGGTTCTGCAGTGGAGCCAACTTTAGGCCTAAGGTCCTTTGTAAGTACAGTAATGACATTGCTAATTGCTACTGGATTGTCTTTTGAACTACCCTTAATAATGGGCGGCTTAACGGGCGTTGGAGTTGTAAAGTCAATTACGTGGCTTAAAAATTGGAGATGGGGAGTTCTAGTATCCTTTATTATCGCATGGATAATTTCACCAGGTACAACTGGAGGTATAATAGAAACAGTAATAGGAATAACCTTATCTACCCTATATTTTATTGGTGCATTAATAAGTAAGTTTATGGAAAAGGGTAGGAAGAAAGAATCCCAGAAAACTTTGGAAAGAATTTAGAAAAATTACGTGATTCGGTTTATGAAGTTTTAACCATACGACTAAGGCAGCCGATAGAATAAACTTCAATTTAATATTTTCTTATTCTAACTGAGCCAAAAAATTTATAGTTTGGATAGTCTATCCAGACATTATGCCAAGCGTAAAAGCGATTGGTACGATAGTAGCTATAATTATAGTAGTGAGTGTAATTTCCGTCTACTATTATTACAAGAGTTCTTCTACATTACAACCGGCTACTGTTAACAATAATCTTAGAATTGTATCATTAGCACCTAGTGATACACAAATTCTAATAAGTTTAGGCTTAGGTAAATATATAGTGGGAACTGATTACTATTCATACCAGTTATTGCAATCTCTTAACCTCACAAAGGATATACCATCTAATATTACAGTGTTTTCTCAAATATCTCCTCCAAATATTTCTGGCCTGCTACTATTACATCCAACGGTTATTGTAGTTGAAAAAGGGCTTATAGGAAGTTACATAGAGCAAATGAAAGAAGCTGGACTTAACGTCTTAATTACGAATAATGATTTTGCAAGTACCTATTCCCAGATAGAAAATTGTATATTAAAAGTAGGAGAGTATTTTAATGTAACTAGTAAAGCTCAACAGTTAATAGATTGGATGAATCAGAAAATAAGCGATTTCTCTACTGCAGGAAATGTAAGCGTAGCTTATTTATTATGGATATGCCCAGATTTAAGTTTCTACACCGCTGGCGGGAACGTTTTTATAAATAGCATAATTGTTCAAGCGGGCGGTATTAACGTTTTTGCGAACTACTCTGGCTATCCATTATTAACCCCGTCACCACTATTGATAATAAAACCCTCTGTCGTAATTGCGCAGGAAGTATATAATTTAACTTACACCAACTACTTAATTTCCCAATATAAGGGAATAAATAGTAGTAATCTCTATATAATAGGAAATCTAGCAACTAACCTATTAAATGAACCAGGACCACTTTCGGTGTATTCCATACAAGTTATTAAACTCATAATTGAGGGAAAGGCGCCACATTTCATTTCAGACAATTGGGTGATAAACAATCTTAATGTAACTCTGCCGGTGTTTTAGATGGTTCGTTTAAGTGGTATTTTTTTAATTATAGGATTTATTATTTCGTTTTTGCTTGGGTTACTCTACGGTGATGTTACTATACCGATTAGCGAGATTTTCCATCCTAGCGGAGTTTACGCTTATATATTGCTTAACATAAGATTACCTACCTTAACTGTGGCAATTCTCATAGGTGCAATCTTATCCACATCTGGGGCAGTTCTTCAGATGTTATTGAGAAATCCACTCGTAGATCCCTATATAAGTGGGACAGCATCTGGTGGGGCTTTTGGGGCAGTTCTTACGTATTTACTGCTGATGCTTAATTTGCCCTTTTCATGGATAATATACTTCCAACCTTTGGTAGCATTCTTCACTGCAACGCTAGCAACCTTGATAACCATAATGATTGGAAAGAAATCAGGATATCTTGGTCTTGTGATTGGTGGTGTTTTAGTCTCGTTCATTTTCTCATCTCTGGTAACGGTCATATTATCAGTAATGAGCGCTAAATATCCTCAAATACCCCCACTTACCTTTTGGCTCTTGGGAGATATTAGCGTAGTTGGCTGGTTTAATGCCATAATATTATCATTATTTGCCATTCTCTTACTTTACTTTAGCCTATCAAATTCTAGATTGATAGACTTACTATCAATAAGTGATGAGATTAGTTATTCTCAAGGGGTAAATCCTAATAAGCAGAGAGTCTTCTGGCTATTATTCATAAGTCTTGTAGTAGCTTACTGTGTTTCAATAGCCGGTATTATAGGATTTTTAGGCATAATAGTTCCACATATTATTAGGAGATTAATTGGAGGAAACACAAGCCAGCTAGTGATGTATTCCTCACTATTAGGTTCAACAATCTTAATTCTAAGTAACATTTTATCTCATGGTATATTTGGTTATTTTATTCCTCTAACTGCGCTTCTTTCAATCATGGGAGCTCCAATAATGATATTCGCGTTGGTGAGAAAAGATGTTAACGTTGAGGAATATTAGTGTAAGATTAGGAGGCAAATTAATTTTGTCAAGCATTTCTTTTAGTGCAGTAAAAGGTATTAATGTGATTTTAGGACCAAATGGAAGTGGTAAGACTACGCTACTAAGAGCGATAATTGGGATGATAAAGTATGATGGTGAAATAAGAGTCGATGGTGAAATATCATACGTTCCAGCTGAGTTTTTCTCTCCTAGTATGAAAGTTCTAGATGTATTAAAAGCAGGTAGAAAAAGGGCTAATTATGAATCATATATAAAGGAGTTAAATGTGGAGAAGTTTCTTGAGAGAGATTTCTCCACCTTAAGCTCTGGTGAAAGAAAACTAATCTTAGTAACAAAGGCTCTAGCTGAGGGAGACAATGTAATAATGGATGAACCTCTTTCAAATCTTGACGTTAAAAATAAATTCTTTGTGATGAATATTTTAAAGAAGTTTAACCATAAGACCTTTCTGATTACTTCTCATGAGCTAGAAACTTTAAGGTATGCTGATAAAGCTATCGTGATCAATAAAGGAAAATTGGAATATGATGGAGGAGTTAGCGATCTTTCTGACGATCTACTTTCCAACGTATATGGTATAAAGTTCAAAAAAATACAAGTTGACGGTAAAACATTCTTTAATGTTACGGGATAATAAGCGTTTAAAGGGAGGCAGAGTAATTTGTATTTGTAGTTAAAGCTTATGTTTCGATTAGATCACGATGTAGTTAAGTTTTCATTAGGTTGCAAATTTTTATAACTTAACTATGTTTTCATCAAAGAAATTAATTAAATCTAACTTATCCTACCTATAACGTATTTTTCAGTTAACTCGTTTTTTGGCGAGGTAAATATTTCATTAGAAGATCCCCATTCTACTAATTCTCCATTGTATAAGAAGGCTACATAATCAGCAACTCTTGCGACTTGCTGAGGATTATGTGACACAATAACTATAGCTATTTCATTTTTTAGCTCCGTTATTAATTTCTCGATAGCTTGAGAATTAACTATATCAATCATAGATGTAGGCTCGTCCATTAAAAGTACTTTTGGCTTAAGCGCAAGTGCTCTGGCTATTGTTAATCTTTGTTGTTGTCCACCTGAGAGTTGAGAAGCTGGACTATTTAGCCTATCATATACTTCTTTCCATAGCCCTACCTTTCTTAAGCACTCCTCCACTATTTTCTTTATTTCCCTTTTCTCTTTGATCCCGTGTGACTTTAGCGGATATGCTATGTTATCATAAATGCTAAGATGTGGAAATGGATTAGGCTGTTGAAATACCATTCCTACTTCTTTTCTAAGTTTTATAGCATCTATTTGAAAGATATCTTTGCCAAAATATAGAACCTTTCCATCAACCTTTATTTTACTATCATAGATCTCTATTAATCTATTCAAAACTTTTAATAATGTTGACTTTCCAGAACCTGAAGGCCCCATTATACCAAATATTGAATTATTAGGTATTTTAATAGTGATATCTTTCAGTATAGCTTTATCGTTTATATATAAATATAGTCTAGATATGTTAAATACGTCCTCTGCGCTTTTTCCAGCTTCCATTACGTTCTACTCATACTTCTATTTTTAATATATAAAAAGATAATCTATATAATCTATATATTCTACTATATCTTATTGAGAATACTATATATTATATACAATATGTTTATAATCCTACTTCTAGTAGTTAATCTCAAGATAGGTCATGAAAGGGTTTTCAACTTTGGCAGTTGTGATAATATTAATAATAGTTGTTATTGCAGTGGCAGGGATTTTTTTCGTGATAAATTCCCAAGGTGGTCATAACACTACAACTACTTCAACAAGTTCATCTTTTTCTACTTCGTCACAAGCTTCATCATCTCAAACTACAGCCTCATCACAAATTTCGGCAAGTATTATAGCTGGTGGTTCTACTTTTGTTAATCCATTAATGCAAGTGTGGATTAAAGATTTCCAGTCAAATTATAATGGAATTCAAGTAACTTATAGTGCAGTGGGTAGTGGAGCAGGAGTGAATAATTTCTTACAAGGTGCCTATGACATAGGAGCTACAGATGTTCCTCCGCCCAGTAATTTGTATCAGCAATTAACTCAAAAATATGGTGAAGTTCTCACAATCCCTGATGTTGTAGGTGCAGTGGATATAATATACAATATTCCAAGCTTTTCTGGTACCTTGAACTTAACAGCTGATGTTTTAGCAAAGATATACTTAGGGCAAATTCAATATTGGGATGATCCAGCAATAAAAGCATTAAATCCCCACTTTAATTTCACTCATCAAAAAATAATAGCAGTTCATAGAAGTGATGGAAGCGGCACTACCTTTATCTTTACATATTGGCTTTACACCTCATCTCAATCTTGGAGGAGTTCAAATGTTAGTTATGGTTATACCGTTAACTGGCCGGTAGATAAACTTGGAAACGGATTAGGAGGTAAGGGAAGTGATGGAGTTACAGCATATGTTTCTCAAAATCCTTATTCAATAGGCTATGTTGAGGCACAGTACGCAATAGCGAAGAATTTAACTCCAGCGGCCGTATTAAATCCATCCACAGGCGATTATGTTTTACCAACTCAAGCTTCAATTGAGACCGCAATTCAAAACGCTAATTTATCTTCGCTTCCTTCTTCATTGACAAGAGATTTGTCTCAATATCTTTCAGTCTTCTTAAACGTTAAAGCACACAACGCTTATCCTATAGTGACGTTTTCATGGCTAGTTATTAAGGTAAATTATACCGATAAGTCTAAGGCAGAAGCGATTTACTTATTTTTGAAGTATATTGCAACTACTGGACAGACTGAATTACCATCGGGGTATATTGAATTACCATCAAATATTCAACAATTAATTCTACAAAATCTTAAGCTAATATCATATAATAATACGTCTGTTTATACCTTGGTGAGCTAAAAATGATAACAATTAAAAGAAAAAGAGAAAAATTTTTTTATTTTCTACTTATACCTTCATCTGTAGTAGTCTTTACTTTTATATTGATACTGAGTGTATTAGTGTATAATTCTATTCCTATTTTAGAGAAAGTTGGTCTTTCGATTTATACTAAAAATATATGGAATCCTATTTACGATCAGTATGGTGGTTTAGCAGCGATTTACGGTACGATAGTAACAAGTGTGTTAAGCGTAATGATATCTATCCCATTTGCTACTGCTTTTTCCATTTTTGTTAATGACATTTCTCCAAAAAAAGTTAAAAGTTTTCTAGTTAACCTGTCAGATCTTCTGGCGGCTTTTCCTACAGTGCTATATGGATTCTGGGGTCTTCTATCACTTGGCCCATTTTTATCTCGCACATTATTTACGTTTCTAAGCTCTCACGTTGGGCTTCACCAAACTACTAATGGACCTAGTATATTACTGGCCTCAATAATATTGGCAATTATGATAACACCTTTTGCATCTTCTCTCATAAGGGAAGTTTACTTTCAAGTTCCTAGGTCCTTTGAGGAAGCTGTGTATTCTCTAGGGTTAGGTAAGTGGGAGTTAATTACGCTGAAGCTTTCCTACATTAAAAAGGCTTTCTTGGGCGCATATGCATTAGCATTTGGAAGAGCAGTTGGAGAAACTGTGGCAGTAAGCCTTACAATAGGCAATGTATTAAACATTTCACCGAACCTATTTGAACCGGGTTATACGATATCATCTTTAATTATTAGTCAGTTTGGAACTGCGTATGGAATCCAGTATAATGCAATGTTTGCACTTGCGTTATTTCTTGTTGTAATAGGATTCATATTTGTAATAATCTCTAAATTAATCGTGAGGATGAGATCTTGAGAAGAAAAGATACTGTAATTGTCTCCCTTATAACATTATTAGTTATATTATTTTTACTTCCTATAACATTTCTTTTATACACTGTAGTTGTAAATGGATCAAAGGTTATAATTAGTTATGGACCTAGATTTTTTATAGATTTGCCTCCAAATCCCGGCGAGGGATTAGGCGGTATAGGTCCAGCTCTAGAAGGCTCTTTATACATGGTCTCATTAGCAGTGCTAATCTCAGCTCCTATCTCCATATTTACTGGAGTTTTTTTATCGTTCTTCGAAAGGTCAAAAATAGCTAGTTTAATTAGAGCAAGTTTAGAGCTAATGGTGGAATTCCCAACTATTGTCATAGGTATAGTCATATTCACAATTCTAGTTGTAGAAATTGGTTTAGGATTAAATGGGATTACGGCCGCTATGGCATTAGCAATTGTCATGTTGCCCTATTCAACTATACAAATTAGCGAAGCCCTAAGAATCCCAAAGAAGCTTTACGAAGAGGTCGCCTACTCCCTCGGTTTAACCACCTGGCAAGTAATAAAATTAGTCATGTATATAGGAAGAAGAGGAATAATAAATGGTCTATTAATAGGCTTCGCAAAAATAATAGGCGAGACTGCTCCCATAATTTTCCTCACTTCTTCCACTGCTAACCTTTATATAAAGACTTTTAATACAGCTGTTACTGGAATTCCAGTAATGATATATAATTATGCGTTTAGCGGCTACTCAAACTTAAACGAAGTAGCTTGGGGAGCATCTTTTGTATTAATAATTCTTGTTACAATAATATTTGTCGTAGTTAGAAAAATGGCAAAATAAGTTCACATTGTCATCATTGACCTACAAATCAATTAATTTAATTAACCTTCAAGAAGAGAAGGCATTAAACTGATTTACTTAATGTACGTTTAGTATATTAGGAAGAGAATTTATAGCTTAATAGTAATAATATGAATAAGTTTTATCATTTAACCCGTTCTTAGGTTCCTATATAATCAAAGCTAGCAAACTTGTTATATACTTTAGATTCGTGATTAGTAGTATGGTAAAAGAGGTTTGTATGAAATGCAGAAAGGAAAGGGAAAGTATATACGAGATTAAGTGTAACAAATGCGGAGGACCATTCGAGATCCTGATAGATTTTGAATTTGATAAGAATTCTGAGAGAGGTTTTCCCTATAGTGAAAAGATTTTCCCTTACATCAAACATTTCATATCCCTAGGAGAGGGAAGAACTCCATTAATTAAAAAGGGGAACATATGGTTTAAACTCGACTTCTTAAATCCATCAGGATCATACAAGGATAGAGGAGCAGTGACTCTGGTCTCTTATCTTGCGGAAAAAGGTGTAAAACAAATTAGTGAAGACTCTTCTGGAAATGCAGGATCAGCAATAGCTGCGTATTCTGCAGCTGCTGGTATTGAGGCATACATTTTCGTTCCTGAAACGGCAAAAGGAGGAAAACTTAAGCAAATAGAATCCTACGGTGCTCACGTTGTTAGAGTAAGGGGGAGTAGAGAAGATGTAGCAAAAGCTGCAGAGAATTCTGGTTACTATTACGCATCACATGTTTTACAACCTCAATTTAGAGATGGGATTAGAACTCTGGCATATGAAATTGTAAAGGATTTAGATTGGAAAATTCCTAATTATGTTTTCATTCCAGTATCAGCAGGAACTTTACTTTTAGGTGTTTATAAGGGGTTCAAGCACTTGCTAGATTCTGGTGTCATATCGGAAATGCCTAAAATCGTAGCAGTCCAAACAGAGCAAGTTATGCCACTTTGTGCTAAATTCAAAAAGATTTCTTACACACCACCAGACAAGGTTACCTCCATTGCAGACGCTTTAGTATCAACTAGACCATTTCTACTAGATTATATGGTAAAGGCTTCTAGTGAATGCATAGTTGTAAGCGATAATGAAATAGTAGAAGCTTGGAAAGAATTGGCTAAAATGGGACTGCTGGTAGAATATAGTTCTGCTACTGTATTTGCTGCTTATAAGAAATACAGTGTTAACGATGCAGTATTAGTTTTAACCGGTAGCGGATTAAAGGTATTATGAAGATTTTTGTTGGAACCTCTGGCTGGACGTATGACTGGAATGATGATGATACTTTAGAGTGGTATGTTAAGAATAGTGGGCTTAACGCAGTAGAGGTTAATATGTCGTTTTATCGATATCCTACAAGAAAACAAGTTGAAAGGTGGAGTAAATTTAAGGAGATTAGATGGATAGTAAAGGTAAATAGGAGAATCACGCACATGAAAAGGCTAAAAGATTTTCAGTCTTGGAAAGAGTTTCAACAAATAGTTGACTCATTGAATCCAGATTTTTATTTGTTTCAATTACCACCAACTTTTAAGAGGAATTCAGAAAATGAGAAGAGAGTATTTCAATTTGCTGAAGTATTAAAGGATAAAATGGCCGTTGAGTTTAGGGACATTCAATGGTACTTAAAGCCCCTTAATGTTACTTGTGTAATTGTCTCAATAGATTCACCAATAGGTACTTATGTTATAAAGAATAACGATTACATTTACCTAAGATTGCATGGAAGAGATGTTTGGTACACTTATGATTACTCTGAGAAGGAACTAAAGGAGTTAGCAGATAAAATAATCTCGTTGAATCCTAAGTACGTTTATGTGTTCTTTAATAACAATCATTGGATGCTTGATAATGGTAGATATATGCTTAAAATTTTAACTGAGAAATCTTAAAGTGTGTGATGATAAGGGACCACATGGAGTGGTGAAGATAACTTACCCGTCTGAATATTTAAGTTCCAGAGCATTTTGAAAATTATGGAAGATTTAACTATTGGAATATTAGGAGCTGGTAAAATAGGTTCTGCAATAGTAAGGGCAATAAGGCTAAAGTATCCTAGCATCCACGTAATTGCTACTGCGAGAAAAGATGAGACTTTAAGAAATGTAAAAGATCTAGAGGTAGAGACTACTAAGGATAATAATTATGCAGTTAATAAATCAGATGTAATTATCTTAAGCGTTAAGCCTCAGCATTTTCCTACTGTTCTAAGGCAAGTTGGCATAGAGTCATGGAGAGATAAGGTAGTAATTTCAATAATGGCAGGAGTTAAGTTATCTACATTATCTACCCTACTTAATAATGCTGAGGTTTATAGAGCCATGCCAAACATTAATGCAATAGTATATAAGTCTACTACTACAATTGCTGAGAATAACGGGAAAAGTAGAGAATTAGTGGAGAACATATTTAAGACACTAGGTAACGTATACTGGCTTCCAGAAGAATACTTGGATATTTGGACTGCACTAGTAGGCAGTGGTCCAGCTTTTATATCTGAAATTATAGATGCGTTAAGTTTAGGTGCAGTTGCTTGTGGAATGCAAAGAGAGATAGCCTACAATGCGGTTTTGGATATGATAAGTGGAACTATAATTATGCTTAAGGAGGGTAAAATAGATCATCCTATGCTATTACGTGATCAAGTGACTACGCCAGTCGGTACCACAATAAGGGGACTCATGGTTATGGAAGCTAAGAGCGTTAAGTCAGCGTTAATTGAGACAATAGAGGCATCATATAAGAGGGCAGTTGAAATAGGCAATGAGATTGACAAGAGTATTAGGAATAATAGCAAATAAGGAGGTGATGATTAAGCTTAATAATAACATGCGAAAATAATTATTGCGCTCAATATGGATAAGCGTATAGCGACAATCATATTGAGTATAGTAAATATTATAGGTATATTTGAATTTCCATTATACGAATCGTTCATAGGGTTCTTCTTTATTTCCTCCGCCTTGTCTATCCTTTATGAATCTCAACTGTCCTTGATTGTACCAACAGTTCTATTCGCATCATTAGTTTTATTACATATTATTACTATCCAATTACAAAAACTGATTATATTATCTATTCTGATGTTGATCTCGATTATTGGGAAAAATAATAAATGGATTTATTCAATTCTTATAACCCTTGCGCCGGGTTTAATTATAAATAATCTCTACCTCTTATTAATTGTATTGGCATTACTGATTCCCCTATTAATAAAACTTGGAGGTGAACCAAGGGCTATAATCATTTCGGGTATTTTATATTTAATCTATTCCGGTATAATATTTCCAAATAATGAAGCACTAGCTAATCAGATTTCACAGATATCATACTTTTATCTAATGTTTGGAATAATAGGGATAATTGTTGAAGACAAAAGAATTACTAGAATTACGTTAAGAAAAATTCTCCCATATTTGTCTTTCATTCCCGCATCTTTTGCATCAATAATGTTAGGATACCCAAGCGATTCTTCCTTTATTTATTGGTCAGCAAGCTCATTTTATTTCTCCCACTTATACTTACCTTGGATATACGAAATAGGTTATAATTCAAATCAGCACTTAATAGCAAGTTGGTTTTTGGCTTATCTTTTAACACTTATCATAAAGAACCCTTTGATAACAGCAGAAGTGTTTCTGGGAATTTTTACATTCTTATCCGGTTTAATATCATATTATGTCTTTAAGAGGCTTAATTTGAAATATCCACTACTTTTCTCATTGCTATATCAGATTAATATATTTAATCCTATAATATCTCACTCAATTTCGGTTTTTTCATACGCATTTCTACCTTTAGTCCTATTCTTTGCATATAATAAGAATAAAGTACTCTATTCAATTCTAACGCTAACTGCAGCATCTTCTATCCCGATCTTCATATCTACTCTGGTAATTCCATTAGTATACCGTAGGTATTACTTCCTATTATATGCTCTAGGTGTTAATGCGTTTTGGCTAATTCCCTTCTTAATCTTTGGTTACGATAAATTCACATTTAACGTATCTAACATAGAAATTCTCATCTCAATTATCTTAGTTTCAATATCTGTTCTTTTATATCAACTGAGATTTAAAAATATCGAAATACTATATATGATTTTTATATCATTTGTTCTATTAATATTAGGAATAAATACTGGACCATTAATTCTTCTTGCTACTATTTTAACATTAGGAAGTTTAAGGGATATTAGTATCCTTTACCTGACCTTGTTGAGTGGTCTAATTATTTTATCCGCTACTAGTTTTTCATACGGCGTAATTTCGGGTTATGCAAATACTACGTTTTACACATACAATCTGCCTAATTTACCCAAACCCGGAGAGTATGGGTTTGGAATTACGACGTTAGTTAATGATCTTAATCTCACCGCTAGTGGAATGCCCACCGAATCAATATCCTACAACGTTAGGTACTTTATATATAACTCACGTGTTATTGAGAATCCCCTATACTTTGGATTTCCAATTCCAGCGATACCTAACTACACTCCACAATTAACATTTTCATACATTTACTCAAATTCTTCAGTTAAGGTAATTTACTCACCTTTTAATAAACCATTAGGCCTTATGGTTTACTCTAACGTGACACCATCAAAAATTTCAATAGTGTTTCCAACGCGGATTGAGAACATTAGTGGAATAAAAGGTTTAGTAAAGAACTATACAATTCAGATTATTACCAATACTTCCTTAACCATAATAGGAGGTAAAGTAACTGTAGATAATAAGTCAATCTTTTCATCCTACTATAAGCCTAAAATAGTAACAAGTATCATGATTGGTGAAATTACTGAAGTTATAGATTCAAATTATTCAATTTACCTTCCGATACATGAGAGCTTAACTATTAACGGAAAAGTAGTAAATCACCCAATAATTCTCCCTCCAGGTAAGTATACCATAGTGATTTCTGATGAAAAGATTGAATATGTGAGCTATGCTTCAATATTCCTAACTATAGTATCTTTAGTGCTATTAATAAGAAGGGGGATGAAAGTATGAAAGCACTACTAGCATTCATCGTATTATTACTTTCCCTTTCTGCACTGATAACCTCATCTTTCTCGATAGTGATAATATCACCTAACATAGTAAAGATTTTATCGTATGCACAAGTTGGGAATAATATTTACAGTAGTCCATTATGGTCCAACGGAACTGCAACAGTGATTCATAATACGACTTATGAGTTAGTAGTAGGTTCTTCTTACAGTTATACTGTACAAGAAGTAAATTTTTCCAATTATTATAACTTCAATTACTCAACTAAGTATAGCTATTTATCAGGCGTTCAAGCAGGGGCTATAATACTAGGTGGAAATGTAGATTTGAAAAAACCAGCAAATCAACAGCCGTATGTATTAATTTATTCTGTAACTTCTGGCCAATTACTAGTAAAGACCCCTAACACTAAATTGAGAATTGTACTAAATAATCTACCTATTAGCGTAAGTGGTTTTCTTTCCATTCAATTTTCAAATGTAAATGGTAATTTAACAGTTGTCTATATTTCATTGAACGGCAACATTTCTAGATTAGTTTATATAACTCCTATACCTTGGTCTGAGGTGAAATATGCAGGTTGGTTTCAAAATTATGGTCTTTCCTACATATATTACATCACACTAGGTAAGTTTGCAGAAAGTCAACCGATGATAGCTGGAGAGACTTACTTATCACCAGATATTGTTAGCTCTCCAACATGGAAACTTGGAGTTGCCAAAATTATTAACATAACCCCAAATTACGAAACTGTAGAAGGTCTAGTAAGTGGTAGTTACGTGATTCAGTTCTACAATATGTCACGATTAAATTATCTCATTCTGACGGTTAACTTTACATATTATAATGGAAGTAATGTCGGGATTGAACTTTTAGGAAGCAATTTGAATTTGACAAAACCTGATCTCTCACAAAAAGTTTATGCTCTGTTATATTCAGTAAATAATGGAGAATTGCAAGTTAAGTTACCAAACTCAGCTTTTAAGATTATCAACAACACTTTACCAGTTATTAGAGGAGGGTTATTGAATATAGTGTTTTTGAACAACAATAATAATATAAGTCTATATGAAATTATTAACGGTAGTAGAACATATTATTTAAACATTACTACACCAATACCTTGGTCAAACATAAGTTATATTGGATGGAGAACCGATAATGGTATCTCAAGAATTTTCTTTGTTTCTCCAAATTTCATAATAGGATTACAAAGTCTTTTAACGTTCGAATTTTTAGGAAATAACGGCACTACTGTTCCGAATCAAGAATTCTATATCTATATTGGCGATAATTTATCATCCTTGCAACTTTATTATAAAGGTTACACAAATTCAGATGGTCAATTTTCACTTCCATTACCAATAATATTTCCCTCATCAACGTCTTATGAATACGTAAGGATAGTTTGGATTAACTCATCTACGAACATAACCCTAATAATACCATTAATAAAAGGCGGGAGTAATTTCTATATTCCAGCCAATATTATATCAGTAGAGGAAAAAAGTATGGATGTGAATATCAACTATTATACACTATTCTTATTTATTGTACTCGCCTTCTTATTAGGTGCATATATTTTTACTAAAGGAAAACGCTTCTGAAATATCCTAATCTTACGTAATTATTTAGAAACTCGTTAAACTTGTTAACATATTCGATAATAGGACAATTTATACATATTTCATCACTGTTTAAAATCTCTTTAGAATACCAGTATAGGATTGGATTAGCCAGTTCTATACGATTTGCCATTGTTCTCATCACTATTGGTATCGAGTAATTAATGTTAGTTTCTCTTTCTATTATATCCCTAGTTAACTTAGAGTAGTTACTCTTTGCGATGTAAGTGTTTAGTAACTTCATTAATATATTATCAAAAAATAAATAATCATCGTCTTCCATCATATATAGTGAAGAATATATGTATTCATTTACTGTAAATACATTCTTTTCATGAAGTTCTCCAAGATTTATATCGCCAATCTGAACAGTATTTCCATCATTACTTCTTAAGAACAAACCAACTCTGATATCATTTCTCTCTAAACTATTTTTATTATTTAGTATCTCAACTTCTTCGGTATGTAAATTACCTTTTTTACTTGCTGAGAACATCTTCACTCTATGCTTTACTAGTTTTAAATTTCTCTGTAACATACTGATAGAAGTTTGACCTAACACCTCAACATCGTTGTATAGCGCAGTGAAGAAAGTTAGGAATTTTCTATTTAAACTAATTGTAGAGAATGGATTCGAATTATTAAATCTATCCAATTTAAATAACGAAAGGACGTTGTATACTGCTCTCATATCTCTAATTTTATATGGTGTAACTTGATTGTTTTCAATAATAATTGGTGAAGAAGATAGCGATTCTATAATATCTATTATGCCTAATTCCAATATTAAAGACAAGTATTTTCTATCACCTAAGTACAATAAAGGAATAACGTGTTTTTGTGGAATTTCGATTCTCTTATATTCGTCAATTGATGGTAGTCTCGGTGTCTCTCTCTTTTTTCTCTTTGGCTTTTCTTCTCCTCTTTCCTCTATGCAATTCTCGAAGGAGACTTTTTGCGAGATCCTTAATTCTTCTATAGGTTGCGATATCATGCTTTCTATCTCATCTATTAGCTCGTATATTGCCTTGTGAACTGTGGTTCTAGTAAATCTTTTTGTTATCCTTCTAGCTATACCATCAATGCAGAGAATTGTAGTTAGCGTATGAGGATCTTCCTTGACTAGAACAATCGGTATCCCCTTATTAGTCTCCAAGGCGGTAAGAGTTCCCTCCAGACCGTGTTCTACGACATATTCGAGGAGCCGATAGGATTCTTCTTTCATTTTACCCTTTTATTATAGTTAACCATTTTTATACATGTTTTCCATAATTCCTTTAGATGGAAACGGCATTACAGTTAGCGAGAAAAGGGAAGATATTATATGCTCTTATGTTCCTAAAGGATTACGTAACGGAAAATCAGGATAAATGGGATAATTCTATAGAAATATGTAGAGGACTTCTAAGTGCGATAATGAGCATGCCTTCACTAAACGATGAGAGTTGGGGAATTTTTGTACCAACTATTAACTTAGATGACTTTGAAAAAATTATTTCTAGGGTAAATGAATGTATACGATATTAGCTTATACTGACACTATAGTTTTTAATGTTATTAGGAAAGCTGCATACGAAAATTTTTGTACAGTGTATACTATTAGATCCTATTCACCTTCAAAACTAGTAGCTTCCGTAGGTAATATTATGATTATTGTGAGTAGGAATAATAAGAGCGCTACCATAAGTGTAAAATGCGGAAACGCGAAAAAATCGTTTTATATCAAGGTAAACGAAAATAGGATAAATTTTGATGGAAATGAAATGGACACTAACTTATTTATTTATCATATTTCATCAATTGAGAATGAGTTATATGAATATGTAAAGATTATAAGCGAAAAATGCAATATGCAAGAGATTTGCCATAAACAAAAGAAGGGAATAAAAGAAATTTTAGTTGAGGGTAAAAAGATAAATATTGGTGAAGAGATTAAGCATAGTCTAGAGCAACTTTTAACAATACTCTATAAGAGAGAAGTTTCTGTTGAATGTAGTAAAAGTTCCTTATGTATTAAAAAAGTTATACTAACTAGGAGGAAAGTTTACATACAACTAGTGGATAGTGAAAAGGAAAATTATTGGTATCTTGAGCTGAATGATTTAATAAACAAAATGCCAGAGCACGCTCAGGAGATTCTTAATATTGAAGGACAAATTCGCGCTCAATCAATTTAGTTTTCTCATTATCTTTTATAGTCTTGCGTGTAACCTTTCGAAGAAGCTTAAATCACCTAGAGATGAAATTAAGACTGTCTTTACTCCTATACTATCAAGCGAATTGATAATTGAAAATATCTCATTCTCTACAAAAGAAGGTTGATCGAGGCTTTTTACTAATTCTCTATTCTTATCAGTCATTACTATTAAGTAAGGTATTGCTCTTTCAATAAGCTTTGGACCATAATACTTAATCTGATCTACATCTTTCATTCTAAGAACTAGGAAGAAATCGGCATTTGAATCCAATCTGGCCATAATTTCATTCTCATTTTTTCTTAAACTTATCATCATTCCGCTTTTTACACCATATTCTTTTGCCAAATTCACAGCCTCGTCTGATGACAAATAACCCACTTCTTTTCCGTATTTCGGTTTATCCCCCTTTGTGAAAGCTATTTGGGCATCTAACATCTTAGCGGTTATTGATAATGAACGGATAAATAATTCATTGACATCTAATAGCCTTTGGTTTATGATTATTGTTTTTCTGTCTAGAGATAGAGAATATCTAATTAAAGAAGCCACAAAAGTCGGTATAGGTGATGGCATACCCATGGGTGAGTCCGGTATATCAAATCCATCAAACGACGATAAAATTTTTATTTCATTTAGTAATTTTTCCGGTTTTTTCTTGGGATGTAGTTCTACTAATATTTGCATTTAGAGAAGTAGTACAAATTTTAAGCTATATTTTTTTCCTTGAAGACTAATCATCTATTGTGAGTCAAGAGAAAAAAGCCAAAAAAATTATTCTTCATTATCCTGATGATACACCAGCTGGATATATAGAGTATGCTGAGGGTTCTTCCTCAATTTATGATAATGAGGGAAATTTTTTGTTTAAAGTGGAAGGAAAATTTCCGCCACAGCCCAAAAAATCGTCAGATTATTCATGGATAGAAAAAGTTTTAGAGATGGGATTACAAGATTCAAGGAAGAGATTTATACTTTACGTTGCATCAAGATATTTAGTAAATGTAAAAGGCGTTAATGAAGATGAAGCCTTACAAACATTAAAAGAGTTCTATTACAAACTACAATCTGGGAAAGTTTACGAGTCTTGGTTAAAATCTGTAATAAACGGAGTTAAGAAGAAAGGATTGCTTCCTTGGTCGTTAAAGAGAATAGAGGAGAGGGATAAGGAAATGTACAATGAGATAATAAGAGTATTAAAAAATAGCTAAATTTCTTGAAAAACTTCACAATTAACAATTAAATTATTTATACGCATAAACTTTATAACCTTAATTTAAGTATGGGGATATTATGAAGGACAAGTATTCTGTTGTAACATGGCTATTGATACTAGTTCCTTTAACGGTATTCATCATAATAACAATATGGGTTATTGATTTGCTATTTTTAACTCCGCAGTGGAGGCAGGCAGTTCCAGCAGTTATAGGATTTGCAGTAGCATTTTTAGGATTAGGAGTGTTTATAAGAGGCAAATTTGGAAAATTTGTATTTTAATTTTGCCAAAGGTATCATTACTTAAGACTTTCATCATTTTTCAGACGCTGGCGAATCAATCATCTAACCTAAAATTATAGACAGAAAAATTTAAATCTTATTAGGGCTACCCTAATAATAGTGAGAAAATGATAAGCATATCCACACTACTAAATCCACCGGAAGGATTAACCATTTCAGAAATTCTTCTAATCTCAGTAATATTAGGTATGCTACATGGTGCAACTCCTGATGAACATACATGGCCAATAACGTTCAGCTATGCAATAGGTAAATATAGTTCAAAGGGAGGAATGAAAGCTGGATTTTTATTTTCCTTAGGTTTTACTATTCAAAGAGCATTTTTAACCACAATAGGTTTTATAGGTCTAGCAGCAATCTATGAAAAATACAATTTGGATGGTCCAGTATATACCATTGTCGGTATCGTTATGGCTATTGCAGGCTCTTATATCCTAAAAGGAAGATATTTGCATCTACCAATAGACGTTCTATTTAAAAGCAAATATCATAACACAAAAACTACTGGAGCAGAATTGCACGACGTGCCTTTAAAGATGACTATAGTTCATGGTCTAATTGCTGGTTTTGGTTTTGGAGCTTATGCTAGTATAATAACGTTTGTTTTAGCGCCTCAACTACCCTCAATAGTTTACGCACCATTACCTGGATTAATGTTTGGAATAGGGACAATGATTATGCAAATAATCTTTGGGGCTATATTTGGCAATATATTACGAGCAAAGAAGTTAACTGAGGAAAAAATATCATACGTTGCAAGGAAAACCGCGGGAAGAACGCTTTATTATGGTGGCTTAGTATTTACTATAGTAGGTTTGCTCATAATAGGGTTCCCCATTATTGATAATTTTGCAATATCGACTGGAAATCCAATACCTAATCTTGATGCTATAGATATAGGATTTCTATTAGTGATCAGCGTTGTTGGTATCATAGGTATAAGTAGTATAATACTAGGAATTAAAGAGGCTACTAGGTTATCTGGTACAAACCAGAAACCGGGTAGCTTATCTGGATACAAAAAGTCTTAAGTTAAAACGTTTTTAAGATCGAAAGGTATTTTAGTTTTATGTATAGTGATTTCTTCAACTCCATAGCTTTTAAATGGCAAGCGGAATGGGAGAAAAGTAAAGTATTCGAAACAAATATGGACTACTCTAAGCCTAAGTTTTTCATAACGGTTCCTTTTCCTTATACAAATAGTCCAATGCATGTAGGTCATGGAAGGACTTATATTACTGCAGATATTTACGCTAGATATTTAAGGATGAAGGGTTATAACGTATTATTCCCATTTGCTTTCCAATTTACGGGTACACCTGTTTTAGCTATAGCTGATTCAATAAGAAGAGGAGAGGTTGACGTGATTGAGTTCTTTAAGAATGTCTATGAAGTACCACAAGATAAAATCAAAGAGCTGGAAGATCCATATAAGTTGGCTGAATATTTTAAAGAGGAAATGAAAAATACAGCGAAAAGCATCGGTATGAGTATTGACTGGAGGAGAACCTTTACAACAACTGATCCTAGATTTGAGAAGTTCATACATTGGCAACTAGGTAAACTAAAGGAACTAGGTTATCTAGTAACTGAAGATGATGTTGTTGGATATTGTCCTAATGATGGTTTCCCAGTAGGTATGCATGATACAAGGGGTGACATAGAACCAGAAATCACTACGATGAATGTTATCATGTTTGAGGGCAGCGATTCCTATAATTTCATGGTAGCAACTTCAAGACCAGAGCTAATATTCGGAGTAGTAGCACTAATGGTAAACCATGATGCTAACTATGTGGTTGTCGAATATGAGGGCAAGAATTTTATAATATCGGAAAAGGCCTACAAGAAATTATCCTTTCAGAAGAATATGAAATTAGTAAAGACTATCACTACATCAGATATCGTTAAATTATATGCAATAAACCCAATAACTGGAAGAAAGCTTGAGATTATCAAAAACAAGTACGTGGATCCTTCCCTAGGAACTGGAGTTGTAATGAGCTATCCAGCTCACGATCCATTTCACTATTTAGCGATGACCGAGACTAATAAGGAATTTGAAGTAATACCAGTAGTAGAGACTGAAGAACTTGATGAGATACCCGGTGAAAGTGCAGTTTTGCAAACTAAGAATCCATATGCATTAAAGGACTTCATGGAAAGTATATACAAAACCGAATATTATAAGGGATATATGAAGGATATAATATTGTCTTTAGTCCCTGATTTCTTAAAACAATACGTAAAGGAAAACATCGTCGGAAAGCAAGTTCAAGAGGCTAGAAAAAATACAATAGAATTATTGAAATCCCTAAATATCTACGATACTATTTATGAAATCTCCAATGGTCCAATTTACTGTAGATGCGGATCTGAAATCGTGCCTAAAAGGATAAAGGATCAATGGTTTATAGCTTATGATAATCCTAAGTGGAAAGCGTCAGCACTTAAGGCTATAAATAATATCGAATTAATACCGAATCCGACTAAGACCGAGCTAGAAAAAATTGTATTTAATGCCAGAAAAGAACCTATAGGGAGAAGTAGAGGCATAGGGGTTAAATTACCTTGGGATGAGTCACAAATTGTTGAAAGTTTAAGTGATTCTACATTATACACTCTTCTATACACCGTGATCTATAAAATGCCTATTAACATCGAAAAGGAGATCTTTGATTTTATCTTTCTAGGAAAAGGAGATGCTAAAGAACTTGAAAGGAAGTACGGTACAGATCTTATCCAACTAAGAGAGGAATTCCTATATTGGTATCCGGTGGATCAAAGACATACCGGAAGAGATTTAATTCAAAATCATATACCATTTTATATTTATAACCATCTTGCAATTTTTGGTGAAAAGTACCTACCTAAGAGAATTGTAATCAATGGCTTTGTGAGAGTTGGAGGAAGAAAGATGAGTAAAAGCCTAAGAAACATTTACACATTATCCAAAGCAATCAAGGAATTTGGCGTGGATCCGGTAAGAATAGCGTTAACCTCAACTTCAGACCTACTGCAAGATTTAGACTTTAATGAGAATTTGGTAAATCCAATTGCCGAGCAACTGAAGAAGATTTATGATCTAATAGATAGATTGTTGAGCATAAATACTGAGATTAAAGAGTTAAGGACAGCAGACGAATGGATATCCTCCAAAGTTAGGGATATAATAGAAAAGGTGAATAATAATATCACATCTTTTAAGTATAGGGATGCCGTGAATTTACTTCTATATGAGATTTACGAGATTTTAAGAGATTATTTTGATCTAGTTGAAATACCCAATCAAGAGGTTATAAGGAAAATATTATCCATATGGATAAGGGCTCTTGCACCATTTGTACCACATATTGCAGAAGAATTATGGCATAAAATTTCAAGTACTTTTGTTTCTTTGGAAAAGTACCCAGAACCAAATGAATTAAATCTGTATCCAGATGCCATACTAGAGATATCCTACATTAATAAAATTATAGAAAATGTAAGGGAACTGGAGGATATTGTACATAAAAAAGCCGAAAAAGTAATAATATACATTAACGAGAGCGAGAAAGTCAAAGAATTAATGAAAAACGCAATAAAAGCTGTTAACGAGGAAATTCCATTAAGGGAATTCACTGCAAACACTGAAGATAAGATTGCAGAAAAAGTTTACGTTGTTGTATCGAAATTAGACAAAGCTATAAGAGATTATCTACTGAATAATGAAATAGATGAAGAGCAAATAATAGTAAAGAATATGAATTTCCTATTAAGGAGATTAGGTGTTTCAGAAATAGTAATATACAACGCAGAAGACCCAACGGTACCGGATGTAAAAGGAAAGAAATCTCAAGCATTACCTTTAAGTCCTGCTATTGTGGTAGAATAAGCATGAGACACTTTATAATAGATTGTGATACCGCTGAAGACGACGTATTAAGCCTATATCTTTTATTAAAGAACAACATTGACGTAGTTGCAGTAACTATTGTTGAAGGTAATATATCGTACGAACAAGAGGTAAAGAACGCACTATGGGCTTTAGAACAAGTCAACCGTGAAATTCCAGTTTATCCCGGTGCGAATAAGCCATTATTAAAAAATTACATAACAGTTGAGAAGGTACATGGAAAAGGTGGAATAGGCGATGTAACGGTTGAACCTAAAAGGTTAAAAGCCCAAGAGAAACATGCGGCATTAGCGATCATAGATTTAGCAAATGAATATGCGGGAGAATTGGAATTTTTAGCGATTTCACCTCTAACTAACTTAGCTTTAGCCTACTTATTGGATAATTCGATCGTAAAGAAAATTAAGAAAGTCTGGGTAATGGGTGGTGCAGTATTCGGAATAGGTAATATTACACCAGTAGCAGAGTTTAACATTTGGGTAGATCCAGATGCAGCTAAAATAGTATTTAACGCTGGTTTCGATATTACAATGATACCGTGGGATGTAATAATCAATTACCCAGTAACGGATGAAGAGTGGAATGTAATCAAAAATATGAAGACTAGAATGAGCGAACTTTACGTTTCAATGTATTTACACTACAGACAATACTCTTCAACGGTACAGAAGATAAATGGTCATCCTCATCCTGATGCAATTACAACTGCCATAGCTATCGATGGAAGTATAGCAACGAGAAGAGAAAAAAGGTTTGTAGTAATAGACAACACCGATAATATTACCAGAGGTATGACACTAGTGGATAGATTTGATGCCGACACTAGTTGGTCTGACAAACCTAATGCTGAAATAGTTTATGAAATAAATAAGAAAAGCTTTATGGAAAAAATTTATGATTTATTAAATTGGTTTTAGCTCTTTAAAATTTGAATTTTTACAACTCCTTCATTTTCATCGTAAATTACCTTAACTAAATCTCCTTCCTTTACTGGGAACTTCTGTCTTACTTTCGCTGGTATTGTTACTTGATAGTTACGAGAAACCTTTACAACTTCTTCAACTGGTAGCACTTTACGGTTTTCTCCTCCTCTTGAACAGTTTTTTGATCCCACCCGCCTCACGGTAAATACTTTTTATCAATCTGGCCAACCTTTTGGCCCCGAGCATCAGACCCGTGGAGTACTTGAAGTATTGAACAACGAGGAGGGAGAGAGCCTTCAAGGCCACGAAGCCTGAGTTCCTAACCCAGGTCAAGAAGGACCCACCCTCGAGTCCCAAGGCCTTGAGCTCCCTGATCAAGACCTCTATGTCCCAACGGTTCTCCCAGGTCGTTATGATATCTTCAGCCGTGTCGTTAAGGTCGGTGGAGAAGAAATACCTCCTCCCGTAACCCTTATAGTCATCTATAACAAGTAACTTTATGGGAGTCCCCAAGTACTCTACCAGGTACTCCCCTTGGGGGAACTCGCTAACGGGCACGGATCTGCCACCCTCGACGACTCGCGCGCTGGACTTGAGTTCCCCCACAGTATTCCCTTGGAGAGTCCTCGAGTTCACGTACCATGAGTCGAAGACCCTAGCTTTTACATTCAAACCTGAGAGGGAGGAGAGAAACTCCAAGAGGGCATCTATCTTGGTCTTGAACTTCACCTCCTCACCCCTACGCTTGAGCTCCTCTTCCACCTTTCGGGGTATGTAGGCAATTATGTGGATCACGTAGATCTGGTTGTTCACCAGATCCTTGACGCCAATCACAAGGAGTTGGATCGCGGGTTCGAACCTCTTGTGCGCCCTACAGTAGAAGATCTGCGCCCCGTTTCTGGAGACCGGCATGGCCCTAGCGTAGAGCTTGTGGTCGTGGGTGTCGTCCACTATGAGAAGGACAGGATGATCCCCGACTAACTTCTTCACGACCTCGATTAGTTTGGCTTGAGCTGCCTTGTCCAAGTTATTCAGTACGGTCTCGTAGTCCATCTCGGCCTCTTGAGCTATCTCGGTAGCATTTCTTCCCACAACCGCCCCCAAGAGTAGCCTCTTGGCAACGTCCTTCCTCGTTCCAGTCATGGATAGTATGACCTCGTTAACTGCCTTTTCCAATGCCTTATAGTACTCCTCCCTCGTCAATTCTTTGGTCATACCAAAATTAAAGGTTCTAATTTTAAAAAGTTTTTATGGGCCTCTTGAACTGCCAGGATTTTCCGATAAATGCTAAACTGGCATAAAAATGTATTAGTAAAAGAAGGTTTAAATATTTTATCAAACTCTAAGAAAAGACAATACTTGAAACTATTAAGGACTATTAAATATATAGAGCGTTAATTATACAGTTAAGTGAAAAACAGTAAGATTTCCATAATAGTTTTATGGCCCCATTTCCTAATTTTATAAAATGGAAAGAATAGTGGAACTTGAAGAACAAATAAAAAAGGAGAGGAACAAAGAGAAGAGAAATACCCTATATATTTCGCTTATCCAAGAATATCACAATTTATATAAGAAATATAAGAATACTGAGTTCTTGGATCGAGCACTATCCATTGCAAACAAAATTGAAAAGAAAAACCCTACTGTCCTAAATATTTTGGGGCTAATATACCTAGAAAAGAGAAGGCCAGATATAGCAATTTTAACCTTTAAAGAACTACTTAGCAATTACAATCTAAATAATGAAGACAAAAATGTAATCTTATACAATTTATCTTTAGCTTATTTTCAAAAAGGGGAGCTATTAAATGCGTATAACACATTAAAGGGATTAGTATTAAACTCGAGAGGAGAGATAAATGTTCTAAGTAAGAAATTATTAGTGAAAGTTTGTCTAGCACTAGGAGAAATCAGATATATAGAAGAGGCGAGAGAATTATTGGAGGAATTTAATATTCCCTCTGAGGAGCTTGCAATAGCATATGCAGCACTGGCTAAATACTATAATGACAATAAACTATTAAAAAAGGCTAAAGATATCGCCATAGTTTTAGGAAATGAAAAAATTCTAGCTGATATACTTTCAATATCAGACGACGAGGAAGATTTAAGGAAAGCAATACAGATTTATGAAAAACTTGGAGATCATAATAGTGAATTGAAACCATTATATAAGCTATCGAATAAAGATCCATCCTTATTTGCGCAGATATTGGAAAAAATAGGAAATCTTGAGGATAGTAAGGACAAGCTTGTCATCCTTTATGACATCTATAGGAGGACGAAAATTCTACAATTCCTTAAAGAAGCAATAAAAACCGCTGAAAAACTTCAAGATTATCTTTTCCTAGCTAGGGCATATTCAGAGTTAGCCAATTATGAAGAAGAGGTAACTAATCTGAGAAAAGCCATTTCGTTCTACGAAAAGTACATTGAGAAAAGCCAAAAGTAAAAATATATTCACCCTCTCTTCTTATTATTTCATGATAAAACATGCTGAATACACCAGGCATGGAATCACAGAACCCCTAATGCTAATAATGCTCTATAAAAAAGTTGAAGATGGCAAAATAATATCTGCGTTTAGATTTTCCGTGTATAAAAACATGATAATAATTGTATATGAAGAAGATAAGCTATCTGGGGGAGAAGTTCTAGACTTCGATATATATAATATGACGAATTTGATAAATAAAATTAAAAAGTATTATGATGAATCAATTGACGATATAGTTATATTTGGGGAGAAACAATATGTAGACGAATTTCTAAACAAATTCCTAAGTGATGAGGAAGAAGAAACAGAGAAAAGATGAAGAGCCATTCATGCTCTGATTACAATGTTAACAAGGGTTTTCTATCCTATTTTAAAATCATTATTTTATCATCTAGCTGACTTAATAGTTAAAAATTCCCATGGGGACTAACGCTAGTATTTTGGAAAAGTTCTTAGACTATGATCTAGTGGTATATCCTTTGCCTAAAGCTATAAACTTTCTGAAAGCACTAGCGAAGTAATAACTTGTTAACGGTACTAAGTGAAAGAACTATCACGTTCCCCTTAATATACTTCCTAAAGACGCACTATTAAGCATAAACATATACACAACAATTTCTTCATCGAGTTATCTTTTTCAGATGAGATATTACAATTTGCTAAGGAAACTTGAATTTCCCAAGATACGTGAATATCCTCCAGGTTCTAGTGATAGATTAAGCTTATATTTAAATTTAAAATAATTTGGTGCTTTGTGGATTGCTTCAGAATTGTACAAAAAGTTTATAAATTATTCGTTTAAGTATTACCTATGGAAAAGAGTAAGTACAAGAGGGACTGGAGCAAGTACGACGAGAACGTCATTACTAGATATAAGTTGATGTTCCCCTTCTACGTATTCGAACATTGGTGGGACTTATTAGCAGAGGAGAACAGGAACGCTAGGACAAAGTATAAAGCTCCGAAGGAGTTCAACGAATTCCTAGCATTCTTACACATCTTCCTACCTTACAGAGCAATAGAAGGAGTATTAAGAGCCTTAGAACAATTGAAGATCATCCCCACAAGCCTCGATTACTCAACAATATGGAAGAGAGTGAGGAACATGAAAATAACCTTCCCCGAGGCAAGTGACGAACTTGAAGTAATTGCAGACGCTACAGGCATTAGCACAAACACGGGAGGACAATACATTGTTGCCAAGTGGGGTAAGACTAGGGATTCAAAATTCCTCAAGATCGAGATAGTAATGGACAATAACGAATTCAACGTGATAAACGCTGAGGTCACTAGCAACGAGGTTGAAAGCGCTGTAAAAACAGTTAAGGATCTTCAAGATAAGGGAAAGAAGGTCAAGAAGTTTTATGGAGATAAGACATATGACGCCAATGAGGTTTACAAGACCGGAGTTGAGGTTGTAGTTCCTCCCAAGAAGAACGCTTCTACTAAAAGGGGCCATCTTGCTAGACGTAAGGCTGTGCGGGAGTTTAGGAAGTTGGGTTATGATCGTTGGAGGGAGGAGAAGGGTTATGGCGTTAGGTGGAGGGTCGAGTCCTTGTTCTCTGCGGTGAAGCGTACTTTTGGGGAATCGGTTAGGGCAACAAGTTTTGCTGGACAAGTAGTTGAGGCTAAGCTCAAGTTCTGGGCTTACGCGTGGATGGTTCACTTGGCGAATTCTGTAGTCGGTAGGGCTCCGGGCATTAGGGTGTAAGCTTGAGAGGAACGTTGAAATAAATATTAATTACTGAAAAATTAGTGTTATACAATATCGTTTTAATGAGACAAATTGAACAAATCAACAAAGTAATAATTTGGTATACAGAATACTCTACTAGGAAATAAGTTAGTATAATTCGTAATAATTTATTTTAAGAAATCAATAAAAACAATTAAAAATCAACATGTTACGATAAGTGCGTTATATTTTTAAGCCAAATTCTTTCAAATATTTTCCAACCGGCGTCTTAGCTACTTTAGTTTTGCCCAAATAAAATATTAAGTTGACGAAGATTTTCCTTAACTGAATACATGAATTCGTCAATTTTTAAAGCCCTTCAAAACCTAAATTCTCTAATAGTTTTTGAGATTTAACATTTCTTTCATCTACCCATACAGTAAGTATTCTCGTATCTGCAACTCTTAACGAGTGACTAAGCACAGCATATACTAATCCCTTATCTCTAAAATCCTTATTCACAGTATAAACTATTTAGCCAACACGAGGTTATCTCTAATCCGAAATATCTATCTTTACTTAACTGAATAGATCCTACTAAAACATTATAATCATAAGCTAAAATCATTATCGTCTGTCTTCTCCAACTTTACACCATTCAACTGTTTGATTCCTATTAATTTCGCTATACCTTACTAAGGTATAATTATCTGCGTCTTTAGATAATAGTATAGAAATCTAAGAGTTGAAGAAGAGAGTTGAGGAGCTGGAAAAGAAAGTTAAATAGAATTTTTTGTTGATAAACTGGGGAGTTAACACTATCTTCCTATCCAAATATTATTCCTATAGGGATACTAATTTGGTACAAATAAAAACGGAAAGATTTTTAAACCCCAAAATCAAGAACTAAATCGGGGAGCGGGGAAATGATGAGTGGGGTCAGAACTGAACCCTGATGAATTACCCTGCAACTGACCCCGCTCCCTACTCTTATTTTGATTCAGAAGGAATAAAGTTAACTTATAGCGACCTTACCTCGATTTTCCTCTTTAGTTAAATAGAATTTTTCTTAGTTAACCGGGGAGTTAACTCAATTAGAATTAGCTTATCATCCTCTCAATGGCTTTCCTTATCTTATCTTTCGTAGCAGAGAGCTCTGCTATGACCTCGTCATCTTCAAGTTCCTCTAATACGAAGCTAAGTACTTCGTCTAATTGAAAGTAGACTCTGATTAACTTGGTCAGCTCTTCTATCTCTTGTGTTTCAGCCGTTATCAGCAGTTTCCGATAAACCGTAAAGTTTATATAGGTCAATATGAAAAAATCACATAATATAATCTGATGATGCACCACCAAATGTGGGTCTATATCCCGAAAGGCTGGTGCTGAGATACAAGATGTGCGGGTTGGGAGTGTTCTCATGCAGTCATCTTATTCGATAAGTACCTGTAAAAATATTAAGGTGATGGAGAAATCTCTTCAAGGATTTTTGTAGTCGTTACAACGAGTGGACCTGAAGACTTGAGGACGTGTGGGATTGAAAAGACTTATGTGCGAGGACCTCGAGGTTCTTTAGGTAGGCATCATGAACCTCGTAGCCCTCGCACAACTTATACTATTCGTCCTAAGAAATTTAAACCTTAAGCCCCGAAAGCACAAGCCAGAGGAAATCGCATTAGCCATTGCAGCTTACGTGATGGGAGTACAGATCACGAAGCTCAATATACCGCCCTCCACGTTGTATTACTACACCAAGAAGCTCGGGGTAAAGAGGAGGAAGGACGCGAGACCGAGATGTCCTTCCTGCAACTCGGATAGCACTTTACGGTTTTCTCCTCCTCTTGAACAGTTTTTTGATCCCACCCGCCTCACGGTAAATACTTTTTATCAATCTGGCCAACCTTTTGGCCCCGAGTACCAGACCCGTGGAGTACTTGAAGTATTGGACAACGAGGAGAGAGAGCCTTCAAGGCCACGAAGCCTGAGTTCCTAACCCAAGTCAAGAAGGACCCACCCTCGAGTCCCAAGGCCTTGAGCTCCCTGATCAAGACCTCGATGTCCCAACGGTTCTCCCAGGTCGTTATGATATCTTCAGCCGTGTCGTTAAGGTCGGTGGAGAAGAAATACCTCCTCCCGTAACCCTTATAGTCATCTATAACAAGTAACTTTATGGGAGTCCCCAAGTACTCCACCAGGTACTCCCCTTGGGGGGAACTCGCTAACGGGTACGGATCTACCACCCTCGACGACTCGCGCGCTGGACTTGAGTTCCCCCACAGTATTCCCTTGGAGAGTCCTCGAGTTCACGTACCACGAGTCGAAGACCTTGGATTTCACATTCAAACCTGAGAGGGAGGAGAGAAACTCCAAGAGGGCATCTATCTTGGTCCTGAACTTCACCTCCTCACCCCTACGCTTGAGCTCCTCTTCCACCTTTCGGGGTATGTAGGCAATTATGTGGATCACGTAGATCTGGTTGTTCACCAGATCCTTGATGCCAATCACAAGGAGTTGGATCGCGGGTTCGAACCTCTTGTGCGCCCTACAGTAGAAGATCTGCGCCCCGTTTCTGGAGACCGGCATGGCCCTAGCGTAGAGCTTGTGGTCGTGGATGTCGTCCACTATGAGAAGGACAGGATGATCCCCGACTAACTTCTTCACGACCTCGATTAGTTTGGCTTGAGCTGCTTTGTCTAAGTTATTCAACACGGTCTCGTAGTCCATCTCGGCCTCCTGAGCTATCTCGGTAGCATTTCTTCCCACAACCGCCCCCAGGACGAGCCTCTTTGCAACGTCCTTCCTCGTTCCAGTCATGGATAGTATGACCTCGTTAACTGCCTTTTCCAATGCCTTATAGTACTCCTCCCTCGTCAATTCTTTGGTCATACCAAAATTAAAGGCTCTAATTTTAAAAAGTTTTTATGGGCCTCTTGAACTGCCAGGATTTTCCGATAAATGCTACTCGGATCGCGTGATCAAGAACGGTTCGTCCAGAGGAAAGAGCAAGTACAAGTGCAAGGTCTGCGGGAGGACCTTTTACAGAACTGCGAGTCACAGGATGAGCAGGGAGCAGAGGGAGAGAATCTTGAGGGAGTACACCAACAGGATGAGCTTGAGGGGAATATCCAAGGTTGAGGGAAGGCCCTTGACCACGGTCTACAGCTCGGTGAAGAGGGCAGCCTTGAAGGCTTACGTTGACTTGTCGATCTTGCAAGCCCAATTGAAGGCCTTCAGGTCGAAGTTCGCGGTCCTAGACGAGAGCTGGACTTACGTCCGCGTGAGACGCGGTCCCAGACGACAGAACCTCTGGATCTGGAACGCTTTGATCGACGGAGTCCCCTTCTTTGTCACCGGTGACAGGGACTACAACACCTTCCGTCTTCTTTGGCTGTCACTCCCCAAGTGCGAGGTCCACTACACCGACGACTACCCAATCTATCAAGTCTTGTATCACCACGTTGTGGGCAAGAAGTACACCCACACCGTGGAGAGCTACAACTCATTCTGTAGGTCGCACTTAGTTCGGCTAGCTAGGGACACGAAGGCCGTAAACAGGAGCAGGGCGATGATTGACTACAGCCTGGACTTGTTGAACGTCATGTACCCGCAAGCTTTCACAGACGAGAAAACTCCCTTGAACTTAGCCTATTTGAGCGGAGTACAGTATATTAGAGATCATCTAATATAATTTTACTAATACTTATCGAATAAGATGACTGCATGAGAACACTCCCGTGCGGGCGTTCAGTAATAAATCTTTCGGTCGAATTTTGAGCATAGTATCAGCTACTATTGCCACGCGGACTCTTTCAATCCGCGTGGCGATTAGGGGAGGGTCACTTCACCTCATAAGGCTTATTATTATACCAAACACTCCATCTATACTTGGGCAACTTCCTAGCTAAGGCAGTGTACAGTTTCCTACCCTTCAGTTTGTCCTTGTGAGCTTCGTAGAACTTAAGGAGAGTTGGGTTACGAGAGTATTGAGTCTCGGCGAGGAAATAAAACAAGCTACGCAAATACTTGTTACCCCTCTTGGAGATACCCTTTCTAACCTCAATCCTACCACTCCTCTCAACCACCGGGTCTAAACCGCAATAAGCAACGAAGGATTCAGGTCTTGGGAAGCGCCTAATATCACCCACAATCCCAATTATAATCCCAGCTGCCAGTTTCCCTATTCCGGGAATCGTGAGTAACACGTGGTCTTGAGGCACATTACCCTCTATCATTTTCCTCACCTCCTTCAACTCTTCTCGTGTTTGAAGTAGTATCCTAGCTAGGACTTGAATCTCACGTCAGTATGGGAATCTCATTTTTTGCGTAAAAAACGAGATGAATGGAATACAGAAAAAGTTGAGAGGATGAGAATTTCTGGAGAAAAGTTTGTATATACGAGGGCGAACCTGAATATATGAAACATGAGAATACAACTAAACCGGCGAAGTTCAACCGGGACTTCGCCAGGTCCGCCCTCAAGATAATTTACTCGGTCCTCACTAAAATACTTTTCCCTGAGGAACTCCTCAGTGCCTTGCTTAAGGCGAGTGGGAGCTACTTGAGCAGGTTGGGGAAAGATGGGAGAAGAGCGTTGAGAAAGTTGAACGCGGTTCAAGTTGAGGACGTGAGGGATGCGTTGAGGAAGATGGGAAGGATGACGTTAAGGGGAGTCAGGGACAGGAGGGTAGCAGTGGACTTCCATGCCATACCTCAATATCACGCTGACAAGAGTTTCTTGAGTAGGATAAAGCCAACTAAGGGGACGTCGTGGGGACTGGTTCAAGCTGCGATCTTCCTCCTGGGGAGGACGAGGAGCTTCTTGGACGTGATCCCAGTGACCGTGAAGAACGTAGCTGAAGGTTTCAAGGCGGTGATGGAGGTAATCGTGAAGGAGTTGGAGGAGGACAAGCTGAGGCTCGTCATGGTCTTCGCGGACAGGGAGTTCGCGGTGAACGAAGTGATTAGGTTCCTCTTGGAGTTGGGCTTGGACTTCGTCATATCTGCCAAGGCCCAGATGTACAAGAAGTACAAGGGGATGTTGCAAGATGTGGATGTGAGTTTTGGCGGAGTTAGATATACTGGATTTCTCTGCGTGAGACATGGGAGTGGAGCTTATCTCATTATTCTGAGGAAGGAAGACGGCAAGATTATTGCCTTCCTCGTGAGGAAGGAGATGGATCTTTATGATGCCATAGTCCTTGCCGAGATGTATAGGGAGAGGTGGGGGATAGAGAACGCCTTCCGCTCTCTTGAGGAGTTCAGGATCAGGACTAGGACTTGTGACGTGAGGAAGGAATTGGTTCTCGTTCTGCTTTCCTATCTTCTCTTGAATGTCTGGTTCTTGATCCGCTCTTGGAGGAAGGTAAAGTTGTGGGAGTTCTCGGTCTCCCTCTCGAATCTCCTCGATCGGGAGGTAAGAGTGGAACAAGAACGCGCGTTCCGTGAAGTGAAGACGTCATTCCCCCAGACTCCAGCTAACCCTATGCACCTCCTTCCAGCTACGTGAAATTAATTCTATATATTTATATTCTGCTATTGAAAACTGACTTATTAACTGTCATTTTCATAAAATATATGCAGTTATATTTGAATAAAACTGGTGCGGTTCAATCTTACATATATTATCATTTATATCAGAAAAATGAGATTCCCATACTGACGTAGTACTGTACCAGTGTATTCCAGTTGATACAGTTTTACGTCAGAGAAGTCTCCCTTAGAGAACTTCTCCAATCTCTCCTCGCTCAACTTCTCCTCGTCGCTCACGAGGAAGAGAGCTCTCCTTAACCTGTTCTCTTGTTTTGTTTGGGCATCCTTCATGAAGAGGTAGAGTGATACTAACTCTTTCAAGGGGTTGTTAACGTATTCTCTAGCATTATTTACCATGTTTTCAAGTTTTTCTGCGTCGTAAAAATCTTTTTCCCCTTACATCCTTTTCTTTCCATAACAAGGTAGTACTGACTAGTAGGACTTTCACTCCTCTTTCTTTGAAGTATTGGCAAGGTCTTGTTGAGTATACTCTTGTGGGTTCTATCACGATGATGTTTGGCTTCATGGTTAGTATTTCTTCGTAGCCCTTCTCGTTGTTTGTGAATTTCCTCACCCTCCCCTTACTTGTTACCAAGTGTTCTTTTGATACGTCTATTCCAATTACCCCTACCCTTGTGTCACACCTATATTCGTGAATATTTTCACAATGTTCAGTCTGACTGTAGGGGCTCGTCACGCCCTCGCCCGAAGACTTTGCTTCAGTTACGAGATCGACCATTTTTCCCCAGCTGAGGAGAATATTACTCTCCCCAGCTAATTAACCTATATATAGGTTACGAAATCTTTTTGTGGTAGTACTAGAATGAATCTCGTAAACCCTTTCACATAAGTTTTTCTAAAATAATGTCTTTGTTAAAATTTCTATATCTTAAACGTTAAATGGGCATTTTTCCATACTACTCCAATATTTTTACAAACGTTTTTCGAATTTCATGACTGTTTGAGAACACTCCCAACACATTTGTACCAACTACTTGGGAAGGAGTTAATGAAAAAGTTTTAACACTTCCATTATAATAATAAACATATAATTGGTTCGATGCCGGAAGATAATAAAACCCTAATCCTATTTGTTCCCCGATTGAAATAGATCCTACAGAGACGTTTAACTGTTTCACACCGTCAAAATAAACGAATAGATGATATGTATTCATACCGCCTTTCATCAAATATACCGTTATCCCAGAAGAAGGAACGGAAGGAGCGAAAGCGTTTGTGAATGTTGAAGGAATGTAAGTGCCATATCCTATTGCTAAAGAACCAAAAGCACCACTATTGCTTGATGATGCTAACAAGAAAGTAACATTTATTGCAATTTGACTTGCGCTTAGGGAAAAAGACACATTATTACTTATGTATTCTTGGTTTGGTAAGATTTGCAAATAATAAGTATTGTAAATGCTAACGTAACTTGGATTAAGCCATTGTGCAGAAGAAAGCGTTGAGCCATTATTCTTCGTTTGACTTTGCCCACTTTGTATCGTCATCGTCTTAGAGTAAGTGAAGAAAGGACCAGCAAAGCCTCCACCAGAATCAAATTGCGGGTGTGGTCCCGTAATGACTCCATTTGTTATTGGTATAATCCCTAATACTCCAAACACTAACAACAATAGAAGAAACCACTTCATTAAATAATAAAAAAGAGAATGGGTTTATTAATGGCCAGTTTATTAGAATTTACGTCTTAGAAGAAGGATTGATATTAAAAGTAGTACTATACCGACTGCTAATGTTTCAAGCCATAGGCTGGCATAATAAGGTGGCGGAGTATAATTGGTGTGTATAAAAGTGGTTGCTATAATAGGACCTTCGAATGGTACTCCTATTGGTGCTGTCAGCGTTGTAGTGTTTATTGACACCGTATACGTATACGGTGATGGTATAGTTATTACTGTTTTTTCGGGGTGGTTTACTGAGTATAGGTAGAGCGATGTACCGAGAAGAACAAGGGCTATTACTAATGTAGTCAAAACTGATTTCTTCATCGAAGAAAAAAAGAAGGATTAACTTTAAAAAGTTATTCACCAGTAGTACATGACTCCTTGATCACCATAATCAAGTGTCGCGGCAGAATATGCATACGCAGATGGAGGTTGCATATTGAAACCGACACCGTTAGAGAGAGGTAGCCCCGCTATTGTACCTATAGTGCTATTTGATACTAATGCATTAACAAATACGTAGTTACTTGAAGGTATTATTGGAAATTGAAATGGAACAAAACGATTGAGAGGATCTTCAACTTCGAAGAAAACTTGCTTATCGGGTATCGGATTTTGCAGACTTATAGTTTGACCGAAGTAGACTTGACCAGTCTTAGCATTTGCAATTGTGACTTTAAAAAGGGCTTACTTCTTTAACAATCTTACTACTGAATAAATCAATCCAACAATACCACCGACTAGTGGTATTGGCCATAGTGTAGCATACCATGGTGGTGGGACTATATGTGGGGCTAGTTGTTTTAGCTGAGCTAGTTCTTGAGGTGTAACTATAATGGCTGGGTAGCCCCACCAATAAGCATTCGGCACGCCAGTCTCAGTTATTATCTGACCTTTTATCTCGGGGTATACTACAGTAGGCTTATCTATAGCAAATAGATAACCTCCTAATACTATTAATACGATCGAAACCATAGAAAGCAGAACAATAGATCTTTTCATATTTAAGAAAAAAGAAAATCACCTTATTTAAACTTTATCGTAAGAGAGAGCATAAAGCGGGGCACTGAAGAAAAATTAGCTTAAATAGACCCTCTTAACCACCTAACTACACTCCTCAGTGCACTCCTTAATCCCGGTGAAAAGTAAATAGTGAGAATTAAACTTGCAAATCCAGCAAATATAATTAGTTCTGGGAGTATCTGCACATACCATGGTGGGGGCGGTGATGAGCAAATACAAGGCCCCCCAGGATTACTAAAAGAAGTGTTTAACACAATTGGGGGTGAGTTGTTTAATACTAACGCCATATAACAAGAAAAGAAGAAGAAAAATAAAAAAATCTTTTCCTTATAGACCTGTCGTAGTTATTCCTAAATCAGGATAGATGAATTGGTATAGGTAATCCCATCCACCAAGACTATTAGCCCACCCATTGGCAATTACAGCTTCAGCTGTGTTGTAATATGATGCTTCATTAAGATTGAAGAGAACAGCATACATTGTAGTACCTGACGGTGCATTACCGGGGCCACTATAGTCATTCTTATTTGGGCCAACATAGCCGAACGTAAAATGTATCATCCCACCTTGCATAAGTGGCAACTCAAAGTGGTTGTTCCCATTTTCAGTTGGTTGAGGTGCTTCAACTATACTCATAGCTGACCCTGTCGTATTAAATGGTGTAGATATGTACACAGATGTAGACCAATAGCTTCCGTTTTTGTAAAATACGTAGAACTGAGCTAATTCCGTATAATTAAACAAATTGTCTAAGAATACGTCTAGATATGCTGGCACGCCAGCGGGTACTGGGGCTTCAACAAAATTAGGAAGTATTTGGCCGTTATTGAGAACCATAACAAAATACTCCGCTGTCACTACTCCGTTTGAATAAACATGT
Organism: Saccharolobus solfataricus; assembly: GCF_900079115.1. Taxonomy (NCBI): domain Archaea; kingdom Thermoproteati; phylum Thermoproteota; class Thermoprotei; order Sulfolobales; family Sulfolobaceae; genus Saccharolobus; species Saccharolobus solfataricus. The sequence goes on from NZ_LT549890.1 coordinate 455,213, forward strand.
ATAACATATCCGGCTTGGGCGAAGGTATTTGTTACTTCTGAAGTTGAAGCGTCAGTGCCAACTCCTATTTTGGCGGGGCTTAGACCAACCCATATAGAAACTGCATTAGGATTTGTGTAACCGGCATAGGCGAATGATAGATTTCCAACATATATACTCTCGCTAGCCCACTGTACTACTGCCCAATAGTTAGTAACCCCTGAACGCCATTCGTCAGCGTAAGCAACACCAGCCCAATTGTCACTATTGTAAGTAGTGAGTATTGTTGACGCACCCAACTGATTTGCAGTTACTGCTAATGCGTTTAGAGAAATTAATAATAGGAATAGTGGGGCCACTAATAGTAGGTGTCTTTTCATTGTTTTGGGGGAAAGTGATATAAGTTTAAAAAGGGCTTAGTTAGGGAAATTAGAAAGGCGGTATGTGTTGAGAGATGAGAACGGATGTACTACCTAAGTCTACGAGGAATGATACTGCGATAAACGGTAGCAATGAAAGCCATTTGTACTTACTTACCTTCAATAGGTCGAAGAGCTTTGTATACCAGTAAACTCCAGTGAAAAGCAGAAGTTTGAGTGATATTAACATTAATACTGCTAAAACAAACGAGATAGAGCCTTCATAATAAGCATAAAGCGATATAATGAGGTTCGTTTCCCATACTGCACCATCTGTTATAGTTCCCGGTATCGCATATATAGCGGATATTACAACATCATAAACGTTTAGTAGGATGAAGAGAACCCATACTATTTTAAGGATTCTCATCGTCTTTCACCTATTTCACGCAGATATTATGTTTTTTGCAAATATGATCTAACGTTGCATCAGTAGTTGTGAATCTCTTTTTGCAAATTTGGCACTCCTTTCCATGCTCTTCATATCTGATATGTTGTTTTAGCGCTGAACTACTGCTAAAAGGCGTTAAGCAGATAGGACAAACAAATGGCGAAACTGCTTTTGCAGTCAAGAGCTTATAGAGATACCCACTTTCATCTAATAAGTCCGGCCTATAGATTAATGTCTTGACTATTGCTCTAATTAGTCTCTTTTGTTCTGGAGTGAGAGAATGGTAACGTATTAATTCCTCTAAAGTAACGTGAGAGTGTCCGGAATGTAAAAAATTGAATTTTTATTGACAAGAATAAATTGGTTTTTAGCATTATCTTGGATTAAATTGGAGTAACACTTAAGTTATAGGAGGAGAGGGTAGTACCATGACTCGGACGTTAAGAAACGTCCCAAACTTGATGTACTACCCTCTTCCCCCAATAGAGGATATGCCGTGGAGGGAAAAATGGTTAACGGAGATCAAGCCCGTGCTGGACACCATGGATTTGGAGAGGGTTCTTGGCGAGGGCGCGCTGGTTTACCTGAAGTTGTTAGTCGTCATGGTGCTCTACTCTTGCTCCTATAGGGACGCGGTGAAAATGGTCAACGTGAACGTGGTCGTGGCCTGGTTCGTGGGGAGGAAGGTGGGGAAGAGCACGCTGCACGACTTCGTGGGCAGGTTGTACGGGGTGAGGAAGAAGTTGTTGGAGATTTCCTTCAAGCTTGAGGAGAAGTGCCTACCCAGTTACCTCCCTGCGAGCGCGCATCTCGTGGACTTCATGGCGTGGCTAGTGGACTCCTTCCTACTGGACTTACCTCCTGGGAAGAGGAGTGTGGAGACCTTTCGGGAGAAGGCGGAGCTGGAGAGGAGGGAAGGTAACTTGGAGAGGGCCAGGAAGCTGCTCTCCCTGGGGAGAACCAAGAGGAGGTTCGAGGGAAGGTGGACCAAGAAGAGAGGGGTCTCGCACTACGGGCTCAAGGCAGTGGCCGTGATCTCCGTCTCCCTCTTCGTGAGGTCCATCACGGTGAAGCCAGCCAACTTCTCGGACAAGAGGTTCAAGTCACCGCTCAAGGGGATTAAGATCGCGGACAGGGGATTCTCTCCCTCCCCGACACAGCTCATAGCGCGGGAGAAGCCCTTCACTACCCTGAGGGTCCACGTGGAGTTCTTCGGCACCTACCTGAACGCGTTCTGGAGGCCCTACGGGACCACGACCTGGAGGAACGACGTCTTCCTTCACGTCCTGGGAGTGATCTACAACATCAAGATGTTCCTCGCGATCCAACGGAGGACTCCTCCAGGACGTAGAGCCGTTCAGCTCTGAGACGCGCCTCCTCGCGATCAAGCAACGCTATGCGCGATAGGTAAATCATCTCGTCTTGATATTTTTCCATTATAAAGTTTTTCTCGGTGATCCAGGTCCTACCCTTCTGGCAATATTAATATTTATCATTCTGTTTATCTATTCGTTCAGATAATTACATTCCGGACACTCTCACGTCACCTACAATTCCCCCGCTAAATTCGATTTTATTCAGCTATAGCTGAGATTTAATTCAGTTTTTTGCACAATTGAGGAATTTTTGCCGTCTACTTTCAACCCCATGTCTGATATTCTATTAGAATAAGTATTTAAACCCCACGTAAATTACATTCTTAGAATGCCTTCCTTTTACGTTAATTCTAATTTCTATATAAAAGAGATTAAGGGGAAGTATTATGTTTACTTAATAGAGAAGGATAATGGAAATAAGAGAAGGCATAATTACGTAGGTCCTTTAGATAAGATCATAGAATCTTATATTGGGGGTGTGGGGGTGTCCCCCATAATCCCAAAGTGCCGCGGCCGGGATTTGAACCCGGGTCACGGGCTCGAAAGGCCCGCATTCTTTCGGTGCCTGCGCTTGACCGGGCTAAACCACCGCGGCAAGTCCTCATAAAATAAGTAAAGAGTGAAATTTAAAGTTTTTTGGACATATGGTTTGAATTTATCTCATATTATCGCTGACATTTGTACTTCAGATAATCGAATGTTTAAAACGTTAAATTAAAGCTATTTATTTAACACATTTGTAGAGTAGTTCAATTTTCTTAGATCTTAAGCTCGTTAAGTTTTCTTAAATTCAAACTCAAGCGTTAATTTAAAAGTAAGTTTCACGGTGACTTTGATAAAAATTGAATTTACCCACAAAGCACATTTATCCATCTATTTCTTCTCTGTTAGTAGTTTTAGGAAATTCCCTTATCATAAAAAGTCAAAATATTTATCCATGTATTTATAAATATCTTTCATTGTACTTCTTAATATTATAGCTTATCAATAAGCATTTCTCATCTAACTAGGAAAGATTCATTATATATTTTTAACGTAACGTAAAAGTGTAACGATTTTCCTATAAATGCTACTCTGTGTTTCACTGACTCCTTATATAAAGCATATTAGTCAGATCTGCGTATTACAGATCTGACTGGGGTTGAGGCCGTTGACTCCCTTGGGCTTAGAGCTCGAGAGGGAGCTTGGCCTCCTCCAATTCGGACTGGAAGTTGGGCTTGAGCCCGAATAAGGGTGAGTATACATGGAGGCCCCAGTAGCCGGAATAGATGTATCAAAAGATAAATTAGTAGTGTACTTCCAAGGTAAATACTACGAATTTCAAAATAATAAGCAAGGTCAGTGGTGTTTCACCAATTTTACTCAAAATGATACAATTTTTATGGAAGAGAAAAATATCAGAGCAGAATTAGAAAAATCGGCTTATTTCAACACAAGAAGCAAAAATTTTCATATTTGTTGAAGAATCTAACAGAAAACGAGTTTATATATAAAAAGTAATACCATTTGCCTAGTATTATTAATGGGAGAGAGTAGGTGGAAGGACGAGATGAACAAGAAAAGGTTAAAGCGAGGGACTCCATAACTCCGTTATGCAAACCATGATATTACCCAAAACGGAGCTGAAGTCCCTTGCCATAAATTTAGCAACAATCAATATTAACCTTATCTCCCAAGATCTAGACTTGGAAATAGTGAAAGCAGCACCATCCTTGCTAACCGGAAACAGAGGAAAATACTACTTGAAGGTAGTAAGACAAGGCGAGAAAGTAATTAGTAAAGGTCAGAGAACCTTCAAGTTCTACCCAATCTACAGAGAAGTAAAGGGAGAGATCAACGTAGTGTAGATGAGACCGGATTAACCGTGGGAGAAAAGGAACAAGAGAAGATAAAAGGACTCATACCATATAACTGGAATAGTAGTTTAAGGATATTCCCTTACCATAAAATATTTGTTAGTGGGTTAACAATACATCTTTCATTTAACTTCTTAGCTATATTGCGTGTAGATAAAAATTTTTCATTTTACTATGAGAGATCTAGTATATATTTTTAACGTAACGTAAGAGTGCAAGGATTTTCCTATAAATGCTACTGGAAGAGAAAAGGAATAAAGATGAGATCCTTGGACTTCGTATATCCCTTAAGGTTACCCCTCCTAGTGGAGATAGCAGATTTGAGAAGCGACAGTCCATCACAGTTCCTACTTAGGAGCGTGAGGGAAGTAAGCCAATACATGGAAATAGATTACGTTGTAGCTGACGCCGGATTCTTGAACCTAGACGCCATCAAGGAAATGCCCGTGAAGACCATTGTGAGAGGAAAGTCAAACTTGAAGAGATCCAAGGAACTATCTAACGTTCCATTAGTTGAGAAGAGATACGAGGTTAAGGACAAGGTTTACGTTGCGTATAGGGTCTTGAAATTTGAAGGGCTTTATTATTACGATGTGGTTTACGTTAAGGGGAAGCCGAGGCACTTCATCTTCGTGACGAACTTCGAGGGAGATCCTTATGAACTGGCAGAGCTCTATAGGTTGAAGTGATTGAGGAGAGTTTTAAGGTTAGGAAGGCAAGGATAAGGTATGTTAGGAAGTTGAGTAATAAGATCTTCTTGTTCCTCTATTATACGGTTCTGGATTCTGCGTGGAATCTAGTGAACTACCTTCTCTTTAACTTCAAGTCCACGTGTAAGAAGGTTTTGTCCTTCGATTCATTCGTCAAGCTTCTCTAACTTTCTCGGTGTTCAGAGGAGACTATGCACGTCGTTTTCACCACGTGAGAAAAATTCAGAATTCTCCTCTTATTATTAGAATTGTACGCTATATTTTTTGCAAATTATTTTAACATGTTATGTTTCATAATAATTTTATTGTTTTTCTCTATATCAATCTCTTTTTGAAAGGACTAATATTATATCTTTCAAATGAAATAATTTGGTGGAACATCACTGCTCTAGATCAATCATTATTAAAATATAATATAACTATTATTTCTAACGAGATATTAAACGAAAAGAGATAGATTTTTAAATGTATTTTTCTTCTTATCTTATTGTGGTTTGTGAGAAGTGGGGGTTAAAGTTCGTGATGAGAAAAGTTAAGAACATAGAAGAGCTAGCTGACTACATTATAGACGAGTTTTCCAATTATTATGATTTTGAGATTAGTTAAGGAAAAGTTGGACTTGTTAATATCTAATCCGTTCAAGGTTGCCAGGGAAAAGTTGGGAAAGGATAGGTACGGAAACCTTACGCTCTCAATAGAAGTTACGGGAGATATAAGGATACTCTACAGTGTTGATCCAAAAAACTGCATCGTGTTTATTTGGGAGGTTGGGCCTCATAAGAGGGTTTACGGGCCTTAGCCTTTTCTTGAGCCTTTTTCATAACCAGTTTCCAGAACTCCTCCAAATCTTCTTTACTCTCAATAACTAAATAGCCCTCTCCATTCTCGTCCTTGTCTTCAATTCTCATAATTATATGTTTGTCATTAGGTATTAAAAAAGATATGATAATTAGTTTCATTGAATTTTGAAAAATTGTAAAAGAAAGTAGGATAAGCTAGTGCTTTCAGAAAGTTTATAGCTTTAGGCAAAGGATATATCACTAGATCATAGTCTAAGAACTTTTCCAAAATACTAGCGCTAGTCGTCATTTTTTGCAGTGAAAAAATTCAGTTAACTCCTCAGTTTACTGAGAAAAACTTTATATCCCTTCTCCTTATACTAGAAAAATTATTAAAAATATAGTTTACTTTACAGAAATTCCTTCCTTCTTTTAGTTTATAGAATTCTCAATATTAGCTGATAAGGTACAATAAATACAAGTAAGAAGTGAGATAACACAACATACATACATAATGCACTGATAAACATAAATTACTATATGTATTTGAATTGAATTAAATATTCCTATCACTAAGCAAATTTTTAAAACAAGTGTGTGCATTAATATCGCAGCTATAGTCGTGAAAACGCTCAAAATAATGAATGATACAAGAAGATCTTTCTTATTCATATTTTATCTAATTTCTTTAAAAACCCTCTACGATAAACTCTTCAGTTTACGCTAATCCTAATTCTTTTAGGAACCCGCTGCTTATACAATATAATCTAACTTTTCTACCCCAGTAGTCTCTGGTCCATTTCCTAGTTATTATATGCTACTTAGCTAACTTGGACAAATATACTAAAGCCGCCCCTTCATCAATTCTTACAGACTCTTCAATTTCCTTCAATGTGCAGCATCCTCTCCTAAATAACATGAATTTGTAAAGAAATCTTGAATCGCCCTAGGATAGGGCGATTCTGGTTTCCTTTGCGAATTGTGATTTGTAAATAATGTGTTTATAAAAATGTTAATACTGGTAATCGTGCGTCTCTGCTAGCTAGTCACCTTCGTTTAGTTAATTTCGTAGCAATATTCGAAATAAAGTGAATTCGCAAAAGAAGCGTGAATTGCCCCTAGGATAATATAAGGCGGAATTTATCTAAGTAAATTGGAAGAAATTATTTTAAAACTCCGATAAACTCTGCAAATTTTATAGTAAATATTGCTAATATCCCTAGGAAACCGGTGAAATAAAATGAGTATAACGGCGTTATTTGGAACAGCAAACCTACGATTGCATTATAAAATACTGAAAATATTCTCACAAAAGTACTAATTAGTGCAACTTGAGTCCCCCGGATTTCAGGCTTAGTAACGCTCTGTGCGACATTATAATCCACTATACTTTCCATAGCTACAATTACCGTCCAAGCGTAAAATAATAAGAATAAAATATAAACATTAGTAAAGAGTGGAACTAGGAAAAATATGACGGAGTTGGAGAAGATTAAGATTGATAAGTTCTTAAAATTACTACGTTTACTTAAAATAACCGAGAACAGTAACGGTAAGAAAGCCATTATTAATGCGTATGATGAATATAACACACCTACAAATGTTAAGGGTAGTAGTAAGTCTTTTACGAAATAGATTGTTACGTAATATGTCTCTAGGCTTAAACCGGAAGAAAGAATTGAAACTAACAAATAGAGTAACAATTTCTTGTCTTCTTTAAGGTATTTAAAGCCTAATCTTAGAGATCTTTTCACTTCAACCTTGTTCTCGTCTTTCGGTAATTCAAGAAACCTTATAATACCGCTGATTCCGAAAAGAACCGCTATTATTGTGAAAAGTAGCGTAGAGACCGAGTGTTGTAACAAGTAGCCCCCTAACATAATCCCTATAGCTGCTAAGATGCTGGTTATGAGGGAGAAAACCCCAAAGGCCTTCCCTGCATTCGTATAATTTAGCATAAATCTATGCGCTCCTAAGGAATTAACTATTCTTATCACAGATTCAAAAATTACAAGAGAAATTATAAAAAGTAAGGGATTAAGCGTTCCCATCAAGAGGAACAAAGGTACTGCCATTAGTGCTGATAGAGTGACTGCATTCTTACTACCTATTTTATCAACTATAGCACCTAATGGAATATTAAAAACTACGTAAAGGAAACTGATTATACTGTAAATTATACCAATTGTGAAGGTAGTAATGTCGAGGTTAGTCATAATTATAGGAAAATAGTATGTCAACAGTGAGTAAGCAAAGGTAGAAATCCCCAAAGATAATGAAAAATAGAGCAGTCTCTTATCTGCTACAATGTAATAGATCTCTTTTAGTGTTTGCTTCAGACCCATAACTAATAGACCTCTTCTTTAACTTTTTCCAATATAATCTTTAACTATTTGACATGAAGGGTCTGGAGCAAATAGGTCATTCTTAGTTATATATGCATTAAACCTAAAACCACCTCTACAAAGCTTCTTAACTTCACAACTCTTACAAGGCTCTCTAAGGAAAGATAGACTTCTTATTTTATTAAGCAAGAGATTGTTAAACCAAATTTCAACTAATGAGTCGTTTTTTATATTACCTAGCTTTGATAATGGGATAGATGTCGCCTCGGAACTAGGATAAATGTCACCGTTCGGAGCTATAACTAAACCTACTTCCCCCCAATTTGTAGGGATTGGTATCCTAGAATATAAAATGTCAGTATCCACATAATTTTGTATAAAATTCTCCCCATAAATTTCTATGAGTCTCTTTAATTTTTCTTGAATTGTTCTTTCATCGTTAGGATCTGGTACTATGAACTTTTGGTTTATATAACCATGACCTACCTTTATAACACTATGAATTTCAATCCAATCTAAGTTTGATTTATATGCAAGTTCCGCAATTTCTTCTAAGAAGTCCAAATAATAACTAGTCAAGACTATATTGCCTCCAACTTCCTTTACTCCAAAATCTTTAAATTTCTTTGCGATATTAATCTTCTTAGCTACTTCGTTCTTGATATGCATTATTGGGGATTGTATATTAAAGACGTATTTATGTGAAGTAAGGTTAATTCTAATCTTTTCTAGACCACTTTCTAGCAATTTTGTAATTCTATCATCGGAAATAGGTTCTCCGCTACTTAATAACATGTGCCTTAGTTTTTGTCTTGTAACATATGACAAGATTTCCTCTAAATCGCTTCTTAACAACGGTTCTCCTCCAGTTATCACAACATCCATGATTCCCTCGTATTTTTCATCTAACCTTTTAATTTGATTAATTACTGATATCCACTCACTTAAGTTTAGCTCATTCATTTCTATTACAGATCTAGGTTTTGGAACTTTATCAGCTATATAAAATTTTAGATCTTTAGGTGGATTATGACAATAAATGCATTGCTGACTACATTTATAAGTTAATTCTAATTCAATAAAAAAAGGTTTACGATTTATCAACTATTTCACCCTCACTATCTTAGAATATATTACAAGATTACCAAGAAACCATGTAGTATGAAGGTGGATGTATTGTATAGTACATCATATATTTTCTTCGTTGCATTGCTATTTCGGTTTCAAACTTTTTTATAATATATTCTTTACTTACTTCTGTTTCCAATGTTTTCACCCGTATGATATAGATGTTTTGAACAGCTTTTTTTTTAAAACTCTCGATACTCATGAAAATTTTTTAATACAATGTAAGTCGGTAATAATCAAAACAAAATAGCATTTATAGGAAAATCCTTGCAGTTTAAGGAGACTTTGAAAACTTTTTAAAAAATAACCAAACAAAATATCGGATGAATATAAACTCATTATACTTTGTCAGACCTTAAAGGGCAAGATTTATGTTTCATGAGTAATACTAAATTGTATGCCGAAATCTAGAATGCACGGTATAACTCTCAATAAGAAACAAGAGGAAGAGAGGAGAATTAGCGTATAAAAGACGTGAAGAACGGTATGAGAATAAAGGACGTGATCAAGAAGTATGATGTCTCCTTCTTTACCGTGTGCAAACAGTTGAGGAAAGGTGACTTGAGCGCTAAGCCGAGGAAGGGACCCACGAAACTGAAGGAAGAGAAAAAGCTCGTTCAAATCTTAGAAAAGAGCCCAAGAGATTTCGGCTTGAACTACGACTTCTGGACCTTGAAGCTCATAGCCTATATACTTGAGAAGTAATATGGAATAAAATACAACCCGAGGAGTTTAACTCCAGTCCCCAAGAAGTTGGGCTTCAAGTATAAGAAAGGAAAAAGGACTTACGTGAGAGACGAGAAGACAGTAGAAGATGGGTGAAGGAACAAGGGGAGAAGCTTTTATAACTTGTCTGGTTGAAAGATCACATGGTTGTCTCACCCGTTAATCCTAACGAATCGCTGCACTCTTCATTGAGAGATAGGCTCGTACATTTTAAGAGGACTACTAAGGCAGTAAATAGGAGCATTAGTACCATGATGTACTACATAGTCCTAGTCTTGTCGTAGAGAATGTTAATTCCAGAATTTGTAGGTTAATGACGACACTATCTCCAGACTGTTGTAACTTCGGTAAAAATATATTATATATAGAGTAAGATCGGAAAAAACTTAATATAATATGTATGTTCTATATATTTCTCTATATTCTAAATACAGTATCTTTTTAAACATATTATGAAATATTCTACACAGATAAAGGTGGAAATTAGTTCTAAAGTTGAATACATAACAGGGAAAAACTTAATACCCAAAATAAAGTCCATTTTTTCTAATATTGAGATAAAAATTGAAAATAGTGAGTTAGAAGATAAACAGTTCAAAGATTTTCTAAAATCGTATTATAACTTTTATGATAGTTCCAAGATAGATACCATTTTTATTATTGAAGTTAATTTAATCGATGAAACTTATAGAGGACTTGGCATTGGTTCATACGATACAAAGACTAATATCTCGTCTCTCTATTTTGAGTGGGAATCAACAACTAAATATGAAGTGCAAGCTGCTAGTGGTGGCTCCATAATTTGCTGGGATTACTCTACTTATTCAAAAGCGTATCATGGTGCTGTTAACATAAGTTCTGTCGCGGGAACATTAGAAGGTTTTCCATTAGAAGCAAATGTTACATATTTAACCCTAAACGACGAGGGTGAGATAGTATTCCAAGGATATCAGAAAGGTATAGTTAAGACTATTAACGGGATACGAGTTGGTAAAGTTAAATTAGTTGGGCTTATTGATGAAAAATTCCGGTTGAATACTTCGCCGGGTTATGCAGTATATCTGACACAGAAAAATGACAATATAATGTATGGAGTTTATAATCAGATACAAGTAGACCCCATGGGTAGAATGTATTACGAAACCGCCATTAGAGAATATAAAATATATAGTGGCAGAAAATTACCATTTGATGAGGTTATGATATTTAAATACAAAGATGCTAATTTCAATCAGATAAAGAGTAATAAAAGAATAGATTCAATGTCACATATAGCATATTATATGCCGGCAAAAGACCCTTACGGGAAATAATCATGGTTGAGGAAGCCATTATTCAACTTACTGGAGGAATAGATTCCACAGTATTAGCGTATTATCTTAAAAAAGATAAATATGTGTTGCATGGAACTTTCATACATTACGGCTATCCTCCCCAGATAAAAGAATTAGAGTTAGTTAAAGAATTGTCTAAAAAGCTCGATATCCCTCTAAAGATTATTGATTTTTCCTCTTATATTAAGTCTTTCGATCTCCCTCCAATAGATTCTATACAATACATAATTAAGTACCAGTTCGTGGTAGAAATCCTAGCATCTTTTTCAGCTTATCCGAATCTAAATACCATGTTTGTGGGCTGGCTTAAGGATGAGTGGAATAATAGAATAAGTCTTTTGAAGGATATTGAATCTCTTATGGGTTTTAAGGTTATAGCACCTTTTCACACAATGGTAAAAAGTGAAGTTATTAAATTGGGTAATGAATTAGGTGTAGATTTTACAAAAACTCATAGTTGCATTGTATCTGGAAAAATGCACTGCGGCATATGTATGGCGTGTAGATCTAGAAGAAGAGCTTTTGAAGAGGTAAAAGTTAAAGATCCTACAATCTACTACTATAATTTGCCTCCCGCTGAGGTAGATAAATTATCAAGGGAACTGAGCCTGGAGGAATTCGTAGAGAGATTTTTCAAACCATTCTTACAATATACCGGAGAATATCCTAAAGAATTTGTGGATAATTTAGCACATATTTTAAGAAAATATAACGGTTGAATGTAATGAAGAAATATGTTTTAACATATAGGTCAATTATCTCATTTTTCGTAGGTTTCATGAGTTTTGCGTTCATAGCTTTAATGAAAATATCGGGCTTAAGTGGCTTTCAAATAGGATTAATATTAAGTACCATATCAATATCTCAGTTTATTGCATATATTATTTTGATAGCCTTCTCGATAAGGAGAAATATCTTGGTCTCGGCAGCATTAGAACTTCTTATACCAATAATTTTAATTATCCAAAGAAGTGCTTTTACTTTCACCCTCTCTGCGATTTTTATGGGTATTGTCAACTCTATAAATTCTTCAGTTATAATAATTCAGAAAGAATTTACGAGAAAGGATTATTCAATAATGATGACCTTAACTTACGCCCTTAGCTTAGCAGGATTAGGAATATTTTACTTAAGTAAAATAATAGGAATAAATACCACCCTTCTTTTATTATTTATTCCCTTATTGTCTCTAAACTTAATATTAACATTAATGCTTAGATATGAAGAGAAGAAAGAGAGCTTGTCGGAACTCTACTCTTGGTTAAAGAACGTTGGAAAGTCAGTTTTAGTCTTTGGCTTCTTTGCGAGTTTAAGAAGGGTTCTAATTACAAGTTATATACCCTTAATTCTCCTTACATTATTTTATACATATACTCCGCAAGAAATAAGTTTATACCTCATGATAATTCAAGTTCCTCTAATTATTTTCTTTTATCTAGGCCATAAAATAAGTGTGAGAATTTTCATAACGTTGTCTATAGTAGAATTAATTCTTTTCTTATCGCTTTCTATATTTTATCGGGAATCAATATTACTATTCTTATCCTTGATACTTTTAGCTAACATGTCTTCATCCTTAAGGGCTCCAGTTGTTGAAGAGACAGTAAATAAATTGTTAAATTTCAGTACAAAAATTTCTTCATTTTACCACTTGATGGATACGATCTTCTCGGCGTTAGCGTCAATCTTGCTTGCATTTATGGTAAAATTGGATTTGTTTTATGGAATTTTTGTAATAGCAGGGTTATCTTCACTCTTGCCGTCTTTATTTGTATACAAGGTTATGCTACAGCAAAGGAAATAGTAAATAAAATGTGTAACAGCAAGCAATCTCTAAAAATAATAGAGCTTTCGATATTTTTCAGAGACATGTTTAAGGCTAATAAAAAATAGATTTTTATAAAAGAAATTTATCTTATTCCGATAAGGATTAGGTACAAATATTCAGTCTTATGATACTATTTCCACTCCTTTAGGAAATTGTTTAATATACAATATTCACTCATCTTTCATAAGTAAGCTCAATAGTTTTGATTGTGGGGAAAAGGAGCAAAATGAGTTTATAAGGAGATTTGCGGTGGGACACTATCTGTCTGGAATAAACCACACTTTTCTACTAATCTGCAATAATGATTTAGCGGGCTTCGTTTCATTTTCCAGTTATTCTTATGCATTTACCGAAGGTTTTATTAGTAAAATTAGGGAGGCGAGAAAGGAGGAGTTCAGAAGAAAGGGTTTACCTCACTAATTTGACGTAGGTTTCAAGAAGTTACCAGTGATACCTTTGGGACAGTTAGGTATAGATAAAAAATATTAGGGTAAGGGGTAGGGAGTGTTTTCGTTAGGAGTTTCATAATTCCCTATTCGTTAGGCTACTGTATCAGGAATAGTTGTATCGGAATTTTAGTTTATACAAAGACTTCTAAGGGATTTTACGAAAGACTGGGTTTTTAGCTAATTTATGAGGATAAGAACGGAGGCGCAAATTACTTTTACTCGTTATATAAAAACGTGTTAGAGGTCAAGTATAGGACTTTTCTTGCCCAACAATAATGCTTTTCTGATTAATTCTTCATCAACTTTCTCCTTCTTTATAGCCTTAATAAAATTATTAACTTCTTCATCAGTCTCTAAGATTATTTCTCCTTCTTCAACTCTAGCCATTTATTCCACTAATTTATACTCTCTAACTCTCACTTTAAATACTTTCAAGTTGGAAAAACCGTTTACTTGTTGATAAAGCTTAAATTCATGATTAGAAAGTTTGTGCCCGATGTTAGCTTTGTACTTAGGTTCTTTAAGTAAGTTGAAATATGAAGCAGTCCAAGAGGTTTTGTCAGAATATAACATTAAGGCAAAGGCGATTCCATATAAAGTTGATTCTGGAGTAACCTCTAACTCCTTTTCAAGACGAGACTTATATAGGAGCTAAAAATAGAGCCTGCGCACTAATAAGAGAAATAAATGATGAAAACTCAGCTTACGTCGGCTTAGAAAGCGGGATAGCGAACATGTATAATACCCTGTTTGAGGAGACGGTTTGTGTTATATTATACAAGGGAAAAGAGTATGTAAGTTATTCGGGAGTGTTCTCATGCAGTCATCTTATTCGATAAGTATTAGTAAAATTATATTAGATGATCTCTAATATACTGTACTCCGCTCAAATAGGCTAAGTTCAAGGGAGTTTTCTCGTCTGTGAAAACTTGCGGGTACATGACGTTCAACAAGGCCAGGCTGTAGTCAATCATCGCCCTGCTCCTGTTTACGGCCTTCGTGTCCCTAGCTAGCCGAGCTAAGTGAGACCTACAGAATGAGTTGTAGCTCTCCACGGTGTGGGTGTACTTCTTGCCCACAACGTGGTGATACAAGACTTGATAGATTGGGTAGTCGTCGGTGTAGTGGACCTCGCACTTGGGGAGTGACAGCCAAAGAAGACGGAAGGTGTTGTAGTCCCTGTCACCGGTGACAAAGAAGGGGACTCCGTCGATCAAAGCGTTCCAGATCCAGAGGTTCTGTCGTCTGGGACCGCGTCTCACGCGGACGTAAGTCCAGCTCTCGTCTAGGACCGCGAACTTCGACCTGAAGGCCTTCAATTGGGCTTGCAAGATCGACAAGTCAACGTAAGCCTTCAAGGCTGCCCTCTTCACCGAGCTGTAGACCGTGGTCAATGGCCTTCCCTCAACCTTGGATATTCCCCTCAAGCTCATCCTGTTGGTGTACTCCCTCAAGATCCTCTCCCTCTGCTCCCTGCTCATCCTGTGACTCGCAGTTCCGTAAAAGGTCCTCCCGCAGACCTTGCACTTGTACTTGCTCTTCCCTCTGGACGAACCGTTCTTGATCACGCGATCCGAGTTGCAGGAAGGACATCTCGGTCTCACGTCCTTCCTCCTCTTTACCCCGAGCTTCCTGGTGTAGTAATACAACGTGGAGGGCGGTATATTGAGCTTCGTGATCTGTACTCCCATCACGTAAGCTGCAATGGCTAATGCGATTTCCTCTGGCTTGTGCTTTCGGGGCTTAAGGTTTAAATTTCTTAGGACGAATAGTATAAGTTGTGCGAGGGCCACGAGGTTCATGATGCCTACCTAAAGAACCTCGAGGTCCTCGCACATAAGTCTTTTCAATTCCACACGTCCTCAAGTCTTCAGGTCCACTCGTTGTAACGACTACAAAAATCCTTGAAGAGATTTCTTCATCACCTTAATATTTTTACTAATACTTATCGAATAAGATGACTGCATGAGAACACTCCCCCCGACCATATAATCTTTGAGATAAGTAAGGGAAGGAAACATTACGAAATATTAAATGAAATTATTAAGGAAAAGAGTGTAAACCCTAAAGACACATGGGGAATATATACAAACTTTCGCTTAACAAGAAAAACTGAGCTAAAAGAAGCCTTTAGAAATGCGTTGATAACCTTGATTATAGATAATAATTTAGAGTGATAGGTTCTCAAAACGTCTTAAACCTTTAGTCTTTCAAACTATAAATTTCCACTGCGGTAGTTACTGCGTTATTTCTACGATTTCGACATTAGAGGAATAGGCTCTCAATTTCTCCTCTTGTCGTTTGTTCAATAGTTTTTCATAATGTACATCAGCTTACTTTCCGTGAATTTAAGCGCTATAACCGATAATGGATTCGGTCCTCCATTCTTTAGTTACCTTTTTATATTAAATATCAGAATTTTGTGCTTCTATAAAATTTTCGATAGTGTCGTCATTAAGCTACAAATTCAGGGATTAGCCTTCTCTCCCATAAGACTGGCGCTATGGAGTACTTCATCATGTTTATGCTCCTATTTACAGCCTTCGTTGCCCTCTTAAACCTAACAAGCCTATCCCTTAATGAGGAGTGCAAGGACTCATTGGGGTTAACGGGTGAGACTACCGTGTGATTTTTAACCAGAAATAAACGTTGTAATCGTCACTAACCCACCATCATCTGGCAAGTGAACCTTAATCTCACGAAAAGTATTCTCATCCCTCACCTAAGACTAAATTATGTAAGCCCCCATCTTCGTGTAAGCGTAACAAGTGGAAACCCACTTGTAAAAAGTCCTAGTGTTTCTATACAAGTATGTCCACATCTCATCAACAATCTTAGTAACAACTTTACCCTTGACCAGCTCTTTAGCCTGATCCCACGAGCCTCTCGTGCTTCTGCCCACCATAACGCTTAATCCAGGTGAAAACAGTACCCAGAGGCACATTAAGTACCCTAGAAATAGCCCTCATACTCATATTAGCATACTTCTTAAAGCCTCAACTCCCTGGAGTGATCGTGATAAATTGCGTTTGCAAGGAAGTACTTACCACAATCCCTACACAAATACCTCTGCTTATCCAGAGGCTTACCACACTTAACAACGTGATGACTATGACAAGAGGGACAAGCTATGCCTAATTACAAGCTTCCTACCCATAAGTAATGCTCGTTATACAAATATAAATAGCTTAATGACCACACTATCAAATTTTCCACTGATAACTATAAGTAAATTAGTAATTCTATTAAGATAGAAACCGGATTATATATATTATCGAAACCGTGAGGGGAAGGGGAATTGCTGTGAGTAACCTACTTGAAGGTATTATAGCAACGTTTATTCTAGTGAGGTGAGTAAGGAGTTAATTCCCGTTCTTCTTTCTTATTTTCCCTTGAATGTTTGGTTTTTTGTTAGTTCTTGGAGAAGGGTTAAGTTGCGGAAGTTTTGTCAATCTCTCTTGTAAGGGATTGATGTGTTGCCTAGTTCAAGAGATCAAAGGGTAGGGGATTCTTAAGGGAAGTGTTTTCCACCAAGTCCAGCTGACTCTATGCTTCCCTTATTATTCACGTTAAATAAATTCTTATCGTCAGTATATTCAGGAAAAATATTATTTATTAGATACAATAGGTCGAAATATATAATATTTTATCTAGATTATATGAATAAAATTCAATTTATAATAGGTTTTCATTATCTTGAGATAAACGAGATTCCCATGCTGACTCGTATTAACCTCCCTAGCTATGTAGGTGGTCTTTAATGAAGAATTAATGCCGCCGCGGGGATTTGAACCCCGGACAACCGGATGTCAAAAACGTTAAATTAATAGGCTTGATTTAACACCTTTGTGTTAAAGGGTTAATTTTCATTCTAATAATATAATTTAGATTAAGTATTAGATGAAAGAATCTACATCGTATGAGACGTTAAACCCTTAAACACCTCAGTTACTTTATCATTCTCCTCTATTCTAGTGTATAAATCTTGAACTTCTTGTCATAATATTTTATCTATAACGTGAATATTATTCCCTTTCGATTTTTGGAAATGTTGTTAAAAATAGATTTTTGTCATATTCGAACTTTTTAGACCAAATAACCAATATGCATTAACTTTTGCAGCTGATATTGTTATTATTGTCTCCTAACTTATTTTTCTGAGTGAAGAGACATTCTAAGCTTTTAAATACTAAACAACCAAGCACACTAACATTTCTAGTTCAAAAATTCGTTAATAGAGCATAGCAGACAAAGTTATAGCTCTGCAAGTTCATATTTAAACTGAGAATATGACTACTCCCATCAAGGTTATGAGGAAATATTACGCAATAGATTATAATAGAAGAATTGTTGCTGAGGCTGATTCTGAAGAGGAGATTGATAGGATCATGGAGAAGAAGGGTTATAAGAAAGGGACTTACGATATTTTAGTCTCCATCAAATATGTAGAGAGTCAATAATGTCTCGCGAGATAGAAGTACCTTTTGTCAAGGTTAATGATACGTATTTACCTTTACTTAAAGTGGAAATGGAGTGTCCAAAACTAGGTAGTGAGTATTTAGTTTACGCCCTTCCAGATACTGGAAGCAGGTTTTCTATCATTAGAAATGATACGTTCTTAAAGTGTTTTGATGAATCCTCGTTAAAAAATCGTTTAGTCGATAAAGTTATAATTTCTAATCTGCTCACTACAAAAGAAAGGTATAACATAAAATTTCATTTCGTGGAACTTAATGAGACATTACAGATACCCGTGACATCTTTAGACTTCGTAAACTTAGGTGAGGGTATATATCCCAGCCTAATTTTAGGTAGGGAAGATTTCTTCTCAAGAATAATGATATGCTTCGAAAGAAACGTTAGACTAATTATTAAGGCTAACGATCTTTAACTAAATATTTACAAATTTTCTTTAAATGTACAAAAAGTTCTATGCATTATCTTCTTACGTGGAGATTTTGTCTTTATACTCAACACTAATTAATTTTTTGATGAAACTACGGTATTTGAACATAGCTTTATCCTCTTTGATCCTCTTATTCATATCTTCGGTATCTGTTAAGGCTGTTAGCATCTCTATGCTGATTTAAGGACTTCTGTTGCATCTAGTTAGTTTTAAAAGATAATTGCACACTCTTTCAAACTATAACCTAGTTAGGTTAGAAGCAAAATAAGTGATGAATAGTGTTAAGGTATTCCATTATAGTTAACTTTTTTTTAAAGTTCTCAATTCTTCTATGCCTCAGAGTTTAAAGCCTAAGAGTATTAAATTGTTGCATTATGAAGAGAAGAAAGATGATAAGCGAATTTTTAGACAAGGAGTGACATTAATAGAGTATGAAGGACAACCGTCAAAGATAATTCAATGGAGTCAGTTAATAGAGGGCGATCCTTTCGGTGACCACGAGATAACCTATAGGATAAACTACGGGTCTGAAAGCGAACTTAGAAGTTTTAAAGTGAAGTATTTAGGAAGGGAAGGGGATAAGCATAGGGTTTTGATTAAGGAAGGAGTGTCTGGTTGTGGAACCAAGACTAAGAGGATAGAGAATAAGGAAGTACTAATATCAGACAAACTATACCAACCTTACCCTTTGCAACAAAAAAATGAAGAAGGGAGAGATCCAAATCCGATAGAATGAGGAGTAAAAATTGCTTGCGGGCTAGGTGGAGAATATCTATGTCAGAAAGCTGGTCTATGTTGTTAGAAATTTTTTAAGTATTATGAATAATACTAACCGGGGGATAGGTTATGGAAGAAAAGAGATTATCCTTTTTTAAATGGCTCGGTCTAGCATTACTATTTATAGTTTTACCTAGTGCAGTGGCTGTGGTTCTATCGTTTTCTGTTCCTTACTATATACTACATGATATGACACTGGCCAATGCTCTTAGTACTATTATTTTTATATTAGGATTTGGGGTTTCGGCTATTTACTTTAACAGGTACTTAGAAAGTCGTGGTCTTATTACCCCCTTTATGAAGAGGGTATCCATTACCATCTTACCGGATAGCGGACAACCTATTGACGAGAAATATATTAAGAGTTTTGAGGCTAGACTTAAGTTTGCTAAAGGTGAAGAGTATATTAAGCTGTTAGCCATGCTTGGCATGATGTATTTGCAGAATGCTGTAGCTTATGACAACAAGGATTTTTATTTGAGGGCTAAGGAGTACTTGTCAAGGGCTGAGGAGGCTATGCAAGAAAAGAGTGTGAGCTTTGAGACTAAAGCACTCGTTGATAACTTAAGGAGTAAAATTGAGACTTACAAGTACCGTTTCGGAGAAAGATAAAGACTTAAACTTATTGATGTTATTCAGATATTATTAATTTAGCTCTTACTTTTAGTAGTTCATCATCGAGAAAACTATTGAAATTATTAGCAAATTTAGTTAAGGTGCCGCCGCGGGGATTTGAACCCCGGACAACCGGATTTCCCGGATATTACGCGTATGAGTCCGGCGCTCTAACCAGGCTGAGCTACGGCGGCTCTTATAAGATTCTTCGTCAAATACCTAAAAAGTTTTTTCTTATCTACCCTTAGGTTATTATGATATAATACTTACTGTGAAATAACCTTGATACTTTACTCCTTGACCTTGTAAAATTACTGTCATATTGAAATTTGCCATTGGTACGAATAAGTAGAAATATACTGGGGTATTTCTTGGAATGTTAATTAAGAATGAGTTAGCGTGATCTAAGTAACTAAGTGTTACGTTGTATTTTCCTGGCTGAAGATATTGATTGGCAAGTGGTGATATTGTGAATTTTGTAAATAGGAACGAGGTATTTGAAGTGTAATTGTATTGGTAATATACTATACTATAGCTGTAGTTGAAATTGGCAGATGGAGTGAAGCTTCCTACTAAGCTAAAAGTGGGTAACTGGTTTTGGTTAATTCCCATCAATAATGCTATGTTTCTCGTTAACCCCGTAGTATAAATCGTGTTCACATCGCCGAACTGTTTTGAATAGCCGTAAAGTCCATGCACTAATACTTTGAACTCCTCTATCTCTGGAAATAAAGTGGAGGAAGAAAAGGTCAAATAGACAATTGCAGTTGAGGAAGAGTGTGATTTTAAGGTTATTGTAGTTGAGTTTGCTATTATTTTTAATACTCCATTTGATCCTGGAACGAGATAGCGTGATAATAATGTAATGTTGAGCGTTTGGGTTAACGGTGCGTTATTTGTAGCTGTTATTGCGAACGCAATTACCTCGTAATTGTTTGAATATATTCTCCAATATATGGGGTTTACTGAAATATTAACATCAACGTTTTCAAGATAAAATATTGTTGCGACTGAGCCAATTATAATTATACTTATTATTATTAAAATGCTTCCAATCCCAATACTTTTTGCCATTACGTGTACTACTTATTACCTAGATATAACGTTTATCCTAAGGTTTATGGGGATAGATACACTTATTATTCTCATATTATTGAGAATGAGATGGGGGCATAAGAAAGAGAGATGTCAGAACGGGAGGTATTACAAAAAATTAATTCCCCCGAAGGCAAAGAAGATAGGATAATAGGGAAACATGTGTTCGGCAACCTATATGATATCGATGCAGAAAGGCTTAACGATAAGGAGTTTCTAGAGAAGTTAGTGCTAGAGGCTGTAGATATAGCTCACATGAAGCTAGTGGAAATTAAAGCTTGGTCTTTTGGGGGTAAAAAAGGTGGAGTTTCGGTTATAGCACTAGTTGAGGAAAGCCATATAGCACTTCACACGTGGAATGAGTACAATTATGCTACTCTTGACGTTTATACTTGTGGTGAAGATAGTGATCCACAATCTGCTTTTGCCCATATTGTAAATGCCCTCAATCCCAAACGTTACCAAATGTTTTATGCCGATAGGAGCTCACAATAGTTTTTTCTATATGAATCTCTATTTGTTTTTTAATTCATTCGGCAACTGTCTATGGCTTAATAGACAAAAATCGAAAACCTTATATTTGATCAAAGCAGTAAGAAAGTAATGCTCTCTGGTATTCTTGGATGGGGTGCTTATATTCCAAGATATAGAATAAAAGTAGAGGATATAGCTAAGATGTGGGGTTATGATGAGGCAGTTGTGAAAAGCCTCGGACTGACCGAGAAGTCTGTTCCTGGTCACGATGAGGATTCTACAACTATAGCTTGGGAATCATCGATAAATGCAATTAAGAGAGCTCAAGTTGATACTTCTAAGATAAGGCTAGTCCTTTTTGGTTCAGAATCTAAAGTTTACGCTGTAAAACCCACTTCTACCATTTTAATAGACGCACTAGGCATTAACAATTATTCAGCAACTGCGGATATGGAATTTGCATGTAGGGCTGCATCGGTAGGATTAAGGTTAGCATCAAGTTTCGTTTTACATAATAACGATAGTTACGCGTTAGTAATAGGTGCAGATACTGCACAATCTAATCCGGGGGATGTTTTAGAACTAAGTTCGGCAGCGGCTGGTGTTGCTTTTGTTGTTGGCAAAACTGATGAGAAACACTCGGCTGCCGTGATAGAATATTCTTCATCTTATACCTCTGATACTCCAGACTTTTGGCGAAGGGATGGAACTCCTTATCCAGTCCATGGTGAGGGTTTTACTGGAGAACCAGCTTATTTCCATCATATAATTTCCGCTGTTAACGATCTACTACAGAATAGTGGTTTAAAGATTTCTGATTTCGACTATTTTGTATTTCACCAGCCCAATGGTAAGTTCCCGATCCAAGTTGCTAAAAAGCTGGGTGTCCCATTAGAGAAAGTTAAACAAGGGTTAGTTTCTCCATATATTGGTAATCCCTATAATGCTTCTGCCCTATTAGGTTTAGCTAAAGTTTTGGACATTGCGAAACCTGGTGAAAGGATCTTGGTTGCTCCATTTGGTAGTGGTGCTGGTAGTGACGCTTTTAGTATTTTAGTTTCTGAAGGCATATTGGCGAAGCAAAAATTGGCTAAAACCGTAGAATATTATATAAATAATAAAAAACTCGTATCTTATGCTGAATATGCTAAATATACTAATAAGATAAAGGTGTATGAGTAATGGTAGAGGTTTACTTAAATTCTTCATCAATGATTCCAATAGATAGATATTACGAGTATGATATTTATGATTTGGTAATAGAGGCCTATAAGAACTTTGAAGGAGAATACGATGTAAATAGTATTGACCTAATTGTTGTTGCGAATGCCTATTCCCAAAAACTGAATAACGCGTCTTTAATTGCACCAAAGATTGCTGAAAAGATAGGGAAACCTAACGTACCTTCTATTAAAGTGGATAACGCTGACGCCAGTGGAGGTGCTGCTTTACTTACAGCTTATTCACTGATTAAGAGTAATATGGTAAATTCGGTTTTAATAGTAGGAGTTGAGAAGCAGTCGGATTATCCTTCTAAGTATCTTTATGATGCCATATCCACCAATTTAGATGATTACATGTTTTATAATGGCATCTCTTCTCATTCAGTAGCTGCACTATTAATGAGACAGTATATGAAAAGGTATGGCGTTGATAGAAATTATTTTGCGAATTGGGCTATCAAAATGCACAAGAACGCCACGGAAAATCCTTTTGCGTATTTAAGGTTTCAGGTTGACTTAAATACCGTAATTAATTCGCAGATTATCTCAGATCCTGTAAGATTATTTGACGTCGGTGCGAGAGCTGACGGGGCTGCAATACTCTTACTTTCAAATAATAAGACTGAGTCAGCGGTAAAGATTAATAAAATCCTTTCCGCACAAGCCAGATATGACTTTTCTCCATCTTTACCTTCTGTAAGAATGTTAAGGGATAAGTTAGAATTGAAATTCAGTGAAAGAACCGGGATTGATATTCACGACTCCTATAGTATTATGGCTGCTTTAATGTTAGAAGAAGCGGGAATATTTGAAAGCGGTAAATCCTTGCATAATTTAGATAGTGTGAATGTAAATTTAGGCGGAGGATTAAAAGCCCGAGGACATGTAGGTGGGGCTTCCGCCATATACCAATTAGCTGAGGCTCACATGCAATTAATTGGTTCGTTTAAAGGCAAAAAGGCTAGTGTTGATAATTATATAGTAATTTCCTCAGATGATTTAGGTATGGTGAGTTATGGTATTAATTTATCGAGGTGATCTAGATGAAAATAGCTCCTCCTCAAGTTTGGAGAAATAAAAGATTCATGTATAAGTTAACAGCGAGTAGGTGTGAACGTTGCGGACATATAAGCTTTCCATATTCATCGTATTGCACTAAGTGTGGTAGTAAAAACGTTAAGAAGATTGAGATAAGTGGCAAGGGAGTATTAGAATCCTACACTGTTTCCTATCAATCTAGAGACGGGCACGAGAAAGGCCTTCCAAGTGTTATTGGTCTGGTTAGACTAGATGAAGGTGTAGAAATAGTAGCACCTATCGTAGATGCGGATTTAGATAAACTAAAAGAAGGAGTTAAGGTAGAAGCTACATTAAGGAGAGTTTATACGGACTCATATAATGGTTTAATACAGTATGGGATAAAGTTTAGGGTAGCTGAAGGATGAAAATTGATGAAGTGGTTGAAAAGTTAGTAAAGGGAGAAATTTCTTTTCATGAAGTTGACAATTTATTAGAAGCAAATGCTGCAATGGTTGCGAGGAGGCTTGCATTAGAGAAGATTGTAGGAGTCGGTCTTCCCTCAATTGGTTCTACAGTTATTGATTATAGTGAGATAAAAAATAAAAATGCCGAAAATGTGATTGGAGCAATACAAATACCATTAGGTATAGTGGGGCCAATTAGAGTCAATGGTGATTACGCAAAGGGCGATTTCTATGTACCTATGGCGACGACAGAAGGAGCGCTAATAGCCAGTGTAAATAGGGGTATCAAGGCTGTTACACTAAGTGGGGGAGTTAGGGCTAAGGTTTTAAAGGATGAAATGACGAGAGCCCCCGTTTTTAAGTTTGATTCAATAGAACAGATACCGAATTTTCTAAAGTTCATAGAGGAGAATCTTGAGAAGATAAGGAATATAGCCAATTCTACCTCTCATCATGGTAAATTAAAATCCATTACACCTTTCGTACTAGGCAATAATGTTTGGCTTAGATTTTCCTTTGAAACTGGTGATGCTATGGGGATGAACATGGTTACGATAGCAGTTGAAAAAGTATGTGAGTTTATAGAGGAAAACTTCCCATCAGCTGATTGTTTAGCTGTAAGCGGAAATATGTGTAGTGATAAGAAACAGACCAATGTCAATAGCCTCTTCGGTAGAGGTAAAACTGTAGTGGCTGAGGCTCTCATCAAGAAGGATGTTATAAGGAATATATTACACTCTAATGCTCAACTAATTCATGATATAAATCTACGGAAGAATTGGCTCGGGACAGCAAGAGCAGGATCCTTATCTCAATTTAATGCTCATTTCGCAAACATAGTCACAGCAATCTTTATAGCTACTGGCCAAGATGTAGCTCAAATAGTTGAGAGTAGTTCTGGATATACATGGACTGAAGTAAGAGGAGAGGACTTATATATATCAGTTACACTGCCCTCGTTAGAAGTAGGAACTGTAGGAGGAGGTACAAGGTTACCTACCCAGAAAGAAGCCCTATCCATTATGGGAGTTTACGGCAGTGGAAATCCACCTGGCTCTAATGCTAAGAAATTAGCTGAGATCATAGCTTCTACTGTACTATCTGGGGAACTTAATCTCCTAGCTGCTTTATCCAACAAGGAGTTAGGTAAGGCTCACGCTAAACTTGGAAGAGCTATGAAAGTCTAATCTTTTTATCAAAGTTTAAATATTCTGTAACTACTTTACTCTTATGTCACTTCCTAAAGAATTAGAAAAAGTTCTTGAAATTACTAAGGCACAGAACGTATGGAGAAGGACGCAGACTTTGAACCTTATTGCATCTGAAAACGTAATGAGTCCACTAGCTGAAAGTGTGTATATGAGTGACTTCATGTCCAGATATGCAGAAGGTAAACCATACAAGAGATACTATCAAGGGACCAAGTATACTGATGAAATCGAGACTCTTACTATGGAGTTGATGAATGAGATAACAAACTCAAAGGATTGTGATCTAAGACCTACTAGCGGTACCATAGCAAATGCGGCTGTGTTTAGAGTTTTAGCTGAGCCTGGAGATAAGGCATTAATAGCACCAGTCCAAGCTGGTGCCCATGTCAGTCATACCAAATTTGGAACATTGGGAGCTTTGGGTATTCAACATATTGAAATGCCATTTGATGAGGAAAACATTAACGTAGATGTAGATAAAGCAATAAAGATGATAGAAGAAGTTAAACCAAAATTCGTAGTGCTAGGAGGCAGTCTTTACCTATTTCCTCATCCTACTAAGGAATTAGCTCAACACGTTCACGCTGTAGGAGCTAAATTGGTTTACGATGCTGCACATGTTTATGGGTTGATAGAGGGTAAAGTTTGGAGTAACCCACTAAAAGATGGAGCGGATATTATGACTGTCTCTACGCATAAGACTTTTCCTGGTCCTCAAGGAGGAGCGATTTTCTCTGATGGTTCAGAAGTTTTTAAACAAGTCTCAAAGACAATATTCCCATGGTTTGTTAGTAATCATCATTTGCATAGATTACCAGCTACTGCAGTAACTGCCATTGAGATGAAATATTTTGGCGAAAGTTATGCTAATCAAATACTAAGGAATTCGAAGGCTCTAGCAGAGGCTTTAGCTGAAAGAGGATTTAAGGTAATTGGAGAAAATTTAGGTTATACTAAGAGTCATCAAGTAGCGGTAGATGTTAGACAATTCGGTGGGGGAAATAAGATAGCTAAGCTATTAGAGGACGCAAATATCATAGTAAATAAAAATCTATTGCCCTATGATAAGCCAGAAGATGTTTCCGATCCAAGTGGCTTAAGAATAGGGGTACAAGAGATGACAAGATATGGGATGAAAGAAGGTGAAATGGAGGAGATAGCTGAGCTATTTAAGAAAGTTATTATAGACAAAAAAGATGTTAACGAAGTTAAAAAAGAGGTAATTGAGATGAGAAGGAATTTCTTGGAGGTTAAGTATACATTCGATGATATGAAAGATTTAGAAAAGTACTCGTCAAAATCATTAAAATTGATCATCTAACTAATATCACAGATACTGGAGCGTTTATCGATATTGCTAACGCTGTAGAGCCTATATTTATATCGCTATTTAGTGAAGTTCCTCTTGCACCCATTATTATTGCGTCATATGGTTCCTCATTTATTACCTTTAATATCTCATTTGAAACACTAGACTCCTTTATGTTAATCTTAACTATTTTTAAATCATATTCAATCTTATTGTTTATTCTTTTTTCAATAAGTGACTGTATATCGTTCATATTATTACAATCACTGCATACATGTATTATAGTTATTTTGGAGCCATATCTCATACCGAAGTCTACTGCAAGATCTAGCGCCCTTAAACTATTCTCAGAACCATCCACTGGTACTAGTATTTTCCTTAACCAGAAGCTTACAAAATAAGATGGTTCACTCATATTAGATACCCCTTTAATATTCCTAAACTTTCATTAGTAATTCTCATGGAATCTTCTGCACTCATTAATTTCATGGAAGCCCTTATTGCATCTATATTTTCTGGTACCACTATTGATTCTTGATGTACCGCGTACATGAGCATGACCTCGTCATCCTTAACGTAAATCGAATCACTAAATATCATTACCTCTGGAATATCATTTCTGTCCCTTTTCAAATCTCTCGCCACTTCTACTAATTCCGCTGTAGCTTCTGCATCATACTTTGAGGAGATTAGAACTATCCTTGGAGTATTTTCTAGAACGCTAAGTATATCTTTTTTCTCTACCTTATCTTTTAAGGTTATATTGATAAAGTGCATATGCATCAGTGTTGTTGGGGCTATTACTGCCATCGTAGCTATATCTAAATTCCTTATAACGCTATTAACGTCTTTTGCGTGATGGCTTGGCACTGTTGCGGGATCAGGTACTAATGAATTTATAGGTCCCTTCTTGACTTCCTTTTGATCAGCAGCTCTTCTAACTATTGTCGCTCTAACTTTCTCCACTTTACTGACCTTATTTACTGTACATATTGTTCTAAGTAGTGCAGTAGTATTACATGATACTACTCTAATGTACTTTTTGCCAAGGGCCTCGTTATAATTACATAAGGCTGAGAATGAGATATCAGCTACTTCAGCTTTTTCGCCACCTTGAAATATAGCGTTTCTCTGTAATTGTAGATAAATTGGCTTATATTGTGCACCAACACCATTTGGCGTAGTATCCACTACAATATCTGAGGTTTTTATTAGATCCTCTACTGTGCCAGCCACTGGTATTCCCGACTCTTCGAATTTCTTAATGGACTGTTGGGGTACGTAAATTCTGATTCCCCTACGGTGTGCTATAAAAGCTTCGTAATTTGGAGATGTCTTCGCAACCCCTACTAATTTCATGTCTGGTTGTTTAATGATGGCATCAGCGACTCTTTTCCCTATAGTACCATAACCGTTAACAGCTACATTAATCACCGCTATTCACCACCGACATTGATAATGCCTCTAATGCTGGTAATCGTTCTCCAGATAAGAATAAGAGGAGAGCTCCTCCACCAGTAGAGATATGAACTTTACTACTATCTATCTTCATATCCTCATCTAAAGCACTTATCATGTGTCCACCTCCTATTATAACGTAACCTTGTCCCTCTAATGATGCTTTTAAGACGCTTTTACTTCCACTCTTAAATCTTTCATCTTCGATTACTCCCATTGGTCCCCTTAAAACTACTACTTTAGCATCTTTTATAAATGATGAGTATATTTCTGCAGTAGTGGATCCGATATCCTTTATAATGCCAGTGACCTTACTAGCTGGTTCCTCGATTACGTTTCCGTTTATTTCTACCTTATAGTCAACTGGTATTTCGATAGGAGCTCCACTTAGAAGTAGTTTTCTAGCTCTAGGAATTAGACTCAGTATACCTAATTTTTCCAGAATTTCCATATTCTTTGGATTTAAATTCATTCCTTTAGCGACAGAAAATAATTCTGCAACTAAACCCCCAGTAAGTATTCTGTCAGCTATCCTTTTTCTCACTAGATTTTCAATTATCCTAATAGTATCGTGAACCTTACCACCACCTAACGTAAATATCTTTGGTGTGTCTTCGGCATTAAAAATCTTGGCTAACGCTGAAACTTCCCTTTCCATTACTCTTCCAGCTGCTGATGGTAAAGCTAAAGGAAAGCCTACGATACTAGGCTGACTTCTGTGTGCAGTAGCGAACGCATCATTGATATAAATGTCGAAAAGCGGAGCTAATTTCTTTACTAAAAAGCTTTTTACGTGTTGTTGTGGTGGAGCCTCTATTAACTCCTCTGAAATTAATCTTATATTATCTAAGAGTAAAATCCCATTATTTTCTAATTTTTTAATCATTTCCCTTGCATATGGGCCTATTACATCATCTACGAAAATTACTTCTCGATCTAAATACTTTGAAATTAATTTAGCATGTTCCTCTAAACTTGTGAAATCCTTGTCTCCAGGCCTACCTTGATGTGAAATTAACACAACAGAATTGCCCTTATTAATCAATTCCTTAATTGTTCCAATATGTGCCTTTATTCTAGAATCATCAATTATTTTGCCGTTCTCATCTACGGGGGAATTTATGTCTATTCGTAACAGAACTTTTTTTGATTGGATATCTATATCATCCATTGTGGGTATAGTTAAGTCTCCCACTTTAATCAGAAAGATCCCCACTTATATTCCGCATTTTAGGGTAATAACTTTTAGCAACGCAGAGAATCGATAATAAAACGATCCCAAATTAGGGGTATCAAGGCTTTAGTCTTCAGCTGATTTATAAATATCTGCAACTCAATTTGCCTAATATTACTCCTGTTTAAAGAGATCTTTGGCTCAGAAAAGCTAAAATATTCTAATGCTTTCTTTAAAGGTTCGATTGACTCTAAGGTTTGCTGTATTCTACACTCTGCTACTGCTTTAAGTCGCGTCCCATCACCAGTATCTATTTCCGAAACACTACAGTTAACTCCAAGGGTTTTTTCAATCACGCTCTTTATTAATGATTGAAGAGTATAAGGTATTTCATATAAACTTACTCCAATTGGTGGAAAGAGGAGTTTTACAGAACCCCGTGTTTCTTTCAGATTTCTAACTACAACGTCTATGTAGAAAAATATGAAAAGAATCCCACAAATCTTCAATTTAAATATCTTTATCTCACCAACTGTAAGAGTATCACTTAAAGAATTTTTTATTGTAGTGGCTAGATCTAGCTCTTTTATATTTCCATTACCACAAATCATCCCCTTTATACTAGCCAAATTTCTTATTTTTTCATCTTCGATATATTGAATGACATATAGATCGTGATTCTTTAATCCGGCTTTCTTGATTGATTTCTGCAAAATATTTGAAATATATACTAATGGCTTATTATGGGAGACGATTAACCACTCCCCGTACTCGTCAGCGTAAAATGGCTCCTTAATCTCGTCATTTTTATCTTTCTTAAATATGTCAAAGATCAATTTTTGAGCCTCTAATAACATTATGCTATTAAAGTTTAAATCCTTAACAATTAGCAGTTACCTAGCTTTATGCTTAAAAATTACGTTAGGCAGTGATATAACTCTATAGATACCCTATGATGCAAGAAGAAAGCTTATAAGGTGGGGAAAAGTTAAACACATTTAAATCTTAGGGTGCTTTCTGCTTTGCGAACTTGTTGAATTTTCACAAAGAGTTAAGAGATATTACAAACATAGATTGAACATCTTTAGATTAATTGAAATGAGGAAAATAGCAGTTTAGTATAAAAATAGTCATCAGATCGACTAAGCAAGAGCTTCTATAAGATTTCATGAATTTATATTTAATCCTCATCCTACTAACCAGTATTTCCCTCCCATATCATCTGTAGGACTAACTCCTTACGGAGAAGTGGGGAGGTTCATCGAGTAGCTTCCTTCCCCTTACATTACTTATATAGTCTGTTGTGGCGCCCAGTGGTGTTTCACCAAATTATTTCATTTGAAAGATATAATATTAGTCCTTTCAAAAAGAGATTGATATAGAGAAAAACAATAAAATTATTATGAAACATAACATGTTAAAATAATTTGCAAAAAATATAGCGTACAATTCTAATAATAAGAGGAGAATTCTGAATTTTTCTCACGTGGTGAAAACGACGTGCATAGTCTCCTCTGAACACCGAGAAAGTTAGAGAAGCTTGACGAATGAATCGAAGGACAAAACCTTCTTACACGTGGACTTGAAGTTAAAGAGAAGATGATTCACTAGATTCCACGCAGAATCCAGAACCGTGTAATAGAGGAACAAGAAGATCTTATTACTCAACTTCCTAACATACCTTATCCTTGCCTTCCTAACCTTAAAACCCTCCTCAACTTGCCACCTCAACCTATAGAGTTCAGCCAGTTCATAGGGATCTCCCTCGAAGTTCGTTACGAACATGAAGTGCCTCGGCTTCCCCTTAACGTAAACCACATCGTAATAATAAAGCCCTTCAAATTTCAAGACCCTATACGCAACGTAAACCCTGTCCTTAACCTCGTATCTCTTCTCAACTAATGGAACGTTAGATAGTTCCTTGAATCCCTTCAAGTTCGACTTTCCTCTCACAATGGTCTTCACGGGCATTTCCTTGATGACCCCTAGGTTCAAGAATCCGGCGTCAGCTACAACGTAATCTATTTCCATGTATTGGCTTACTTCCCTCACGCTCCTGAGTAGGAACTGTGATGGACTGTCGCTTCTCAAATCTGCTACCTCCACTAGGAGGGGTAACCTTAAGGGATATACGAGGTCCAAGGATCTCATCTTTACTCCTTTTCTCTTCCAGTTGTAGAGTAGAAAGCCCTCTGCTTTTTCTTGTTCCTTTTCTCCCACGGTTAATCCGGTCTCATCTACAGCGACTACGTTGATCTCTCCCTTTACTTCTCTGTAGATTGGGTAGAACTTGAAGGTTCTCTGACCTTTACTAATTACTTTCTCGCCTCGTCTTACTACCTTCAAGTAGTATTTTCCTCTGTTTCCGGTTAGCAAGGATGGTGCTGCTTTCACTATTTCCGGGTCTAGATCTTGAGAGATAACGTTAATATTGTTTGTTGCTAAAGTTATAGCGAGGGACTTCAGCTCCGTTTTGGGTAATATCATGGTTTGCATAACGGAGTTATGGAGTCCCTCGCTTTAACCTTTTCTTGTTCATCTCGTCCTTCCACCTACTTTCCTCTATTGATAATACTAGACAAATGGTATTACTCTTTATATATAAACTCGTTTTCTGTTAGTTTCTTCAACAAATATGAAAATTTTTTGCTTCTTGTGTTGAAATAAGCCGATTTTTCTAACTCCGCTCTGATATTTTTCTCTTCCATAGAAATTGTATCATTTTGAGTAAAATTGGTGAAACACCACTGTGTGGCGCCCTCAAATTATAGATAACGCCAGATGATATAAACTTTTAAGCTTATTAGAAACTGCTGACTAAGGGAAGAGTAGTAGATAGAGATGCGGATGAGTTTACGTATTGCCATATTATTATTTTTATTATTTTTAGCATTTAGCCTAGGCTTTGTAATTCAGTACTTCTTGCAAGTTTTTGGGATAACTAACCAGTCTACTATCAACTCTGTGATTTTCTATCTTAGGATAGCTCTATACGTATTTATTGGCTTATGGATAGTATCTTCAATATCAGAGGCCATAAGGGTCTATTCTCAAAGGAGACTTGGTATAAGGGCTAATGTAATTGCAAATAGCGTAAGGTACTTTGGGTATGTAATTGTTTTTCTATTAGTGCTGTTACCCTTAGGAGTTGGCTCTTCTACGCTTATTGCAGGAAGCACTTTTGCAGGCTTAATTATAGGTCTTGCTTTACAACCGGTCCTAAGTAACTTCTTTGCCGGTCTACTGATAATGCTCACTGGATATATAGTAGTTGGGGACAAAATAAGGGTTCTTTCCACACAAGTACCATTCTTCCCTGCGCAATTTCCAGCATATAAATATTTTTCAACGGACTTTATAGAACAAGGATATAAAGGTACAGTAGTGGAAATAGATTTGTTTTATTCTAGAGTTCTTCTAGAGAATTTAAGGGAATTAAGAGTGCCAAATATTGTATTGCTGAACTCAGCAGTTTTGGACTATACTTCAAAGTACTCTGAGGAACATGTGATCAATGTGAGAGTGGAGTTTCCATTAGCTTTTATAGACATCAACAAGTTAGAAGATATAGTCAAAGAGGAATTAAAAGACTTTAATGTAGTAGAAGGACCTTATATAAATGAACAAAGCGATAAAGACCACGTAATAGTATTGGCTAGATTAAAAGTTGGTGTTAGTGAAGATTGGAGGAAAATAAAGTCTAATGCACTAAAAAGGTTATTAAGACTAAGACAAGAGCTTATAGATAAGAAGAGCCAAGATTCGCAACAAACAAAGATCTCATAACCGCACACATTAGTTTTTCAAATAAACTGTAAAGTTCATATAAATTTGTCACAGATAAATTTTTGGATGAGACAATACCAGATGTGATGTTATATCACGGAGAAGTTAACGCTACAGTGCGCAAGATATTACGTCTTTCAGCAGATAGTCGATGGATAGAGTTTCCGCTAACGGGTGTAGAAAAGAACGAATTGGCCAGCGACTCGGTAAAGCCCAAGTGACAAAGAGTTAATATCTAGTATTATAGAAATTATATGAAACCCAAACCCTCTTAGATTCAAGAAGTATGTAATAAACTTCGAATCAGACTAGTGTCGACAATAATTTTATTAATTTAATATAAATCATATAAAATATCCGTTTATCTTCAATTTAACATATGATTCAGATGCTAAGAAAGAAAAACTATTACAATTTTTAAATCCTTTCTCAGAAATTTTTGTTACGCAATTGAGGCATTCGATGAGATTGGTATTAGAGGAATTTTAAACTAAGTTTCAAATGAATAAAATTGTAGTCTCCACTTAATTAGACTTACTAACAAATCATTACCTCACCACTTTACGAAAGTTAGAAACGTAAACAGAGAAAAACTTGTATAAAAAGGATTATACTCTTGCTACCTACCCTAATCTACACCTTCTTGACTAATTTATTATTAACTATTACCTTTCGTCTATAACTAAGTTTGCCCTTCAATTCTCTGATTTTTTTACATCATTATTTAGAATCTTGCCAATTTTCCTTTCAACTTAAACATTAGTGGATATTTGTTTCACTAAATTGTAACCAAGTTTGTATACTATCTCATATAATTGGTATCTAACGTGAACTTACGTAGCTTTGAACTCTTTTCTAAAGCGAGAGATCTAAGTTGAAATTCAGTGTTCATATACTCATTTTTCAAGTATTTTCTCAATAATTTCTCGCTCGATTTTCTTTATATCTTCCTCGGTTTTGTTTTTATAAGCTTCCAGAAGCTCCTTATTCAGTTCTATGAATGTATGTCCCCACTTAACTACGTTGGAAAGCTTTATAGCCTCTTCCACCTCATCAACAATGTACAACGTAGCTATTAACGCCTCAATAGAAGACAGTTTATAGGCTATACCGTAATGTATTGGGTTCCCGGCAAATAAGATTGGAATTCTTCTATGTTCCCCTCTTATATTTTTAAACTCGCTTTGGGACGTATTATTCCATGAAGTATCAACTATAGTTATGCCAATTCTCCTCACAATATCTTTATCCTTGTTTGACAGAGTTATTTGAGCGAAAGGGTCAAGAACTACACCTTTACCTACTCTAGTAAATTCTGCAATTTTTAGTTTGACTAACTTCTTCCCAGTACATCTCTTTGGATCATCCTTATGGTAGTCTATAATATATACCTTCATTTGCTCTCTATAATCTTTATGTTCCTTGAATATTAATAAATATAACGAGGTTCGTAAGTTGCTTTTATCATAAAATTTTATTATATAATGGTGAGACGTTATACATTTTAGGGGTTTGGGCTTCATGGGATTTCATGATATTTAATATCAATCCTCAGCCCTTGGGCTTCACCGAAGTCGCGGACGTTCATCCCTCTCCGCCCCATTAGCGGGATAACCCCAACCCACATCCGTGGAATATCACGGATGTGAGGAAATCCCGCACATCTTGAGGTAGATTGTCTTACCAACCTTTCGGGATACAAACCCACATCTGGGGCAAGACTTGTATAAGAGTTTGTGGCAAAATAATATAAACTTTACGGTTTATCGGAAACTGTTGGCTACGGCTTGAAATCCACTACTAAACATACCAGACAGTAAGAAATTATGCTGAGAAAAAGACAGTTACAGAAAACCGCTAGAACGAGTTAAACAAATATCAAATGGAACACTAAAGGAAGAGATGTTTAAAGTTAAAAAGTCACGCCTTTATTAAGGTTTTTAAACTTTGAACGTTAGTTTCTTTAATCTCCTTTTATCATCAACTCCGTTTTAATTTGGATATTGCTCTTTCAATTTCACAGTATTTCTGTTTTCTACCTAACATATTATAGTTTTTATTCCTTAGTTGATATTCGAAATGAGAAAATATTATGCTTGTCAAGACTTTTGTAAGTACACGGGTGTATATACCAAAAATTTTTCATTATCGCAGAATTTTTGAGGCTTTCTTTCAATTTAACAGTAAATTGACAACTGTTATGCGTTGCGTGAAAATGGCGAAAGATAAGACGCGTTATAAATATGGTGATGTAATCATAAGGAAAGAAAAGGCAAGTATTATGTCTATAAATTGGAAACGATAAACGGTGAGGTAAAGGAAACTTATGTCGGTCCTTTAGTTGACGTAGTTGAAACGTACGAAAAGTTGAAAGATAGCAGTGGGGGTGTGGGGGTATCCCCCTAACCCCACAACGGACCCGCCGGGACTTGAACCCGGGACCTCCGGCTCCGCAGGCCGGCGCTCCGTCCTGGCTGAGCTACGGGTCCTCAAAATACTGTAGTCGTAGTTCTATCTGGTGTTTTTCTTTCTCATGCATATTAATAATGTTTACTAAGATTCAAGGCATATCTCTTAAGAAATGGCTAGATGAATGAGAGGAGCAGGAGTAGCTTAAGAATCTTAAAACTTAGGTTCTTCATAAATGTCTATTTTTTCTCCCGCATTAAAACTTATAGCGTATTTCTCAGAAAATAATATATGTTAGAAAATGACTAAGCAACTTACCTTATTTGATATTCCTTCATCTAAACCCGCTAAGAGTGAACAAAATACTCAACAATCGCAACAGAGTGCTCCCGTTGAGGAAAAAAAGGTAGTTAGGAGGGAATGGCTTGAAGAGGCTCAGGAAAATAAGATATACTTCCTATTGCAAGTAGATTATGATGGTAAGAAAGGTAAGGCTGTATGTAAGCTATTCGATAAAGAAACTCAAAAGATCTATGCCCTATATGATAATACTGGACATAAGCCCTACTTTCTAGTAGATCTTGAACCTGATAAAGTAGGTAAAATACCTAAGATTGTTAGAGATCCATCTTTTGATCACATAGAGACTGTGAGTAAGATAGACCCGTATACTTGGAATAAATTCAAATTAACTAAAATCGTTGTTAGAGATCCCCTAGCAGTGAGAAGATTAAGGAATGATGTTCCAAAAGCGTATGAGGCTCACATAAAATATTTTAACAACTACATGTATGACATAGGTCTAATCCCCGGTATGCCTTATGTTGTTAAGAATGGGAAGTTAGAAAGTGTCTATTTGTCTTTGGACGAGAAAGATGTTGAGGAGATTAAGAAAGCCTTCGCTGATTCAGATGAAATGACTAGACAAATGGCAGTCGATTGGCTTCCCATATTTGAAACTGAAATACCTAAAATAAAAAGGGTTGCGATAGATATTGAGGTATATACACCAGTTAAGGGTAGAATCCCAGACTCTCAGAAGGCTGAGTTTCCAATTATAAGTATAGCATTAGCGGGGAGTGATGGATTAAAGAAGGTTCTTGTATTAAATAGGAATGATGTCAATGAAGGGAGTGTAAAACTTGATGGAATATCGGTTGAGAGATTTAATACAGAGTACGAACTGTTAGGGAGATTTTTTGATATACTGTTAGAATATCCGATAGTTCTTACATTCAATGGAGACGATTTTGATTTACCTTACATTTACTTTAGGGCGTTAAAGTTAGGTTATTTTCCAGAGGAAATTCCCATAGATGTAGCTGGTAAGGATGAAGCCAAGTATCTAGCTGGTCTTCATATAGACTTGTACAAATTCTTCTTTAATAAGGCAGTGAGGAATTATGCATTTGAGGGAAAGTATAATGAATACAATTTAGATGCAGTTGCAAAGGCCTTATTAGGGACATCAAAAGTTAAGGTAGATACGCTAATATCTTTCTTAGATGTAGAAAAATTAATAGAATATAACTTTAGGGATGCCGAAATCACACTTCAGCTTACTACATTTAATAACGACCTAACTATGAAGTTAATTGTATTGTTTTCTAGAATTTCTAGACTAGGAATTGAGGAATTAACTCGGACAGAAATATCTACTTGGGTAAAGAATTTATATTATTGGGAACATAGAAAAAGAAATTGGTTAATTCCTCTTAAGGAAGAAATCTTAGCGAAATCCTCTAATATAAGAACTTCTGCTCTAATAAAGGGAAAAGGATATAAAGGCGCAGTAGTTATAGACCCACCTGCTGGAATATTCTTTAACATAACTGTTTTAGATTTTGCATCACTATATCCTTCAATAATTAGAACGTGGAATCTTAGTTACGAGACTGTAGACATTCAACAATGTAAGAAGCCCTATGAAGTAAAGGATGAGACAGGGGAGGTGCTACATATAGTTTGCATGGATAGGCCAGGTATAACAGCAGTAATAACTGGGTTACTAAGAGACTTCAGAGTAAAGATATACAAAAAGAAAGCGAAGAACCCTAATAATAGTGAGGAACAAAAACTACTCTATGACGTAGTACAGAGAGCAATGAAAGTATTCATAAATGCTACTTACGGTGTATTTGGAGCTGAAACATTTCCGTTATATGCGCCAGCTGTAGCGGAGAGTGTTACTGCACTGGGGAGATACGTTATTACCAGTACCGTAAAGAAAGCTAGGGAAGAAGGTTTAACTGTATTATACGGTGATACTGATTCTTTATTCCTCCTTAATCCTCCCAAGAATAGTTTAGAAAATATTATAAAATGGGTTAAAACTACTTTCAATTTAGATTTGGAAGTTGATAAAACCTACAAGTTTGTGGCTTTTTCTGGATTGAAGAAGAATTACTTTGGAGTATACCAAGACGGGAAGGTTGATATAAAGGGGATGTTAGTGAAGAAGAGAAACACGCCGGAATTTGTAAAGAAGGTATTTAACGAGGTAAAGGAGCTAATGATCTCCATAAACTCGCCAAACGATGTGAAGGAGATTAAAAGAAAAATTGTAGACGTAGTTAAAGGATCATATGAAAAACTAAAAAACAAAGGATACAATCTGGACGAATTAGCGTTTAAAGTAATGCTATCGAAGCCTTTAGATGCGTACAAAAAGAACACTCCCCAACACGTAAAGGCAGCTCTACAACTTAGACCATTTGGAGTTAACGTATTACCACGAGATATAATATACTATGTTAAGGTTAGATCTAAAGATGGAGTGAAACCAGTACAACTAGCTAAAGTTACTGAAATAGACGCAGAGAAATATTTAGAAGCGTTAAGAAGTACGTTTGAGCAAATCTTAAGGGCATTCGGAGTCTCTTGGGATGAGATAGCAGCCACAATGTCGATAGATTCGTTCTTTTCATACCCAAGTAAAGGAAATAGTTAATTAAGAAAGATAGCAATTCTTCATAATAAATTTTTAGAAGCAATTTTTACCCACATAAGTTATAAAGATTTTTAGAAAATTTAAATCGTATATTTTTATTCTTCCTCCTCTTCCTCTAATTCTTCCTTTAATTCTTCTTGTTTCTGTTCGCTAGTCATTTGAGCCGCGTCATTTAACACATCTTTCTTTATTTCATCATTGATATAAAATGAAACAACATAAATCTTCTTATCTTGAAAGTCACTTTCTTTCCATTCATTCTCATAGCTTATTATATATACAGGGATTTTAGCTATAGCCTCTTTCTTATCCTTACCAATAAGAAAAGTCTTTATTGCTTCGTAAACCTCTGGTTTTAGCGGAAGAGGCAATCTCACTTCTTGGTTATCGCGCATAATTATAAAATCTGAAGCTAATTCATTCCATTCCTCTAACGCTTCTTTTGCAACATCTCTTAGCACTTTGCTAATTTCGCCTTCAGCTACCTTCTCCGATGTCACCTTTCCATTCTCACTTTTTACTATCAAAATTTTCATTTATGTTCACCAATTACGTAGAGATATACTGTATGATTCATATTTCCGTCCTCAACCTTTACTACTTCCTTTGGATTCCAACCCCTTATTTCAAATTCGTGGGAAACCACTCTCGTTCCAGGTTTAAGTTCCTTTTCAAGTTTTGGTTTTAACATCTCATTAACATTTGTTAAAAGGAACATCGTAACTACAGTAGCCTCGGAAATATCAACCTCAAAGAAATTACCTTTTACTATTGAAGCTCTTCCCGTTACCCCATTTTTCTCGATATTAGCTAATGCTTCTCTTATTCTTTCATCATTGATCTCTACACCTATGGCCTTCTTTACGTTAAAATCCTTCACTGCAGTTATTATTATCCTTCCATCTCCACATCCTAAGTCATACACTATATCATCTTGAGAGGCTTTAGCTATTTCTAACATTCTTCTTACAACTTTTTCTGGTGTTGGTACATAAGGAACATGTGGTACGTAACTCAAAACTTCTCACTTCAAAATAATCCTATCTTATCCTAGGTTTTTAATTTTTTTAATAGCCTCTTCTTTTCCAGCTTTCTTATCTGGCTTTAGGCTAGCGTCGAATGGCATCTTAGTTAATACAGGAATTATTTTCCCATCATCTGTTTGGGCTAATAACTGAGGAAGAAATGGCATATCAAACTCATCCTTTTCACCGTAGTCAGCTAGAAATGCGTAATCCTCTATTTTGACTTCCTTTTCTAGATTTAGTTCCTTTGAAAGCTCCTCTAAAGTTTCCATAAATACTTTGTGTAAGGGATGTGACTCCGAGGTTACCAGAATCAATTTTTTAGCTGTCATCCCGTATCACTAGTTAAAAGGGTTTAAAATAGTAGTGGTTTCCATGTTAACTAGAATAAGAAGGCAAATCAAAAGAGTAATAGAACCACTAGCAAAAACATTAGCCCAGCTTAAAGTAAGTGCAAATTTTATTACTATGCTAGGATTAATTTTCGCAATCGTATATTACTTTGAAATCATGAGATCAAATACCACTCTAGGAATAATTTTTTTGGTATTTTCAGCATTAATGGATGCAATAGATGGAGAAGTAGCAAGAGTATCGAAAACAGTATCTCCCTTAGGAAGTTTCTTAGATTCCACATTAGACAGGATAGAAGATATTCTCTACATTTCAGCCTTCATATTCTTGGGATTCTCCTCGTATCTCGTGGCGATAGCCGTGGGATTATCACTGACAATTTCATATATTAGAGCCAAGGCTGAATCCCTCGGACTCAAGATGGAAGGTAGGGGAATAATAGAAAGAGGAGAAAGAATAATATTTGTATTTGTAATTTTATTACTTTATATAATAGTTAGCAAACAAGTTTCCTTGTATCTATTTTACCTATTTATGTTACTCACAGCGATCACGGTAATCCAGAGGTTTTACGCTGTCTATTCGTTACTTAGGAAGTAGAGCTGTAAGGGATTTTTAACGTTGCAACTGCTCACACATAAACCTAGTTGCTTCATCTTAGCACAAGAATAAACGATATACCTCGTCCCCTTATCTCCCCTATATTTCCTATATAAGTCCTCGACGTTTGAAACGTTATATTTTTTCATAATAGATACTATACCACTTAGTCCCTTACCTATGTCAATGTAAAACGTAATTAAAGTCCTTATTTCTTCTTCGTTTAATTTTTCCTTAGCTAAAATATTTTCTATGCATGGAGGAATTATTCCTCTCCTTTCTATCAAGCTCTTCAATTTTTCTGGTATTTCTTTAAGATTCAGTGGTCTTATCATTTCGACTATCTTACTCTTAATACTTTCAGCTATTAGGCCAATTAGTTGATTCTTGTCCAGATATACGTATCCCTTATGTAAGATCTGCCCACTTAGTTTCCAATCTTCCTTAAGGTCTTTTGTATATTTGAGATAATCGATAAAATGAACACAAAATTCTTTTTGTATTATCCTTCTCTTTTTCTCTAAATAGAATTTTATAGGATCACATCTATTTATCTTCAGATCTAATAACTTAGAGATTTCAAGTAAATTCTCCTCATTCTCGGTGTGAAGTAGGGATCTGAATTGTTTAGCCTCTGCATATGCGTATCTTCTAATAAGCTTCACATCATTTAATATGGCTAGAGAAAGTAGCGTAGTGTAAAACACGAGTACGGGTTCATTATAAGAGACGTAATGTGGAAGTTCGTCACCAGATTTAGTCTTTTGTATCCTATCTTTAGCTTGATCAATGAGGGTAGTGCTATTTAATAGTAAATCTGTTAATGTAATTCCTCCTCCATATTTCTTTAGTTCATCATCAAGACTCTTTATAAAAGGATACTTTTTAACGTCTAATGCCATGTCCTTACTTAAAGTATGTTTAGTTATGTTTAATAAAGACTTGCTCTAAACACAAAATATAATGAAAGTGCTAGTTACAGCCGCCTGGCCATATGTAAATTCGGTACCACATTTAGGAAACTTAATAGGTTCAATATTATCAGCAGATGTCTTCGCTAGATATGCAAGGCTAAGATATGGTAAAGAAAACGTATTATTTGTAAGTGGAAGTGACGAGCACGGAACTCCAATAGAGATAGAGGCTATAAAGAGAAAGGTGAATCCCAAGGAGCTTACTGATCAAGCTCATGAATACGATAGGCACCTCTTCCTCAATGTTTGGAAAATAAGTTTTGATAACTACACTAGAACTGAAAGTGAGATACATAAGAAGTTCGTAAGAGAATTTTTACTGAAACTTACTAAATATATTAAAGTGTCTGAAGACGAGATACCATATTGTGAGAATGATAAACTATATCTACCAGACAGGTTTGTTAAAGGGACATGCCCATATTGTGGCTTTGAAGACGCTAGAGGTGATCAATGTGACAATTGTGGGAAATTACTAACCCCAAGTTTACTTGTAAATCCGAAATGTAGTATCTGCGGAAAGACACCTGTATTTAAGAAAACCAAACACTGGTTTTTTGATTTATCAGAGTTTAATGATAAGATAAGAGGTTGGATTAGCAGCTCTAATGAAATGCCAGATAATGTTAAGTCTGTCGCATTGAGCTGGGTTGGGGAGGGGCTGAAACCTAGAAGTATCACAAGGGATAATAAATGGGGTATCCCAGCACCATTTGAAGGAGCTCAAGATAAATCAATATATGTGTGGTTTGAGGCTCTTTTAGGTTATATATCAGCTGTAATTGAATATTTTGAAAGGAAAGGTGACCAAGAGAAGTGGAAAGAATATTGGTTTGGTCCTAACATAAAAAGCTATTATTTCATAGGAAAAGATAACATCCCATTTCATGCAGTAATTCTTCCAGCTATGCTCATGGCTTCAGAAGAGGAATATCACTTGCCAGATGTAAT
The DNA here is from genome assembly GCF_900079115.1 of Saccharolobus solfataricus. NCBI lineage: Archaea > Thermoproteati > Thermoproteota > Thermoprotei > Sulfolobales > Sulfolobaceae > Saccharolobus > Saccharolobus solfataricus. Next base: position 497,308 of record NZ_LT549890.1, read on the forward strand.
AGCGGCTACGGAATATTTACTATATGAAGGACAAAAGTTCAGCAAAAGTAGAAAGATAGGAGTATGGATTGATGAAGCACCAGAGCTAATGGATGTAGAATACTGGAGATTTGTGCTAATTAGATTAAGACCAGAAGAGAAAGATACTAACTTTACTTGGAGGGAAACTGTCAGAATAGTGAATACTGAACTTAATGACGATATTGGTAATTATGTAAATAGGGTACTTAGTATGGTGAATAGGTACTATAGCGGGATTGTACCAGAGTTTAAGATTGATATTCTCGATGATAACGATAGGAAAATTATCAGTCTAATAAATGAGACGCCGAAAGTTGTTGGAGATCTATTCGAGAAAGGTAAATTAAAGGCCGGAACGGAGGAAATGCTGAAATTCGTTAGGGAATGTAACGCATATTTAAATATGAAGGCTCCTTGGGACCTATACAAGAGTGGAAAAGAGATTGAATTAAAGAATACACTTTACATTGGAACCAATTCGGTAAAAACGATAGCGATTTTATTATATCCGCTAATGCCCTCACATGCTCAGAAAATATATGAAATGTTGAATATGGGGAATATAGAAAATGAGAAATGGGATGTTGCCTCAACGCTATCAGTTAACCCTGGTCATAAGATAGGGAAAGTTAATGTACTTTTCAAGAAACTTGAACCAGAATTTGAGTCTAAGATAAAGGATAAACTGGAAAAAATAAGGAAAGATATAGAAAAAATAAGACCTACCTTACTCAAGTGAGACGTAAGCCATAACCGGCTCGAATTTTCTTCCTCTTCCTTCATAGAACTTACTGAACATCTCGTAGAAATGAAGCCTTAAATCTTGTATAAATACTACTAACCCTTCTAAGCCTATAGCTAACAAGTTCCCTATAATCAATATGATAATTGCTATGGGGTTTATTAGGACTCCTATAGTAGTTGTGGATGGTGCAACTAAGTAGGCCATATAAGAGAATGCATATAGTATATAATAGTGTGATAAAGCGAATACTAAGACTCTTATAAATGAAATAGTATTAGACAATAATAGTAGGGCTCCCTCAAATCCACCTTCTATGAACCCCATAGCAATCGCAGAACCCCACGTAGCATTATCATGCCTTTTAACTAAAATTGCGTGAGCAGCCCAATTATATAATAGTGCAAACGAAGTCCACCAAACTATTCCGTAACCTACAATATTTTCACTAAAGGATTTCATAAGAACGGCGTTAAGTATTTGGCCTAATATCTGTTGATCTACGGTAAAGAAATTGGCTGGATCGGTTATACCATACATGAAGATAAATATTGGAACTACGTACAGTAAGAATAGTGGGAGTTTCTCCAAGAACAAGAATTCTGGATCCTTCTTTCTAATTGCATCTATAACACCTAATAAGGAGCTCACAAATAGCGCTAGGGCTCCCAGTAATACTGAAAATATCATAGTATTTTCTATACTAACACTAGTACTGTACTCTCCGAATGGTAAGAGAAACTTTATTGCCTCGGATACACTTGCTGGGATTGGCCATAAGTTGTAAAGAGGCCCTGCGCTATAGTTCCCATTATTTAATATCTCCCTTAATCCACCTACTGGTAATGGACCAAAGAAATCTCTAGCTAGTAAACCCGTTATGATTGCAACTATACTTGAGTATATTAGAATTATGGATAATTTAGGAATATTTTCACTTCCTCTCTTCTTCCCATATCTGTAAAACCATATTGAGAATAGCAATAAAACTAAGGCGTTCCCAAAATCGGGGAACATTAAACCAAATAGTATTGGGAAAGTAAAAACAAGGAAGACTATAGGTGATATTTCCCAATAGGATGGTGAGCCATATATTTCGACTAAGGATTCTAAAACCTTTATGGACTTTGGTAATTCAACTAATGTCGGTGGTTCCTCTTTTTCACCATATCTCCTAGGCCTTATATAATCCATAAATGCTAAATTATTAATCTCATTCTGTACTTTTTTAACATGTTTTTCAGGAAAATAACCTTCTATTTGCAAATAGTATTCAGAGACTCTAGCTTTATTCATGATATTTAGCGCATCACGAACAGTCAGTAATTTACCGTATACATTTTTAATATAGTTCTCCTCAGTCTTCACTTTCTTTGCTAATTCTTCTCTAGTTCTTTCTAAAATAATGTTTATTTGATTTATTCTTTCTAAAATTTCGTTATAGAGCTGAAAAGGGGATTTTCCTTCTTGTAGCTCATATCTCCTAACCCCAGCTTCTCTCAATTTCTTATCTACATTAATATTCTTCTCGGCGATGATTAGAACAATATACCTTTCCTCTCCAAACCTCGTATAATACACGAAGTTGGAATCACCTATAATTTGGTTGATAAGCCTTAACTTGTCCTCATCAACTTGAGCTAATATTACGTCAAATAGTTCCAAAGAATATAGTTTGGATAATTCTACAGTTATTGACTTAATCGGTTCTAGCTCTTTTAACTGTTGCTGATAAAGATCTTTCTCTGATCTCAGTCTGCCTATTTCCTCTAATAGTTCCTTGTACCTTTCTTCTAATTTCGACGCCTCTTCACTGACATCTTGTGCAGCCTTGATCCAACTACTTACTTTGATGCTCCCCAATGGTTCTATTACTAATCCTCCTAATTCCATGATTATTTTTAATTTACTTACGTGATCTTGTACTGCCGTGATAAGTCTTCTAGCATCTTCTATTCTTTCATTGCCTAATGGGTAAAGGGGGTCTTCTGGTTGAAACATGCCGAGCTTGAGGAGTTTAGTTATAATAGGGTCTATCGCTGATTTATCAGAAATTATCTGTAATCTGACCATATTCTCTGGCAATAGCACTTCAATTACCTCGGGATATGTATTAGTAGGTCACTTATAAGTATTTAATCTCTGTTATTTAGAATTAATTCGCAATGGGTAAAGTGTTTGTAGTTGGAGACAAGTATACAGTTTCCTTGTTTAGAATGGTTGGAACGGAAGGGGATTTCATAGATGATCCTTACAATCTGCCTGATATTATTTCTAAATTAAAGAAAAGAGAAGATATAGATTTAATATTAATAACGAAAGACATGTATGAACCTATAAGGGGAAAAATTGATCCACTTATTGCAGATCAAAGAAAACCTTTAATAACAATTATTCCTTCTCCATTTAGTGAATCCAAGCCATTAGACGTAAGAAAGATGATAATGAAAGCGTTAGGTTTTGGGTGAAATAAATGGATTTCGAACAGTTGTTGGATAAATCCTTAAACAAAGTTAGGGAAGAAATAAAAACGGAGTTGAGTAAAAGCTTAGATGAGGCTATAAAGCTACTCAATGAAGGTCATAATAAGATAGTACAAGAATATTCACAGAGGATAAATGAATTAATAGTTAAAACTAAGGAAGAAATTGAAGGAGAAAAAGCTAGACTAGAGGTGGAAAATAAGCGAACATTATTAGTTGAGAAAGAGTACTGGATAAATAAAGTTTATGAAAGAGTTTTGGGAAAGATTGGAGAAGTAGTTAAGACCAAGGAGTACAAGGACGCAATAGAGAACATAATAAGTAAAGAAATTAAAGAGATTAGAGAAGAGAAAGTTACCATATATTGTTCCCCAAATGATAAACTAATGATAGAGAAAATTGTAGGCAATAATAAAAACGTAACTGTAAAGACTGATGAGAAAATGCTTGGTGGAATAAAAATATATTTTGAAAGGAGTGGATTAACAAGAGATTTTTCATTAAAGCTTATCTTAGACCAAGTTTTTGATAGTATGAGGGGAAAGATTTCAGACATGTTGTTTGGAGGTAAGTAAAAATGGATAATGGAAGGATTGTCAGGATAAATGGTCCATTAGTCGTAGCAGATAACATGAGAAATGCACAGATGTATGAAGTAGTAGAAGTTGGAGAGCCTAGATTAATCGGAGAGATTACTAGAATAGAAGGAGATAGAGCATTCATTCAAGTTTATGAAGACACTAGTGGAATAAAACCAAATGAGCCAGTGTACAGAACGGGTGCTCCTCTGTCAATAGAGCTGGGTCCAGGCTTAATAGGAAAAATATTTGATGGATTACAAAGGCCACTAGACTCAATCAAAGAGCTCACAAAATCTCCTTTTATAGCAAGAGGTATAAAGGTTCCATCCATCGATAGAAAAACCAAATGGCACTTTGTGCCTAAAGTTAAGAAAGGAGATAAGGTCGAAGGTGGAAGCATCATAGGAATAGTAAACGAAACTCCATTAGTAGAGCATAGAATTCTAGTTCCTCCCTATGTTCACGGCACCTTAAAGGAAGTCGTTGCAGAGGGAGATTATACAGTTGAAGATCCGATAGCGATTGTTGATATGAATGGCGATGAGGTACCAGTGAAGTTAATGCAAAAGTGGCCAGTTAGAATTCCTAGACCGTTTAAAGAGAAGCTAGAGCCAACTGAACCATTATTAACTGGAACCAGAGTACTGGATACGATATTCCCAATAGCTAAAGGAGGAACAGCAGCAATACCAGGGCCCTTTGGAAGTGGAAAAACAGTCACATTGCAGAGTTTAGCTAAGTGGAGTGCCGCAAAAATAGTAATTTATGTGGGATGTGGTGAGAGAGGAAACGAGATGACAGATGAGTTAAGACAATTCCCAAGTCTTAAAGATCCTTGGACTGGTAGACCCTTGTTAGAAAGGACAATACTAGTTGCTAATACAAGCAATATGCCAGTAGCAGCTAGGGAAGCAAGTATATATGTTGGTATAACTATGGCAGAGTATTTCAGAGATCAAGGATATGATACATTACTAGTTGCAGATTCAACTTCGAGATGGGCTGAAGCTCTAAGAGATTTAGGAGGAAGAATGGAGGAAATGCCAGCGGAAGAGGGATTCCCAAGCTATTTACCATCTAGACTTGCAGAATATTATGAGAGAGCTGGAAGAGTTAAAACAATAGGAAATCCAGAAAGATTTGGTTCAGTTACCGTTGCTTCTGCAGTATCTCCACCTGGTGGAGATTTCACAGAACCAGTAACAAGCCAAACGTTAAGATTCGTTAAAGTTTTCTGGCCTTTAGATGTATCATTAGCACAAGCCAGACACTATCCAGCTATTAATTGGCTTCAAGGATTCTCAGCATATGTAGACTTGGTAGCAAATTGGTGGAACACGAATGTAGATCCAAAGTGGAGGGAAATGAGAGATATGATGGTAAGGACACTGATTAGAGAGGACGAGTTAAGACAAATAGTTAGATTAGTAGGACCAGAATCTCTAGCAGAAAAGGATAAATTAATACTCGAAACAGCAAGGTTAATTAAAGAGGCATTCTTAAAGCAAAACGCCTATGACGATATAGATGCCTTCTCTTCTCCACAGAAGCAAGCTAGAATAATGAGATTAATTTACCTATTTAACACATATGCTTCTAAATTAGTTGAAAGGGGAATTCCTACGAAGAAAATAGTAGATAGTATGGGACAGCTCTTACCAGAGATTATTAGATCGAAAGCCGCAATCAAGAACGATGAGTTAAATAGGTATGATGAGTTAGAGAGAAAATTAATTACTGTCTTTGAGAATTTGGAAAAGGAGGCTGGTACTTAATGTTAAGCGTAAGGGAATTTTCAAACATATCTATGATTAAAGGCCCACTAGTTTATGTTCAAGGAGTAACGGATGCATCATATAACGAGCTAGTAGAAATTGAGATGCCGAATGGTGAAAGAAGAAGAGGTCTAGTTATAGATTCTCAAATGGGAATAGCAATTGTGCAAGTTTTTGAAGGAACTACTGGCGTTTCACCTACAGGGACTAAGATAAGAATGTTAGGAAGAGGCTTGGAGGTAAAGATCTCAGAGGAAATGTTAGGGCGTATATTTAATCCACTAGGTGATTCATTAGACAACGGACCACCAGTGATTAAAGGCGAAAAAAGAGATATAAATGGATCCCCATTAAACCCAGCTGCAAGAGAGTATCCTGAGGAGTTTATACAGACCGGGATATCTGCAATAGATGGATTAAACGCGTTATTGAGAGGACAAAAGTTGCCTATATTTAGTGGTAGTGGATTGCCAGCTAATATGTTGGCTGCACAAATAGCTAAACAAGCAACTGTAAGGGGAGAGGAAAGTAACTTCGCAGTAGTCTTTGCCGCGATTGGTGCTAGATACGATGATGCTCTATTTTTCCGTAAGTTCTTCGAAGAGACTGGTGCTATTAATAGGGTTGCAATGATAGTTAGTTTAGCAAACGAACCACCGGTGATGAAGACATTAACACCAAAGACTGCATTAACGTTAGCGGAATATTTAGCCTTTGAACAAGATATGCACGTACTAGCAATATTAATTGATATGACCAACTATTGTGAGGCTCTAAGGGAAATTAGTGCTGCTAGAGAAGAAGTACCTGGCAGAGGTGGATATCCTGGTTATATGTACACTGATTTAGCAACGATTTATGAAAGAGCAGGAAAAGTTATAGGGAAGAAGGGCTCAATCACGCAGATGCCAATATTGACAATGCCAAATGACGATATAACCCATCCAATTCCAGACTTAACGGGTTATATAACTGAAGGGCAAATAGTCCTTGATAGGGCTTTATATAATAAGGGTATTTATCCACCTATCAACGTTTTGATGAGTCTATCGAGATTAGCGAAAGATGGTATTGGAGAAGGAAAAACTAGGGATGATCACAAGGATGTCTCAAATCAGTTATTTGCCTCATATGCTAGGGCAGTAGACACTAGAGGACTAGCTGCAATAATAGGCGAGGATTCATTGTCAGAAGTTGATAGAAAGTATTTACTATTTGGTGAGCTTTTTGAGAGGAAGTTTGTTAGTCAAGGATTTAATGAAAATAGGAGTATAGAGACCACATTGGATATTGGCTGGGAAATTTTATCAGTCTTGCCTGAATCAGAGCTAACGAACATAAAGACGCAATATATACAGAAATATCATCCGAATTATAGGGGTAAGAAATGAGCCAAAAAGTTTTGCCAACAAAAATAAATTTGATACAGTTTAGAAGGCAATTGAGATTAATTACAGTTATAAAGAGATTATTGGAAAATAAGAGGGAGGTCTTGCTTCTCTACTTGAGGACTTATGCTTCACAATATGAAAAAATTTACAATGAAGTAAATGAAGAGATGAAGAAAGTTTATGAGAGTTATTTACAAGCAGTAGCATCAGAGGGAATATCTAATATAGAGGAAATGGCTCTTTCACAAAAACCTAGCCTAGAGGTTAATAGCGCAATAAAAGTAATTTTTGGAGTTAAGGTTCCTACAATAAGATTAGACAAATCTACTATTCCCGCAAAGCCTTTCAGTGATGTTGAAACATCCCCTTACTTGTCAGAATCCTATGAGGAGATGACTGAAGCTTTAAACAAGATTATTGAATTAGTTGAGTTAGAGTCAACGATAAGATCGTTAGTATCAGAGTTAAGAAAAACTCAGAGGCTTATCAACTCAATAGACAATTACATATTACCATTTTATAGGGGATCTATAAAGTTCATTAAGCAGATTTTAGAAGATAGGCAAAGGGAGGAATTCTCAAGACTTAAAATTATAAGAAGAATATTACAGAGGAGGAGGGAAAGTGGATCAAGATAAATATTTACAAATTTTAAGAAACTCCCTAGAGGAGAAAAAGAGCGAAATTTTAAAGAATATAAATATGGAATATGAAAAACTGCTAAAAAATAGGCTAAGTCAGTTAGATGAAGTAAAAAGAAAGGTTTTAAAGGAATTGTCATAATAGTTTTCTGGGACTTAACTATGAAGAGAGCTAGTTTGATCCTAGCCTTCCTAATACCAGTATTAGTAAGTAGTGTAATAGCAGCAGCACAAGCACCATCAGATACTGCACAAGGTTTTGCCGGTATTAACATAGGTGCAGGACTAGCAGTTGGTTTAGCTGCGATAGGAGCCGGAATAGCAGTTGGTATGGCAGCAGCAGCTGGAGTGGGTGTACTAACGGAAAGAAGAGATATGTTCGGTACAGTTCTAATTTTCGTAGCTATTGGTGAAGGAATAGCAGTATACGGAATCTTGTTCGCTGTACTAATGTTGTTCGGTAAGTTCTAAAATAAAGGTTAAAGTTTTTTATCTCCTTATGTTTTTTCCTTTTTGTGCAGATAACTAGAGAGAAGTGGTCAAAAAACTTTAGTGAATGGTTTGATTGGGTATTAAGAGAAGGAGAATTTTACGATTATGGGAGATATCCAATAAAAGGTATGGGAGTATGGATGCCATATGGATTTAAGCTAAGACAAAATATAATAGGAATAATTAGAAATTTTCTAGACTCTACTGGACATGAGGAAGTATTGTTTCCACTTCTAATCCCAGAAGATTTGCTAAGGAGAGAAAGCACGCATATTAAAGGATTTGAAGAGGAGGTATTCTGGGTAACTAAGGGAGGAAGCACGGACTTAGACGTTAAACTTGCGCTAAGACCAACTAGTGAAGTCGCAATAACCACAATGGAAAACTTATGGTTGAAAAGCTACAAGCAATTACCTAAAAAGTACTATCAAATTGTAAGCGTCTTTAGATATGAAACTAAGGCTACTAGGCCAATGATAAGATTAAGAGAAATTACAACTTTTAAAGAAGCCCATACGGTTCATGAAACTTACGATGATGCACAGAAACAAGTAGAAGAGGCAATAGAAATTTATAAGAAGATTTTTGACACTCTCACAATCCCATACGTCCTTTCTGAAAGACCAGAGTGGGATAGATTTGCCGGAGCTTTGCACACTTATGCTTTCGATACTATTATGCCGGATGGTAGAGCAATGCAAATAGGTACAGTGCATCACTTAGGTCAAAACTTTAGTAAGGCATTAGATTTTAAGATACAGAAAAAAGATGGTAGTTTAGACTATCCACACCAAACAAGTTATGGTATTTCAGACAGAGCAGTAGCTTCAGTAATTGCAATACATGGAGATGATCACGGACCGGTTTTACCTCCTTCTGTAGCTCCCATTAAAGTAGTAGTAATACCCATTCCTGCAAAAAATGAAGAGGAAACTCAACAAGTAATGAAATACTCAATTGAGATCTGTGAGATGTTTAACAAGAACAATATAACTTGTTTGACTGATCAAGATACTGAGAAAACACCTGGGGAGAAGTTCTATATTTGGGAAATTAAGGGAGTTCCAATTAGACTAGAAATCGGCCCAAGGGAGCTTATTTCTGGCACAGTATTTATAAAGAGAAGAGACAATTTTAAGTCTTATACTGTAAGGAAAGAAGAAGCCATCAATAAGATTAAAGAACTTCTAAATGAAATCCAGGAAGACTTAAGAAGAAAGGCTTGGGAGGATCTTAAATCTAGAATAGAGTATTCGAATGATATTGAAAAAGCTAAGAAGATATTAGGGAATAACTCAGGTATTGTAGAAGTCCCTTGGTGTGGAAGTAACGAGTGTGGCTTAAAAATTGAGGAACTTACCAATGCGAGAGTACTAGGTTATCCAATAGAGAAGAGAGAAGTTAATGATAAGTGCGTAATTTGTAAAATGAACGCAAAAACAGTTCTAAGGATTGCAAAAACTTATTAGAGATTAAATAGTGTGAATTAAATAGGGTGTAAAATTGCCAAAGAAGAGAGAGAACAGAGGAAGAAGAAAAGGAGATAAAGGACATGTTGGTTATATAAGTTGTGATCAATGTGGTGCTAGAGTACCAGAGGATAAGGCAGTATGTGTAACAAAAATGTATAGCCCCGTGGATGCTTCTCTAGCATCTGAATTAGAAAAGAAGGGTGCAATAATTGCTAGATATCCTGTAACTAAGTGTTACTGTGTGAATTGTGCGGTATTTTTGGGTATTATTAAGATAAGAGCAGAAAATGAGAGAAAGCAAAAAGCTCGTTTAAGATAGGCTTTTAAACCTTTAGTCAGAATATGTGATGAAATGAGACTTTATGAATTATCTTTTGCACAAATTGAAGATTTTTTCTATAAACTAGCAGAAGTTAAAGATATTATAAAAGATCATGGTCTATTAGAATTTCTACCAGAATTTAAAAAATTGGATTCAACTGTCCATACGGGAACTACTAGAGTGAAGCATGCATTTCCAATCTTTCAAAAGGGAGGAGTCGTCATGGATATTACAAACGTTCAGCAGGCTCAAATAGCGGAGGAAGCTGGGGCTGTAGCTGTAATGGTTCTAGACAAGCTACCTTATGATGTTAGAAAGTCTGGTGGTGTGGCTAGAATGGCGGATCCTAAGATAATTGAGGAGGTAATGAGTTCAATAACAATACCAGTAATGGCGAAAGTGAGAATTGGTCACTATTACGAGGCTAAACTACTAGAAGCATTAGGTGTTGACATGATAGATGAAAGTGAAGTCCTAACACCAGCTGACGAGGAACATCACATAAACAAGTGGGAATTTAGTGTACCGTTCGTCAATGGAGCTAGAAATCTGGGAGAAGCACTAAGAAGAACATCAGAAGGAGCATCAATGATAAGAACTAAAGGTGAAGCAGGAACTGGAAATGTAAGTGAGGCAGTAAAGCACATGAAGATAATAAATAGTGAGATAAGAAGCTTGATAAGTATGTCGGAGGAAGATAGGGTCAAAAAAGCAAGAGAATATCAAGTTCCTTACCAGATAGTTGAGCTCACTGCGAAAATCAAGAGATTACCAATAGTCAACTTCGCTGCTGGAGGTATAGCGACACCGGCTGATGCTGCTCTTATGATGTGGTTAGGTGCTGATGGGTTGTTTGTTGGTTCTGGTATATTTAAGAGCCAAGATCCGGACGAAAGAGCTAAAGCAGTAGTCCTAGCGGCAGCTTGCTGGGAATACCCAGAAATCGTATTGGAAGCTCAGAAAATGATAAGCGAACAGAAAAGTATGATGGGAATTGATATAAAATCTCTAAAACCGGAAGAATTACTACAAGTGAGAGGGCTATGAAAATAGGTATAATAGCTTATCAAGGGAGTTTCGAAGAACATTTTCTTCAGTTAAAGAGGGCTTTTGATAAACTATCATTAAATGGCGAGATTATTTCAATAAAGATTCCTAAAGATCTAAAGGGTGTGGACGGAGTAATAATACCGGGAGGGGAAAGCACTACAATAGGATTAGTAGCTAAAAGGCTAGGGCTATTAGATGAACTGAAAGAGAAAATTACATCTGGTTTACCAGTCTTAGGAACGTGTGCTGGTGCTATAATGTTAGCAAAGGAAGTAAGTGATGCCAAAGTAGGTAAAACCTCACAACCATTAATAGGAACAATGAATATTAGTGTGATTAGAAATTATTATGGAAGACAAAAGGAAAGTTTTGAAGCTATAGTTGATCTATCTAAAATAGGTAAGGATAAAGCTCATGTGGTATTCATTAGAGCTCCAGCAATAGCGAAAGTATGGGGAAAGGCTCAAAGCTTAGCTGAGTTAAATGGTGTAACAGTTTTCGCTGAAGAAAATAATATGCTTGCTACTACATTTCACCCCGAATTATCTGATACAACTTCGATACACGAATATTTCCTACATCTAGTTAAAGGGTAATCTTTTATTTTTATATAATATATACCTCGATTGAAAAGTGGGGATAAGGATTTTGAATGATCTGATGTTAGATAAAAGTGCGTTATTATTTGGGGTCTCGAAATATCTTGAGAAGGGAATAATTACTGGTAATATCCTAATTCATAAATCACTTTTAGCTGAACTCGAAAAGGAAAGTAATGATGGTTTAGTTAGCGCTGAAATAGCTCTTGATGAAGTGAAAAAGTTAAAAGATATAACAGAAAGAATTCTAGTTAATTTTGAAATAGTAGGCGAAAATTCAAAAAAAGGAGAAGCTAATGAACTTTCGCGTGAATATTGCTTAGAGAAAGGTTGCATAATGGTTACCGCAGACGAAACGCAGAAAAAGATTTGTGATGTGATGGGGATACAGTATAGTTTTTTACAACCGTTAGAGCAAAGTTTATCATTTGAAAGTTTCTTTGACGATGAAACAATGAGCTTACACATAAAAGAGGATACTGTACCGAGAGCAAAAAAAGGTAAGCCTGGGAATTGGAAATTTGTAAATCTCTCAAATAAGCCTATGTTGTCAGTTGATGTAAAAAGGATAGCTAATGAGATAATTAATGGTGTTAGGTTCATAAAAGGTTCTTTTATAGAAATAGAGAGAAAAGGTTCTCTCATTATACAGTTAGGCAATTATAGAGTGGTGATAACTAGACCACCTTTAAGCGATGGTTGGGAGATAACTATAACTAGACCAGTTGTTAGGAAAAGATTAGAAGATTATGGTTTAGATGAACGACTAATAAAAAGGTTAGAAGAAAGAGCAGAGGGAATAATTATAGCAGGAGCTCCTGGTATGGGAAAGACAACGTTCGCACAAGCACTATCAGAATACTATATGAGGTTAGGGAAGATAGTGAAAACCATAGAATCCCCGAGAGATATGCACTTACCTCCAGAGATAACACAATATTCTAAAAACTATGCAGAAATTGGAGAGCTTCATGATATTTTACTATTAAGTAGGCCAGACTATACAGTATATGACGAGATGAGGAATGACGAGGATTTTAAACTTTATATCGATCTTCGCCTTGCAGGCATAGGAATGGTAGGGGTAGTTCATGCTACCTCACCGATTGATGCAATACATAGGTTTGTAAACAGAGTAGATATAGGTACAATACCAAATATCTTGGATACTATAATATTCATAAATTCTGGAAACGTAAGTAAGGTTTACACTTTAGAAATCACAGTAAAAGTACCAGCAGGATTGAAGGAAGCTGACCTTGCGAGACCAGTTGTAGAAATAAAAGATCTAGTCACTGGGAATACTGAATATGAGATATATGTATTCGGTGAACAGACCATGATAGTACCAGTGAATAGAGGAATCACCTTGAATAATATGGAATTTAAAATATCGAAAATTGTTAATAATATAATACCAAAAGCTACAGTAAAGTATGAGGACGGAGAATACGTTATAGTAATACCAAAAGAAGAAATAGGAAAATACAATAGGAAATTGGTACAACGATTAAAGAGACTCGAGAAGAAGAACAATATAAAGATAAAGATTAAACTGTCAGATTAGAGAAAATTATCTAGCGTTCTACTTATTTTTGCCTCTACTAATCTTACCAAATCTTCTAAATCTAACCCTTCAATTTCAGAGTCTGCAACGTAATTTCCGGTTTCAGTTCTTCTTAACTTCTCAAATGGTATGAACTTCAAAACACCGGGCTTTTTGACTCCTAAAAATAGCGAACCGCCACTCTTTCTTGCAAATTCTATAATACCTTCTGCTTGTTCCCTTCTAACATAAATTTTTCCCTCTATATCCTTTCTACTCTTCATCTCAATTAAAATAATAACGCCATTCTTTAAAGCGATAATATCCGGTATAGGGTCTTTCCTCTTACTACCACTTGCTGGAGCTCTCACAACAGCAAAACCCTTATCCCTTAACCTGCTCACAATATTTCGTTCTACTGCGGAACCTTTCCTCTTTTTAGCGTTCATAAGGTATTATATAAATAAAAGTTTGTAGTATTTTAGCTTTTAGGCTTTCCTTTTTGAACCAGATCTCTCAGTTGATTACCAATCTTCTCCTCTAAACTATTCTGAACGTTTGAGAGACCATTAACTACTGTCGGCATGCCTCTACCATATTCTTCTACCCATTCTTCCGCAAATTTACCGCTCTTTATTCTCTGTAAGGCCTCTTTCATCCTTTTTCTTACACTTTCATCTATTACAAACTTTCCTACAGTCATCCCACCATACTTCGCAGTATCCGAGACTGCTTTTAACATACCGCTTATTCCCTTTTCATAAACCAAATCCACTAACATCTTTAGCTCATTTATAGTTTCAAAGTACGCTACTTCTGGCTGATATCCTTCTTCTACTAAGGTTTCGAACGCAGCTCTCATGAGTTCCATTATACCTCCAACCAGTATCACTTGCTCTCCAAACAAATCCGTCTCTGTCTCTTCCTTAAAGGTAGTTGGAATTACACCAGCTCTAGTAGCACCTATACCTTTAGCTATAGCTAGAGCCTTATGAAGAGCTGTACCACTCACGTCTTGATGTACTGCAACTAAAGCTGGAACGCCACCTCCAGCTTTATAATACTCCCTAACAGTAGGACCTGGGCCTTTAGGAGCTATCATATATACATCTGAATCCTTAGGTGGATCGATTAGCTTATAGTGAATATTAAACCCATGTGCAAATACTAGATCTGCACCTTTCTTCATATAAGGTTGCACGCTCTCTAACCATAGTGTCCTCTGAACCATATCCGGCACGAGGAAGATTATTATATCTGCGTCCTTAACTGCATCCTTAGTATGGAGTGGAGTAATTCCATCACTCTTAGCCAATTCCCACGATTTTCCTTCCCTTTCCAATCCTACTACAACATTTAATCCTGAATCTCTCAAATTCTGAGCCCATGCTCTCCCTTGACTTCCATAGCCTAAGACTGCTATTCTCTTACCTTTAATTAAGTCTAGATTAGCATCGTTATCAGTGTAGATCTTTGACGTACACTTCACCCCAACTATATCCTTTTACTTTATTGAAAACCGGTACATAAATTATTATGTCCCCTTCTTTTACGCCTTCCGATTGATTCTCAATTACTTTTCCATCCCTTATTATTACCCTTTTTAATTGAGCATCATCTAAAATCTCTACCTTACTAACATCCACAGTCTTACTTAGCAGAAGTACTGCAGTGTTAAAATTATTGTGATCCTTTACTCCAACATAAAACTCGTAGAGGTTTTCGTCATTTACCTTCCAACCGTATATCCATTCAATATCCATAAATAGTTTTCTAAAGTTTGATGCTATCCTCTCTATTAATCCCGGGTCCCTATAATAAGCTAATATCCTAACTACTCTTTCTTGGGTCACGTAATATCACCTGTTTTAATCTTCCACCCGGTGGTAACGTAGGTAAGGCCAGCTCTTCCTTATCTACTGGTACTCTAATTACTGCAGGGATGTCTTCCTTTATTGCACTTTTAATCGACTTTTCTATTTCCTCGTAAGTCGTTGCATTAAAGCCTAAAGCACCGAATGCTTCAGCCAATTTAACGAAGTCTGGCGAAGGACCATAATCTACACCTACTATTCTCCTTCCGAAGAATAAATCTTGAACTTGCCTCACTAACCCTAAGGTTCTATTATCAAATATCACCGATATTACTGGAATGTGCTCATCTACAGCCGTGGCCAAATTTGTTCCAGTCATTAAGAACGAACCGTCACCATCTAGATCCACTACGATTTTATCAGGCCTAGCCAATTTGGCTCCCATTGCAGCAGGGAGACCAAAACCCATTGTACCCATTCCAGATGATGTTAGAAAAGTTCTGGGTTCCAATACTTCCCAAAACACTTCTGCCCACATTTGATGTTGACCTACACCAGTAGTTACTATAGCATCTCTTGGTAATGATTGCCTAATTGTTTTCATAATCTTCCAAGGCTTTAATTTTCCGTTCTCCTCAGTGTAGTAAAATTGGGAATAATATTCCTTGTACTCTTTAACTCTTTTTATCCATGCACTTTTATCTCTTTTTTGGCCCAGTGTTATTATTGCCTTTATTAGCTCCCTTAATATTATCTTAGCGTTACCGTAGAGTCCTACATCCACTTTTATGGCCTTTTCTCCATCTGTCGGATCTATATTAACCATTATGAATTTCTTTCTGGTCTCTACCATTTCGTCATATGATGTGAATGTCCTATCGCTAAATCTCGCACCTACTACTAGCATTGCATCAGATTCTAGAGCAGCCATTGATGCCTCAGCTCTTCCATAATATCCCATTGGTCCGAAATATAAGGGATGATCATGCGGTATTGCAGTTTTTCCAGGAAAAGTTGAGACTATTGGAATATGCAATAGTTCTGCTAACTCCAAAACTTCTGGAGTCGCGTTCGCCCATACTACTCCAGTACCTACCAAAATTATTGGTCTCTCTGCATTGATTAGAATCTCAGCTGCCTTTTTCAGTGCTAAACGATCTATTCTAGTTGGGAAATCCCTATAACCCTTAACAAGTGGTTTCTCTGGCCATTTTATCTCTTCCATTTTTTCATAGAAAATATCCCTAGGGATGTCAACCACAACTGGCCCAGGTCTTCCAGTAGTTGCTATATAAAATGCGTTCTTAATCCACTGGGGTATCTCATCTATCCTCTTAATACCAATAACGTATTTGGTCACATTTTCGAACACTCCCATAGCATCAGCTTCTTGGAATGCCATCTTACCCATAACGCTTCTAGGCACGTTACCAGTTATTGCAATAACAGGAGAACTATCCCAGTATGCAGTAATAAGCCCCGTAGTTAAATTGGTCGTACCTGGACCAGATGTTGCTGTGCATACACCTGGGACTCCAGAAGCTCTTGCGTATCCATCTGCAGCATGCGCTGCGGCTTGTTCATGTCTCATTAGAACATGTCTAAGCTCACCATTTGCCAAATCTTCTACGAAAGCATCATATATCTGCATATTCGATAATCCTGGTATTCCGAATACTACCTTAACTCCTTCTCTCTTTAGAGAATCAACTAAAATGCGTGCGCCTGTTGGCAATTTATATCACCTTCTTATATATAGAACTCTCGTATCTAATCCAATTTTTATTTCCTTTATCAAGAAACCCGTTAAAAGTTTTGAAACATGTATTAAATTTGGAGGGAGAACTCACCTATCATCTTTTTCACGTCTATGCTTTTATGTATGTATGTTTTTAAACTTTTTCATTATTTTTATTTAGGAATGATAAAGTAGATAATAAAAACTATTCATTATTAACGTGACTTAATACGCTAAATATTTCACTATACTTGCTGATATCTTTCCACATTTCTAAACACTTTACATTCCCTAGATACAACCAGATATTCCCGAAATGCCCTCTTCTATCATCTAGGAAAAGGACTTCGCTTGGTTTTATTTTCTGGTTGGCTTTAGTATTAATCTCAACAATTATCTGACTTAACATTAAAAATTTGTAGGGATAAGGCTTTGCTACAATTATATCGAAATATTGAAGCAAATCTAGTGCAGCTAAGACTTTAATTGCCTTATCCTCAAAATTCCACGTTGCTAGACCTAGTATATAACCTCTATTTTTTAATTCCTTAAGGGTCTCTTTAACGTCTGGAAATAAATGGAGAACCCTACCTTTAGAATCCTCTAAAGTGTTTGAGTCAATTAGTCTTAAAGGTTCTTCAAACTCCGATATATTATGATGATCCCATAAGGTTTTATCAGCATCAAATACTATTGCTCTTATCATCTCTGTATAGACTAGGAGGAAGAGTATAATAAGCAATTTTACCTTCGTGATAGTCCCTTATTACCGCCCTAGCAGCCATATCGATATTGGGCTCTTTAGTACTCTTGTAGAACCATCCTCTCCTTATGGCTATCCTTTCTAATAGTTCGTAAGGATTATTAAAATCCACCTTATAAACACTAATCAAACTTTCTTTCGAAAATTCAATAACTCTATTTATCAGCATCAAAGCCGGTTTTACAGGATCTTCTAATAAATCCGCGTTATATCCCCTTATTGTTTTTTCTAGCTCATTACCATCTGGGGGTATTACACCTGGCGTATCCCATGCATATATTTTGTTGTCAATCTTAAACAGTTGAATAGATTTGGTATAACCATATTCCAATGGATGGGCTGACGTTTGAGCTGAATGTCTACCCTTAAGAGCATTAATCACTGAAGACTTTCCGGATTTCGGATACCCTACAAACACTACAATCCCTTTATTTCCTTTTAGTAAGGACTTCATTGTATCACGTAAAATTTTAGTACCTAAATGGGAAGTTGCGGATACATACACGCTTTCAATATTCTCTTCAGTCTTAAAGTAATCCTTCCAAGCTTTGAGAACCCATAAAGGTACTAAATCTCCTTTATTTAATACTAATAATATATTTTTATAATTTTTTACTATAATATCCTCTATTTTCTTTGACCTGGTTAAAGAAGGTTCTCTAGCATCCAGTACCTCAACTACAAGATCAGATCTCTTGATCAACTGAATGACTTTTCCCAGCATTCATTTTATTTTCTTGTAATTACTATTTTTATGCATGCCTAAAGGAGAGTTAGCGATATTTGACGAAGGAGACTTTGAAGGGTCAATAGACTATCAGTCCTTTACGAAATCGATTAAGCTAAGTAACATAAATAAAGAGGCTAGTTTCTCTATAGATATAGCATCGAAGCCTACTAAGTTTTATCTTATAATCCAAGCTAAACGAGAAAAAACATATTTGCCTAGATGGAGGCTTTGGTTTGATAATTTCTCTCTTACAAAAGAATTTAAACCAAATCTCGAAACTGAAATAAATGATGCCCAAGTTATCTCAACTATAGTCTATGATATAACTCCTATAATCAAAGAAGGGAAACATCAAATAGCAGTATACCATCCATCTATTCAAGTACTTGAGTTACTTAACATAAGTCTGATTTCGTTCTATAGAACAGAAGGTTTTAGTACTAAATATCGACTGAGTGCCGGATCACTAATTTTCAATAGAAATGATTCAGTTTCTTTTCACTTAATGAAAAAGTCGTATTTTGTGATAAGAAATGAGAGTAAGGAAGGAATGGTAAAAATAAGTGATATAGACGGGAAAACAATATACACAATATTACCTAGCTCTGATAGTGATGAGATAGAAATTGAAAACAATGATGCGATAACGACTACGCTTCAATCAAATAATGAAAAAGACTATGGAGTTATTTTAGCTTCGTATAACTTACTTGAAAAAGCTCCTAAAATAAATTTTAGCGTAGACAGTAAGGTGAGTGATAACATAATTTACCTATACTTGAAAAATGAGAGCGAGATAAGTTTAGATAAACTACTAATAAACGTTATGATAAATGGTGTTCCGGCCCATTTTAAAACATTTACCAATATAGATGTTTCCTCGACTATAGACCTAAAATTGCCCATATCCGTACCACAAAGTAAGAAAGCTCCAATAATCAACGTAAGAGTAGTTGGGGTAAAGGGAGGATATAGAAAGATAATAGATAAACAGATTAGCCTTTAAAGAATGGAAGACTCCCTAGTAAAAACGCGATTATTCCTGAAATTGCTGATATTTTTAGATATGTTCTAGCTTTAGAGGCTCCTTCTATTGTCTCCTTTTGAATTATGGAAAGAATAGTGAAAGGAATAAAAACAAGTATTAGAAGTATAAGGTAAATTAAATTAAAACCTATAAAGAATGGTAAAGGTGATATTATTAATAGAAGTACAAGTAGAATTTTTGCTATTCTCCAAGATTTATTTATCCCAAGGGTTGTGGCTAACGTTTTCACGTTATTAAGTGAATCCCCATTATAGTCTTCAATACCCTTTACTATCTCTCTTATTAAGGTGAGAAAGAATGCATAGAGTGTGGGAATTATTATCCTTAAAAGCCAGTTATCGGAGAAAAAAGCTAGGCCACCGTAAAATATCGAAAGAGCAGTGGTTGTTGCTACTAATAAATTACCGTAAAAGCCAGTTTTCTTTAGATCTTTGGCGTAATATATCAAGCCAATTGCGGTTACTAGCGCTATTACTAAAGCGTAAATATTTAATAGAATCGAAAGTGCTATACCAATTATAAATAGAGCTATTGATAGTGCTTTTGCTTTATTTACTGATATTTTGCCTGATGGGATAGGTCTGTATGGTTTATTTATTTTATCTATTTCTACATCATATACGTCATTTATAACGTATCCTCCGGCTGCAATAAGGCCAACTACCAGTGCGGATAGTAAAATTCCTTTGAGTTCGAGATACCATTGCGACGAAACCAAAAAGCCCATAATTGCCCCTAGCGCTGCCCCTATAACATTATGTATTCTAACAAGTTGCATATAGGATTTTAAACTCACGATAACGTTAAATGAATACTGGATTAATATATCTTATGTCTGTTAATCAGAAGGAAATTGAGATAGCAATAGAATACTTTAAAAATTATATTTCTGTAGGCGAGATAGTAGCTACCATGGATCTTAAAGCTAGGGGAATTTCCAATCCTCAAGCTGTAATATCTAAGCTAATAGAGATGGGAATTATAGAAAAAGGAGAAGGATGTTATAATCTAGTGAGGAAATCTACTGACAAGAAGTGAATGCAAGTCAAATTCTTCAGAAATATTGAGCGTCTTATCGTTATATAACTTAAATAAAATTGGGAGAAACCTCCAAGTGGATTCCAGAAGTCTAGTTATGTAGTATTGTTTTCTCACCTCTTTAGCTAAAATTTTATACATAGAGTAATATTCACTAAATTTCCCATTACGTATTCCATTCACTAGTGGATATAATAAGCTTGCGATGCCAAACATACCTCCACCAGTAAATGTTTTTATAAGCCCGGTAGAATCACCAAACTTCAATGTTTTTATGCTAGATATAGGTAAAACACGTGGAATTGCTCCTCCATGAGTATCAAAGACTCTTTTATTTATATTAGGCAAGAACACTTTTGGGTCGTTATATGAGATTGCGCCAACTAAAGTACCATAAGGTAGCGGAACTATCCAACTAAACCCTCCAACGTTTTTAGAATCTATATAAACTATAATATTTTCCTCGTTCACCGGTTCCGTTAAATACTCAATTGCCTTAATCCATTTAGCGTTACCTTTCCAACCACTAGAATCTACTACTATTCCCTCATATTTTTCATTTCCGGATATCACAGTATTACCGTTAATTATCGCATCTCTCGGTCTCTTTGTCTTCACTTCGCTATCAAGCCATATTTCTAACTTTTCCCTATTCAATCTGATAACATCTGTACTTATATAAATTGTATATTTTCTATCATATCTTATTTCTATAGTTTTAAATTCTCTATCTATAAATTCCCTACTGACACCAAGCGTTAGAAATGTTCTGCGACTTATTATACCAGTACACTTCTTACCCGGAAAACGTCTTCTATCGAAAACTATTGGATCAAAATCCATTATATTATACGCTAATAATAGACCAGCTACTCCTCCACCTACTATTAGAACTCTGATGATCTATCAGCCTCATTTATAGTATATCTCTTAGCCCCTAATTTTTCAACTATATACCTAAATGCATTTAGGGGGCTAGTATGTGGACCACAAGAGTATACATCGACTGTTGCGAATCTATACTCCGGCCATGTATGTATAGTTATATGACTTTCTAATATAATCGCCACTACGCTTACTCCCTCCCCAATTTTCCATGACTTTATATCAAGAATGTTCATATTGCCTATATCTGCAGCCTCCTTTATTATTTGCTCCAACCTCTTAGTATCTTTTAAAACGTCCTCATCACACTCATATAAGCTTCCATATACTTGCTTTCCTACTACTTTAGGAAAAGCTAACTCTACCCCCATCATCAACCCCCCACTTAAACCCCTCTACTTTATTATTTATAAATTTATTTCTGCCTGATCACGGTTAAAAGTAAGTTTTTAATGCTAATTGATAAATACTAATGTATCTGATGAGCAGTGGCAATTAGAAGACTTGTTTTAGACGTTCTGAAGCCTATTAGGGGAACATCGATAGTTGACTTAGCTGAGAGAATCTCAAAATTGGATGGTGTCGAAGGCGTAAACATAAGTGTCACTGATATGGACGTTGAAACTATGGGATTAATGATAATAATTGAAGGAACCAGTCTCAATTTTGATGATATAAGAAAAATGCTAGAAGAAGAGGGATGTGCAATCCATAGCATTGATGAAGTAGTAAGTGGTAATAGAATAATTGAGGGAAAGATAAAGGATGATTTGTGATAATTGTAAGACGCGAGAAGCGGTAATTCTACAACCACATACTGGAAGAAAATTATGTAAAGAATGTTTTATAGAAGACATTAGAAAAAGGGTTGAAATGGAGGCTAGAAAGCAGGAGATAGTAAATTCCAATAAAATACTTTTAGCGGTCTCAGGCGGAAAGGATAGCTTAGTATTAGCTGATACCTTGTCTCAATTTATACATCCATCTAGACTAATAGCATTCAATATAAATGAGGGTATAAAGGGATACAATAGAAATGAATACGTGAAGAAGCTAGAAGAGTATCTGAAAGATCTAGGGATTGAACTAATAAAAAGTGGATTTAAAGAGGAAGTTGGATTTTCTTTAGATGAGATGCTAGAAGCTTCGTTAAAGAAAAAGCTTAATGTATCCGCTTGTACATTTTGTGGAGGATTCAGAAGGAAGTTAATTAATGAAGCTGGAATTAAAGTAGCCGCAGATTACGTGGCAACTGGACATAATTTAGACGATGAGGTACAAACTATAGTTATAAATTTGATAAGAGGTGACTTGTTAAGACTAATAAGGTTCGGGGATAAGCCATTAATGGTAAGTAGTAAGTTCGTAATGAGAGTTAAACCGTTGAGAAAAATCTATGAATGGGAGACAACGATGTATGCACATCTCAAAGGCTTCGAGTTTCAAGAAACCGAATGCCCATATATTTCTCAAAAGCCAACTCTAAGGGCTAAGGTAAGGGACCTATTGTACAAACTAGAGGAGAAGAAACCAGGGACATTACTTAGAATACTAGAACAGTTTGATGAGATTTCAGAGAAAATCAAAAAAGAGTATAGACTCACTAACGAATTACCTAATTGTGTAATTTGTGGAGAGCCCACCACACCAGGGAGAATGATATGTAAGAATTGTGAATTACTAATTAGATCTGGGTTAATGCCTCAAGAATATCAAAAATACTTACCTATATCGTAGATTCTCTCCTTTACGTTTTTCCTCTTATTTGCTACTATAGCCATTGAGAATAATAAAGAAGATAATCTGTTCAGATAAACTATTATCCATTTGTTGAAATTCAATTCCTTAGAGTAAGCTACCGCATTTCTTTCAACCCTTCTAGCAATACTCCTTACTACATGTAAATACGAAGCTTGCTCGGAACCACCTGGTATTACGAATAGCTTTACGGGACCACTTTCTTTCCTATATTCAACAGTTCTACTTTCTAGCCACTTTATAGTTTCCTCATTTATTCTACCCTTATCTTGAATAATTTCCTCACCTAATATAAATAACTCAGTTTGAACACGCATAAGATCGCTTTGCATATCTTCCCATTCAATTTTTGTTAAGGCTAACCCTATGAAGGAGTTAAGCTCATCTATATCTCCCAATAAGTTTACTACCGGAGAATCTTTTCCTACTCTTTTAGATATTACATTGGTATTTCCATCGTCTCCAGTTCTGGTGAACATTAGTTAATATTTAAAAAAGACCTAGCTATATCATTTTTGGTGAAGTAAAATAAGCTCACAGTATAGGGACTTTATTGACTTTTTGAATAACATTGCCTATAAGTGGCAGACGAGATGGGAGGAAGATAAAATTTACGAGTCTAATCCGAATCCCAGCAAACCTAAATTTTTCACTACAGTTGCATTTCCTTATCCTAATAGCCCTTGGCATATAGGGCATGGAAGAACATACGTTACTGGAGATATTTTAGCTAGATATAAACGAATGAGAGGGTATAACGTACTATTCCCCATGGCATTTCACTACACTGGAACGCCTATAATGGCAATGGCTGACGCAATTGCAAAAGGTGATAAAGAGCTCATAGAGACCTTTAAGGATATTTATGAAATATCACCGGACGTAATCCCTAGAATGTCTGATCCATTATTCATGGCGAATTATTTTAAAGAGGATATAAAGGCTTCAATGAGAGAGATAGGTTTAGGGATAGATTGGAGAAGGGAATTTACTACAATTGATCCTGAATTTTCATCATTTGTAACATGGCAGTTTCATAAATTACAGAGCAAGGGATATATAGTGAAAGATACTCACCCTGTAGGATGGTGCCCAGTTCATCATATACCAGTTGGTATGCACGATACTAAAGGAGATGTAGAACCAGAAATAGGCGAATTTGTATTAATATATTTCAATTCAGAAAAGGGTATATTTCCAGCAGCTACGCTCAGGCCAGAGACGATATTTGGTGCTACAGCATTATGGATAAACCCCTCTGAGATGTATGTAGTTGCTAGTATGTTAGGTAAAAAGATGATATTAAGCGAAAAAGCCGCTGCTAAATTGTCTTTTCAAATAGATGATATAGAAATAGAGGAGAAGATTAAGGGATCTAAACTAGTTGGGCTTAAGGTAGAAAATCCAATAACCGGAAAGCATATAGCAGTATTAGGAGCAGACTTCGTTGATGTTAGTTTAGGGACTGGCGTTGTTATGAGTGTACCAGCTCACGCTCCCTTTGACTATTATTATTCTAAGAAGACATTTAAGAATAACAATATTGAGATTATACCAGTAATTACAGTAGAAGGTTTAGGAAACGCACTGGCTAAAGACGTTGTCGAGAAGAACAACCCAAAGAGTGATGAGGATTTAAAAAAATTAACAGAATACGTCTACAGAACAGAATACAATAAGGGTGTGTTGAGGAGTGATCTTGGAAACTTAATTAGGGAAGAGTATAGAAATGAATTAAAGAGTTTAGGTGGACTTCCAGTTCCTAAGGGTAGAGAACTAATAACTAACTTCTTAATTTCTAAAGGCTTGGGTAGAAAAATATTTGAAGTGATGAATAAACCGGTCTATTGTAGGTGTGGCACAGAAATTGTAGTCAAGATACTTAAAGACCAATGGTTCTTGGATTATTCAAATAAAGAATGGAAAGAACTCGCGAGGAAATCTTTATCTAAAATTAATGTAATTCCAGAGGAATCCAGAAAGGATTTTGAATTCACTATAGAATGGTTGGAGAAAAGAGCTTGTGCTAGAACTAGAGGATTAGGTACTCCACTACCTTGGGATAAAAAATGGATAATAGAAAGCTTAAGTGATTCTACGATCTATATGGCGTATTATACTATTTCTCACAAAATTAAACAATATAAACTATCACCTTCCAAACTAACTCAAGAATTTTGGGATTACGTAATGCTGGGCATAGGTAATTTAGAAGAGATAAGCGAAAAAACTGGTATCCCCTCCAATATCATAAAAGAATTTAGAGAAGAATTCCTATATTGGTATCCTTTAGATATTAGACATAGCGGAAAGGACTTGATTCCAAATCATTTGACTTTCTTTATCTTTAATCACGCAGCGATCTTCCAGGAGAACTTATGGCCAAAAGCAATTGCTGTAAATGGTTTAGTCTTATATGAAGGAAAGAAGATGAGCAAGTCACTTAGGAACATTATACCGTTAAGAAAAGGTCTAAAAATGTATGGGGTTGACGTAATGCGAATTGCCGTTTCGTCTACAGCTGATATGGGATCAGATGTGAACTTCTCTGAATCTTTAGTAAAAACCGTAGGAGAAACCTTAAGAAAAATGTATGAACTTTTCAAGAGCTTAGATAATTATACTGGAGATATCTTGGGATTCCCAGAGAAATGGTTATTATCAAGAATATATGAGATCACAAGTAGTACAACCAGACATATGGAAGCGTTAGAACTGAGGGATGCAGTCAACGAGTTACTATTTGTATTCTCTTCAGATTTGGATGAGTATTTCGGCATGGTAAGTGCTGAGGGAAGAGAGGCGAATAATAAAGTTTTACGGGAAGTTTTAACAATATGGCTTAAGCTTATTACACCATTTGCTCCGCATTTAGCTGAGGAAATATGGCACGAAATCTTAAAACAAAAAACGTATATAGTAAATGAAGGTTGGCCAGAGGTTGAAGGTTCAAAGATGGACGAACTAACGCTATTGGAACATGAATACATGAAGAGAATTGTTGAAGATATAAGGTCAATCCTAAACATTTTTAAGGGAACACCGAAACTCATTAAAATTTACGCTTTGAACGATTCTAGATATATGGAATTGCTTAGGGATGCTATAGTAGCTAATGGACAAATGAAAAAGTTTATGGACATTCATAAACCTAAGAGTAGAGAAGATGCTAGAATTTTACAGAAAATCTTTAATGAATCCTTAGAAATTGACGATAAGATGAAGAAATTAGTTACAAACTATAATATTAATGAGGTAGATGTACTCAATAAATTATCAAAATATATTAGGAGAAAGTTAAATGTAGACATTCTTATAGAGCCTTATGATGAAGAAGTCAAAAAGACATATAATAAAGAAGCCATGCCCTTAAGACCTGCTATAATAATTGAGTAAGAATAACTTTTCGATCTTTAACTTCTATTATACCTAACTCTTTAAGAAATGCTAGTTCAACTCTAACATTATCTCTATTTGTCTCATATTTTTTTGAAATTATATTTACTAAATCTCTAATCTCAACTTCTCCTCCATATTCTCTTAAAAAATTAATAATATCTTCATGTATAGGTCTTAGTTTCCTATCGATAACTTTTCCATTAATTACACTAAATATAAACAGATCCCCAGCATTATTTTGAGCCTTATATAAATTTGTAGAAATCTTATCTATCCTTAAAATATCGTCAAAATCCTTATTTATTTTTACAAAACTTGTTACTAGATTGTATCTTATTGGTAGATCAGAGGCTTCCTCAGCTTCAAAAACTATCACGTATGATCCTTCTACACACCGCTGGTCTATCTCTCTTATAGATAATTTTAAGAATTTTTCATAATTAATTATACATACACTAATATTTTCCTTATACAATCTTTGTGTAATATTATAAATTAAAACAATTTTAGCGTTAATATGATACGACTGCAAAAGTATTTTTCTATTTCTCAAGGACATTAGATAATCTAACAAATTCACGATGAGATTTTCATTAAAGCTTATTTATTTATTTTACGTTGCTTATCTAGGGTTTTATATTGCACCAACCAAGTTAGTTAGAAATAAGATAAAATCTTGGCTATTAAATGCAAGCGAATATGATTTTACAGATATAAAAGAAGGAATAAGATT
The DNA here is from genome assembly GCF_900079115.1 of Saccharolobus solfataricus. NCBI lineage: Archaea > Thermoproteati > Thermoproteota > Thermoprotei > Sulfolobales > Sulfolobaceae > Saccharolobus > Saccharolobus solfataricus. The sequence continues at coordinate 524,329 of NZ_LT549890.1, forward strand.
ACATCTTAATGAATCCCCATTTGAGCCTCCACAATTTATAATAGATGCGGTTAAGATGTATTTAAGTAAGGGAAACAGATATCAACATCCAGATCTTTTAGAAAAATATAGGGAATTGGCTGCTGAATATTCGAAGGTGGAACCAGAAAACATTTATCCATCTGTAGGTGCGGATGGGTCAATCAGAGCAATATTTTATAACCTTGTAGAGCCGGGTGATACAATACTAACGAATTACCCGTCTTATAGTATGTATTCTGTTTACTCTTCAGTAAGAGGAACTAAGGTAATTAAAGTAAATCTTAAAGAGGATAATGAATGGTGGAAAGAAAACACTGATGATTTACTTGCTCAAGCAGAAAAAGTTGAGTTAGTCATAATTGATGATCCTAATAATCCTACAGGATCGCCAATGCTAAATGGGAAAAAGGAACTAATAGGTCAATTAGCAGAAAACACAAAAGGGTTTGTTGTAATTGATGAGGCATACTACGAATTTGGAGGATATACAGTTTCACCTTATATTTACGACTATCCTAACGTTTTGGTGGTTAGGACTCTGAGTAAGGCATTTTCATTAGCTTCCTATAGATTAGGTTATACGATAGCTAATGAGGAGATAGTAAAGGCTCTTATGAAATCATCAACACCTTTTGATATACCTTTACCTTCACTCATTGCCGGAATTACAGCATTAGAAAACCCGTCATATATAAAAGATGTCGTAAACATAGTTAATAGGAATAGGGAAATATTATATCAAGGGCTTAAGAATCTAAATCTGAAAGTTTACAAGTCGATAACCAATTTCCTTTTAATAAAAGATAACAGAAACTTGCAGGAAATGCTTATGAGACACGGGATTGCAATAAGAAAGTTATATGACAACTTTTATAGAATAACAATAGGGACTGAAGATCAGTGCAAGATGGTTATAGATAAACTTGGTGAGGAACTTGAAAATAGCAATTCCAAATAAAGGAAGACTCCAGCAACCTACGCTACAATTTTTACAGTCAGTAGGCATAAAACCGTTGGCCAGTGACGATAGAGCGTTAATAGTACCGACAAGTTGGGAGGGAGTGCAGCTAGTCATGATCAGAACCGAGGACATACCTAATATTGTGGAAACCGGTGCTACAGAATTAGGAATTACTGGTCATGATTATGTTATAGAAAGTAGTGCAGATGTTGAAGAGCTAATCAAACTAGACTTTGGAAGATCAAAAATAGTTCTAGCAGTACCTCAAACTTGGAGAGAAAATTCTGTGGACGAATTGAAAGGAAAGGAATTTAGAGTAGCTACTAAATACTATAACATCGCAAAGGAATACGTAAGGAGAAGAGAACTAAATGCAAAGGTAGTAAAAATAAGCGGAGCTGCTGAGGTAATGCCATCACTGGGTGCTGCTGAGGCAATAATCGACGTAATGAGTACTGGGACTACACTAAAACTACATGGGTTAAAAGCAATAGACGTTATAATGGACTCCTATGCTGTAGTTATAGGAAATAGAAACTGGATAAAAAACGATGAGGCTGATAGGATTAATTTACTTCTTACAATGATGAAAGGGGCAATAGCAGCTAAGGGTAAGAAAATGATATTCATGAATGTACCCGATAATAAACTAGATGGAGTAATAAATTCGCTGCCTGCAATGTTAGCCCCAGCAATAACTAGATTAAGCAGATCAGACATATGGGAAGTAATTACGGTAGCAGAGGAGGATATACTACCAGAAGTTATAGCCAAAGTGAAAGCTGCTGGAGCTAGGGATATCGTTGTAATTGATATAGAGAAAGTGGTGAAATAGATTGAATGAAATAATTCCAAGTATTGATATAAGCTTTGGAAAAGCGGTAAAACGAATTAGAGGAGTTAGGGGAACTGGTCTAGTTTTAGGTAATCCAATAGAACTAGCAAATAAACTCTATAATGAAGGATACTCAAGAATACACGTAGTTGATTTAGATGCTGCAGAAGGGGTTGGTAACAACGAGATGTACATCAAAGAAATATGTAAAATAGGATTTGATTGGATTCAAGTAGGCGGGGGTATAAGGGACGTTGAAAAAGCTAAAAGATTAATCTCATTAGATGTTAATGCCCTAATTTTCTCCACAATAGTATTTACTAATTTCAATCTATTTTACAATATTGTAAGAGAAATCGGAAATAATAGAGTAATAGTATCTATAGATTATGACGATACGAAAAGAGTTCTAATAAGCGGATGGAAAGAGAGATCAATGGAAATAATAGATGGTATTAAGAAGGTAAATGAACTTGAATTATTAGGGATTATACTAACCTATGTCACCAATGAAGGTACCGTTAAAGGAATCGATTATAGTGTGAAAGATTATGCAAAACTAATACGAGGGGTAAAAGAATATGCTGGCGGTGTTTCAAGTGATTCAGATATTACGTTTTTAAAAAACGTTGGATTTGATTACATAATAGTTGGAATGGCTTTTTACCTAAATAAAATAAGGGGGACTAACGTTGTCTAGAAGCGCAAATATAACTAGAGAAACAAAGGAGACTAAAATAGAGGTACTCTTAGACATAGATAGAAAAGGCGAAGTTAAGGTTTCCACTCCAATTCCATTTTTTAACCACATGCTTATAACATTACTAACCTACATGAACTCTACTGCAATAGTGTCTGCTACAGATAAACTACCCTATGACGATCATCATATTGTGGAAGATGTCGCAATAACGCTTGGTTTGGCAATAAAGACCGCACTAGGCGATAAGAGAGGAATAAAAAGATTCTCCCACCAAATTATACCAATGGATGATGCTTTGGTTTTAGTTTCACTAGATATTTCAAATAGAGGAATGGCCTTCGTTAATCTTAATTTGAAAAGAAGTGAAATTGGTGGATTAGCTACGGAAAATGTTCCACATTTCTTCCAATCCTTTGCTTACAATAGTGGAATCACTTTACATATTTCTCAATTGAGTGGATATAATACACACCATATCATAGAGGCTAGTTTTAAGGCCTTAGGATTAGCACTATACGAAGCAACGAGAATAGTAGACAATGAAATAAGAAGCACGAAGGGGATAATATGACAACGAAAAGAATAATAGCTTGCCTCGATGTAAAGGACGGTAACGTAGTTAAAGGAGTAAATTTCCTTAATCTCCAATTGAAAGGAGATCCGGTTAGCCTAGCCAGTCTATATGAAGAAGAAGGCGCTGATGAGATAGTCTTCTTAGATATAACTGCAACGATAGAAGCTAGAAAAGCATTATATAATGTCATTAAGGATACTGCGAGCGTATTGTCCATTCCCTTAACAGTTGGTGGTGGTATTAGAACACCTGACGACGTGTCAATGGCGTTAAGATCTGGAGCAGATAAGGTTAGTATAAATACTGCTGCAGTTGAAAGTAGCCAAATAGTGAAAAAATCTGCAGAAGAGTTTGGATCACAAGCAGTAGTAGTAGCCATAGATGTTAAGAAGGTAAGCGGAAATTGGATAGTCTTCACAAAATCCGGAACTTACAATACCAGACTTGATGCTATAAAGTGGGCTAAAAAGGTGGAAGAACTTGGTGCAGGTGAAATATTGCTAACGAGTATTGATAGAGATGGTACTAGACTTGGTTATGACTTAGAATTAACTAGGAAAATAGTTGATTCTGTCAATATCCCAGTAATAGCTAGTGGGGGAGCTGGAAAAATGGAACATTTTTATGAGGTTTTTTCCCTCGCGAAGGCCGACGCAGCGTTAGCTGCTGGCATATTCCATGATGGAATAATTAAAATAAAAGACTTGAAGTCGTATTTAAGCCAGAAAGGCATCGAGGTGAGAATGTGATTTCCTATAGTCTGCCAAATGAGAGACCGAACGATTTTAGCAGAGTAATCCCAGTAGTCAAGGATATTATTGAGTCTGTTAAGACCAAGGGAGATAACGCGTTATATGAGCTAACTGAGAAATTAGATAAAGTTAAGATAGATAACATCAAGGCAAGGGAAGAGGAACTAAAAACACAAGCTTCTAAGTTGGATCCCAAAGTTAAGCAAGCTATAGATACAGCCTATGAACAATTAAAGGCATTCCATGAAATGCTAGTTCCGCCTAATATCGGAGGGGGCTATCAAGGTATATCCTTTGGAGTAATTTGGAGAAGTATAGAGAAGATCGGAATATATGTCCCTTCCGGTAAATATTCCTATCCATCGACCTTACTAATGGCTGGAATACCAGCAAAAGTAGCTAAGGTAAAGGAAATTTACGTAGCCTCTCCTCCTACTCAAGAAGGAACCGTAAATCCAGCTTTAGCTTATGTTGCAATTAAGCTAGGAGTAAATGAGGTTTATAAGATTGGTGGTGCACAAGCAATAGCTGCTTTAGCTTTTGGTACTGAGAGTGTAAAGAAAGTTTACAAGATTGTAGGACCAGGAAATGTCTATGTTCAAGCCGCTAAGTACCTAGTGAGTAGCGTTGTTGGAATTGATGGAATTGAGGGACCAACTGAATTAGTTATAATAGCAGATGAGACTGCAAAGGCCGAGTATGTGGCTCTAGATATGAAGGCACAAGCTGAACATGGTCCAGATACGTATATAGTGCTCTTATCTAATGATGATGAACTGATTAGGAGAGTCGAAGAGAAAATAAAGAATGATAAAAAAATATATTATATAATAAAAACTAAAAATTTAGATGAAGCTATAGAAATTGCAAACAAAATTGCCCCAGAACATCTATCTTTATATGTTAAAGACGCATATACCTTAATGGATAAAATAGTAAATGCAGGCGCGATAAGCCTAGGAAACACACCTCCAGCAATAATAGATTATGTAGCTGGTCCTAATCACATTTTACCTACTAATGGTTGGGCTAAAATTAGGGGAGGCATTACTGTTTACGATTTTATAAAACCAACAATGTACGCTAATGTCCGTGATATAAATAAACAGCTACTTGAAGCATCTATTTCCTTAGCAAACTATGAGGGATTCATAATTCATGGTAAAAGTATAGGTGCACGATATGAGTAATGAAATAGTAGATGAATTATACAAAATCATACTTGATAGGATAGAAAAGAGGCCGACTGGTAGTTACACTGCTGAGATTGTAAATAAGGGAAAACCATACGTAGCGAGGAAGGTTGGCGAAGAATCTGTAGAAACAATAGTAGCATCTCTAGCAGAAAATAAGGAGAGATTTATAAGTGAGGTCGCTGATCTAATCTATCATTTATTAGTATTAATGGCATTAGAAGGCGTAACACCAGAGGATATTTATAGAGAGTTAGAGAGGAGGAGAAAATGAAGGCATTAGTAATTAATTATGGTGTAGGTAATTTATATAGTATCTCATCTGCTCTAAAAAGAGTAGGATTTGAAGTAACAATAGATAATAAACCAAGGAATGATTACGATCTAATTGTATTTCCTGGTGTCGGAGCATTTTCAGCTGTAGCCGAATTTATCTTACGATATAGGGAACTTTTCAATGATCTAAGAAGGAGTGGGACTAATTTTTTAGGAGTTTGTCTAGGCATGCAGATAATGTTTGAAAAGGGAACCGAGGGAAAAGAGAGTAATGGCTTAGGATGGTTTAAGGGTATAGTGGATAAGATAAATGCTAATGTGAAACTTCCTCACATAGGCTGGGATTTAGTATTTGAAGTGAAAGATTCTTGTGAATTAACTTACGGATTAGACAAGAAATATGTTTACTATGTACATAGCTATGTAGCTTATCCTACTAGTGGAGATTATGTTTACATGAAAAGTCAGTATGGGATAGAATATCCTGCATTGGTATGTGATAAGAACGTTGTAGGAACTCAGTTTCACCCGGAGAAAAGTTCAAATACTGGTAAAATATTTCTCGAGAATCTTAAGGGGTGGATTAAACGTTAAAACTGAATGAAATAGAAGCACAGAAGATCGCCTCTTTATTAAATTTTAAACATGAGGAAAATACAGTAATTGCCGTAATTCAAGACTATAAGAGTAAAGAGATATTAATGGTGGGAAATATGAATAGAGAAGCGTTATTTAAAACATTAACAACTGGTTACCTCCATTTTTGGTCTTTAAGTAGAAAGAAATTATGGTTGAAGGGGGAAACTAGTGGAAATTTTCAAATAATTGAAGAATTTAAAGTGGATTGTGATGCAGACGCTGTACTTTTTAAAGTAACATCATTAGGACCTATTTGTCACACTGGTAACTACACTTGTTTTTATAGAAGTTATGATGAGCTTGTTAATAGTAAGAGTTAAAATTTACTTTAACATAGTTAAAGAATATGAGTTCGCAACAACAAAAAGTAGACAAGGAAGAATGGAAGAAAAAAATAATGGAAGCGTTAAAAGACGTTTATGATCCAGAAATTCCAGTTGATATAGTAAATTTAGGACTTATTTATGATCTGAAAATAAATGATGATGGTGATGTTTACCTTAGATTAGGATTAACAGCACCAGGATGTCCAGTTGTTGATGATTTGATATACACTGTAGAGCAAGTAATAAAAGAAAGCGTACCAGCTAAGAGTGTGGAAGTTGACATAGATTTAGATACACAATGGACGCCATTAAAAATGACAGCTGAGGGTAGAGAGAAGTTTAAACAGTTATATGGTTACGATATAGTTGAGATGTGGGTACAGACTTATGGACTACCTGCTGATGAACAGAAGTCATAAAATTGTCTAATAATTATGTTATTCAATGTCGTGGAGTATCCTAGAGCTTTTGCGAAAAAATCCGGAGGATTTGAAAAATAATTTGAAAAGACGGGCTATAGATGTTTCTTTAGTAGATAAAGCAGTAGAATTGGACAAAAAATGGAGACAAGTATTACAAGAAGTTGAAAAATTAAGGCATCAACATAATGTTTTAAGTTCACAGATTTCTAAGCTCTCTGGAGAAGAGAGAAAAAAGAAAATTGAGGAAAGCAAAAACTTATTGAAAATCCTAGAAGAAAAAGAAAAAGAACTAGAAGAAATAGAGAATGAAAGAGATAGATTACTATCATCTCTACCGAACCTTGTAGCTGACGACGTCCCAAACGGTCCGGACGATAGCTATAACGTTCCTATTAAGTTTTGGGGGAAGTTTAAAGTATATGAGGGAGACGTTCAAGAATTTCTAAAGCAGATCAAGGATGCTAAAGTAAACTATGAAGTAATTAAATGGAAACCGAAAGGGCATGCGGAAATGCTAGAAGATGTATTACATTTAGGAAATACGCTGAAAGCAGCTGAAATTGCGGGTTCTAGATTTTACTATTTATTTAATGATATAGTTTGGCTAGACTTCTCTCTACTACTTTTCGCAATCGATTACATTACTCAGCAAGGGTATACTTTAGTTCTCCCTCCTTATATGCTAAGGGGAGAGGTTATACAATCAGTAATAGACCTAGACACGTTTAAGGATGCTATATATAAGATAGAAAACGAGGATTTATATCTGATTGCAACCGCAGAACACCCTATAGCAGCTATGTTCTTTAAAGAAGAAATTGAGAAAGATAAATTACCCTTAAAATTCGCCGGAATTAGTCCAGCTTTTAGAAAAGAAGCAAGTGCTGCAAATAAGGATTTAAAGGGAATTTTCAGAGTTCATCAATTTCATAAAGTTGAACAGTTTATATTTTCAACTCCAGAAGATAGTTGGAAATATCATAGTGAATTGATAACGAATGCTGAAAGTATATTTCAGCAACTCGAATTGCCATACAGAATTGTAAATATAGCGTCAGGTGATTTAGGTGCATGCGCTGCAAAGAAATTCGATTTAGAGGTATGGATGCCAGCTCAGGCCAAATTTAGAGAAATGGTAAGTTGTAGCAATTGTACGGATTGGCAAGCTTTCAGAATGAAGATAAGATATGTGGATAGAAAAAATAATAGAAGGGGCTACGTACATACATTAAATAGTACTGCAATAGCTAGCACAAGAACTATAACAGCTATTCTAGAAAATTATCAGAGAGAAGATGGTGTTGTCGAGGTACCAAAAGTACTAAGAAAATATCTTGAGGCGTTTCCGAAGGCTCCTAAAGATTATATATACCCGCTAAAAAATAAGATAATTTAGTTTTATGCTTTTAATTGATTCTCCAACCATTTTTCTACTTCTCTCATTTTCTTCTTTGCGAATCTTAAGAATAGCTTCAGTGCGAATCTTACTGGCATATACACTGGTCCTTTCATGTAGAAGGAATTTATAATATCCTCAGCCCAATATACGTCGTGCCAGAATACTTTTCTGTATAACTCTATATGGGCCTCACTTAACTTAACTCTAGTGAACCAATCTCTATTTTTGAAAAAGCCCATAGGTACAAAGAACATAGGAACTAATATACTTCTATATGGTCTCAAATTATCTACTAATTCTATTGTTCTGTACACATCATCTTCTGTCTCTTCCGGTAAACCTACTATCATTGTGCCTGCAGGAATTATCTTGTTTTCATGCATTATCTTAAACGCTTCTTCTACGATCTCTGGATATTCTTCTGGCTTATATGGTGCAGATTTAGCTGGCATTATCTCTTTAGCTAACTTGACAGAACCAGTTTCTATCCCTACCTCAACACCTAGATATCTTTGTTCATCATCAAATATTATCTCACCTAGCTTACTAATTAAACCATATTTCTCCTCAGAGTATCTTATTGCCGCTAAACTTGCATGACTCCACGCTATTGTTTTATAATATTTCTTAACTAGCGTATGAAGTTTTATTAATGGTTCGGGTCTAGGATATATTCCTACTGCACCGTAAAATAGAACGTCATCACTATGTACAACGCCATGTCTTACCCCTGCTCTAACATTAGTTTGCAATTCCTTTTCGATTTTTTCTAATGGATAATACCTAGTAGGTCTTATAGTAACTGAACAGAATCTGCAAGATCTTGCACATCCTCTCATTATTTCTATCATGCCATTGACGCTTGCTCCTTTAATCTCTGAAATATCGTCTATATCTGGCACATCGTCTCCGCTAACGTAAACGTACTTAGGCAATGGCTCATTATCTAGTATCATTTGTGCTAATTTGACTACTACCTTCTCTCCTTCACCATCTACTAACGTGTCTACGCCAACTTTTTCTATCATATCTTCTCTCCATAACCATTGCCATGTCGAAGGACCACCTACTAATATCTTCATTCCTCTCTTTTTAGCCTCTTGAATCTCCGGTTTGCTTATCAGAGCTTGGAAACTCTTGTAGTTTATTGGCTCCTTTTTAGTTATGCCCCACCAAGTTGATGATGGTGGACCAAAAGCGAAGTAATCATGGTGCGAAAACATTAGGGCCTTAGCATATTTCAAGTGTCTATCTAAATGATCTGGATCTATTATTGCTGCCTTAAATCCTTCATCTATTAATTTAGCTTCGACTTTTCTCATTCCATATGGGGCTTGTTCTGGTCTTCCTAAATCGTCAACTTTCATTTTAGGGCATGCTAACCATTTCCAGACAGCTTCTGGAACTCCTACAGCAGGTCCAGTACCTAAAAATCCAAGGAATTCTTTTCCATGATGATTCGTCATCAGACATCTATCTGTAGTTAATATGAAATCAAATGTCTGCTCCAAAAAACTCACCTATTTATTCTCACTCTTATAATCGTATATAAAAACCCTTTTTATAAAAGTTGTACTACTTTTCTAAAATTCTTCTTTAAGTCTTCTGTCGCATTGTTTCTATCTAAATCCTTTGCATCATCATCTTTAGGCTTCCATTTTTCTCCGTTAGGTAAACTAACTCCTTTTATGGATGTGAAAATGTATATTAACTCTCCCTTCTCATTTTTTGCCTCTTCTACAATTATTTCATTACTACCTATCTTAGCCTTGTACTTAGCTGCTGTTCCAGTTACCTTCATACCTTAAAACTACTGCACATAATTATAAAAGATTTCCTACTGTGATGCTTAGTTGATCCATTGAATGTTTTACACTAGACGCCATATTATCTTCATCTTAATTAATGTAAAGGCCTACAGCTTAGCTTTGCGAAGATTCTTAAATGACCGCAAAAATTCAACAAGTTTACAAATCACTACTAGAATGCTCTAATCTTCTCTACTTTCTTCCTCTTCATTTCCCTCGAATTCCTCTCTTAGTAACTCCAACCCTATTTCCTTATAATACTCTTCCCTTTCATGCTCTAGCTCCTCGCTTAAATTTCTTCCCTCTTTGTCACTAACTATTGATGTTGTTAACACTTTACTACTCTTATCCTTGCTCTCCTTTACACTATATTCTTTCTTCTCTTTTTCACTTAACATCATCTCATAGCCACATTTACTACATTTCAAGATTTCTTTCCCGTCTTTCTTTGATGGAACCATTAATCCTCCGCACTTAGGACAAAACTTCATAAGTGTAAATAAAGTGAGGGAATAGTATAAAAACTTTTGCATTAAAATATTCGTATTCTTGGATCTTCTTTGACAACATTTAAAACTATACTTGTATATGTTCTTTCAATCTTAGGATTTTTAAGCAACTGTTTTAAGAAGCTATCCAGTTCTTCTACACTTCTAAACTTAGCGATTATTACAACATCATATTCCCCTACCACATCATAAACAGCTGTAACGTTATCAGCGTTTGCTATCTCTTTTTCGAATTCAACAAGATGTTTTCCATCCACTTTCGCCATAATTATGCCAGTTAGAGCGAAACCCAATTTAGAGTAATCTAGCAAAGCTACGAAGCTTTTTATCATTCCTTCTTGTACCATTCTAGTCATTCTGTTATGAAGCGTAGCTGGAGATACGTTCATCTCTTCTGCAAGTCTTCTTAGACTTGTTCTCGCATCTCTAGTGAGTTCTATTAATAATCTTCTATCTATTGCGTCCAAATCTACCGTACGTTTTTTACTATCTGACATACTAATAAACTTATAGAGATCATGTTAAAAAATTTTCATCTTAAACAGAGTTCTTCATATCAACTTTATTTGTGATATACCATCTATTATAAGCTGAACACCAAATGCTGCTATTATAATTGCCATAAATCTACCTACTGCTACTGTGCCTGTATTACCTAATATTCTAATTATGATGGGACCTAATAGTAAAGATAGATAAACTAGTAGTGCAGCTAGTAAACTACCAAGAATTAAAATTATTAAATTATTACTAACTGACAATGTAATTAATCCAGTCATTGTACCTGGACCTACGATAAGGGGGGTAGCAATAGGTGTAATTATGGCCTCCTCTATCCTGCTTGATAAAAACTTTAACTGTTGGAATCCTCCAAGTGTGTCTACGCCTAGGTAAACTAATATTATACCTCCACCTATCTCAAGTGCTGAAACACTTATTCCTAAGAAAGCTAAAAGGGGTCCGCCTAGTATTGAGAAAAATAAAAGTAAGACAGTAACTGCTATAGACAATTTGTTTACCAAAAATCTCCAGCTTATTTTATTTTGAGAATTGCGATTGAATTCCTCGTACAATGCAATAAGATAAGGAAGGATCGATAGTGGATCCATAATTGCATATAGCTTAAAGGCTATTTCTGGGATTGAAACTAACTCACTCATTCTAGCAGACTAAGAACTTCTTTAAGATTTTTAATCTTCTCATCATTATCGTTTGTGGTTAATGCTATTAGTAACTTGCCGAGAATAAAATAAATTTTAGAAATTTCTTTTTTACAGTTATTGTTTGACTTATTTAATTCCTCTACCTTACTCTGGAGGCTCTGAACATTTAAATATATTTCACCTATTAATTCTTCAACGCTGTGTTCATGTTCATGCTCATGGGGATGGGATTCTTCTATTTCTCTTTGTATTTCCTCTATATCTTGTTCATTCTTAGGTATTTTATCAATTCTAAATTTACTCATTCTTCCTTTTCCTCCTCTTCCGCCTGTGTATCTACATTAGCTACATTTCTCATATCAGTTTGCGTTATGATATAATTTCCTACACCTAACCTAATATAATGCTTAAGCACTGTAGAGATCTTACCTGCAGCTCTCAATGGTATACACTCCGTCTCTACTTCCTCTTTGGTATCAGTGATCCCTATTACTTTAGCCATCTTCTTTTCTTCGTCACAATACTCTACTTTTACCTCCTTTAATCGCCCTAGGAATACTAATGTTTCTAAATCTCTTCCTTTCATTACTGGCCTAACCATTTTATTTTCTCACTGAAATACCTATAATATCTTCAAATTTTAAACCCTTTTCAAGTAAATAGGACTGCAAACCCTTCCGAATTTCCTCAATTACACTAAATCCTTTCTCGATTAATACAGTACCCAGGCCTACCAATTTAGCACCAGCTGCCAACATACCAATTACATCAGTCCAATCATACACACCCCCAACTCCTATAATGTCAACTCCATACTCTTCGTAAACATCTTTAATTATCCTAAGAGCAATAGGATAAAGGCATCTGCCAGAAACGCCTCCTGTACCATAATAGAGAATTGGCTTGAAAGTCTCTACATCAATAATTAGTCCCTTTATAGTATTTATAAGGGTAAGTCCATCAGCACCTTTCTCTAAAGCTTTCCCTGCAAGCTCAATAACGTTATCCCAAGGACCTAATTTAACAAATACTGGTAATTTAGTCACACTTTTGACACTTTCAATTATATCCCCAATTAACTTAGATAATGATTCCCCGTAACCCTTTCTGTTAGGACTACTCACGTTTATTTCTATTATCTTCGCCTTACTCTGAACAACTTCAACCACTTCTTTTATCTCGTTTATGGAGGAACCACCAACGCTTACTATAAGGGGACATAAAACGCCAATTTCATTTATTGCCTTAGCACCGGGATTTCCTAAACCTATAGCGTTCATATAGATACCATCGTGAAGTTTGATGACTGTAGGAGGCTTATGAGGTTCTAAGGGGTTAAGTGTTACTGTCTTCGTGGTAATTGCAGAGGGTTTATATTTTTCGCAAATTGTCTCCACATAATTTGGAACATCTGGTATGATTCCAGAGGCTATTATTAAAGGGTCGTTTAGTGTGATATTTTTTATCGTAATCATTTATTCTCACCAAACGGATTTATTCCCTTCACTGGAAATACCTCTCCCTCCAAACTACCTACCTTACCTTGAATGATAGTCATGTAAATCGAAGCTCTTAGCGGAAATCCATCTAGAGGAGTTTCAATAACCTTAGAATATTTAGTCGAATATCTCCAATCTTTAAATTGAATAATAGTAAAATTAGCATAGTTATTCTCCTTAATCTCGCCGTAGGGGATATTTAATATCCTAGCTGGATTTGTAGAAATGAGTTCTACTGCTCTATCAATACTAATTATACCTTTGCTAACTAACGTTAATATAAAAGGAACTGTAAATGAAAGAGCAGCTATGCCAGGTGGACATATCTCGTAAGGTTGCTGTTTTTCAAAACTCGCATGAGGAGCATGATCGCTTACAACTGTATCTACTTCATTTATAGCTTGCAATAGCCAAAGCCTTTCATTTGTATCTCTTATTGGTGGATTCACTTTGGTTAGACATTCCTTTTCTCTATCTACTAACAAGTGATGTGGCGTTATATCTACAGTAAAACCCAGCTCCTTAGCTAATCTTACAGTACGTATATTAGTTGCATGCGTTATGTGAACATTTTGATACCCTTTTACATAATATAATGCTCCTATCTCATACCATATATTCAATCTTAACTTTCTATTACCCCTTAATGCTAACGGAACTTCAGGGTGAAGGATTTTCAGTTTCATAGATTTTAAAACCTCTAACGTCTCTTCTTTCTCTAAATCTTCTGGGAATATCTTATAACCAGCTATAGGGAATTTATCAACTTTCTTTAAATCCTTAGTAACACCAGAGTACACGAAATAGTCAACCCTAGAGTAATATTCAAACTCTCTTAACTTGGCAGTTATTGTCTCCATCGTGTTTACGAAAGGCACACTATTTGGCATATCTCCTATTAATGTAATCCCACCGTAAGAGGCTTCACTGGTACCTGATACTACATCTTCCTTATAAGCCAATTTCAATCCTCTTATGTGAGTGTGAAGATCTATTGCCCCAGGCAATATTAATGTACCTTTTGGTAATGCAATATCTGGTTTACAAATTGATTTAATTTCCTTTATTCTCCTATCGAAATTTATACAAACATCCCTAATCTCCTTACTTAAGTACGCCTTTCCCATAATCCACAAGATCATCAAACCTCATGAAAGGACCATCTATACAAGTTAATTTACCTTTAACTTCACATAACCCACACACTCCTAGATTACAATTCATTTTAACCCATCTATTATAGACTAAGGTTTTCTCTCCGGGGATCTTTAATTCATATAGGAGTTGTAACGGTGCCGAAACTAAAATTAGATCAGCATCTTCAATATTTTTAGGCTCTTCATAATTTAATTTGCAATCTATACACTTTGCAAAAGTTTCTATCTTACTCCTATAAGCGACCTTTAAAGGATATAATAAGTCATGGTAAAGTTTGCCATAAGCTATACCAACAATAATCCTTACGTTAGTAAAGTCTAGGGGTTTACCTAAAGGACCCTTTAATATTACTCTTTTACCTATCTCGTTAGCTAATTTTTCTGACTCAACATAAAGTCTAAGTTCATTATTATCTTCATCATAGTCTCCGACACCTAAGGGTATTTCAGCCTTGCTAGGCAGTATTAAGCTCACGTATTGTCCTGCTTTTGGTTTAACGCTAAAGTTAGCTATTTTTATTTCATACACATTATCTACGTTTTTCCTTTTCTCGATAACTTCATAATATATCATAGTATCTGCCTTATGACATCATCTTCAGTAATATACATCTCACAATACTTACACTTTAGCTTAAGAGGTTTAATTGAAATCGTTATAAATCTACTTTCCGCTTCAACATCATTATTTGTTATACATTGGGGATTAGGACATTTTATTAATCCTCTAATCTGTTTTGGAACTTCTAAATGTCTTTTCTCTGTCACCACGTAATCTCTTATAATGTTTATGGTAGCAGACGGCGCTATTAGTGTTATTAGACTAGCTTCTTTCTCATCAATCACTCTGTCCTCAATTTTCACTATATCTTTCCTTCCTATTTTTTTACTTTCCACATTCATAACTAGAGCTACTCTATAGCCCTCACTTCCTCTTATCCCTAGAATTCTCAATACTGCCAATGCTCTACCAGCTGGAATGTGATCAATTACTGTACCATTCCTTATTTTACTTACAATTAATTCATCCCTTTTTGAAGAGCTAATCATCTTCCCTATCACCCAAAACTTCGTAAAATAGAGCCATTCTAACTGGTACAGCTAATGACGCTTGATAGAAGTATTTAGCGTTTACAGTTTTATCAACTCTCCTGTCTATTTCGGTAACCCTAGGTAATGGATGCAATATGATTCCATCTTTCTTCATCATATTAACTAACTTGAGATCGACCACATAACTCTCCTTAACTTTCTCGTATTCTACTTCATCAACAAATCTTTCTTTTTGAATTCTAGTCACATATAATACGTCAATCTCTTGGATCACATCATAGGGATTTTCAGTTTCTATAACTGGATAATTTAATTCATCTAATATTTCTCTTCTAACCTTTAATTGAGAAGGAGAAATTAGAAATACCTTCTTTGGTTTGAATCTAGTTAACGCTCTTAGCAAACTATTCACAGTTCTTGCGTATTTCAGATCTCCTAATAATGCAAAAGTCCTCCCATCTATTTCACCAAACGCCTTATATACAGTATATAAATCTATAACTGCTTGTGTAGGATGCTCATGCTTTCCATCTCCAGCATTAATTATAGGTATATCGCTTATCTCACTTGCGAATAATGCTGCCCCATCAAACTTATGTCTCATTACAATACAGTTTGAATAGTTGTTTAGCATCCTAATGGTATCAGCCAAATTTTCACCTTTTGCTATCGAAGTAGACTCCTCGGATGCAAATCCTATCACATCAGCACCTAATTTTATTGCTGCAGTATGAAAGCTTTGAGCAGTTCTAGTACTTGGCTCAAAGAATGCTAATGAAACTACTTTCCCTGATAGATAATTTAGTTTTTTTACATCATAGAACTTGTCTGCAAGTTCGAATATTCTAAAGTAGTCATCTCTGGTCAAGTCAAGCGACGAAACTACGTGTCTTAATCTCACAAAGCCCTTATAACTGGTTATGATAGAAGTATATTTAAATTCTTTTTCACAGAGTCTCTACGTATGAATTTCGCAGAAGTCTTACTCGAAAGGAAATTATTATTAATAGGAAGTTTCGTTTTAACATCAGGTAAGGTTAGTCCATATTACTTAGACTTAAGACCTTTACCAAATTATCCAGAATTTTACGATATAGTTAATCAAGCTATAAAGAAAGCAAAAGATATACCCCATGATATAATAGTAGGAATAGCCACTGGAGGAGTTCCCTTATCGGCATTCATAGCTTGTAACCTTAAAGAGCCTATGGGATATATTAGAATAGAAAAGAAAGGTCATGGAACTAATCGTACATTAGAACTCGATGTAAAAGGAAAAAGAGTATTGTTAGTAGATGACGTTGCAACTACAGGAGTATCCATAGAGAAAGCAACATTGGAGATTCTTAACGGTGGAGGTAAAGTTTCAGACGCACTAGTAATCATAGATAGACAAGAAGGGGCTTCACAAAGATTGGAAAAACTAGGAGTCAAATTACACTCTCTATTTAAAATTTCAGAAATTCTAGATGAATTGTTGAAGAGTGATAAACTTAAGGATAATGAAAAGAAGTCAATTCTAGATTATTTGGTGAAGAATGTTGAAAAGTAGAGTAATATTAGCAATGGATAAACCTCTCTCATATCAAGTTCTTAAAGAGATGGAAAATGAGTTATATGGGATAAAAGTTGGTTTACCTTTAGTTTTAGATCTAGGAGTGGATAAAACTAGAGAGCTCTTAATTGGTTTAGACGTGGAGGAAATTATTGTTGATTTTAAGCTTGCAGATATCGGATACATAATGAAAAGCATAGTTGAAAGATTATCTTTCGCCAACTCGTTCATAGCACATTCCTTTATAGGCGTTAAGGGATCTCTAGATGAATTAAAAAGATATCTTGATGCAAACTCTAAAAATTTATACTTAGTTGCCGTAATGTCACATGAAGGATGGAGTACGTTATTCGCAGACTATATTAAAAACGTTATAAGAGAGATAAGCCCAAAAGGAATAGTAGTTGGAGGGACTAAATTAGATCATATAACGCAGTATAGGAGAGACTTCGAAAAAATGACCATAGTCTCTCCGGGTATGGGTAGTCAAGGTGGAAGTTATGGCGATGCAGTATGTGCTGGAGCGGATTATGAAATCATTGGAAGAAGTATTTATAATGCAGGGAATCCATTAACAGCATTAAGAACTATAAATAAGATTATCGAGGATAAGGTGATGAAATGTAAAGGAGCAATTTTTAGGAAAAAATGAAATTAGTGAAAAAATAGCCGGTCTTTATAAACTAACATTAATAGGGGAAAATCTACACGAGGAATATGGCGTAATTCCAACAACAGATTTAACTTATATTTATATAGATAGAGATTATGAATTTGATCTCGAAAACGATTTAGTCAAAAAGGGTAGAAGTGTGTATGAGTATTTTGTAATTTATGATGAGATATTGAGGATTTATATGAATTTCTTACAAAACCTTATGTTAAACTACGCCAGTAGGACTATCAATTCAGATGTGGAGTTTATGAACATAGTACTTAGCGATGGATCATACATAATACTTGAGGGAGATGAGAAAAGAGTTTCTATACCATTTCCAAAGGGTATAGCCACTACACATACGCACCCGGGAATTTGTTTGTTTTCTCACAAAGATTTGGAAACAGCTGATCACTTATTTAGTATTGGTTATGCAGTAGTTTCAGTAATGAATACCAAATGCATTTCCTCTTTATATAGACGTGGTGTATATACATTAGATGATAAACTAGCTTTAAAAAATTTGGTAGGCAAGATTAAAAAGGCCAAAAATTTGGAGGAAGTGATTAATATATACAGAAATCTAGCTTTTCCTAATTATCTAAAATTTATCACTTATTCGATTTAGCCAGTATATCTATTGTAGCTTCAGCTATATCAGCGGAATATCTTGCAACCCTCCTTAAAGATTCAACTGTCATCGAAGTTGAAGTTATAATCTTTGGATTGTCATTACTTTTAATTGCTATTTCTTGTAATTCTCGTAATTTTTCAAATATTTCAATATTTGAAATTAGACTATGTGCAATGTCCTTCTTTTCGTTTAAAAACGCATTCATGGCCGACTTATAACTTTCCAAAATCGTAAGACCTAAATTCACTAGATCTTCTTTATTACTAAACTTACTTACATCCTCTACTAGACTGGCTATTCTGTTTGCGTGATCACCTACTCTTTCAATTGTTTTGGCTACTGAATATATATCGACCATTTGTGTGAGATTATACCCCTCAGAATCCAGTACGTTTATAGCTTTTACTGAAATAGTTAATTGCCTAGCAATATAGAAGAAAAACCTATCCACCTCATCGTCTCTTCCCGATATTTCTTTAGCCAGCTCGATATCAGCCTTACTTATAGCCTCCAAGGAATCTCTAAGCATGTTATATGATATTGTAAATGCTCTTGATATCGCCTTTTTGATTGATAACTCTTTTTCGTCAACAAGAAATTGGATAGAAATTGTACTAACATCCTCTTCTATTACCTCAGCCCCCAGCAATCTTCTCCTTACTACATCCTTAATATAAGCCCTTGTAGAGCTAGACATCCTAGGACATGTTATTGATACAGAAGAGAATCCAGCTATGTAATATGCTATAAATTCCCTGATGATGGCTTCTGACGTCACGTTATCGCAATGTATAATCTTCTTGATTTCTTTCTGATCTGTTGTATTCGCAGATTTGGGAACTATAAGTAGCTTCATATCAGTATCTTGATAGATCTCAACTTCATCGCCGGCAGATAATGATAATGCTTTTATCCATTCCTTTGGTAAAGAGACTATATAGGTAGATCCTCCAGTTAACTGTATTTTCCTTGTTATTGATTTGCTCAATCTAGATCTATATAGATCTATGTATTAACTTGATAATAAGTTTCACTTTTTCTCTTCTCGGCGATTTTCTCCGCATCCAACAATACGCTTCTCGCTTCTTCTTTTACATTAATCTTTATCTCTTTGGGTAGATCGACATTAACGTAGAAATTACTATATATATCGTCAAGCAATAGTGAGATATCTGGCGTTAAATTGAAACTTTCTTTAAGCAGCTTTATAGCTTCAACTACTGATGCAGCGCTAGTAACTATATTGCCTATATAGATAATAGTCTCAATTTTTATCTCAAGTATCTCTAAAATTACCTCTAGTGTCAACAAATGGTCCATCACATTCTCGAGAAGCTCAGATTCTCTAGCGACCATTTTTGATAAATGAGGGAATGAAGCTACATTTCTCATAAAGATATGATTATAAGTACCTATCTTATTCTGCATTCTATTAATTATGTTTTGCACCTTATTTCTTGCAATCCTTACGTCTATTAGTAGCTCCGCTAAGCTCTTTCCTTTCTTCTTCACGGAAATAGATATTAACTAGAAAGGTTTAAAAGGCAAAGGTTAAGTTGGTTTATTAGCTTTTATTAGCTTTTTGCCTAATTTCTCTTTCTAATTCATCTAGAACGTCCTTATAAGTCTTATAAAAAGTTGTAAGCTTATAAGGCAAACCGTATCCATCGGCCTCCCTATATACTATATTATTCTCCATTAGAACTTCTAAGTGATGCATTACAGTTTTATAATCAAGTTTTAACGTTGAAGCTATTTGGTTGGGATTCAAGGGTTTCTCCTCTAGTACTCTTACTATTTTTAGCCTAGTTATTCCTCCCCTTGAAGTGAAAAAAAGAAACCTGAAAAATTTTTTAACTTGCTTTCGTTCCTTTTCGTTCATTATACATTTAGAGATATAATTATAACTTGCTAAAATGTTTCATCACTATATATACAAACAGAATATCCTCTAGTCTGTCATCTGGTAGTGCCTCTTTTCTCTGTTGTAGATTTAACCTTTAATAAAACACATTTCAAATCCAAATCATTAACCAACCCAGCACAGTCTTCTTGAATAGCAAGATATTCTAATTCTGTATAGACGTTATATTTGGTATATATGTCTCTTAACGTAAATTTCATGTTTAGATAATCCCTAATAAAATCCAAGTGTCCACATTTAGCGATAATTTGTAATAATCCCAAATCCACTAATCTCCTCCTTCTATTTTTACCGATAATTATTATTCTTAGTCCTATACTTATCTCATCAATACTGCTGAATTCTTCCGCACTTATGTCATTCTCATTTATTTCTATAATAGGTTCTTCACTTAACAGATATCTTAATATCACATCACTAAGTGTCATAAACTTTTATTGAGCATAGGGGATTAATTAAATATATGTTGGTGTGGGAGGAACTAAGAGAGAAAGCGCTTAATAAAATATACCATGATAAAGAAATAGGTTACTTAGATCCAGATATTCTTGGCTTCTTACTAGCATTCTATAGAAACAGAAACGATGTTTATACCCAAAGTAGTTGTAGTGGGAGAATAACTATTGTTGATGCGGAAATGCCTTGGGATAGGAAAAACTCAACTATCATATTCAAAAATCATTTGAGAATTACGGAACAGGATCTAGAGGACGTTTTAAGCAAAAATCAAGTTAGGCGACTATGGTTAATAGTACAAGGACCCATTATACATATTTATGCTAAAAACATTGAAACTGGCTGGGATATCTTGAAAATCGCTAGAGAAGCTGGTTTTAAACATAGTGGGATTTTAGCTACAAACCAAAAGGGAGTCTTAGTTGAATTAAGAACGGGAATAAGAATGGTTCATCTCTTAAGGGAGTCAAACACAGAGAGAGTTGACAAGGATAAAATAAAAACATTAGTAAATGTATGTAATGAAGTGTTAGCAAGAGGAAAACAAAAGATGAATCTATTAAAAGACCTATTATCATCTAGCTCCAATAATTCTATGGAGCTGGGGAAGAACTCTAAATTGAAGACCCCTATCTAACACAATTTGCACTATTTCATTTATTGCATTTATATAATCGCTTCTATTTCCATCTGGTTGTAGGATAACTTTGCGTGGATTAATACTCTGAGACTCGACGAATTTTACAACCTCATCTATATCCTTATTTGGATAGACTATAACAAACTTATAATATGTAGCCCAATCATCTGCGAAGTCGTATTTTAGCTTATGCCCAGAATTACTAAGCTTAGGAGAAACCGAAAAGATATCAATGATTTTCCTTAATTCCTCTGAAGGCTTTATTGTACCGTTTGTCTCAACCACAATCTTATGCCCTATACTCTTAAGTTCCTTAGCAAGTGGTAATATGTTTTGGAGTAAAGGTTCGCCCCCAGTTATCGTGGTAGTTTTAATTTTCTTATCAAGTTTTGCAATAATCTCATCTATACTCATCTCAGTGCCAATTTCCCACGAATATTTCGTATCACACCATACACATCTTAAGTTGCACGTAGCAAGTCTAATGAAATTTGAAGGGATCCCGATAACCTCCCCTTCACCTTGGATAGAGGTAAAGATTTCAATCACGCGATACTTCATTTGTACCACTACTTTTTACCAAGTTAAAAAGTTCCTCTTTTAACTTATCTATACCGATTCCCTTTTCAGCGCTTATTTCGTGCCATTCGTTTCCTTCACTTAAAAGAAAATCTACAATCTTTTTATAATATTCTTCATATTTCTCATCAATCTTATTAATTACAGGTATGACAATCTTTTTTAATAATTTCACCTCCCTAAATAATTCTATTTGACCTTCTACAGATAGAACTGAGGAAATCGAGGAATCAAACATGAATACGATTATGCCATTTAAGTTTCTTATCGCGTTAGTAGCCTTTCTCTCTATTCTATTTCTCTCAGCTTCTGGCCTATCCAAAATGCCTGGCGTATCAATAACCTGAATACGAAAGTCGTCTAAAATTACATGACCTACATGAACTTCTTTTGTAGTAAAGGGATAACTGGCAATTTCTGGTTTAGCTGTAGAGATTTTCGAAACTAAAGTGGATTTGCCTACGTTTGGAGGGCCAGCTACTACGATAGTCGGCAATGTTGGATCTATACCTTGGATTTTCTTTAATTCTTTCGCTACGTCTATTACTCTATCTATACATTCACTGGATTTTCTTAATACGGAACTTACTCTTCCAAACGCTTGACGCATTATTCGATTAGATTCATTTTCCGGACTTTTCCTTATCTGGTTGATGTATTTTTTCAATATCTTCATAGATATTACGCTGGTTTTCTTGGTAACTGATAAACATATCCTCAGTTTATTAATATCAGTCATAATTCTAGTTGCCTCTAAATAAAAAGGATGTAGTTCGTCAATTTTAGGGAATTGTTCCACAAAGTCGTAGTATTTCTTAATTCTCTCATAATATTCCTTTAATCTTCTTATCTCTCTATCCCTAACTGTAGTACCACCTATCTTTGGCAGCCTTTTTAGCATGGTATCAATAGTTTGATTGGCTTTTGGCGGGATCTGTAACTTCTCAAATGGATTTAACATATCTTAGTTCCTGGAGGAACTTCTCCGTCTACAGTTAGTATTCTGGGTTTTATTCCTTTCGCTTCATCCTCTTTACATCCAGCGGCCAATAACATACCTTGGCTCTCAAAACCTCTTATCACTCTAGGCTTTAAATTGGCTATAACTATTATCCTCTTGTTCAATAACTCCTCTGGGGTATAATATTCTCCTAAACCCGCAATTATTTGCCTTTGTTCTGAACCCAAGTCAATCAATAGTTTTAGTAATCTTGTTCCTTCAATCCTTTCAGCTTGTCTCACAATTCCAACCTTAAGGTCTAATTTTGCAAAATCGTCTATTGTAATTTGATTACTCATGATGTTAAGCATTGGTGAAGAATTATAAGGATTTTGATTTACATAATGAAGTAAAAGTTTATACTTATTTGAAGCTAACTTTTTATATCGGTTATGTAAAATTGTCGTAATGGAAGTTAACAAGATTTCTGAGGGAAAGACCAAGATAGTTTATGATTTTGATAAAGATCACGTATTACTCGAGTTTAAGGATGACATAACCGCGGGTGATGGTCAAAAAAGAGATATATTGGAGGGTAAGGGCGTTTTAAACGCTCAAACATCAGCATTCTTCTTCAGATTACTAGAAAGAAATGGTATAGAAACACACTACGTAGGGATGAAGGATGAAAGAACGATGATAGTAAAGAAATTAAAGATGATACCAGTAGAAGTTGTATTAAGAAACATTGCTACAGGTAGTATAGTTAAGCGATTACCAATTAAAGAAGGTGAAGTCTTTGAATCGCCAATAGTGGAATTTTTCTTAAAGGATGACTTACGTCATGATCCCCTACTTAACTATTACCATATGGAACATCTTAAATTAATGAATAGGAAAGAGGCTCAGCATATAGAAGATATAATGATGAAGGTGAACGATGTACTATTCAATTTTATTAAAAGCAAAGGATTTATATTATATGACTTTAAACTAGAATTTGGCCGTTTGGGCGATAAACTAGTAATTGGAGATGAAATATCGTTAGATAGTATGAGAATTAGAGATGGTAATTCCAGAATTTATGATAAGGATTTATATAGGAAGGGTTACGATTTAAAAACAGTAAAATCCTCGTATGAGGAATTTCTAAAAAGAATTACCTCATGAGGGCCCCTTTATGAAATACTATGTAGAATTGATAATAATAAATAAAGACTCAGTTAGAGATCCAGAAGGAGAAACAATACAAAAATATGTAATTGAGAAATACACAAACAACATAATTGAAACGAGAGTAGGAAAGTACATCCAGTTCAAAATTGAGGCCAATAATGAAGAGGATGCAAAGAATTTAATTGAAAAAATTGCCAATGAGGGAAGATTATACAATCCGATAATTCATAAAATACTCGTTAGAGTGAGAAGAGAATGATTGCAATAATTAAGTTCCCAGGGACTACTTGCGAAACTGATGTCTATAAGGCATTAATAGAGGCTGGAGTTCCCACAGTGATAGTAAAGTACAAGGACTTCGATCCAGATAGATATAATGGAGTAATTTTACCAGGGGGATTTAGCTTTGGAGACTATCTAAGGGCTGGAAGTATCGCAGCTAGTACGGAAACTATGAAAAAAGTCAAGCAAATGGCAGAGGATGGAAAAATAGTAATTGGAATATGTAATGGTTTCCAGATCCTTGTGGAAAGCGGGCTTTTAAAAGGAGCATTGCTTCCTAATTTAAAATTAAGATTTATCTCGAAGTGGGTTTACCTTAAGGTAATTAGGGCTGACACAATTCTAACCAAAGGATTAGATAAGAAAATAATAAGAATGCCCATAGCACATGCGGAAGGTCGATATTATGTGGATGATATAGATTATGCAAAGACACATATGGTTCTCCAATACTGTGATGAGAATGGAAATATTAGTGAAGATGTCAATCCAAATGGATCATTACTTAATATAGCCTCAATAGCTAACGAGGAAGGGAATGTAATAGGAATGATGCCACATCCAGAAAGGGCTTCCTTTAAACTGACTTCAATTGACGGAACTGTTGACGGGTTAATTCTTTTGAGGAGGTTAGGAGAATGGGCATAAATCTTCTCCCTATAGAGATGGACGAGATTCGAAAAAGACTAGGTAGAGAACCTAATGAGACCGAATGGAGAGTTATTGATGCAGTATGGTCAGAGCATTGCTCTTATAAATCATCTAAAATCTTCTTAAAGAGCTTTTCCATAGATAGTCCTAATGTTATAATGGGCATAAAAGACTGGCAAGATGCTGGAGCGGTAGATATAGGAGATGGATGGGCAGTAGTAATAAAGGTTGAAAGCCATAACCATCCTTCTGCCATTGATCCATTCAATGGTGCTGCAACTGGTGTAGGAGGAATAATAAGGGACATTATTAGCAAGGGGGCAAAGCCAATTGCACTTATGGACATGATAAGGGTTGGAAATCTGAAAATAAAGAAAAACGTATGGTTGCTTAAGAACATAATTGCAGGGATTGCGGCTTATGGCAATAGTATTGGAGTCCCGGTAGTTGGTGGAGAATTATCATTCGATGATACATATAATGATAATCCGCTAGTAGATGTAGCAGCGATCGGAATAGTTAGAAAAGACAAGATAAAACCAAGTATTGTAGATAAAGCGGGACTTAAATTAGTGTTAGCTGGACTAACCGGAGTTGATGGTTTAGGCGGAGCTTCATTTGCGTCTAGAAAGTTAAGTGGTGAAGACGAAATTGGAGCAGTACAGATAGCTGATCCTTTTGCTGGGAAAATTATATTGGATGTAACCTTAGAAATCGCTGATAAAGTAGAGGCTATTAAAGACTTAGGTGGTGGAGGGCTAGCAGTTGCTGTAACTGAGATAACAAACGGACTTGGTGCTACAGTAGATATAGAGAAAATTCCATTACGTGTAAAAAATATGAATCCGTCAGATGTAATCATATCTGAAACACAAGAGAGAATGTTATATGCAGTGGAGGAGAAAAACGTTAAGGAAGTTTGCGAAGCTTTTGAAGAATACGAATACCCTTGCAGTGTAATAGGTGAGATAACTAATGAACCAGTAATTAAGTTTAGATATATTGGTAAAGATCTCGTCTCCCTACCCACAAACGTATTATTAAACCCGCCGAGGTTTTTATGGCCAATAAAAAACACTAAGAAAAATGTTGAAGAGAAAATTGTTGATTTACCGTTAGAAAGTGCAATTTATACTGTATTAACACATCCAGATTTAGTAAGTAAAGGATGGGCCTATTCACAGTTTGATTATGAAGTAAATACCTCAACAGTAGTTAAACCCGGTGATGCTGATAGTGCAGTAGTCTCGCTTCCTAATGGTAAGTTATTGGCGATAAAAGCGGATGCAAATCCTGACATGTGCGCTGAGGATGGATATGAGTGCGGAAAAGGAATAGTAGCAGAGGCCTATAGGAATTTAGCTACAGTAGGGGCTAGAGGAATGGTAGCAGTTGATCATTTACAGTTTGGGGATCCAAAGAAGGCAGAAGTTTACTATACTTTCGTAGAAGCAATAAGAGGTATAGGAGAGGCTACTAGATTCTTTAACATACCTATTGTTGGTGGGAAAGTTTCATTTTATAATGAAAATAATCAAGGAAGACCAATAAAGCCAACACCTTTAATAGTTATGGCAGGGTTAGTTCAAGATAAATTACTTAAAAATAGAGTGGAAGACAACTTATACGTTGTATCAGTAGGGTATACGCGAAAAGAATTAGGGGGATCATTATTATCAAAGATATTTAAGATACCTAGTCAAGCTCCTAAAGTAAGATTACAAGAGGATCTGTTATCTTCTGAGGTAGTAATTGATTCTATAAATGAGGGGAAAATTACATTTGCGAAAGATGTAAGTAGAGGTGGCCTAGCGGCATCTCTTTTTAGCATACTAGTTCATGGATATGGAGTAGAAATCAGTACTAAGAGTATTTTAAGCGATACTGACAATGTTATAGAGAATCTATTCTCTGAAAGTAGTGGACGTTTCATAGTCTTAACTAATGAACCAGAATGGATAGTTGAAAAGAGTAAGAGTAAAGGTATTGTAGCATCTATAATAGGAAGGGTCAATAAAAAAACTAATATTTTAACTATTGATAATATAGATTATAATCTTAAAAATATAGTTGATAATTACTTTAATTTTCTAGAAGAGGTAATGGGTAATGGATAGCATACGTGATAAATGTGGAGTCTTTGCTGTATCTAGCCCTAAAGAAGTAAATATTCAACTGGTAGTAGAGGGAATTAGACTACTTCAGCATAGGGGTCAAGAATCTGCAGGAATCGCATATGCTGAGAATGGGGAAATATTGACGATTAAGGGATCTGGACTTGTAGACGAAGTATTTAAGGAAAATCTTAATAAATTTATAAAAAATGGAATAGGTCATGTAAGATATTCAACAAGTGGAAAAAGCTCAATTGAAGAAGCACAGCCTTTAGGCGACTCAAAAATAGTCGTGGCGTTCAATGGGACAATAAGCAACTATTACCAGTTTGGATCATTTAGGGTAGATACTGAATTTATATATAAGTTCTTTAAGCAAAAATTGGCCTTTCGCTCTATCCCTGATACTGTAAAGGAATTTATGAAAGTTGTCGATGGTGGATACTCTGTAGCTATTCTTTTGAATGATGAAGAGATTGTAGTATTTAGAGATCCTAAAGGATTTCATCCAGTTGTATTAGGATTTTTAGAAGGATCATTAATAGTTTCCTCGGAGGATTCCGTTATTAGACAACTAGGTGGGAGCGTTTTGAAACATATTCTACCAAGCGAAATGATAATTATGAAAAATGGCAAAATATTATATGACAAAGTAATCTATGAGGAGAAAAATTACGCTACTTGTTCCTTCGAATATATATACTTTGCAAGACCAGATTCCAATATAGATGGGCATTCAGTTTACTTAGCTAGGATAAGGTTAGGTGAATTATTAGCAGAAAAACACCCAGCTAACGGAGATATTGTAGTTCCAGTGCCGGACTCATCAAGGCCAATAGCGCTGGGCTTTTCTAGAAAAAGTCACATACCTTTAGAGGAACCTCTAGTTAGAACAATTTCCTCTGTAAGGTCCTTCATAATGCCAACTCAAGATAAGAGAAATGAGGTATTAGAAGAGAAATTTGGAGTGGTTGCAGATGCAGTAAGGGGGAAAAGAATAGTTTTAATAGACGACTCAATAGTTAGGGGAAATACTATGAAGAGAATAATAACTATGTTACGTAAAGCCGGCGCCAAAGAAATTCATGTACGTATAGGATCACCTATGATAAAATACCCTTGTTATATGGGAATAGACTTTCCTAAAAGAGAAGAGTTGATTGCGCATAATAAATCTGAAAAAGAAATAGGAAATGAGCTGAACGCTGATTCTATTGAATTTCTAAGTGTCGAAGAGATGTTACAAGGAATAGGTAGAAGAGACTTATGCAATGCATGCTTTTCTGGGATTTATCCTCTCAAATTTAACTATAATTCTACAGAGTTAGAAAGAATATTTGGGAAGTGATATTAATGGCTGGAATACTAGGTATATTAGCGTTCGATGATGTATGGAATGTATCTAGATTTTTATATTATGGTCTAATAGGCTTGCAACATAGAGGATATTCTAAAAGTGGAATAGCAATATTGAACAAGCAGAGGAATATATTTACTAAACTAGAGAACGTAGCGCCTGAGGATTTAGAAATTAAAGACTTGAATGGATGGGCTGGAATAGGTTATGCTGGAATCAGAAATAGTTATCCCATAACAATAGATAATGGTGCTATAGTCGTTGATGGGATGATAGATGATAACAATGTTCTTAACCATGTCATAAGAGAGCCAGAAAATGCAATAGATGATATTAAAAAGCCGATCTCGTTCATAGCCATTAGTAAAGACGGCCAGTTAATAGCCTATAGAGACGAACTAGGACTTAAGCCGTTAAGCATAGGTGGATTTGGATTCGATTTAGCAGTTATTTCCTCCGAACCAACGTCAATGTTTGTAATAGGGGCTGAGTTCAAAAGGGAAATTAATCCGGGAGAGTTAGTGATCGTTGACAAATATCATATTGAATCCAAACAGGTGAGAATACCTAGAAAATCGTATTGTACTATAGAGTACGTATACCAAGCTAGAATAGACAGTATGATCAACGAAAGAGAAATCTATGACCTAAGAGTGAAAATAGGGGAAGAATTAGCCTTAGAATATCCAATAAATGCTGATTCAGTAATAGGAGTTCCAGAAACCGCATTACCTTTCGCAATAGGCTATTCCAAGAAATTAAATATACCATTAGACTTAGGCTTTACGAGGACAGGGAGCCCAATAAGGACAATGTTATCTTCTGATGCTTTCCTAAAAATAGTTGGGGTCCAACTTAAGCTAAACCCAATAAAAAGTGCAGTAAAAGGAAAGAGAATAATTCTAATAGATGATTCTATGGTCACCGGAACTACCCTTAAAAACACTATATTTAACTTGAGAAAATTGGGCGCAAAGGAAATCCACGTGCTGATAGGAAGCCCTAAATTAGTCTCACAATGTCCGTACGGAGTTGAAGTCCCCGACGAAAAAGAATTGATCTCAGCTAATCTTAACGACGAAACTATAGCGAGGGTTTTAGGTGCAGACTCTATACACTGGTTAAGCATAGAAGGATTGTTCAAAGCCATTGGGCATAGGGATCTCTGCTTAGGATGTATGACTAAAAAATATCCATGGTGAGAAAAATGAAAGTATTACTCGTTGGAGATGGAGCTAGAGAAAACGTTCTAGCCTATTCGTTGGCAAGATCATCTAAAGGTTACAAGATTTACGCACTATCGTCATATATAAATCCCGGGATTAATTCAATAGTGAAAACCACTGGTGCAGAGTATTTTATAGGTAACGTAAACTCCCCAGAAGTTATTAAGGAGGTAATTAAGAAAGTAAACCCAGATTTAGGCGTAATTGGACCAGAAGATCCCTTATTCAACGGAATTGCGGACATTTTTAGAAAAGAGGGAATATCGGTATTCGGGGCTAGCAAAAAGTGTGCAAGGATAGAGGAGTCTAAGGCATGGGCAAGAGAGTTAATGTGGAAACATTCTATTCCAGGAAGATTAAGATATAAGGTATTTTACACAATAGAAGATACTGCAAAGTTCATATTAGAATATGGCGGATCAGTCGCAATAAAACCTGCTGGGCAAGCTGGAGGAAAAGGGGTTAAGGTAATAGCTGATCTAGAGGCTTATTTAACCCATGATAAGAGAGAGGCACTGACAAAAAGCGTGAATGAAATAGGGAGTCTATACAATAAGGAAGGTGAGCCGAGAATTATAATAGAGGAGAAAGTTGATGGACCAGAATACACACTTCATGTTTTAAGTGATGGGAAAACAACTATCTCCTTACCTTTGGCTCAAGATTATAAGAACGCGTATCAAGACGGAATAGGTCCAGAGACTGGAGGAATGGGATCAATTTCTGGACCTAACGAATTGCTTCCATTTATCAGCAATGAAGAGTATCAAACAACTTATGATATAGTTAAAAGGACTATGGATGCGATATACAAGGAGACTGGAGAGAGATACGTAGGAGTTATTGCAGGACAAATGATGTTAACTGAACTTTGGGGACCTACAGTAATTGAGTATTATTCAAGATTTGGTGATCCAGAAGCTTCCGCCATAATTCCAAGATTAGAATCTGATTTTGGAGAGACAATTGAGCTCACAGCTACTGGACATTTGAATAAAGCTAGTATAAAAATAAACGAGAAACCTTCTATAGTCAGAGCTGTTGCTACATTAGGATACCCTATCTCAAAACAAATGGCATCTGGGCATAAGATTGTAGTAGATTTAGAAAAGATGAAAGAGCGCGGATGCGTGGTATTTTTTGGATCTGTAGCATTAGAGGGAATGCAACTTATAACTAAAGGCTCTAGAGCTTTAGAAATAGTTGCAATAGGAGATTTCGAAGAAGCTGCTGAGAACTTAGACAGATGTATGCAATATATTAGCAGTGATACTAAATTGATATATAGGACTGATATTGGGAGGACAGTTAAATCTCAAATTGAAAAGGCTGAAATCATAAGATATTCTTATAAAAATAGAGAAAAAAGAGGGATTCTTGGAGTTTCTGCAGATTGGTCTCCTAATGGTGGGTTATGGTGAGTGAGGAGTATAAAAAAGCAGGAGTTGATTTAGAAAAATTACGTAATTATCATAATATGATTTCTCAAATAATCTCATCTACTTATAAAAATACTATTATAGGAGCGGGACATTATTCTGGAGTAATAAAAATAGGTAGTCTTAACATAGCGATGCATACTGATGGCGTAGGAACAAAGACTTTTCTAGCATTGCAAACTAGAATAATAAAGCCCGTAGGAATAGACTGCGTTGCCATGAATGTTAATGATCTGATATGTGTTGGAGCAAAACCAGTTGCCTTAGTGGATTATATTGCGTTAGAAAGGCCGATGGATAATGTGGTAAATGAGATCATTGATGGTATTGTTCAGGGTGCTAAAGAGGCTGATGTTGAGGTTATTGGTGGAGAGACTGCTATTATGCCTGATGTGATTAGAGGATTTGATCTTTCTTGTACTGCAATAGGGGTTGTAGATAAACTGAAAACGGGCGCTGAAATAAGGCCAGGAGATTATGTATTGGGACTAGAAAGCAGTGGTATACATGCTAACGGTTATTCCCTAGTTAGAAAATTAATAGAAGAAGGTAAGCTTTCGCTAGATGAATATAAAAATGAATTGTTAAAACCAACTAAAATTTATGTCAAACCAATTTTGGAAGTTATGAATATGATAAAGGGAGCGGCTCACGTAACTGGAGGTGCATTTAGTAAGCTTAAAAGACTTACTAGTTATAAGATTGTCTTAAATATGCCAGATCCACCACAGATTTTTAAGACTATCGAAAAAGCAGGGGTCGCTCACGAGGAGATGTATAAAGTTTTCAATATGGGTATAGGAATTGTCTTATTTGTTTCAGAAGAACTTATGAAGGAAGTAAAAACAAAACTAGAAGGATATGGAACTGTATATGAACTTGGCAGAGTATATAATGGAAATGGAATCACTATAAAGACTTATAAGAACGAAATTCTCAGATTATAGAATTATGTATATACCTTTTAAACTCTAAAGAATATAGAGGGTTCCAGTGGCTCTATATGAAACAAACTGATATAAAGTCTTTAGTAAATTATGTAGCTTTAAAGATACTAGGTGGAAGCGACTATCTAATAGAAGCATTAGAAGAGTACTTAGTGAAAGGAGAAGGACCTGCTACAGTAGCCTATAAATATAATATTTCAAAACATCAACTCCGTGGCTATGCCCAGAGGATTATCGAAAAAAGCGGAAGTGAAGGAAAGGCTAAGAAACTCGTACCAATACTTAAAGCTATCTCAGAGGGAATCACACCAATAGTCAAAAAGGAAAATGACGGATCATATGAGTGTTCACTGTGTAATATTATCATAGCTAAAGAAGATAGTGAAGAGCATATTAGAAAGTACCACAAAGAGATTCTCAATGAAAATATAAATATTATGATGCAAAGACTAGAGAAAATAAAGAAGGATCTGCAACAAAATAAAGCCGTAATATTTACTTCTGCAAGTTAATGATTTTTTACGTACTATTCGACCTCTTTTTAACAGTTTCCTATTAAGAATTATCACTTAGGTTTTTAAAAACCGGTAACATTCTATTATATATGCGAAAAGTCGTAAGTGTAAGACTAAGGGAAGATATACTGAGGGATGTCGATATGTATACTAGAAAACTTGGCCTAAATAGTAGAACTGAGTTCATAAAACAAGCAATAGAATTCTATATAAAGAATAAGGGCTAAAGGAAACCTTTAACATGCTATTTATCAAGAATCCCTTGTTTTCATGATATCAATTGTTTTTAAGCTTCTTCTTTACCCTTTTTGTGAAATGAAAATAGTCCTTGCATACTCTGGTGGACTTGATACTACAGTATCGATTAGATGGCTAAAGGAAACCTTTAAGGCTGAGATTATAACAGTTACTGTAGATGTTGGTCAAAAGGACGATTTTAAGAAAATAGAAGAAAGAGCGTATATAGCCGGCGCCTCAAAGCATTATACAATAGACGCTGTTAGGCAATTTGCCAACAATTACATAGCATATGCGATAAAATTAAATGGATTATATGAAGGAGTCTATCCGTTGTCAACGGCATTGGCAAGACCATTAATAGCAGAAAAAGTAGTTGAAGTTGCAAAAAAGGAAGGAGCTGAAGCCGTAGCTCACGGTTCTACATCTAAGGGAAATGATCAAGTGAGATTTGACCTTGCAGTTAAGGCATTATACCCTGACGTTAAGATAATAGCACCAGCTAGAATATGGAATATGACTAGAGAAGACGAAATAAAATACGCTAAAGAGAAAGGAATACCTATCAAGGTTGAAAGTGACAAATACAGCATAGATGAGAATCTTTGGGGAAGAAGTATAGAAGGAGACATAATCTCTGATCCTTCTCTTGAAGTCCCAGAAGATGCCTTTGAATGGACTAAACAGATCTACAATAAAAAGGAAATAGTCTCTATAGAATTTAGTAATGGAGTTCCTACAGCTGTGAACGGAGAAAAAATGGAATTAAATAAGTTAGTAGATTTTCTAAATTTAAAATTCGGAAGCCATGGATTTGGAAGGGTAGAACATATAGAAAATAGAGTTGTTGGATTTAAGTCTAGAGAGGTATATGAAGTACCAGCTGCTCTAGGTCTAATTTACGCTCATATTGACTTAGAAAAAACTATCTATACTCCAATGGAATTAAGATTCAAAAGACACATAGATCAGTTATGGTCTGATCTAGTATATCAAGGATTATGGTTTGAGCCACTAAGAGAGACATTACATAAAGTTGCTGATGAAATGAATAAATGGATTAGCGGAGAAGCGAAGGTTGAAGTTAGTAATGGTTCGTTCAGAATAGTAGGTAGAGAATCAGAATATTCTCCATATTCTGAAAAAATTGCTAGTTATAACAAAGGATGGTATCCAAGCGACGAAATGGCTAGGGGATTTATAGAGATTTGGGGAATGCACTCACTAATAGCGAGAAGAGTAAGGGGACTTTGATGTTATATAGAAAATGGGGATCTGAAAAAGACGAAGTAGTTAACTATACCTCATCCGTGGATAGCGATAGAGAGATTATTGAAGAAGTGAAATTAACTATGAAGGCACACGTAATTAGTCTTTATTTGACTGGATACCTTGGGAAGGAAACCGCTAGAAAGATCCTTGTTGCATTAAACGAGTTTAAAGAAATTGGCCAAGGATATGAGGATATTCATGAAGCATTAGAGGATTTCTTAATAAAGAAAGTAGGGGAGGATGCCGGATGGATAGGGTTAGGTAGGAGTAGAAATGATCACGTTGCCACAGCTTTAAGACTGAGATTAAGAAATAAGCTAATAGAACTTTTAACTGACATTAATAGCTTGAGAAAAATACTATTGGATAAAGCAAAAGAGCATATAACAACAATATTTCCCTCATATACACATTTACAATTAGCACAACCCACAACATTTGCCCACTACCTAACTTACATTGAAGAGGAGTTAGCTTCGAGGTGGGAAATAATATTTTCCACGTTAAAACAAGTTAATAAATCGCCATTAGGCTCTGGAGCAATAGTAGGGACAAACGTTAAGATTGATAGAGAAAAAGAAGCCGAACTATTAGGATTTGACAGTATAATATACAATACATTATCAGCTACTTCATCGAGAGCGGATATTCTCAGCACGATCTCGGAATTAACTGTATTAATGGTAGTACTAAGCAGAATAGCTGAGGATTTAATTTTCTTTTCGTCAAATAAATTAATTAAATTACCAGACTCTCATGTTAGCACTAGCAGTTTGATGCCCCAAAAGAGAAATCCAGTTACAATGGAGATACTACGAGCAAAGGCAGCGGAGTCTATAGGTATGCTAACTAGTTTGCTTTCCATTTACAAAGGTTTACCTACTGGATACAATCTTGATTTACAAGAGATGAATAAATATTATTGGCTTGTAATAAACTATACTAAATCTTCAATAGGAGTTTTAAGCTCACTCTTTAGTCAAATACAAGTAAATAAAATAAACATTGATGAATCTAGTTTGGCCACTGATGACGCTGAATTACTTTCCATAAGTAAGAAAGTACCTTATAGATCGACCTACTTTGAGATAGCTAAAAAAGTTAGGGAAGGTTCTTATAAGTCAACTTTAAAAATAGAGGATTCTATTAATATGAAGGCAGTAATCGGGTCTCCTAATTTTGATTTAATGGCTAATTTGATAAAAATTAGAGAAACTAAATTGAAAGAAGATGAAAAGGAAATCGAGGAGTATAAGTTAAAAATAATCTCCAAATTAGGAGAATTACAAGTGATCGAAAATGAAATTGGAGAATAAGAAGGGTTATTTATATCTAGAGGACGGAACGTTTATTGAAGGATATAGTTTTGGAGCTAAAGGAATCAAGGTAGGAGAGGTAGTGTTTACAACTTCTATGAATGGATACGTGGAGAGTTTAACAGATCCTTCATATAAGGGTCAAATACTAATTATTACGCATCCATTAGTTGGAAATTATGGTGTACCCGAAAAGAAGTATGAACAAGGTATTCTAACCAACTTCGAGTCAGAAAGAATACAAGTTGAAGGCTTAATAGTAGCTGAGCATACATATCCTAGTAAATGGAACTCAGCGCTGACATTAGATGAGTGGCTGAAATCAGAGAACGTACCAGGAGTTTTTGATGTCGATACGAGAATGATTGTAAAAAAGATTAGAACCTATGGCACGATGATGGGAATTATAGCTTCTGAATTAGAAATAGACGATCCTAGAAAATATTTAGAAAAAAAGTACGATGAAATAGATTTCACACAATTTACATCACCCAAGTCACCAATCTTTCATCCAAATACTGGAGATATGATCGTAGTAGTGGATTGTGGAATAAAACATGGAATTTTGTACGGACTTTATAAGAGAGGATTCTCAATTGTTAGAGTCCCTTGCAGTTTTAGTGCTAGTAAGATAATTGAGTATAATCCTAAGGGAATTGTATTTAGTAATGGTCCAGGTAATCCCAATTTGCTAGAAAATCAAATCAAGACGTTCTCTGAATTAGTGGAGTATAAGATTCCAATCTTAGGTATTTGCTTAGGGCATCAAATAGCAACTCTAGCACTGGGAGGTAAAATTAAGAAAATGAAATTCGGACATAGGGCAATAAACAAACCAGTAATTGAAAGCAATTCAAATAAATGCTATATATCCACTCATAATCATGGATATGGTATAATATCTAAAAACGATATCCCGCCTAATACTAAAATTTGGTTCTATAATCCAGACGATTATACAATAGAAGGCTTAATCCATGAAAAATTACCAATTATCACTACACAATTTCATCCTGAAGCTAGACCAGGTCCTTGGGATACAACTTGGGTATTTGATAAATTTAGAACTATGGTGACTGGAAAATGAGAGAAACTCCAAAAAAGGTTCTGGTTATTGGATCTGGACCTATAAAAATAGCTGAAGCTGCAGAGTTTGATTACAGTGGAAGTCAAGCGTTAAAGGCATTAAAAGAGGAAGGAATAGAGACAGTATTAGTAAATTCTAACGTGGCAACAGTACAGACTAGCAAGAAATTTGCTGATAAATTATACATGTTACCAGTAGTCTGGTGGGCTGTAGAGAAGGTTATAGAGAAGGAGAGACCAGATGGTATAATGATAGGGTTTGGAGGACAAACTGCGTTGAATGTTGGAGTAGACTTGCATAAAAAGGGAGTATTACAGAAATATAATGTCAAAGTATTAGGAACGCAAATTGATGGAATAGAGAAAGCACTGAGCAGAGAAAAGTTTAGAGAAACAATGATAGAGAACAATTTACCAGTACCCCCAAGTTTATCTGCAAGGAGTGAAGAAGAGGCGATAAAGAACGCAAAAATCGTGGGATATCCAGTAATGGTGAGAGTAAGCTTTAATCTAGGCGGAAGAGGCTCTATGGTAGCGTGGACTGAAGAAGACTTGAAGAAAAATATTAGGAGAGCGTTATCCCAAAGTTACATAGGAGAAGTTCTGCTTGAGAAATATCTTTACCATTGGATAGAATTAGAATATGAGGTAATGAGAGACAAAAAGGGCAATTCTGCTGTAATAGCATGTATTGAAAATCTAGATCCGATGGGAGTCCACACTGGAGAGTCAACAGTAGTTGCTCCTTGCCAGACTTTAGATAATCTTGAATATCAAAATATGAGAACCTATACAATAGAAGTTGCAAGATCAATTAATCTAATCGGGGAGTGCAATGTACAATTTGCGCTTAACCCTAGAGGCTACGAATATTACATTATAGAAACTAACCCGAGAATGTCTAGATCAAGTGCTTTAGCTAGTAAGGCTACTGGTTATCCACTAGCATATGTTTCTGCTAAACTAGCACTAGGATACGAACTCCATGAAGTTATAAATAAAGTCTCTGGAAGGACTTGTGCATGTTTTGAACCAAGTTTAGACTATATAGTAACTAAAATCCCAAGATGGGATCTAAGCAAGTTTGAGAACGTCGATCAATCGTTAGCAACTGAGATGATGAGCGTGGGAGAGGTCATGAGTATAGGAAGATCGTTTGAGGAGAGTTTGCAGAAAGCTATAAGGATGCTAGATATTGGTGAACCTGGGGTCGTAGGTGGAAAGGTATATGAGTCCAATATGAGTAAAGAAGAAGCGCTAAAGTACCTCAAAGAAAGAAGACCATACTGGTTCTTATACGCAGCTAAAGCCTTCAAAGAGGGAGCAACAATTAATGAAGTATATGAGGTTACTGGAATTAACGAGTTCTTTTTAAATAAAATCAAAGGATTAGTAGATTTCTACGAAACTCTCAGAAAATTGAAAGAGATCGATAAGGAAACATTAAAACTCGCTAAGAAATTGGGATTTAGCGATGAGCAGATATCTAAAGCGCTAAATAAGTCTACTGAATACGTGAGAAAAATTAGATACGAAACCAACACAATACCAGTGGTAAAGCTTATAGACACGTTAGCTGGCGAATGGCCTGCAGTTACTAATTACATGTATTTAACATATAATGGTACGGAAGATGATATAGAATTCTCACAGGGGAACAAATTACTAATAATTGGTGCAGGAGGTTTTAGAATAGGAGTTTCAGTTGAGTTTGATTGGAGTGTTGTATCTCTAATGGAAGCAGGATCAAAGTACTTTGATGAAGTAGCAGTACTTAATTATAATCCGGAAACTGTCTCAACTGATTGGGATATTGCGAGGAAGCTTTATTTTGACGAAATTAGCGTGGAAAGAGTATTGGATTTAATTAAGAAGGAGAAGTTTAGATATGTTGCCACGTTTTCAGGTGGACAAATAGGCAATTCAATAGCTAAAGAGTTGGAGGAAAATGGAGTAAGGTTATTAGGAACATCGGGTAGCAGTGTAGATATCGCAGAAAATAGGGAAAAGTTCTCAAAACTATTAGATAAGTTAGGTATTTCGCAGCCGGATTGGATATCTGCAACTTCATTAGGCGAAATTAAGAAGTTTGCCAATGAAGTAGGATTTCCAGTTCTTGTAAGACCTAGTTATGTTCTAAGTGGATCGTCAATGAAAATAGCTTATTCAGAAGAGGAGCTTTATGAATATGTAAGAAGAGCTACTGAGATTTCTCCTAAATATCCAGTAGTGATTTCAAAGTACATCGAGAACGCTATAGAAGCTGAGATTGATGGAGTTTCAGATGGAAATAAGGTATTAGGAATAACATTAGAGCATATAGAAGAGGCTGGAGTCCATAGCGGAGATGCAACCATGTCAATTCCCTTTAGAAAATTGTCTGAAAATAATGTGAATAGAATGAGAGAAAATGTGTTAAATATAGCTAGAGAACTGAATATTAAAGGGCCATTCAACGTACAATTTGTGGTAAAAGAAAATACTCCATATATAATCGAATTAAATCTTAGAGCAAGTAGATCAATGCCATTTAGTAGCAAAGCAAAGGGTATAAATCTAATAAATGAGTCAATGAAAGCGATATTTGATGGTCTAGATTTCTCCGAGGATTATTATGAACCACCATCCAAGTACTGGGCGGTGAAGAGTGCTCAATTCTCTTGGTCTCAATTAAGAGGAGCTTACCCATTCTTGGGACCAGAAATGAAAAGTACTGGAGAGGCTGCATCATTTGGAGTGACATTTTATGACGCATTACTAAAGAGTTGGCTTTCGTCTATGCCTAATAGGATACCAAATAAAAATGGAATAGCGTTAGTTTATGGGAATAAAAATTTGGATTACTTAAAGGATACTGCAGATAATTTAACTAGGTTTGGACTAACGGTCTATAGTATATCTGAGCTTCCATTACAAGATATAGAAACAATAGACAAAATGAAGGCAGAGGAGCTGGTAAGAGCCAAGAAGGTAGAGATAATAGTAACGGATGGTTATCTAAAGAAATTTGATTATAACATTAGAAGAACAGCTGTTGATTATAATATTCCGATAATTCTTAACGGTAGATTAGGTTATGAGGTGAGTAAGGCTTTCCTAAATTATGACTCACTTACTTTTTTTGAAATATCTGAGTATGGAGGAGGAATATGATTGAAGATAGCCTTAGTAGTAGATATAATTAGACAAGAGGAGAAGTTAATAATAAAGGCATTAAATGAAAGACAAATAGACTATGACGTAATTAACGTAGGCCAAGAACCTATCCCATTCAATAAAGCACTAAGCAAGTACGATGTTGGTATAATCAGACCAGTAAGTATGTATAGGGCTCTTTACTCATCTGCGATACTAGAGGCCGCCGGTGTACATACGATAAATTCAACAGACGCTATTGGCACTTGCGGAGATAAGATACTTACATATTCTAAACTATTTAAACATGGAATTCCAATACCGGACTCAATAATAGCAGCATCTCCAGATGCAGCTATGAAAGCATATGAGCAAATGGGATTCCCACTGATAGATAAACCGCCTATCGGAAGTTGGGGAAGGATGGTATCTTTGATAAGAGATGTATATGAGGGAAAGACAATTATAGAGCATAGAGAAATGCTTAATAATTCAGCGCTAAAAGTACATATTATTCAAGAATATATCAAATACAAAGAAAGAGATATAAGATGTATAGTAATAGGTGATGAGCTATTGGGATGCTATGCAAGAAATATTCCACCTAATGAGTGGAGAGCAAATGTAGCATTGGGAGGAAATCCTACACCTATTCAGTTAGATGATAACATAAGAGAATTAGCTGTAAAGTCTGTAAAGTTAGTAAAAGGCGAATTCGTATCTATAGACATATTAGAGCACAAATCAAAAGGATATGTTATAAATGAGCTAAATGATGTTCCAGAATTTAAAGGATTTATGCTAGCTACTGGTATCAATGTTGCCGAAAAGCTAGTAGATCACATCGTTAAGACCTACCGAGCTTAGCCAGAAAAATATCGTGATTAGTCTCCTCTAATAGTCTTCTTATGGTATCAATCTTTTGTCTTAGTCCAGGGACCAAGGATTTAGGGTACTCGAAACTCCATAGAAGTTCATATAACTCTTCCATTATATTATATGTATTTTCGGCTTCATCTATTTTATTTTTCTTAAGTAACTCCAATACTCTTCTTCTCATCTCACCTATCGCGTCTGCTATTCCACTTATATAGTATATGTCTGGAATACCGAGTTCCTTAGAGAGCTTTAACTCAACATCAAAGTACAATGAAATCACTATAGAAGCCTCAGCTAGTTCTTGATACGCAGTTCCTACATCGCCATATAAAAGTTCTGGGAAACTATCTATAATCTTTTGAATTTCAGATACTTTAGAAATTGCAATCTGATACTTTTTTAATGCCTCTTCTTTTTTACCCTTGTGAGATAATGAAATTGTCTCCCCGCAATATCTTATTAATTCTCTAGCTAGCATCAATACTCTTTCTCTATTCTCAAATCTTTCTTGAAGTACACCACTAATTGAATTAAGATAACCTTTAATTTTCTCAACAAGCATAGTAATTCCACTATATCCGCACTTTTAACTCTATCCATTAATAGAAATTTACTTATACTTCTTAAACATGTTTATACATATGAAATCAATTAATAAGGTAGCCGTAATAGGAGCCGGGGTAATAGGCGTAGGGTGGACCACTCTTTTACTAGCGAAAGGTTATAAAGTAAATTTGTATACGGAAAAGAAAGAAACCTTAGAAAAAGCTTTAGCAAAAGTATCAGCTTATTTAGTTAATCTGAAAAATCTTGGAATGATAAATGAAGAACCAGAATCCTACATAACAAATCTAACTGGAATCACGAAAATTGATGACGCAATCCATAATGTGGATTTTGTAATAGAAGCTATAATTGAGGATTATACTGCTAAGAAGAATTTATTCAAACTACTTGATACTCAATTGCCTCAAGACATAATAATTGCGAGTAGCACTTCTGGTTTATTAATGACTGAAATCCAAAAAGCTATGATAAGACATCCAGAAAGAGGAGTAATTGCTCATCCGTGGAATCCCCCACATCTATTGCCTTTAGTTGAAATAGTACCGGGCGAGAAAACGTCAAAGGAGACAGTAGATTTGACTAGAGAATTTATGGAAAAGTTAGATAGGGTAGTAGTGCTACTGAGGAAGGAAGTCCCCGGGTTTATAGGAAATAGATTGGCCTTCGCTTTATTTAGAGAAGCGGTGAATTTAGTTGATGAAGGAGTAGCCACAGTTGAAGATATAGATAAAGTAATGACAGCTGCCATAGGTCTAAGATGGGCATTTATGGGGCCATTCTTAACTTATCATTTAGGTGGAGGTGAAGGAGGAATCGAATACTTCTTTAGTAAAGGATTCGGATATGGTGCAAATGAATGGATGCACACTTTGGCAAAGTGGGACAAATTCCCATATACTGCGGTCAAAAAGGTATTGGAGCAAATGAAAGAATACGAATTTATAAAAGGAAAGAGCTTTCAAGATCTATCTAGATGGAGAGACGAGAAGCTAGTAACAATTTATAAGGCAGTATATAAGGAAAAATGTAATTCATAATATTACCAATTTTAACTTACTCTCTAAATTCTAAGATTCCTAAACTCTCAAGTAAACCAGAATCCGTTACATCAAATAGAATACAATCATCGTCTCCAGTATTTACATGGTAATGAATTTCATTT
Source organism: Saccharolobus solfataricus (assembly GCF_900079115.1). Taxonomy (NCBI): domain Archaea; kingdom Thermoproteati; phylum Thermoproteota; class Thermoprotei; order Sulfolobales; family Sulfolobaceae; genus Saccharolobus; species Saccharolobus solfataricus. The sequence goes on from NZ_LT549890.1 coordinate 566,366, forward strand.
GCGGGCACTACGAAAACATCACCTGCCTTCCACTCTATCTTCTCCTTTCCGATAACCGAGTATCCTCGACCCCTAAAAACAAGATATATTGACGCCATATTATGAGAATGGGGTTTAGTCGCAATTCCAGGTTTAATTAACTGGAACCCTGCCATCATCGTAGGCGTTAGTCCCCTATTTCTGCAAGTTGAAGGGGAGAAGAACATTATTTTCGCTACACCATTCTGTATCTTCCCAGACTCTGCAATTCTCTCTAATAGAGGCAACACTTTCTCAAATTTTATTAATTTTGGTTTAACCTTCTCAGGGGGATTAGTGTACTCCATAAAAGTTACTACTTTTAGATCATCTTGTTCAATTTGTTTCACTAATTCTTCTACTTCTCCTTTTAATACATCTTGTTTGTCAACTCTTTTTAAAACTTCCATATGATGATTATGTTTAAACTGCTTAAAAAGATGACTATTATAAAATAGACATTATAAAATAATTATAAGATTTGAATGGAAGCGAGAGATAGAAATGTGTTTTATTTTATAACTAGCAGTGTAATTAAAGCAGTAATAATTCCCGCTACTATTAGCTGAACCATTGTGCTAATCTTAGCTTTAATTCCCTCACCATAAAGCAACCCTAAAACTGCTAAACTTGATATCCCTACACCTAAGGATAGCATAGTACTATGAGAATATTCATATGCGTAAAGTACTAGCAAGCCTAAGAATGGAGAAATGCCATGGGCAATAGCAGCTAAGGCTGCAGCTATCCTTGCACTATAGTCATATATAGTACCTTTTAGACTCTTTAGAACTTGCTTTTCTATTTTCTCTAATTCAGTTTTTTTCTCCCCCAGCTCTACTACTAGCGCATTCCATGTGGATGAAATTGCAGTAGCTATTATCCCACTATATATCGATAAGGAAATACTGGTTAGGCCAATATGTGAGATCACGCCTGCCAACAAAATCGATAAGGTCAATAAAATACCATCGAATGCACCTAACACTATATAGCGTCTAATCGAAGATTTTAATTCATATTTTACCACGTATTTTAACGCTTCATATAACTTATTTGCCACATTCCAAATTAGGATTGAACTTTTATATTAGATTAATGCAGTGCTTTTGATGAATAGACAGATTCTCTTAGCGTTAGCACTACTAGTAATAGTAGTAATGGCCATAGGAGTTTACGAGGGAAATAAATATAGAACAGAAATTAGTACAGTAGCGTTAGGTAGTCAGCAGACAGATGGAATGTATATGTTGAAGGTTAACGTGATAATGAATTATGGACCATTTGGTGGAAAGTCTCCTCTATCCAATGCGGTGATTTGGGTCTATAAATATAATGGAACTACATATTCATTCTATACTTATAATTTCACTAACTCACAAGGGATAGCATCTTTTAATTTACCAGCAGGACAGTATAAGATCTTGGTAACACAGTTACGTTTAACCTATATAGTTAACTTAAATCAAAACGAAGAAGTTATAATTAACTATGCCTATTTAAACAGTGGATGAGGATTACGGGAGTACAACTGAGGAGAATGATGTAGTGGTCCTTCACTGATAAAAATTTATTTTAATTCCCTTCTTTTATATTATTGATGAGCATAAAAATAGATGTTGTAAGAATAGATATACCAGAAGGAACTAATGTAATTATAGGGCAGTCTCATTTTATTAAGACAGTTGAAGACTTGTATGAGACCTTATCGTCAAGTAGCCCGAATCTAAAGTTCGGCATAGCATTCAACGAAGCTAGCAGTAAAAGACTTATAAGGTATGATGGAAACGATCAAGAGCTGATTAAGCTTGCAATTGAGAACGCAAAGAAAATAGGCGCAGGCCACGTTTTTGTGATCTACCTAAAGAACGGTTATCCAATTAATGTCTTGAATAGAATAAAAAACGTAGAGGAAGTTGTTAGAATATTCGTAGCTACAGCTAACCCATTACAAGTTATAGTAGCTGAAACAGATCAAGGAAGAGGTGTAATTGGTGTAGTAGATGGGTACGCCCCATTAGGTGTTGAGTCCGAGGCTGATATACAAGAGAGGAAGGAGTTCTTGAGGAAGATCGGATATAAGAGATAAGGCTTTTTCCATCAACATATCAGAAACCTCAATTTCCCCTTTTAGATACTTAATTAAAGAGGCACAGAGCAAAATTATTGCTTGCAAAAATTTTTTGTCGTCCTTATTTTTTACCTCTCTCCATTTTTCCTCTATAATCTCATGACATTCCCAAAATCTCATTTCATAAAATAACGGTTTAAATGTACCACTGATCTCGGTAACCATAAATAATGGTTCGCCAATTAAGGATATAACCTTTCTAGGATCGTCCATTATATCTACTTCAACATATTTCCCTATCCTAACGTCTATTACATTGATGTTTTTACTCCTTAGAAATTTCTTTAGATCATCGTTAAATATTCCCTTCTTATAGAATAATAAAACCCTACCCAACATTTACATTACACTCTATCTAATACAAAATATTTTTTACCCTTTAAGAGAAATAGCATAACATATGACTAAAGAAGCAGTACTGTATAAAAAAGAGGATGGTAGAATTCGTTGTTTGGCTTGTGCTAGAAAATGTCTAATAGGAGAGGGACAAGTAGGGTTTTGTGGTGTGAGATCAGTTAGAAATGGAAAACTATACCTTGATGTTTATGGGAAAATAGCAGCTGCTCATATAGACCCTATTGAGAAGAAACCTCTAGTACACTTTAACCCAGGTTCAAAGGTTTTCTCATTTTCAACATATGGATGTAATTGGATGTGTATGTATTGTCAAAATTATGATATAAGCCAAAGGCGTAAAGCTGAGGGAGTAGAACTATCACCAGAAGAGATTGTTGAACTGGCAATGGGGTACGATGTGGATGGAATGACATATACTTATAATGAACCGGCAATATTCTCTGAATTTGCACATGACGTTGGTATTGTAGCAAAAAGGTATGGCCTATTTAATACTATGGTATCAAATGGGTATTGGACGCCAAATCTCGTGGACTATGTAAAGGACTTTCTGGATGCTGTTACAATAGACTTTAAGGGAAATGGGGAACAGAAGTTTTTAAGAAGATATACTGGCGCTACATCTGCGGAGCCCATTATCGAGACTGCGAGTGAGTTATCGAAAAAAGGGATTCATGTGGAAATTACAGACTTAATAATACCGCAAATAGGCGATGATCTACAAGCAGCAAAACAACTTTTAACTAAACTGTACGATCAACTAGGCGCAGATATACCGATTCATTTCTTAAGATTTCACCCTGATTATAAATTAAATTATATACCGTGGACTCCAGTTGAGACACTGGAGAGGCATTATAAATTAGCAAAGGAACTAGGTTTCAAATTTGTTTATGTAGGAAATGTCCCTGGACATCCTTATGAGAATACATATTGCCCAAACTGCGGTAATTTAGTAATAAGAAGATATAGCTTCGATATTTTGGAATGGCACCTCACTGAGGATATGAGGTGTAAGTTCTGTGGATATAAGTTACCTATAAGAGGAAAGTTATCTAGACACGCATTCAAGGAAAGATTCGAGCCAGTATTTATTTAGACCTCCTTGAAAGGAACTCATTAACTCTTTTCTTCTCTTCCTCCGTTGCAAATGCGATACCCCATCCTAAACTTTCTAACGTTAAACCACTCAGTATTGGAGCGTCGTTACCATAATTTACTACAGTCTTTATTAATCTTATAGCTATTTGTGGCTTTTCGGCAAGTTTCAAAGCCAATTCCCTTACCTCTTTTTCAAGAGATGAAGGTTCTACAACTCTATTTACAAGGCCTATTCTCTCCGCATAATCGGCTTTTATTATATCACCTAACATGATAATTTCCATCGCTCTCCCTTTTCCAATTAGCCTAACCAATCTCTGAGTACCGCCGAATCCGGGATAAATTCCCAAATTAATTTCTGGTAATCCTAGTTCTGCAATTTGGGAAGCAATTCTAAGGTCACAACTCAATGCTAGCTCTAAACCTCCACCTAGCGCATATCCATTTATCATGGCTATGGTAGGCTTAGGATACCTTTCAATATAATCCATTAGTTCTCTTCCCTTTATAGCAAATTCCCAAGCTTTAACTGGGTCTAAATCTTTAAACTGAGAAATATCAGCTCCAGCTGAAAAGGCCTTTCCAGAACCCGTAAATATAACAACCTTAATTTTATCATTGTCTACAATTTGCCTTAAAATATCTCCAATTTCCCTTATCATAATCGAGTTAATTGAATTTAATTTGTCTGGTCTATTTAATACTATCCATTCTATTGGGGGTTCTTCTTTTGTAACTATTGTCTCCATTGATAGAAACCCTCAAAGAATATGATGCACCGCAATATTTATCTTTTTAAGCTTTAAGTAGTAATAGTACATGTGACTAGGAGAGATATAATAATATCAATAATATCAGCACTGCCACCGATAATAGGAACTACTATTACATCGTTTATTATGAGTAGAAGATATGGAGATCTAAAAGAAGTAATTAAGTATGTAATAATAGGCTTACCAGTTACCTTAGCTATTACCTATTACTTGATTCTAAACATATTTCCAAAATACGTAGATTACTTAATAGCAATTCCCGCGCTTTTACCATTACCAATCTCATTTCTCTTAACTAGAAATAACATTTCAATCAACTATAGTGAAGACTATATTGAGATAAAGTTTAAAATACCAATTAATATGACCTCCCATGATCCACATGAATTGTTTAATTATGTATTTAATAAGGCATTAGGTAAAATTAGAAACCCTTATTACCATTATAAATTGTCTGCAGCTGCAAACTGCTCTGGACTAAAGGTATCTTATCAAAATGAGGATAAGTTAGTAATAAGAAGAAAATGCGGAGATATAGATATTAGAATTATAATCTCCTCTAAGAAAATAGCTGATATGGTAATAGATATCTCATATTAATTTAATTATTATTATACTTAAAAGTATTAACATTAGGTAAATATTTGAAAATATGAAGGATTTCATTGCTTCTTCCTTGGTTGGATTAAGTATTAACCTATAAGAAAGAAACAATAATAATGCACTTAAAACAGAAAACACTATAAGCGCTATAAGGCTAATGTAGTATCCCATCAAAAGTACAATAGGAATCATTAAGGCATTAGAAGTTGCTATTGCCCTTGCAGAAGTAGTTATACCGACCACAGCAGGTAACATTGGATAATGAGCGTTAATGTAATCCTCTCTATATTTTAGTGCCAACGACCAGAAATGGCCTGGAGTCCACATAAATATTAGAAAACCTAAAAGAAATGCTTCTAAAGTTAAAGAATTAGTTAAAGACGTATAACCAGCCCAAGCTGCAGCACTACCAGCAAATCCACCTATTACTATGTTTAGCCATGTCCTAGGTTTCAATAGGATCGTATATACGAATACATATATTATTACCCCTAGTGCTATAAAGAAAGCAGTTAAAGCGTTATCTATAAAACCTAATGCTGTACCTAAAACTGCTAGAAGTGAGCCCACTACTATAACTTCTTTCCTACTGACATAGCCAACTACTGTAGGTCTATTTGATGTTCTAGACATTACTTTGTCTCTATTTATTTCTATTCCACTATTAATTATCATTGCACCCATTGACGCTAATGTACCTCCAATAAGCATAGGAATGATTGGTAAAAGTGAAATGCCGTGTTTGTACGCCAGAAAAGCCCCAGCAATTGCTGCCAAATCAAGAAGACTTACCACACCAAGTTTACCTAATTTTAAATAAGCCTTTATTTTCTGCTGTAAGCTCATCAAGTTACAATTGTATTATAAGAATAAAAAAATTGTCATAAACATCCTTCCAATAATAACACTAAATCTGAAAGGGCACCGTATGCAGCATTTATCGGACCTGCACCTGGACCTCTAATGATAATCCTCTGTATTTCATTTTGAATTTCTAGTGCATTTTCAACTCCATCTATATAGTATAAGGGATCTTGAGGCCCTATAATTTGAGGAGAAACTTGAACTACATAGTTATCTGCATAGGCTATTAGTTTTATTTTCTTACCTTCGCTTTTAGCCCTTCTAATCTCCTCATTAGTAATCTCAGTTATTCCCTTGAATTTGAAATCACCTAATTTTAGACTTCTGTTCATAATAAAGTTGGATAAAATTGTCAGTTTTGCTGCTGCATCGAATCCATTAAGATCTAAAGTTGGGTCTTCCTCTGCATAGCCTTTCTCTTTTGCCTCTTTCAAAGCTTCATTAAAACTTAATCCTTCATAAATTCTGGTTAAAATGTAATTTGTAGTACCATTAAGAATTCCCCTAATCCTAGAGACTTCAGCCACTGGTTGAATCCTAAAAAGATTAATAGAAGGAGTACCACTCATTACAGTTCCTTGAAATCCAATTTTGGCACCAGTTTTCTCAGCAACTTCAAATATCTCTCTAAACTTTAGGGCTAGCGGTGCTTTATTGACTGTTATTACGTGAATTTTTCTTGATAATGCCTTTATATAAGCACTAACAGATGGCTCACCGTCTTTATAATTAGGTACTGACATATCGACTATTACATCAGGGTTTATATAATCAATCGCCTCTAAGACAGTCAATTGCTTATCTGGAGAAAAATTCTCCTTATCTCCGACCATTAGTCCTTGCCTAGTTATTATTCCTGCAATCTCAACACCTTGCAATATTGGATAGTTATCTTTCTTTTCATGTAATAGCCTTCTAAATGCCTTTCCAACATTACCATATCCAATTAAAAGTAACTTCATCTAATCACCATAGTATTATATTCTCTCTTTCCATTACACACTTTTTCTAATAAATCTGCTACACGATCTACTGCATACTTGACCAGATTTTCATCAATATTAGGGACTCCAGCTCCAATTATAACAACGTTTTTAACGTTTAAGGTTATACTAGTCAAGACTGAATCTCTATGAGGATATATGTGAAGAACCTTACCTTCATCATCAACTAGTATTGGTATTCCCTTGTCTAGTTTTTCCTTTTTTTTACCTAACCCTAAAAACTCTTCATTACCCTTAGACATGACCAAATGCAAATCACCTACGATCTTATCCCTATCATATAAACCTATGGGAACTAAAGTTTCGGCACTCACTATGTTTCCTATGTCAACAACTATATTAATTCTAGGAAGTTTATTCCCTCTAGCTAATCTCCTTCTAAGAGCCTCACCACTAGGCCTAGTTTTAGTTGGATCTATCCCTATCCTCCAATAGAAGTCCCTATAAGCCCTAACTACTGGGTCATTTCTTAAGGACTCTACATCTTGAGAAGCATACTTTTCTTCAAGATTTCTAATTATATCATCCAACGTATCTAGAGGTCTTTTAGCGTCTACATTACTCACTTCAGTCATTGCTACAAAAACCCCTAGCCTTCTAACATCCTCAGAAATACTAAGTCTTTTCATAAGGAAAAGATATTAATAGCCTGGCTTTAAGGATTCCCCTAATTTGGCCTAATTTATTGTTTAACTCAACAAGCTTCCTTTTCTCTCCCTTTACAGCTATGGCCTCTATACATATCTTTTCACTAACGTGTAAGTGCAATGTAGAAATTATACTATCGTTATATTCATGCTGAATTTCAGTTAACGCTTCAGATGCTTCCTCATGATCATATACCAGATTTATAATACCATAGATGATCTCATTGCCGTCCCTATTCTCATCTAGATAATTCCTCAAAGCTATCTGAAAGATCTTGGATCTATCGGGTATACCTTTTCGTATAATGAAATCCTCTAGTTCCCTATAAAGTTCTTTTGGCAAAGATATACTTATCTTTTCAGCGCTCATTGATATTATATACTCAAGAGAGTATTAAAGTAATATGTTTAAATACATTAAAAAAGCTGAAGAGCTAGGAGCCAGTTTTGCCGATATTAGATACGAAAGAGTAATAGCAAATGAAGTAACCATTACAGAGGATAGAAAATACGTAAGTCACGGAGTAGATGAAGGTTATTCGATTAGAGTAATTTATAATAGAAATTGGGGATTTAAAGCAACTGATAAGATTACTGAAAACGAGATAGAGGATACCATAAATCACATATATGGTGACGAAAGAGTTAACATCGTATATTTGCCTTCAAAACATGATACTATAAAAATTGGTAAGGATATTAACAAAAATGAAGAGGAAAAAATCAACGATTTGCACAAAGTCGCGAGCCAAGTTAATACCCTTCATCCTAGTATAAAATCATATTCCATAAAATATTATGATGAAATTTTTCATAAGGAATATTATAGTTCAGAGGATAGAGAAATAATAGCTGATGGGAGCTCCTCTAGTTTATCTATTTTAGTTGTTGCAAGGGAAGGAGATGTAACTGTTGAGGTGTCAGAGATATTAAGCACTCAAATGGGTTATATATTTGACGTTTTTGATATAAATCAAGTATTAGCTAATCTTCAGAAGAGAATCATAAATCAATTAAAGGGAAGTACACCTAAAGCTGGTGAGTATCCAGTAATTTTAGCTCCAGAGGTAGTAGGGATTTTTACACATGAGGCTATAGGGCATTTGAGTGAGGCTGATGTAACATTAAACGGATCGCTATATAAATTAAGGAACAAGAGAATAGGAGATGAGTTCTTAAACATCTCTGACCTTCCCGCTATGGATCATCCTCAGTCTAGTCTCGTATATTATGACGATGAAGGAGTTGAGGGAAGAGAGGTAAAAATTATCGAGAATGGTATTCTAAAAGAGTTTATGACTGATAGATACTATTCAGCATATCTGGGGCAACCTCCTACTGGAAACGCTAGGGCACAAAGCTATAGAAACTTCTCATTAATCAGAATGAGAAACACTTACATGAAGCCTGGGGACGCTAGTTTAAATGAATTATTTGAAGGAATAAAGGAAGGATATTATTTGGTTTCACCTATAGGTGGTGAAACGAGTAGTAATGGTACGTTTCAGTTTGCAATTCAAGAAGGTTATAGAGTAGAAAACAGCGAGATAAAAGAACCATTAAGAAATATTGGGATTTCTGGCAATACAATAAGTACTCTAAACGCGATTGAGATGATTTCTAAGGATTTTGGAATGTCTTCAGGCTTTTGTGAAAAGAATGGGCAAACAGTTCAAGTTAGTAATGGAGGTCCACATATTAAAGTGAAAAAGCTTAAGGTGGGAGGCTATGTATGAAAGACTAATCTCAAGAGCTAAAGCTATGGGGATCTCGTTAGAAATTTTTTCTGTTAAAATGAGAGAATATACTATAGCTAAAGATAAGTTCTACGTTCCAATTATTGTGGAAGAGACAGGCTATGGGATAAGGCTAATTGATGAGAAATATAGGATCGGTTATATATACACTAAAAAACTTAACGATAACGTGTTAGAAGAAGCCTTAAAAATAGCCAAATTGGGAGAATCGGATAAGGCTAATATATTGCCATCGAAACAACCAGTAAAAAGAATTAATGAGAATCAAATAAATGAGGATGTAGTACAAGATACAATTAAAGATCTAATAGAATTAGAGGAAAAGGTAAATCTTACTTCGGCTTCAGCATCTGCAATAAACTATGAGGTTTCTATATTCAATACTGAAGGAGTTGAGGTGAGTGAAAAACGAGGAGTACTTTCAGTACAAGCTTCAGCTAATGATGGCAATAATTCCCCAGAAATTTATGAATATCTAATAAAAAGAGATTCAAAGATATCGCTTGAAAAATTAAAAGCGTCAATAATTGAGAAGGTAAAAATAATGAAGAAAAAAGAGAGAATAGATCCCAAAGGATATGATGTAACTTTTACACAAAAGGCATTAGACTCGTTATTTTCATCATTATTCCCATCGCTGTTTTCTGCTAGAAACTTCTATAAGGAAACTAGTCCATTTAAGTTAGGAGAACTAGTAAATGAGAATCTAGAAATAATTGATGATCCTTTGAACCAATCATTACCTTTTAGTAGATCTTTTGACGATGAGGGAAATCCATCAAGAGTGAGTAAAGTTATAGAAAGTGGTTTAGTGAAGAGACCATTAACTAACACTTACTGGGCTACAAGAATGTCTGTCGAAAATACCAGTTCAGCATCGAGAAATCTAGATTGGGTAGTTCCTTCATATTTCATACCGCCTCATGTAGATTTTTCAAACATAATTTTTGACTATAAAAACACTGAATCTAATATTGAGGAAAATAGCGTAATTGTGGATCAGCTAGAAGGGATAGATACTGCAGATTTAAGTTCAGGTAACTTCAGCCTTGTAGCAAATGTAAGTTGGCTAAATAGAAAAGATGAGAAAATAGGACTAGAAGAACTGCTAATTACTGGAAATCTTAAGCAGTTGCTCAAAAATATTGTGAGTACTTCCAAAAATATTGAGAACTATGGAAAAGTAGTCAGTGGAAAATTAAAGGTAAGAGGTCTTTCATTATTAATGTGAAACTTCAACCCTATAAATCTCTTCAACCTCATATATTCCACATTCTGTCACTAGCCTTCCCATATAATCTACGAATAGTGCCTTACATCTCTTTTCCCAATTTTCTCCTTTTAGCGTTACTTCTCTATCCTTTATTGAGAGATACTGATTCACTATGTCAATAATTTTTCTATTATCTAACTTTAAGTGCTCCTCTATTTTGCCTATCACCTCATCTATATTGAGTTCTACTTCCTTACCTATCTCTAAATATAATGATGTAGCGTTTAGATCACTAGGGAATTCTTTGATGAGAATATCTATACCAGCACCTATAAAGAGATCCGCTAACTTAATGTCCTCTTCATAAGTCTTAGCTTCAATCAAAATCCCTGCAATTTTCTTATCATTAACCACTATATCATTAGGCCATCTTATCTTTGCATCTACAAACTTTCTTAAAACATCTAGAACTGCAACGGCAACTTTTAGGCTAGATAACTGAATCTCTTCTGTTTTAAAGTTCTTTTTTACATAAGTAAACCAAAGTCCACCTTTGGGAGAATACCAACTTCTCCCTAATCTTCCCCTAGCTTTAGTTTGCTCCTCTGCGATTACCAGAAAATCTTCAAACAACATATTGCTAATTGCTTCTGCGAAATCTTGTGTAGATGTAACCTTATTGAGTCTTATTACCAACATACTTCCACACATCTTCTATATTATAAATTGAAGAGAAACCGGATGCCTTTCTTGTCCTATTCATTATTGCCAATCCTATTCCTTTCTCACTAATACTATGAATAACTCCAATATCTACATTAGATTTATCTAACTTCCTAAAGCTATCAAATAAGTTTCTAGATATCTCATAGAGGTTATTTTCACTTCCGAGCTCTATTATTTCAATTTTTTCTCCTCGAAATTGCTTACAAACTTCACTCGCGCACAAAAGCGCTATCCTACAACTTCTCTTTTGCAATTCGTTGATGACGCCACGTAGTACACTTCTGTTTTCAACTACTAGCAACCTTTTTGTAGGAGCATAATGCTTATATTTCATGCCAGGTGCTAATGCAACGTCAAACTCCGCTGTACCTTTAGCTTGTTCTGGAACAACGACCTTTCCAAATAACCTTTCTAATTCTTCCACACTAAATGGACCAGGCCTTAAAAGTACTGGAGGGTCAACTGTAACGTTTATAACTGTTGATTCGACGCCAAAAAACGTTTCTCCAGAATCCAATATTACATCTACTTTTCCATATATGTCATCAATTACATGTTCTACCCTAGTAGGGCTAGGTTTTGTTGCCAAATTCGCACTTGGCGCTGCTATTGGAACGCCACTTTCATTTATTAAAGCCAATGCAACTGGATGAGCTGGCATTCTTACTGCTACAGTTTCTAGCCCTCCGGTGGTCTCTTTAGGAACTTTCTCTGTTTTCTTTAAGACAAATGTTAATGGTCCGGGCCACACTATATTCACTAAATTGATTATTTTTTTGGGTATATCTTTAGCTACTTCATAAAGCTGATCTATATTTGATATATGAACTATAAGAGGATTGTCCATTGGTCTATTTTTAGCGATGAATATCTTTTTCACCGCTTCTGGATCTAGAGCGTTTGCGCCTAATCCATAAACAGTTTCTGTAGGAAAGACTACAGTACCGCCGGCTTTTATTACATTAGCAGCCTTTTTTATCTTATCTAATTCTGGATATAATGGATCGACCTTAAGTACTTCAGTCATTATTTTTAACTTTAAAGATTAACAAGAAAATATACTTGTCGATGATGAGTCAAGAAAAATGATTTGATGATTTTTGAGGTGATCTCTGAATAAAGTTATTTAAAGGAGTAGGAAAAGAGTGTATAGGAATGACAGAACAGACTATTTTAATGGGTAATTTAAATGAAGTAGCTAAAAAGGCGGCTCAATGGCTAATTAATAGGAAACCCATCAAATCGATAATTGATTGGGGAATTTCATTTTCTTTATGGCCACCTCACTTTACTACATCTTGTTGTGGTACGGAATTTGGAGCTTTCGCAGCTGCAAGATTTGATGCAGAGAGATATGGGATGTTGCCATTCTCCTCTGCTAGACAATCAAATATACTTATACTGGAAGGTACGCTAAGTAGAAAAATGGGTAGAGCAGCGAGAATTGTTTATGACCAGATGCCAGAACCAAAATACGTTATCGCCCTTGGAGCGTGTATACTCGAAGGAGGAATCTTTTGGAATTCTTATAATACCGTGCTTCCCTCAGATATTGGAATACCAGTTGATTTATACGTTCCGGGATGCCCAATAAGGCCAGAGGCTGTAGCTAGAGCAGTATTAATGTTACAGAAGAAGATAAGAACTCAAGGAGCCCTTAAGACATAAATGTTATTTACATTAGTGTGAGTATATCCTGTTTTTATAACAGCTTTATGGCTTTCTAGCAATCCATAGCTATTATGAGTCTCCAATGCATTATTTATCTCATCCTCTCTTATTTCCATGTCAGAACTGACCTTACAACCAGCATATTCTGAGTTACCGTCGATCCCATCAGTAGCGAAACCTAAAAGTTCAAATCTATTTCTTTTTTTAGCATATTTAAGGAAAGATAAACATACCTCTCCATTCCTTCCACCTTTCCCTGCCTTTCCTTGAATTGTAACTTCAGGCTCTCCACCAACCAATAAATAGTAAGGTCTCCTAAAAGGTATATTGTAGCTCTCTGATGAATTATAAATCGAGGCGATAATAGCTCCAACATCTCTCGCCTCTCCTCTGATTTCAGAAGTAAGAATGAAAGAGTTCACCAGAGTATTCGCAAGCTTCCTAAGCACCTCCATGTTATCTAAAATTATGTAATTTTTTACGATTCTAGAGAAACTCTTAGGAGTCTCTGTTAAATACTTAGAGTATTTCTCCAACCCTATAGCTTTTAAAATTTCTAACGCATCATCATTACTAGAATTATCAATACTAGTAAGACCACTCCCAATACTACTAATGTCATTACCTGGGACATCACTAACAATAAATGATACTATAGGGATTTTATCTTTTACATATTCAAGTATTTTACCACCTTTTACCTTAGATAGATGTTTCCTTACTATATTTATTTTATTAATCCCCAATCCAGAGGTTACGAGCACCTTGTTAATTATTTTTAACTCATCTAAGGGTATTTCAGAATACTCAACTAGTGCAGATGCACCCCCAGAAATTGCAAATATTACTAAATCGTAGTCTTCATTAGCTAGTAACTCTATCATCCTTTTCCCAGCCTTTATGCTGTTCTCGTCTGGCAAAGGGTGGCCAGCTTCTATAACATCATTTTCTTTTCCGTTAGTACCCTTTGGTGTCACTATTAATTTAGCCTTTAGCTCCATCCTCTCTCTGAAGAATCTCGCCATAGGTAGAGAGGCTTTCCCTATTGAAATTAGTATAGGTTTTTTAAATGGAATCTTTTCGTTGTTAAATAGAAGAATATTATTATATACCCTAACTTTCTCTTGTAAAGCCTTATAGGGATCTGTATACTCTAATATCTTATCAACAATATCCATAATTATCCATTCTCTTTTCTATATTCCTTATATAATAAGGATGCTACTTTTCTTCCCTCTTTACTTAGGTCATAATAAATTCCGTTGGGCTTATGATCTAGTTCTCTAGCTTTAACTTTTAACCACGGCTTTATAGATGACGTTACAGATTTTTTTAGTGAACCTTTAAATCTAATCAAATATCCCAGTTCTTCTAGTTTTTTACAAGCTTCTTCTATTTGAGCCATATCGTATTTTGCTATCCATCCGCTTTCTCCTAAAAGTCTCCTCGCCATGTACCAAGGATTATCAGGACCGTATTTGTAAATATGAATTAAGATTTTTTTCATCAATTCATCCAATTACTAGCACCTGGTCGCCAATTACTTTGCTAACTTCCTCTATTTCCTCCCCTATCTTAATTTTTATATCAGTGCCATTATTTTCTATAACTTCAAGTACTACCCCGGGTTTTAATCCTAGCCGTGTAGCCTCTCTCAAAATCCATTCTTCCTCTCTTACTATCATTACAACCTTATACTTACCAGCAATATTTATTTCAGATAGTTTCTTTCCACTCACTTTTATCCTATTTCCTATTGGATGTCCATGAGGACAAGTTGTGGGATAACCAAGTAATCTATCTATTCTCTCCAATATATCATCTGGCCAAATGTGTTCTAGCCTGTGTGCTAACTCGTGAGCTCTTATCCAGTCAACCCCAACTATGTCCGTTAATAAACGTTCACTAAGTCTATGAGACTTAATTAGTCTTTCCGCAATTCTCTTTCCCTCTTCAGTTAACTTTATTTTTCTATCATTAGTTCTCTCTACCAATCCTAATTTTTCCAATTTGTTTAACGCTTTACTTATTGTTCCTGGTGAAATGTTAAAAATAGAAATTAATTCTGACACTTTAGCACTACCCTTAATTTCCTCTATCTCATACATCTCTTTTAAGTAATTTTCTAAAGGTTCCGAAAGTTCAACCATATGTTTATATTGTGACTCTTGTTTTTATACTCTCAACAAGGTTTGATGCTCTTTCATCCTTAGCGAAAACTTCTATTAATGCGTTTACCGTTTTTCCGCTTATACCTTCCTTTTGTAGAGTTAACTTTATTTTATAAATGGCTTCATCAACTGCTGCAGATATATGATCGTGTAATTTAGTTTCTATCTCAAAACCATATACCTTAGCTATTGCATAAAACTTCTGTAGCTCAGACCCCATTTCACTATAACTTTATCCTCAAATCAAAAATAAATCTTAGGTTCTAACTACGAACAACCAAAATATTAATATAAAAATTTATCAATATAATTAACTGTGTACAAGGTCATTTTTAGAATTAAAGGAGGATATGGAACATCATTTAGAGAATTAAGACAAGCTGGCTTCACTCCAATTTATTTTAGAAGAGATAAAGGTGAGGAATACTATGTAACTATATTTACGGGTAAAGATTTGAGTGAGGTAAAGGAGGCAATTCTAGACTTATCTTACTATTTGTCTAAATGGGGGAAATATGGTGATCATAACTTCGCAACAATATATGAAGTAAAGAATCAAAATTTAGGCAAGGTAGCCGGAGGTGCACTAGGTGCACTTGCAGGATATTATCTTGGCGGATTGGCTGGACTAGTCATAGGTGCACTTGGGGGAATATTTTTAGGTGAGTTAGTAGATATTGAAATGGGAGAAAAATTAGTTGGTGTTTTGGGATGGCCCATGTCAATAAGCAGATAAGAAAGAGGCTTGTAAGCATATCACTAGGGATATTATTATTAACGACTTCGATATTTTTACTCATAAAGACTGGAATAAATAGCGAACAATTACAGTCAGCATTATTTTTTGGAATAAGTCCCATTCTATTCTATATGTTGGGAATCATATTCGGACTAGAAAGGATAGTATTTGGGGTAACCGGGAGTGAAAAATTATTTAGATTATTAGCAGGTGATGGTGAGCTCTATTATACCGCTCTCCTAGGAGTATTTTTCATATTCATAATTTCCGGAGTACTAATTCTAGCATACACACCATTAATAGCTGGAATTATTGAAAAAGTATTAGAGCTCATCAATGGATTAAGTTTCTTTGCTCTTTCGGCGACATTGTTTATGAGATCTTAATACAATTTATTACCTCCCAAGGTCCTAATTCCTTCCTTTCAACTACTTTTAATGAATTCTCTTGAAGTAAATTAATATAGTAATCATAGTGCCTTAAATTAACTTTCCACCATCTTGACAGTGTTTTACCTATTATCGAATTTACGTTGGCTAAAACTGCGATACTACATTTACCATTAGATTTAAGTACTCTAGACATTTCTCTTATAGCAAAAGATGGATTAGATAACATATGTAAAACTAGTGTAGAAGAAATTCCGTCGGCGATTCCAGACTTGAGAGGTAGATTATTAGCATCAGCCCTTACTGCTATCACCCTAGTCCTCTTTCTTTTCATATACATTAAAAACCGTAAAGATACATCAATACCAATACAAGTCTTACAATTCAGAAAATCAAAAATCTTACCTGTACCAGTTCCTACATCGATTATTAAATCGCCATCTATAAACTCACCAATTTCTCTGAGAAAGGATGTATAAGTTTTACCAGAAGTGATCAGCAATCCTAACGGAGCCCATATACTTTCGTAAATAGGAATTACTCTTGATAATAATTTATCGACCTCGACGTCTTTCAATAGGAAATCATAAATTTGGCCTCCAATTATACCAAATTTGTGACCTTTTTCACACTCTAACTTCTCATTTACATCACTTCTATCAATAGGGCAAGAGAATATCACAATATATAACTAAAAATCAACTTTATTAAATCTCTGTTAGTAAGAATTTTAACTTTGTTCTTAACTCTAGTTTTAACTATTAGACTACCAACATTCCTCCCTATCATTAAATTTATCGCATAACTTAACTCACTATTATCGTCTGCAGTAACTAAATTTACATTCATAATTTTTTCAACTATTGTATTTCCAGTTACTGAGTCATAAGAATAAGCTATATCTCTTGCACTAACTATGCCTAATGCAATCCCATTAACAATTGGTAAGTGTCTGATATTGTTTTTAAGCATAGTTTCAATACAAGTTGAGATCTTCGTAAAGGGCTGTACTACAATCGCATCTTTACTGATACCTTCTACACTTCCCTTTACCGAACTCCAGTTAAAAGATCTTACAACATCCTTTTCAGTTATAATATATTTTCCTCTATATAGTACAAAGTCTGAGCTCTCACCAATCATCGTTCCTACTATACTTTTAATGTAGTTGTCCTCGACATATACTGGCCTTCTTAACTTTAACTCGTTTAGCCTTACTTCTAATCTATTTTCCAAAATTTGCCTAATAGCGTTCTCTATTGTAAAAACTCCTATTATATTGCTGGAATTACTTACTACTAATCTTCTCACGTTATTTCTCCTCATGAAGAATAAAGCGTCCGTTACATACGCATTAGGATCCAACGATATAATTTCAGCTCCATTAATCTGAACTGACATTTTTAACTCCTAATACTTTCATCAAATTATAAAGGGTTAGTAATAAAGCGTTATCTGATGTTACCTCTACTTTCACATTATCCAATATTAAGGCTCTATTCGTCTTTTGACACTCTTTTTTTATATCGTTTATAACTTGTTTACTTATGGCTTCAACTTCATTTACGTTATTGATAATGTATTTCTTACCTATATCCACATTCGAAAAACCCTCTACAAGGATAACATCTACTGGGAGAAGTGTAATTAAGGTAAGGGAGGATACAGAAGGCATAAACAGAACTGACTCTTCTTCGCCCTCTTGAAATAGAATTAGATCAGATCCAGAGTTTCTATATCTATAAGTATCCTTTCCTGCTAAGTCCAACTTGTGATGAGAATGCTTAACCACTGCAACCTTTAAGTTGTCCTTCTTAATCTCTCTTAATACGCTCTCAATAACACTTGTCTTTCCCGTATCTTTTTTACCTATAATATGAAATATGCATGCCATATCATATATTAATGTGGGGTAAAATATTAAATTGTGGCACTAATTCCAGTTGAAGAGGCTAGAAAAATAATAAGCAATACTAATTTTGAGGTAAAGAGAAGAGAAAAGTACGTTGAAATCTTTCAAGCACTAGGTAAAATAGCAGTAGAAGATATACTTGCAGTAAAAAGTATGCCCGAAAGATCATTATCAGCAATGGATGGATATGCAATCAAATATGATGACTATCTAAAATATGGAAAGTTAAGAGTCGTAGGAAAACTATATCCAAGCACGTCAAATATTCCAGAATTAAAAGAAGGAGAAACCTATTACGTAACCACCGGTTCACCTTTACCACTATATGCTGATAGTGTAGTACCAGTTGAAAATTCTAGACTTGAGGGAGAGTATGTTATATTTAAAGGAGAGGTAAAAAAGGGTAAGAACATAAGGGAAGAGGGAGAAGACATTAACATAGGACAGATAATAATACAAAAAGGTACTGAAATAACTCCCTATTATTTAGGAATTCTAATACAACAAAAAATCTTTCATGTTAAGGTTTCAGATTTAAAGTTTACAGTTTTTGCTAATGGAGACGAAATAACTAGCTTTGAAAATCCACAGAAAAATAAGATTATAGATTCCATCTCACCGATACTGATCAAAATTCTCGAGAAATTCGGTAGTGTGAAATATATGGGAGTTGCGAAGGACGATTTAAATGATGTAACGGAAAAAATTGAAAAATCATTAGAAATTTCGGATGTAATAATATCTGTAGGAGGATCATCGGTTGGCGAAAAAGATTACGTAAAAAAGGCCGTAAATAAACTGGGAGAGGTGCTATTCGATGGCGTATCCGTAAATACAATTAAGAGAGGTAGTGTGGGCAGAATTCAAGGAAAACCAATATTGATATTACCAGGACAAGTAGTATCTGCTATAACTGCGTTTCATGAATTTGGTCTTTCAGTATTGTCTAATATATTAGGTACTAATCTAAAGAAGTTTATAAAAAGTACTCTTGTAGAGGACATCTATGTTAATCACTCTATGGATTCAGTATACCTATTTAATGTTAAGGGGAACTCAGCATTTCCGCTTAGATGGGGCGTAGGTTTGTACAGCGAATTAGCTAAAGCTAATGGATTTGCAATTCTCAAGAGAGGTTTAACTTATAAGAAAGGGGAAGAAGTTGAGTTACAACAACTCATATGATGTTATAATACTAGCTGGGGGACTATCGAAAAGATTTGGAGCTGATAAATGTTGCTTCGAGGTAAATTCAAAGACAATGTTGGATAGGTTACTAGAGCAATTTGACAATCCCATTGTGGTATCAAGATCGCCTAGGAGAATAAAAAAGGGAATTTTAGTTATAGAGAAGGGTGAATATGAAGGACCAGTTAAAGGTGTTAGAGAAGGATTAAAATATGTAAGGAGAGATAGAGTTTTTATCACTGGATGCGACTTTCCGTTCCTCATTAAAAATTTAGTAGATTATGTATGTAGCAAACCATATGACATCGTAATTCCATTTGATCATAGACCACAGCCACTGTTAGCTTGTTATTCCACAGAACTGCTTAATAAAAACATTGATAAAATTAATGGACTTGTAGAGCTGATTGAACTCTCTAGCTCAGTATATTTTATCGGTACTGAAGAACTATTAAAGATAGATCCTTTTCTTTATAGTTTGATTAATATCAATAGTATAATAGATCTAATTTATCGTCCAATTAGAATAAAAACGAAATCAAATTTTATTCTTAGATAAGTGAAAATACATTCTTGATATAGAGACCAAGGTTTTACAATAAAAAGTTCATTAGCAAAACATATTCTCTTTTTAAAGAAGAATAAAAAATTTCTAAAGTAATACGGTAATATATTTAAAGATTTATGGTACTATACTTTGCCATAATGAATTAAGATCATGATTGGCGTAACTTTTTTTCGATAATATTCTACTAAGATTTCATAAGGAATGCTTATTAGGTATTTCATTGTGAATTTCTATCAGATACAAAATGGCCAAGAAGAAGAAGGAGCAAGGTGGGCAACAACAACAGAGTGGCGGAGAGCAGAAAAAGAAATAACGGGCATCAAACCTATATTATAGTAAAGTATTAAAGTTAATCCCTTTTTTACCTCCTTATATCCTATGAAAATTTGTGTGTTATACTCCGGAGGGAAGGATAGTACTTACGCGTTGCATTGGGCAGTTTTCAAAGGATTTGAGGTTGTCTGCCTAATAACGCTAATACCGAAAAGAGAAGATTCTTGGATGTTCCAATATCCTAACGTGATTTATACTAAATATCAGGCTGAAGCCATGGATTTTAAGTTAATTACCTTCGGGACTTCAGGAGAGAAAGATAAGGAACTAGAAGATCTCAAAAAGGCGTTATTACAAGCTAAAAATGAAGGTGCTGATGGAATAGTTAGCGGAGCGTTACTTTCCGATTATCAAAGATTAAACATAAGCATAATAGCCGAAGAATTAGGACTAAAGACATATACTCCGCTTTGGAGAAAAAGCCAAGAAGAATATATGCGATGGTTAGTAAAAGAAGGATTTAAGTTCATAATAACATCAGCCTCCGCCTATGGTTTTCCATTCGATCTAGTAGGTAAGGAAATCACTACAGAGGATGTGGAGAAAATTATTGAGAGAGCAAGAAGATATGGGTTCAATCCTGCATTTGAGGGTGGAGAAGCTGAAACTTTTGTAACTTACGCTCCACTTTTCAAAACACAATTAAGGGTAAATGGTAAATTAAAAAGAATAAGTGAGTACGAATGCAGATACGAAATAACGGATATACATTAAAAAATTGCAGATTTATTGTAAACTATGATAAAATATTGGAAAACGTGAACATAGTAATACAAAATGGATATATAAAAAATGTAGGAAGGGAAGTTGAGGGAGATGAGGTAGATTGCTCAGAATACATTGCAATACCAGGGCTAGTTAACGCACATACACATACTCCAATGATAATATTGCGTGGATATTATGACGATGCCGAATTAACAGAATGGCTAAAAAAGATATGGGAATTTGAAAAAGTTTTCAAGCTAAATGAGATGAACATAGCCTCAGAGTTGGCTATAATGGAAATGTTATCAAAAGGTACAACAGCTTTCATAGACATGTACTTTAATCCTGAAGGAGTAAAAGAAATTGCAGAAAAGTATGGAATAAGGGCCTATGCTGGTTATACGTTTCTAAACAGTTTATTCGAGCCTCATGAGATAGATAAGAAACAAAGACAGCTTAAAACAAGTGAACTGTTTAAACCAATTGTGAACGTACATAGCATTTATTCAACATCTATAGAAACATTAAAATTGGCTAAACAAATTGCAGAGGAAACAGACACATGGATTCACATCCATGTATCTGAGACCAGAAGCGAGATTTATGAGATAAAGAAAAAATATGGCAAGTTCCCAGTAGAGTTATTGAATGAGCTAGGAATCGTAAAAAATGCTCAGTTAGTCCATTTAGGATGGATAGCTAATTGGGAATTACGATATGTGAACCAAGCAACTCATTGTCCTACATCGAATATGAAACTTGCTACCGCAGGTTTCTTTCCATTTAAAGAATTGATGGAAAATGGAGTAAACATAACCATAGGTACAGATGGAGCAGCGAGTAATAACTCGTTAGATATGTTTAGAGAGATGAAAAATGCAGTATTGCTCCAAAGACATTCGTATTGGGATGTTGGAGTAAAGGCATTTCATGCATTTAGGGCAGCAACAGAAAATGGATACAAACTTATTAATTTAAAAGGAGGAAGAATAGAAGAAGGTTACATTGCTGATATAGTATTATTAAAGAAGGACAAATTATATCCGCTAAGGAAGGATAGGATTCTATCAAACATTGTTTATTATACCGTAGGTGAATATGTAGGTAAGGTTATAGTAAATGGAAGAATAGTTTACGACGAAAAAGTAGAAAGGGAATTTGATAAGAGAAGAAGAGAATTACTTAAGCTTTTGGATGAGATTATATCCTAGACCGTATGGGAATGAAATAGCCAAAGATAGACCGGGTATTAAATTCAATAAATATTTCTTTGGACCTTTATAATAATAGACACCATAACCTATGAGTGGTAGATAGAGGAAAGTTAAGGGATGGAAAATAACTGATAAAATTGCTAATATATAGTAACTACCATAATATGAATAGCCCGTCAAAAAGGTAAAATCTGTAAGACCGTCGAACATAAGCATAATGTCGTATTTACTCCTCCAAAGATTTCTTCTAGCTTCAGCGACTGAAGAAGATAAATTAAGCCTTGCGTGAACCTTATTAAGATGCAAACATCTGCCCTCGGCGGGTTCTACTTTATATCCAGTTTTTTTTAATTTAGCGTAAAGCCAAACATCCTCATCTCTTTCATATCGTTCATCAAAGTAACCAATCCTCTTAATTACCTCTAGATTAAGCCCTGCGCATCCTAGATTAGGATTATTTTCGGATATAGATAATGGTTTTTCAATTTCCTCTTCTGAATAAGCATAATGAATCCAAGTATATGCAACTCCTCTTTCCAGTTTATTTATAATATTATTAGAATAATTCTTAGGTATAACAACATCACTATCTAGCATGATCACATATTTATCACTGGCTAACGAAAGCATCTTATTACGTAATCTAGCCATGTTAACCTTTGTCATTCTCTTATCCTTAATATAAACTAATTTATCTTTCAATTCTTGAAAAAAGTTGTAGATATCTGCTCTCTCACTATTATCATAAATTATCACTTTATCAACTGATTGTAATAATGCGGAATTTACACTTCTTTTAACCCATTCAAGCTTATCATTAGGACCCACTGGTATTATAATCTCAACCATTCAGAAGTAATAATGGAATATGAAGAAAATAAAGGTTGCAGTAATAGCCCATGGCTTAGGGATGAGTATGGGCTATAGTGGTGAGGGAAATATATATAAAACTTTTTTTGAAATGCTAGAGGAAAGAAAAATAGATTATACTGCAATAAGCTTTGCAAAGCCTTACAATACATCAATACCCTCAGTGTATACGTTACCCTTCCATTTGCCAAAGCTGGATAAGTATCAAAGATTATTAACCTATTATACAGCAAAAAAAGTAAAACCGGATTTGTACCTTAACGCATCCGGAGTTCCAATACCACTATCCAAAATAGCTCCACATATAGTTTATGCGGGAGCGCCTTCAATAGCTAACCTACCTAGCAAGTATACTAGATCCCTATTTTGGAAACTTTATTTATTACCGTTTCGTCTTGTCATCAATAAAATAAAGGAAGAGGGGAAGAGGGCAAAGATAATAGCAAACTCTCGTTATTCTGCAAAGGCGATAGCTGAAGTTTACGAAATAAGTGAACCTAAAGTAATATACCCACCAGTGGATGTAGGATATTTTCAGAGAGCATATAATGAGGAAAAAAGGGAAAATTTCTTCGTCACAATAGGAAGAATAGAAAGGGGGAAAATGCTTGAAAACTCAATCCTCCTATCAGCTAAGAGTGGAGTTAAGGGGGTAATCATTGGTTCATTAAATGAAAAAGACTATCTGAAAAAGCTAATTAACCTTAAGAGAGAACTTAATGCTGATATAGAGATTATAACTAATTTACCAAGGGAAGAGCTACTTAAAGTACTCTCTAAGGCTAAAGTGTATTTCCACGCAACGATAGGAGAGCATTTTGGGGTACCAGTTGTAGAAGCAATGGCAAGTGGAGTTATCCCAATAGTACCTAAAGAGAGTGGAGCTTACGAAGTAGTTCCGGAATTCTCGTATTCTGACATAGAAGAGGCCGTAACTCTATTAAAGAGCTTATTAGAGAAGGAAAACGTGGAGTTAAGAAGGGAATTAAAAGATAGGGCTCTAAATTTCAGTAAGGAAAACTTTAAGCGTAAAATATTTAATGAAATTTCTTCTATAATTTTCTAGCAGTTACAACAGTAAACTTTTCCTTTAAAAGTTCTTCATAAGAGTGGTCCATCATGTCCTTAGAATACTCATTAACTACTGGGGACAACTCCTTAAACTCCTCCTCAGTCAATTCTCTATATTCGTACATCGGAACTCCAATTTTCTCCTCAAACAATTTCTTCGCGTATTCCTTGGCTTCTCCTTTTAACTTATTAACAATCCCTATATACTCTTCATTCTTTAATGAATCATATTCTTCACTAGAAATTAAACCTTCTAAGAATAGCGCTTTTATTAGTCTCATCACCTCATACTTAGGTGGTTGTAATCCTAACTTTGATGGGGAAACTTTACCTCTTATGTATATCCTACCCCCTACCATTCCCGTTCCTACAAAATTTCCTACTGGTTCTCCATTGTATCCCTTACCAAACACTATTATTGAACCTCCAGCCATATATTCTCCTAGATAATCATCGACAATACCGCCTATTATGAGATATGGTCTTTTATCCTTATATTCTCTCATCTGAATACCGACTCTATTCCCGGCATTACCCTTAACGAAAATCTTACCGTTCTGAAAAGTCTGAGCTAAAACATCTCTTGCATCGCCGTAAATTACTACCTTCCCTCCATGCATGGTATCGCAACAATCATCAGCGACATTTCCATAAACATAAAACTCATTACCCTCATTTAAGTTTGCCATAGCGTTTCCGATCACACCATAAAGGTTAATCCTCAAATTATTTATACCTCTAGCAGGTAGATTTATCCCAATATATCTATGACCTAAAACATTGGCAACTGTTATTTCCCTCTTTCCTTTTTCAGCTAACTTAAGGATCTCATAATTTAACTCCTTATACCCTATATTATAGGCATTAATATCATACTTTTCTGGAACCATTATTGGGGGAGGAGAAAATGTCTTTAACTCTTCATTGCTCCTACCGTACGATATGACTCCCTTTTTGTAAGACGCTATAAAATAAGAACCGGGTTTGAGCGTCCAAACTTTGGCCTTAGGGCTTACTTCCCTAATCTCATTCTCCTCACTTGCTATATAATAATACGAATCATCCTCACCAACTATGGCCGGCCTAAATTTAGATCTATCAGCAATAGCTATCAAATATAAATCATCACCAGAATCATAACCAATAACTGCAGTAAATGGACCATCAAGTCTAGCGTTTCTATATAGATAATCAACGTCTTTAGGTAAGCCATCGAATCTTCTAGATGGATTAATTAGAATCTTTACCGCTTCTTCAACAGTTAAGCCTTCTGCGATGAGTTCCTCAAATAAGAAAGCCAATACTTCACTGTCAGTTCCTACAAAACTATTTAACCCCCTTGAGTTTAGATATTCAACGTTTGCGCCAAATGAGCTAACATCACCATTATGTACTATAGCAATATTAAATGAGGAAAAAGGATGAGACCAAAATGGATAATAACCAGGAGAATTCGTGGGCTGTCTAGTATGTGCTAACCATAAATCACCCTCGATTTCCTCAACACGATATTGTTCAGCTACATCTCTAGGATATCCAACACCCTTATAAACATGAAGAGAACTACCAACGCTATATACTCTGCCTTTCCTCTCTTTACCATTCCACATAATCTCATTTATATTCCTTATAGCCTTCCTAACTTCATTTATATCGCCTAAAGCAATTAGATTACAATCACACAAATTCGAATACTTACTTACTAACTCAACATTCTTAACTTCTATACCATACTTACTAAATACCTCCTTTAGTTCACTTGGGTTTCCATTATAAAATGCTTTAATAACATAATAGTTTCTTTTTTCTAAATTAAATACAGCAAATCCTGCACCCTTATCACTACCCCTATATCTAACTCTATCTATTGCTCTTACAACTAAATCGCCTTTAACTTTAGGGGCATCTCTTTTCCTTAAGATCCCAAAAACACCACAACCAGAAGGATAATAGTCAACCATTATAAAGACCCCGCTGGTTTTATTCTAAGTGCTTTCCTTATAGAATGATTCAAATTGATAGAACGTAATAACTCCCTATTACCAGTCAAGGTGGATTGGACACTATAAACTCCAGCTGCACCAGCAAGCAATGCTATTTCCTTCTTCATTCCAGTTATGAGACTGAAGGCTTTTTCTTTCAAATTACCCTTATTTCCCTCACCTATGGCTTTTTCTAAAATAAAGTAAGGCATTATGACAGAATCCGCACCTAATAGAATCAATTTGAAAGCGTCTGCAGAATGTCTTAGTCTGCTTGATTTAGCTAAAATATCATAATGATTTCTAACACCCACTTCCTTTAATTTGGTATCTAAAGCACTAACAACCAATTCTAGATCACTATTTCCGCTGTCCTCATCAATTATGAACCCTTGAACACCCATTCCAATAACTTCATCTATTACGTTCTCATCCGCGGGTATCAAGAGATACGAGTTTTCATAAATCTCGTTCCTACTCCACCTAGCGATACCTCTTCCATCACTACTTATGAAAACTTCTGCGTACTTGTCAATAGTTTCGTAATCGAAAACTGCTGAAGACAACGCTAGGGCACTCCAACTGAACGCTTCCTTATACTCTAAAGGAGCTTCAGTGATGTCAAAAATTATTGGAAGGGATAAGTATATCTCTCCACCTTTAAGATAAAAGGAAGTATCTACGTCTTCCCTATAAGGATCTATTGAAGGCCTAGTAACTTGAGCTCCATCAGATCTGAGCCAATCAATTATTCTAGCTGGTTTCTCCACATCTGGTGGTGCAGTACTTCCCATGCTAGTTATTACTGGATTTCCCTTATTCATCAATTCGTGCATATAAGCAATAATTCTCCTATTCCACAATTCACCCAATTTAGGATTCGCTTCATCCTCTGTACCGTCAATTCCTAGAGTTTCTAAAGTATCTTTACTCAAACCATGCCCGTAAAGGAGATCTCTTCTACCCCTAAGCTCTCTAATATTATTTAACCCTAAATTGTCTAAAATATTGGCTAATTCAAGAGAAAACCCATTAATAAAATTAACTAACATCTTAACTCCAAACTCTGTATCAACTACTCTAGTTCCATCAATCTTTGCAGTCAAACCTGTAGGACATGAGCCTACATGACACTTATGTACCATGACACAGCCCATGGCAATTAAGGCTCCAGTACCAACACTTACTATATCAGCACCTAAAGCAAATAGTTTGGCAGCATCCGTAGCTGACGAAACCCTACCAGCAGCTATGATAGTAAACTTATCCCTAAGGCCTTCTCTCCTTAAAATCTTGTCAGCTGAGGCTATAGCTAGCTCTATTGGTATGCCAACGTTATCCCTTATAACAACAGGTGTAGCACCCGTCCCTGCTCCATGTCCATCTATTATAACACCATCAGCCCCCATTCTGGCAATACCAGACACTATATAAGGAATGTAGTTAGTTGCTGCCACTTTAACGAAAACAGGCCTTCCAGTGGCTTCTTTTAATGCCTCTATTCTTTGCCCAAGATCCTCAATGGAATAAATGTCATGGTGAGGTGCTGGAGATATGGCATCTATACCGATTGGGATCCTTCTAGTTAAAGATATTGGCTCAGTAACTTTATTGCCTGGTAAATGACCGCCAATTCCAGGCTTAGCTCCTTGCCCAATTTTTATTACAACCCCCATACCAGCAGTTAAAACTCTAATATCAACGCCGAATCTAGCTGAGGCCCACTGTACAAAAATCCTCTTATGTTTAGCAACTTCTGGGTGCAGACCACCTTCTCCGGTACCAGCTAGAGTTTCAGTCAAATCAGCCGCAGTGGCAATTGCTATATTTGGATTACCACTCAACGCTCCATAAGACATATCACCTAGATATAATGGAGACTTCATGTAAATTCCAGAAAATTCTAGCTCTAGATTTGCCTTAGGGGTCAAAGATATTGAAGTTGCTTTATCGAGCTTAAATCTAACCTTGTCTAATACTCTTAAAGAGTTCATGTCCTCATTAAATATTTTATAAGGCTTTCCTGTTAAAGAGAGATATCTGATGTGTTCTACCTTTTCCACAGTCCAAAATTCGTCATTAAATTGTTTTGGTATTGGTAGATATTTGTTGTATACGAGCAATCTAACCTCATGATAACTGTAATGAAATATATTATATAACTGTTTATGAGAAATTCTACTGTAAAGTATGGTTCCCAATTTATTATATTCTATTATCATGAAACTATCTCTTAAGTTCGGAAATCAAACCTCATATTAACGCCAATCAAAACTAATTACTAAATAGTCTATGAAATTTATGAATAGTTTTTAATCAATGCCTTCAACAATAGAAAGAGTTATGTGCATATTCATCAATATATAAAAAGAATTCTGCTATACAAAAAAGGATCTCAATACTTGATATTATATAAAAAAATTATAGAAATAATGAAATATAATAACAGATAGTGAAATTTTTCTTAACAACTTTCAGATAAAGAAGATGTATGCGGCCGCCGGGATTTGAACCCGGGATCACCGGCTTGGGAGGCCGGCATTAGGGGGACACCCCCTAAGACCCCCGATGCTAATGATGATGAATTGAAAGGAGTTAGAATAATTGACTCTAATCTAACGTCTTCTAACAACTCTGAAATTTCCGCATCAGATTTACTCAAATTCGAATTTACACTTAGGCAGAAAAAAATTACAGATAAAACGATAAAAGAATATATCAACTGTGTAAAGCAAGGAAGAAAAGAAAGCAATAACTGCATAAAAGCGTGGCGTAACTTCTATAAGCTTGTACTTAACAGAGACCCGCCCGAAAGTTTGAAAATAAAAAGAACGAAACCCGATTTACGAGTCCCCACATTAGAGGAAGTACGAAAAACGTTAAGCACTGTCAAAGAATATCCTAATTTATATTTATTTTACAGACTGCTTTTGGAAAGCGGTTCAAGGGAATCTGAAGCACTTAAAGTGCTGAACGACTACAACCCGCAAAACGAAATTAGGGAAGAAGGATTCAGCATATATATACTTAACTGGACAAGGGGTCAAAAGAAGAGCTTTTACATCTTTCATGTCACAGAGCTAAAACAAATTAAGATCTCTAAAGCCTATGTGGACAAATATGTTAGGAGGCTTAATCTAGTTCCTCCTAAGTATATCCGAAAATTCTTTGCCACCAAAGCCTTAGAACTAGGTATCCCCAGTGAGGTTGTTGACTTCTTAGAGGGTAGGACACCCGGCGATATTTTGACAAAGCATTACTTAGACTTATTGACCCTAGCGAAAAAGTACTATCCCTTGTATGCTGAATGGTTGTATACATTTTGAATTTTTCTAACGGGTGCAAAAGCGTGGAATTTTACATATGCGCTTATACGTCTCTCAATACAATTTTTCAAAATTCAATGAGATTAACAGACACTGACCTAAACCCCGTTTTCAACCCTAGTTTACGCTGTTGTTTACGTTCAAAGTTGACAGAATTTGTCTTAACTCCTGTAAAAGTTTGCGTTCAGTCTCTCTTCTTCTTTGCATATATTCCTTATATATAATATCTGGAATTTGCACTTTAAATAAGTCTAACGCCTTTTTCTTCACCTGGGTAACGATTTCACCTTTGCTGTTACGCCCAAAGTCTTTGGAGTACAGTGTCGCCCTAGCTGTCATCGTCTTACGATTTACCATCGTCACCCGTATCTGATACCATCCTTTTTCCCTTAAGTAAAACGCCAGGTCTTCCGGGCTAGGCGTTGTAAAGATAACCGCACTAACTCTAGTCCTGATAAGAGCGTATATCTTGTAGAACGTTTTCATATAGTCTTCATACCATACGTACTTACTCAGCCATATGCCCGCGTCGTCAAAGATGAGTAACGGGATCCGGTAGTCGTTATCAATCGCATCTTGGATTTTACTTAACGCGTCAGGAAGTTCAAAGAAATAGGAGTTCTGAACGTATTGCCATGCGTCATCTTTAGTACTCAAGTTGTTGAGTTTCCAAAACACATCCCTAGAGACCTTGAAAGCGTATGTAGTCTTCCCGCTTCCCTGCTTTCCAAAAATCACCGCGGACACAAAGCCTACATTGTTGTATGCTGAAACGATTTTCTGAGCTAACCACAACATCTCATTCTTCTTCTGTGACATCGCTATCCCTACCCCCCTGGAGTAATTGCTTAAATAATGATTTATTCACGTTTTCTCTGACTTGACCAGAGGATACGCGTAACACTCTTAGTATATCCCTCCTGCCTTTTCCGCCCTTACTGACTAAGTAGTGTTTGAGTCTGACCGCAAACTCTGCTAATTCTGTTACTGGCTCTTCACCAAAGTATGCCGGTAACCTGGAAAACTCAAACGCTGTTAAGATAAGTGATATCTGATTCCCGCTAAGATAGAACATGGTATCACGGGGTTCCACAAGTTCTGTGATTGCCCGGTTTGTCACCGTATAGGGGTTCTCAATCTCTTTTAACTCTTTATCCTCCTCAGCCGATTCGTTATTGGCAATTGCCTCCAGTTTCTTCTTCAGCTCTTCATTTTCTCTTCTTAACTGTTCTAACTCAGTTACCCCATTCTTCTTAGCCACTCAACTCACCCCTTTGTATTGTTTGAAGGAATCGTAAACGGTGTGGTTGTAGTTGTTGTAGTAGCTAAATGAGTTGTTGTTGTGTTTGCCACATGTTGACTGAGTAGATGCGTTAAGTTTGCGTTTGCTATACCAAAACCAATTGCCACTCCTATTCCGACACCCATAATCACACCTATTATTAACATCATCAGATCAGGTCCCGCCCCTACTTTTGCTAACGCCTCAAAGAACTTAGTCTTTATGACTGAATGAATAATCTGTGGAGCATTCAGAGTCTTTAATGTAAGCTGTCTAATCTTCTCATCTACCACCAAGTTGAGTGTGTAAGGATAATCGGGCAAAGTAAACCAGACCGCCACAAACTTCTTTCCGAATGGGAATTTGTTCTTTTCAAGAAGAAGAGGTTCCCCGTTAAGAACCCACACCTTCTTCATCTTTTTCACTTCTAGCATTAGATACCCTTGATTCTCTACTAGTTTTGCCCGGCGTAAGAACAGTAATTGTAGACCATCTTTCGATTGCTGTAACATGGCTATGTAATGTTCTGCAGTGAATAACCGTGAGTTGATCCATTTCTTTGTGATTTTTACCTTTACATCGACTCTCTCTTTCTTTACCTTTTTCTTCTTTTGTGAAAGCTCCGCTTTTAGTTTTTCAAACTCCTGATACTTTAACTCGAATTCCCTTTTCTCTTTAGCCTTCCACAACCTCTTCTGCGTTTTGTGGTCTGCTACTTGTAATTGTACCTCATCCCATACCTGTTTCAACTCCTCTAATGACTTCGCATTCCTTATTTTTTCCTCATAAACAGAAACAAGTTTCCCATCAGTTGACAAGAACTTTCACCCCCACATAAAAGATAAGACTGTTAAGGAACAGACCCATGAAGTAGTCTATCAAAGATTGATATAAAGCAAAATGACTTACGGCTAAGGCGGTGATAGCTGAGATGACTAAGTACCACCCTATGAATCTCGGGTTTGGTGTTAACCTCACGGATTTGGGCTTTGGTTTTCTGAAGAGAAGTGAGATAGTCATAATAATTGTATCGAAAACGAGGACTATTTCGGCGTATGTTTTTGGGACTAGTAAGACCATTTGTCATCCACCTCATATCCTTTCCTCCCTCAGCCACTCAAAGAAGAAGGCAAAATTGATTAGTCCAAATGCCAGTGGTAGGAACGATATGTAAAATGTTGATGCAGAAAACGTTATGTCTGTCTGATTACTCACGAACACCAAAAACCCTATTGTCCCCATCACAAAGCCCATTAGGTTTAGCATAAAGTTCCTTATGACCAAACCCAAAAGAGGAATCAGAATAGCTAAAACGTATATGATGTCCCCTAACGCACTCATCAAGAAAGAAAAAAGAAGACTGACTTTATAAAGGGCTATCTAATCTTTGTAGATCTTGTAAGCTACAACCGCGGGTACAACAATTAAGACTATCAGGTAGAAGAGTGGGACTAACGAAACCAGTGGGGCGTTTGATGATCCTACATAGTTAGGATTGGAAACAAATGATGTTTGCGTTAATGTACCGGATATAATAGTAGTGTATGTCCCAGATGTTGTTACATTATTCACATAACTGATTATCGGCTGAAACAGAACTACACCAATAACAAGAAAGATAGCCAAAAAAAGAATTTGCTTAATATTTAACTCCTCCATCCTTCAGCCCTCCTCAGTCACGATATATCTTATACGCTATGACCGCGGGGACAATTATAAGCACTAGGATGTAGAATAACGGCACTAGGTTTAACAGTGTGGCGTTTGTCCCGGTTACCTGTGGATTAGTTCCGCCAGTTAAATTAGTAACTTGTGATGTGATGACTGGCAAAAGCACTATGCCGATTAGGATGAAGATGAACAGACCCAGCAAAACCCCTATATTAATAGATCCCTCAGCTTTCTTTGATTTGGGGCTTAGCATTAGTCTGGTGGCCATCTTTGTTCAAATCCAGGTTTTCACTAGTCTTTTTAAACCCCTCTAGTTCTGTATACAGAATCTGAATTTGTTTCGAGTTTTCGCGTATTTTTGCGTATAATATACGCCCCTGTTTGTACAATTCGATATAGCCCTGTTCATTCAAAATCTTAAGATGGCGTAAAACTGTTGTGTATGAGAGTAGTAGTGTGTGACTGATGAGAGACGCTGAGAGTATATAGTTCTCTGCTATCAGCTCAAGGATCTTTCTTCTTAGGATTTTCGCCCTAACACTGTTGGAGTTATAGTCGCTCATAACCCATAACCCCTAATCAACTTCACCAATTCCCAAATGAGTATGAAGTTAATGATAAGTGTAAATGCTGTCAGAAACGGTCCCACGGTAGGTACATTCGCTAACAAGCTTATAGAAGAAGTGAAGATGCTGAAGAGATAACCGACAACACTCGAAATTACTTGAAAGATCCAGACTATCCAATTCGCCAAATAGAGAATTGGAGCTAACCATGAGAATGATATGGAAAATAACGTTACACCGGGAATGGTTAAACCCGGTAACGTCAAACCGGGAAAGTTAGCCCCCAGTATTGAAAATGGCGGGATTAATGTGACTGGTCCCCAAAGTGTCAGAGGTCCCCAGCCCACAGTCCAAACGATTGAGGATGCTATTTCTTGTGCCAAAGAGTAACTGGGTTCTGGCGGGATACTAGGCGGTGTTATACCCGAATAAGCACCCACCATCAGTGATAAGAAGACATCAAACAGTAAAACGTAAACTATTAGCTTAGTCCCCATCCCTACCACCCAAGACCAGACCGGCAATTAACGCAAAGATAACCGTAATGGCCCAGAATAATGGCAGAAAGTCTAGAAACATCAGTGCAAAAGTTGATGCAATACCCACTAGAATTGAAGGTATCTTTCCCGCCATCTTGTATGTCAACCCCATCATGACTAGAATAATGATTATTGCTACAACGGGTCCTAATCCTGTGCTTAACGCTAAAGAAATAGCATCTGTCATTACTCATCACTCCCCATAAATTTGTCTATCATTACTTTTGCTAATAACATTGCT